>NZ_CP073755.1:1521666-2207500 GCF_018255795.1 Exiguobacterium sp. PFWT01 | reverse complement strand
ACTCCGAATGCCAGCAACTTGTACTCGGGAGTCAGACTGCGAGTGATAAGATCCGTAGTCGAGAGGGAAACAGCCCAGACCATCAGCTAAGGTCCCCAAGTGTATGTTAAGTGGAAAAGGATGTGGCGCTGCACAGACAACTAGGATGTTGGCTTAGAAGCAGCCACCATTCAAAGAGTGCGTAATAGCTCACTAGTCGAGTGGCGCCGCGCCGAAAATGTAACGGGGCTAAACATACCACCGAAGCTATGGATCCCGTAAGGGATGGTAGGAGAGCGTTCCAAGCAGCAGTGAAGCGGTATCGTGAGGAGCCGTGGAGCGCTTGGAAGTGAGAATGCCGGTGTGAGTAGCGAAAAGAGGGGTGAGAATCCCCTCCGTCGAAAGCCTAAGGTTTCCTGAGGAAGGCTCGTCCGCTCAGGGTTAGTCTGGACCTAAGCCGAGGCCGAAAGGCGTAGGCGATGGACAACAGGTCGATATTCCTGTACCGCCGTACCACCGTTTGAACGATGGGGGGACGCAGAAGGATAAGGTGACCGTGCGACTGGAAGTGCACGGACAAGCAGCGAGGCCGTCGGGTTGGCAAATCCGCCCGGCATACAAGGTTGAGCTGTGACGTGGAGCCCGTAGGGCGAAGCACCGGATTTCACGCTGCCAAGAAAAGCCTCTAGTGAGGAGGTCGGCGCCAGTACCGCAAACCGACACAGGTAGGCGAGATGAGAATTCTAAGACGCGCGGGATAACTCTCGTTAAGGAACTCGGCAAAATGGTCCCGTAACTTCGGGAGAAGGGACGCTTATGGAAACATAAGCCGCAGTGAATAGGCCCAAACGACTGTTTAGCAAAAACACAGGTCTCTGCTAAATCGCAAGATGAAGTATAGGGGCTGACGCCTGCCCGGTGCTGGAAGGTTAAGGGGATGTGTCATCGCAAGAGAAGCACTGAACCGAAGCCCCAGTAAACGGCGGCCGTAACTATAACGGTCCTAAGGTAGCGAAATTCCTTGTCGGGTAAGTTCCGACCCGCACGAAAGGCGTAACGATTTGGGCACTGTCTCAACGAGAGACCCGGTGAAATCATAGTACCTGTGAAGATGCAGGTTACCCGCGACAGGACGGAAAGACCCCATGGAGCTTTACTACAGCCTGATATTGAGGCTTTGTACGCGATGTACAGGATAGGTGGGAGTTTGTGAAGCCGGAGCGCCAGCTTCGGTGGAGACACCCTTGGGATACCACCCTTTGCGTATAGAGTCTCTAACTCGCAGCCGTGATCCGGCTGGAGGACCGTGTCAGGCGGGTAGTTTGACTGGGGCGGTCGCCTCCTAAACAGTAACGGAGGCGCCCAAAGGTTCCCTCAGAATGGTTGGAAATCATTCGAAGAGTGCAAAGGCAGAAGGGAGCTTGACTGCGAGACCTACAAGTCGAGCAGGGACGAAAGTCGGGCTTAGTGATCCGGTGGTTCCGCATGGAAGGGCCATCGCTCAACGGATAAAAGCTACCCTGGGGATAACAGGCTGATCTCCCCCAAGAGTCCACATCGACGGGGAGGTTTGGCACCTCGATGTCGGCTCATCGCATCCTGGGGCTGGAGTAGGTCCCAAGGGTTGGGCTGTTCGCCCATTAAAGCGGTACGCGAGCTGGGTTCAGAACGTCGTGAGACAGTTCGGTCCCTATCCGTCGTGGGCGCAGGAAATTTGAGGAGAGCTGTCCTTAGTACGAGAGGACCGGGATGGACGCACCGCTGGTGTACCAGTTGTTCCGCCAGGAGCACCGCTGGGTAGCTACGTGCGGACGGGATAAGTGCTGAAAGCATCTAAGCATGAAGCCCCCTCCAAGATGAGATTTCCCTTTGAGCAATCAAGAAAGACCCCTCAGAGACGATGAGGTAGATAGGTCATGGGTGGAAGCGTGGCGACACGTGGAGCTGAATGATACTAATCGGTCGAGGCTTTGATCTAGTCTATGGTTTGTGTTGATGAATCCTCAGTTTTGAGAGAACAATCTCTCTAAAATATGTTGACATTATCGATAAATAATGTTAATATAATAGTTGTCTGGTGGCGATAGCGAGACGGCCACACCCGTTCCCATGCCGAACACGGAAGTTAAGCGTCTCAGCGCCGAAAGTAGTTGGGGGATCTCCCCCTGTGAGGATAGGACGTTGCCAGGCAAGATCGTTCCGCAATAGCTCAGTGGTAGAGCAACCGGCTGTTAACCGGTAGGTCGTAGGTTCAAATCCTACTTGCGGAGCCACTTTCTCTTTTGGAGAGCTGTCCGAGTGGCCGAAGGAGCACGATTGGAATTCGTGTAGGCGGCAAAACCGTCTCAAGGGTTCGAATCCCTTGCTCTCCGCCAGTTTTTCAAATATGTAATGGCCCGTTGGTCAAGCGGTTAAGACACCGCCCTTTCACGGCGGTAACACGGGTTCGAATCCCGTACGGGTCACCATTTAATTTTATATCGTCGCGGGGTGGAGCAGTCTGGTAGCTCGTCGGGCTCATAACCCGAAGGTCGTCGGTTCAAATCCGGCCCCCGCAATTAAGTCCGGTCTCGTGGTGTAGGGGTTAACATGTCTGCCTGTCACGCAGAAGATCGCGGGTTCGAATCCCGTCGAGACCGCCATTTTTATTTTAAAATCAATCATACTACATATGGCTTTGTAGCTCAGTTGGTAGAGCAAAGGACTGAAAATCCTTGTGTCGGCGGTTCGATTCCGTCCAAAGCCACCATATGTGGGGGGGTAGCGAAGTGGCTAAACGCGGCGGACTGTAAATCCGCTCCCTCGGGTTCGGCGGTTCGAATCCGCCCCCCCCCACCACTTAGGGGCATAGTTTAGCGGTAGAACTACGGTCTCCAAAACCGTCAGCGCGGGTTCGATTCCTGCTGCCCCTGTTTTAATTTCATCATGGCGATTGTGGCGAAGTGGTTAACGCACCGGATTGTGATTCCGGCATTCGAGGGTTCAATTCCCTTCAGTCGCCCCATTATTATTGGGCTGTAGCCAAGTGGTAAGGCATCGGATTTTGATTCCGACATGCGAAGGTTCGATCCCTTCCAGCCCAGCCATTTTGCGGAAGTAGTTCAGTGGTAGAATACGACCTTGCCAAGGTCGGGGTCGCGGGTTCGAATCCCGTCTTCCGCTCCAATGACTTTTGGCGCCATAGCCAAGTGGTAAGGCAGAGGACTGCAACTCCTTTATCGTCGGTTCGATTCCGACTGGCGCCTCCAACATAATATGCCGGTGTGGCGGAATTGGTAGACGCGCACGACTCAAAATCGTGTTCCTCTGGAGTGTCGGTTCGACTCCGACCACCGGTATCCGTATGACTCTAACTGAGGTTAGGGTCTTTTTTTATTTTAATTTCATATTTATTCCATGTTGATTTGTAAATCAATGTAATTTAAAGTGATATATATAAAGCGATAAAATGATTTTTGTGAAACGGTATGAGAGTTTTTTTTTTTGTAACTAACTATCAGTAGTTAGACATATTATTTATGAAAGAAATAGTACATCAGGAAAAGCTATAGAAAAACTAAGTCATGGGGGTATGGTTTTTGAAATCAAAAATAACAGAAAGTGAAAGCTCTATTGTTTTGTCAGTTGCTGCTGGACAAACAATTCATTTAATCGAAAAATGCTTCGTGCATGCTCATCCTATCTCGAATGGATATAATTATACACCTACGAAATATATAACATTTCGTCAAGCGAATGGTGGTGTAATGAACAAAATTTACAATATAGATCGAACGTTCCCTATCGAGATGAAAAGTTGGGAAAGGGACATTAATCAATTTGATATACCAGAAAACATAAAAAAAGAACTCACAATGTATATTACTAGTCGGTACAAAGACTTTGATTTTGACAAGGCCCCAAAATATAAATTTTATTTATTGCGTTTGCTTTGTGAACTTCCGAATAATCCTCATCCGCCATCAAATAATGCAGGAGGATGGTACTATAATTTGAATGATTTGAAAGAGAGTACTGGGGTGGTGAACACGATAAAAAAATCCAAATAAGTCTGATTGATTTGGATACTTGTCGTGATAGATATTTTATTTGTTGGCGCTAAAGATTCACTAATTCATGATTTAAACTATTAAACCATTAAGATATAGCGAAATATTTTATTGAGTGACTTTAGAAAAACTTATGAATACTTGTTGACAGATTAATAGTATAGGTGTATATTAACTATAGTCGCTTGAACGACAACAATATTTCATGCGGGTGTAGTTTAATGGTAAAACCTCAGCCTTCCAAGCTGATGACGAGAGTTCGATTCTCTTCACCCGCTTCATATCTCTCTGCCGAGTGGCGGAGAGATTTTTTGTATGCGAAAATATATAGAGGAGGTGAACGGAATGGACCCGTACACATTAAAACAACAAATCTTAGCGTATGCCGAAACCATCGGGATTGATGAGTTGAAAGTGACGACAGCTGATCCGTTCATCGTCATGAAACAACGACTTGTTCGACAACAGGAGAAAGGATATGCCTCTGGATTCGAAGAACCGGATTTAGAGAAACGCACAAATCCTGAACTTCTCCTTGAAGAGGCACAGTCGATCATTGCGATCGCCATCGCCTATCCAAGTAAGTTAAAAGATGCTCCTCGGAGTGTCGCTGGCGAGAGACGAGGGTTGTTTGCTCGGGCCTCATGGGGACTCGATTACCATCGGGCGGTCGGCAATCGATTAGAGAAGCTTCAAGCGTACATTGAAGAATTGGTTCCAAACGTGCGGACGCGTTCGATGGTCGATACGGGTGAACTCGTGGACCGTGCCGTCGCAGAACGTGCGGGGATTGGGTTTAGTGGGAAAAACTGTTCCATCATCTCTCCTGAGAAAGGATCCTATCTTTATTTGGGCGAAATGATTTTAGATGTTTACTTACCACCGGATGAAGCGATTGAAGACGGATGTGGAGATTGCAATAAGTGTATGACAGCGTGTCCGACGACGGCCCTTGTTGAGCCGGGTGTCCTCGATGCGAAGCGCTGTATCGCCTATCTCACACAGATGAAGACGTTGATGCCACGAGAGTTTCGGTCGAAGCTTGGGGGGCGATTATATGGATGCGACACGTGTCAGCAAGTCTGTCCATATAACCGCAAAAAGGACTGGCGTCACCACGAAGAACTGTTACCGGAAGCTGAGATCGTCAAACCGCTCTTAGAGCCTCTTCTGACATTGAGCAACCGGGAGTTCAAACAAAAGTTCGGACATTTATCGGGCGCATGGCGCGGGAAGAAACCGATTCAACGAAATGCGATTTTAGCACTCGCGCACTACCGTGAGCCTTCAGCGATTCCAATCTTACGGGAATTCATCAAACAGGATGAACGCGAAGACATGCGCGCGACGGCTGTTTGGGCAATCGGTGCGATTCTTGGACCTGAGGCCGATTCGATATTTGAAGAGATTGAACGGAATGAAACGTCTGACATGGTTCATGAAGAGATTCGTATCTATCGAGAGGAGTGGGCACATGAAGATCGTGTCGTCTAAATGGGGAACGTTAGCGTATGAATTAAACGCAGCAGGCAAACTGACGGCTCTTGAGTTCACAACACATGAGCCGACTGACGAGGTGCCTGAATGGTTGCGGGATCTTATGACGCGAGTCGAGCGGACAGGGTTTCAAGAAGCAGATCGTGCCTACGTTGAAATGAACGGGACACCGTTTCAACAGGAGGTCTGGGATGCGCTCTTGACCATTCCTTATGGCGAGACACGCACATATAAGCAAATTGCTGAACAAATCGGTCGGCCGAAAGCCGTTCGCGCCGTCGGTCAGGCGCTCAATCGAAATCCGTTGCCGATTCTATTTCCGTGTCACCGTGTCATTGGAAGTAGTGGGAAGCTTGTCGGTTTTGCGGGAGGATTGGCTGAGAAACAACGCCTTCTAGAATTTGAAATGAAAAAGTGAGGGAAATCAACCATGGCAATTCATGTCGTAATGTTTCAACCAGAAATACCAGCAAATACAGGGAACGTCTCACGTACGTGTGCGGCGACGAACTCGGTGCTTCATTTGATTCGTCCGCTCGGGTTCTCGACGGATGATAAGATGTTAAAGCGTGCCGGTCTCGACTATTGGCAATTTGTCGATGTACGCTATCATGACTCGTTAGAAGAGCTGTGGGAGAAGCATCCGGATGGTCAGTTCTTTTATATTACGAAGTACGGGGAACAATACCCGAGTGATTTAGACGTTTCAGATGTAGACGGTGACTACTTCTTTGTCTTTGGTCGTGAGACGAAAGGGTTACCGATGGAAGTCATCGAGAACAATTTAGATCGCTGCATCCGTCTGCCGCAATCGAACCTCGTCCGTTCATTGAATGTATCGAATACAGCAGCCATCATCGTATATGAGGCGCTTCGCCAACAGGGATATGCAGGATTGAAATAAAAAAGAGCCGGATTCGTAAGAATCCCGGCTCTTATTCGTTACCCTCAGGTTTACGGTTATATCCAGCTGTCAAAATCGCTGCGAGGAAGACGACGCTGATTCCAACCATCAATAATAGGCCCATCCAAAAATCCCCCTTTTATTCTCCATAACTATAAATAGTATAATATACTTGGTAGGTGAATTGCACTGAATATAAGAAATTACTGTGAAATTGGAGAAGGAACATGAAAACGAATGTGTACTTACTGAGCTATGCCCCACTCATCGGAATTATTTTGTTTTCGATGTCACTTGCGATTGCGACCTCCGAGTACGTGATCCAATGGCTGAATCAAATTGGCGTATATAGTGAAATTATCGAACTATTATCCGTGCAAGAGACGAAAGTGCTCGTGCTCGTCGTATTCTTTACGATTTTCTTTATGTTGTTTAGCGCATTCAAATTGGTGGCCGATACGTTCAATCAACTCGGTTTCGCCTTTTTTGCGCGCGAGACGAATGGCACGTCGCTTCATCGGCTCAAACCTGGGGCCATCATCTTCCTCATCGGGTCTGGAATCAGCTTTCTCTTTTTGAACACGTTACTCGCCGTCATCGCGGTCCTCGTAGGAACGCTCTTGATGTATCTCTTTTACTATGTCTGGCAAGTAAGCCAATCGATGTCCGTCCCACGAGCCATCGGCTTATTGCTTATGCAGGCCGTCATGTGGGCGACGTTGATCAGTGGGTTAGGTTGGTCGGTCCTCCGCTTGTTTAACTCTGTCGGAGATATCATCTTATGAATCATTCTTTTAAACCGACCTCGGATGTGATTGAAGCATGGAGTCAATCATTTGTCCCAGAGGAAACCTTGTATTGGATTGATTCTTCGTTTCTTGAGGATATACCGAGTTCCTGTCTCGTGATTCCGAGGCAGGAATTTTTCAATCATCCGCTTTATCGCAGACCCGATATCACGAATCCATATGTGACATGGCAGATGGGTCAGGACGTGACCCATGTCGTCCATGCGTTCTCTGGCTTTTTGAAGGAGTTACAGGAGCACGTCAAAACACGTTTAATGGAATTCCAAGTGACGACCCATCGTGGTCTTGTTTTGCCGATATCGGTCGAGCAGATGAAACGTCTATCGAATGAGGCCATTGTAGAGAAGGACGGCACCCATGTCATCGTGTTGCATCCGCAAAATTGGAATGAGCTCGACATCGAGATGCGTCATTCTCTTCTGCTCGACTATGCGAAGGAGTGGGATCGTTGGGAAGGGGAACCCGGAGATGACTCGATTGCCTCGCATCTTGCGGACTATGCAAATCGGTTTCCCATCCAGGAGGGAAGTAACTGTCTCGCGGCGACGTTGTTTGCGGTCACAGGTAACGAACGGATCGTTCACCAATGGGTTCATCCGGAGACGTTCCTTCAGACCATAAAGCGAAGTGGGTACGAAACCGTAAAGGATGATGTGCCAAGGTCGAATGACGTCCTGACGTATTGGAACGACCAAGGGCAACTGATTCATGCGAGTTACTGTGTGCGAGAAGGACTCTTTTTCAACAAACATGGTCAAGTTCGTTTCAATCCTTGGAAACTCATTGATCACGACGAGTTAAAGGAGCATTGGGGAGCCTATCGACTTCAGATTGAACGTCGAACATAAGCAAAGGAGTCAGTCCACTTTTCAGTGGCTGACTCCTTTTATTGATGTGCCTGTGTCCAAACAATCGCCGGATACGCACGGTTGGCGAGTTCCGGAAACGGACGGGGCGTATCGGCACCGAGCCAGATGGCGGTGATGGTGCGATCGGTCAGTCCGACATACCACATATCTTTATTGTCGTTCGTTGTTCCGGTCTTTCCTCCGAGATACTCAAACTCACGTTTCAGCTGATTCGCATAGCGACCTGTACCGTATGAGGTGACGGTCGATAACGCTTTTTTCATCTCACTGATGGTTTCCGGAGACCAGACTGTCTCTTCCGTTAAGATCGGGGTCAACGTTGGTTCACCGGACTTGAATGTGATTTGTTTGATTGTATGTCCGGATGTATACTCGCCTTTATTTAAGAACGGGGTATAGGCGGCGGCCAGTTCTTTTGGGGAGACGCCTTGTGTGAGACCACCAAGCGCACTCGCTAAGTTCTCGTCCTGTTCATCCCATTGACTGAACATCATGTCTGCCGTCTTGTACGCGCGTTCCTGATCGATTGCTGAGAAGGCGGCGAGGGCAGGGGTGTTATACGAGAAAGCGACCGCATCTTTCAATAAGACATCGCCTAACACACGGTCGTGACTATTTCCGGGACAATAAGAACCGTAACAAGTCGGACGACCGTCGAGTACCGTGTCTAGTGTCGCTCCCGTCTCTTCGATGAATGGGGCGAACACGAGGATCGGTTTGATTGCGGAACCTGGTTGACGGTACGCCTGGGTCGCTCGGTTGAACTCACCGACCTGCTTCATCTCAGAGTCGACCATGGCCACGATTCTCCCTTGAGGTGTGAGTTCCGTATAGCCCCCGTTCACACCGGGAGGAAGTTGACTCATCACTTGTTTTGCTTGTTTCTGCTTCCCGGTTGATAAGTAAGTCTCGATTGTCGCTTCATGCGTGGACAAATAATCTCTCGCCTCGGCATCATCTAAGTCGTAGCGTGACCGTACCAATTGAATCGCTTCGCGGACGGCAGTATCCATGTAGTCCGGATATTGAATCGATTGACTGCGAAACGACGCTTGTAGCTTGACGCCATGATACTGATCGTAGGCACTCTTCGAGAGAACACCCGCTTCAAACAGTTGCGTCAAGATTCGGTCCTTTCGCTCGAAAAAGGCGTCGGATGGATTGAGCGGATCATAAAGTGACGGGTTATTCGGCACCGTCAACAAGTAAGCGAGTTGATTCCAATTCAAGTCGTCGAGCGGTCTTGAAAAGTATGTATCGGCTGCAGATTGAATGCCATATACATTATGTCCAAAAAAAATAACGTTGCTGTAAGCTGTTAAAATTTCTTTCTTGCTATAATTTTTTTCTAGTGCTCGAGCAAGCAATAACTCTTTCACTTTTCGTTCATATGTCCGTTCATGTGTGAGATACACGTTCCGTGCCAACTGTTGCGTGATTGTACTCCCACCTTGGACAGATGTCTCGTTCGCGTTATTGATAAATGCTCGGACAATCCCGCTCAAATCATAACCGGGATGGGCATTAAATTTACGGTCTTCGATGGTCGTGATCGCATCTTGAATATGTTCGGGTAACGCTTTCGGAGACACGTCATTTCTGCGGCCAGTCAAGTAAATCTGCTGTTTTCCACCGTTGTATGCGAGTGTGATGGCATGCTTTGACGAGAGTGGTTGTGCCGATACCAGCTCTTGTCCCCAGGAAAGAATTTCATCTGCCTGGTCAATCTCTTCTTTCAATGCAGTGGCAAGTGACAAGGAAGCGGCCAAAAGTCCAGCAAAAAATAAGGTTCCAATCCAAGCTCTCATCTATTTCACCTCTCTCTATACATTATATCGTCCAATTTACAAAAAAATAAAAATGTAAACGTTATCATATAATAATTCGAGAAGGAATACTTTAGGAAAGGGCGAAAAAGGGTAAAAGAGGTTGTATATCACGATTTTGAGGAGGCTTATTATTTATGAAGCAAGAAATGGTTGCGATGCTCCTTGCGGGAGGAGAAGGAAAACGATTGGGGCCTCTCACGCGAAAAACGGCGAAACCGGCCGTGAATTTCGGCGGAAAGTACCGCATTATCGATTTCCCATTGTCAAACTGCACGAACTCGGGAATTACAACAGTCGGGGTATTGACGCAATACGAGCCACTTGAATTGAATCGTTACTTAGGAATCGGGACGGCGTGGGATTTAGATCGTCGCAATGGGGGGTTAGCCATTCTCCCACCTTACCAAGCACAGTCGGGGAAAAACTGGTACGAAGGGACGGCCAATGCAATCTATCGAAACTTGAGCTATATCGATGATTACGATCCAGATTATGTGTTGATTCTTTCGGGGGACCACATCTATAAAATGGACTACGAGAAAATGCTCGAAGCCCATAAAGAAAAACAAGCCGATGTGACCATCTCTGTCATGGAAGTGCCGTGGGAGGAAGCGCCGCGTTTCGGAATTTTGAACACAGCGGATGATCTTCGCATCAATGAGTTCGAAGAGAAACCGGAAGAACCGAAGAGTAACCTTGCCTCGATGGGGATCTACATCTTCAACTGGAGCGTCTTGCGCGAACACTTGATTAAAGATGCTGAAGACGAAACGTCTAGCTTTGACTTCGGGAAGAATATCATTCCGAACACGCTTCTTCAAGGGCTCGACGTCTTCGCTTATAAATTCAAAGGCTACTGGAAAGACGTCGGTACGATTCAGTCGCTTTGGGAAGCGAATATGGACCTATTGGAAGAAGAGCCTCCATTCGATTTGTATGACCCGGAGTGGAAAATCTATTCGGTCAACCCGAACCAGACTCCTCAGTATATTGGAAAAGACGCTTGTGTCGAACAGTCTGTGATTAACGAAGGGTGTCATATCGAAGGCGAAGTCCAACATTCAGTGTTATTCTACGACGTCCGTGTCGGAGAAGGTTCACTCGTTAAAGACTCGGTGATTATGCCAGGAGCTAGAATCGGGAAGGATGTAACAATTCACAGAGCCATTGTCGCTAGCTGTGCAGTCATTGAAGACGGCGCGACAGTAGGCGAGCCGGGTGGTGAAATCGTTGTTATTGAACCACACGAAAACATTGAAAGCGGAACCGTCTTCAAACAAAGAGTTTGATACGAGTAAAGAGACACGCAAGGAGGCGTTACTGTTGACGAACGATTTATTAGGGGTCATTAACTTAGGAACGGAACAAGGTCTGTTTCCGGAATTTACTGGACATCGTAATCTGGCATCAGTCCCATTCTCAGGACGCTATCGCCTGATTGACTTCACCTTGACGAATATGATCACACAAAATATTAATCAAGTCGGAATCTTTACGTTAGACAAGTATCGCTCGTTGATGGATCACCTCGGCTCGGGGAAAGAGTGGGATTTGGACCGTTCGCAAGGTGGTCTCCACATCTTCCCACCAGCGTTGAAACCGGACGGGGAAGCGTATCTTGGCGACTTGGCCAACTTCTCGATGCACCGTGAACACTTCATTCGCAGCAAACAGCCGTATGTGGTCATCACAGGTTCGAACGTCTTGACGACAATCGATTATACCGACATGCTTGCACATCACAAATCAATGGGCGCAGACATCACGCTTGCCTATACGACTCATGAACAGAAATGTGGCTACTGCCGTCCGATTCGCCTTGGGGAGAATGACCGCGTCGTCGGCATCTCTGAGCGAGGCTTCTCACCGGATGATGAGTACACATATACGGAAACAATCATTATGTCGAAGAATCTCTTCATGCGCCTTGTTGATGAAGCGACCTCTAAAGGCGAATATGACTTGTTGGACGGTGTCATTCGTCCTCAGCTCCATCGTTTACACGTGCACGGGTACCATTATGTCGGAAAAATGCAAGTCATTCATTCGGTACTTTCTTACTATAACGAAAGCATGCGATTACTTCGTGGCGAAGGCATCATTTATGACTTCCCGCATATTTATACGAAAATCAAACATGAGCCACCGACTCGCTATTTGAAAGGGTCAAAGGTAAACGAGGCGCTCGTGGCAAATGGATGTAAGATTCATGGCGAGGTGCAAAATAGTATTCTCTTCCGTGGTGTTGAAGTCAGTAAACACGCACGTGTAAAAAACTCAATCATTTCATCGAAATCGATCATTGAAGAAGGGGCTGTCGTTGAAAATGCGATTTTGGATAAAGAAGTCGTTGTAAAACGAGGACAGGTCATCCGAGGCACAATCGACGAACCGATTGTCATCGCGAAACGAACAGTGGTATGAGGAGGATTTTATGAAAATTTGGTATGTTGCTTCAGAAGCGGCACCGTTCATGAAAACGGGGGGGCTGGCCGACGTAGTCGGTTCGCTCCCTCAAGCGGTGGCGGGCCTAGGAGAAGAAGTCAGTGTTGTCATGCCGAAATATGGCTCAATCGCTGAAGAGTATGTGGACGAGATGGAGTATTTATTCGACCTGATTGTTCCGGTCGGGTGGCGCAAACAGTTCGGGGCAGTCTTGAAGTTAGAGCGGGACGGCATCACGTATTACTTCATCGACAACGAGTATTACTTTAAACGTGACGGTGTCTTATATGGACACTTTGATGATGCTGAACGATTCGCCTTCTTCTCACGCGCTGTACTCGAAATGATTGGGAAAGTGGAAGACGTACCCGATGTCCTGCATTGTCATGACTGGCAGACAGGTATTTTACCGGCCTTCTTACGAATCCATTATCAACATATTGAAGCGTATCAACGCATTCGCACTGTGTATACCATCCATAACCTACAATACCAGGGGATTTTCCCAGAAGAGATTCTTGGAGAATTGCTACAGTTCGGTCCTGAACATTTCACGGCCGAAGGAATTCAACATAACGGTCTCGTCAATTACATGAAAGCCGGCATCGTCCATTCCGATCAAATCACGACCGTCAGCCCGTCGTATCGCGACGAAATCATGGAACCCTATTACGGTGAAGGGTTAGACGGGGCGTTGCGTCATCGCGCGGTCGATGTCCGAGGGATCTTAAACGGCATCGACTTGGCAACGAACGATCCAAACACAGACGCACGAATCGAACAGTCGTATAACCTTGATACGTACAAAGAAGGAAAGCTTGCGAATAAACGAGCATTACAAGAGCGACTTGGTCTTGAAGTGCGAGACGATGTCATGCTCATCGGTTTTGTCAGCCGACTCGTTGACCAAAAGGGGCTCGATTTAATCAACGGTGTCCGTGAAGAACTTGGACAGCTTCCTTGCCAGTTCGCGTTCCTCGGTTCGGGACAACCGGAATATGAAGGAATCGTTCACGAGATGACAGCTGCTCACCCAGGGAAAGTCGGGTCATATATCGGTTTTGACATCGAACTCGCCCACTTGATTTACGCGGGATCGGATGCCTTTTTAATGCCGTCACGTTTTGAGCCTTGTGGTCTCAGTCAATTGATTTCCATGCGATACGGCACCTTGCCAATCGTGCGTGAGACAGGTGGACTCCGAGATACCGTGAAGCCGTACAACGAGTTCACGCAAGAAGGGACCGGTTTTGGATTCATGAACTACAATGCTCATGAGATGTTGGCGACGATCGAAAAAGCGATTCGTGTCTTCTATGAAAAAGAAAACTGGCATGCCCTCGTCCATCAGGCGATGACCGCGGACTATAGCTGGAAACAATCCGCCAAGCAATATCGTGAGTTATATCATTTATTCGCATGAGTGGAAGGAGCTAACTTGATTTATGTTCACAGATAAACAAAGCTTTGTCGACGCATTTAAAGAACGGTTCATCGCATTGAACGGGAAGTCGATCGAGGATGGGACAGAGCAGGAAGTGTATCAAACATTGGCAACGATGGTACGCGAGCAGGCCATGCCCAAATGGATTCACACGCGTGACCGTCAAGAAGAAAAACACAGTAAGCAAGTCATCTATTTCTCGCTAGAATTTTTATTAGGTCGCTTCTTATACAACAACTTGCTCAGTTTAGACGTATTGGAGCTCGTTAGAGACGGACTGCAAGATCTCGGATACGACTTCACAGACATTACCGAGTTGGAACCAGAGCCGGGTCTTGGGAATGGGGGGCTCGGGCGCCTGGCCGCCTGCTTCCTCGATTCGTTGGCTGCACTCAGTTTACCTGGGCATGGAAATGGGATTCGCTATCGTTATGGACTCTTCAAACAGAAAATTGTAGACGGCTATCAAGTCGAGCTACCGGATAACTGGCTCCGTGACGGGAACATGTGGGAAACGAGACGTCAGGATAAAGCGGTCGAGATTAATTTCGGTGGCTGGATTGAGATGAAACAAATCGGAGATCGATTGCGTGTCGTCCATCATCCAGACGAGGTTGTTCTTGCCGTTCCGTATGATATGCCGATTATCGGTTATAAGAATGATGTCGTGAATACATTACGTCTTTGGAACGCCGAATCACCACTTGACGACGAGGCGTATTTAGAGAAGACGAAAGGGACGTATAAAGACTTGTTGAAACATAAACAGTCGATTGCTACCATTTCGGAATTCTTGTATCCAGATGATACGACGTATGAAGGAAAAGTATTACGTTTGAAACAACAATACTTTTTTGTATCTGCAGGCATTCAATCGATGCTTGCTTCCTATTTGAAGCGAAATAAATCACTTAAGCAGTTAGGCGACCATTACGCGATTCATATCAATGATACGCATCCGGTCGTCGCAATTCCTGAATTGATGCGCATCTTGATGGATGAGCATGGATACGGTTGGGACGAGGCGTGGCGGATTACGAAGAGCGTCATGTCGTTCACGAACCATACGCTACTCGCAGAAGCGCTTGAGAAATGGCCGGTCGAGATGTACCAACGCCTCCTGCCGCGCGTGTATCAGATCATCGAAGAAATCAATCGACGTTTCTGTCGAGACGTACTCGTCAACTATCCGCACCTCGAATCCCATATGGGAGAGATTGCAATTGTGTCAAACGAACAGATCAATATGGCCAATCTCGCTGTCGTCGGTTCTCATTCAACGAACGGCGTAGCGCAAATTCATACGGATATTTTAAAACAGCGCGAGATGCGTTACTTATATGAGATGTTCCCGCTTCGCTTCAACAACAAGACGAACGGGATCACACACCGCCGCTGGCTCTTGAAGTCGAACCCGCGACTATCCGATGCCATCACGGAAGCAATCGGCCCCTCATGGGTGGAACATCCGAACGACTTGGAAAAGTTGATGGATGTCTCGAAAGACCGGAGTTTCCAAGAAAAAGTCATTGACGTGAAGCAACAAAACAAATTGGACTTAGCGGCATACATTCAAGAAGAAACGGGAGAGAAAGTGGACCCGCACTCGATCTTTGATGTACAAGTCAAACGCTTGCATGCTTATAAACGACAATTGCTGAATGCTCTTCACATCCATGCGCTTTATTTGAAGATTCAAGCAGACCCAACGTTTACGATGGTGCCTCGCACGTTTATCTTCGGCGCCAAGGCGGCACCGGGATACTACTATGCGAAAGAGATTATTCGCTATATCAATGCTCTTGCCACGCTCATCAATAAGGACAAGCGGGCGAGTCAATTCATTAAAGTCATCTTCCTTGAAAACTACCGCGTCTCTATGGCCGAACGGATTTTCCCAGGGTCTGACTTGAGCGAACAAATCTCGACTGCGAGCTATGAAGCATCCGGTACCGGAAACATGAAATTCATGATGAACGGAGCCTTGACGATTGGAACGTTAGATGGAGCCAACATCGAGATTCGTGATGCCGTTGGTGATGATCACATCTTCATCTTCGGATTATCCCCGCAAGAAGTCATGAACTATAAGAAGTTCGGGGGCTATCATGCGGCAGAGATGTATCACGCACATCAGGAAATCAAAGATGTCGTCGATGGTCTCGTCAACGGAACGTTCGATAAAGTGGGCGAATATCAATTCCAATCCATTTTCGATTCTCTCCTCGTCTACAATGATGACTTCCTCGTCTTGAAAGACTTTGTCTCGTATATGCGGGCACAGCGACGAGTCGATGAGGTGTTCAGTGACCAGTCGCGTTGGGCCGAAAGCTCCATCGTCAATACGGCGAAGTCAGGAATCTTCTCGAGTGACCGAACCATCACGGAATATGCGAACGCGGTCTGGAATATCAAACCGACGAGCGTAAAATAAAAAGGATCCACCCTTAGGGGTGGACCTCGTTTTCTGGATAGCTGATCCAATCGGAATAGGATCCCGGATAGAGCCGGACATCGTCTTTCCCGAGAGCGTGAAGCGCCAAAATATTGACGCACGCGGTCACACCGCTACCACAGTAAAAGATGGGGTTCTCGACGGGAAGAACATCTTTATACAGTTCTTTCAAGTCGTGGAAGTCTTCTAACGTCCCGAGTTCTGTAATGGCCTCGGCATAGGAGCAAAGCAATGCGTTCGGAATGTGACCTGCTTTTGAATCGATTGGTTCGTGTGTGCCGTTGAAGCGATCTTCGGTTCGCGAATCATAGAGCGAGCCGCTCGTAGCAGCTTTCACTTCATCGAGTGTCGCAATCATATGGTCTTGGAAGTCTGGCGTATAGTCGCTTGTCGAATAGTGTGGAACGTCCGTCGTGGTCTCACCGCAATAAGTGATGCCAGATTGGATACCGCCTTCTAACACAACGACCCGTTCGTGACCGGCCCATTTGAAGAGCCACCATGCACGAGCTGCGAATGGGAAGCCGTCATCATAAATGATGACCAAATCTTCTTTTTTCAAGCCGATGCGACGAAGTGTTGCCGTCCATGCTTCTTTCGAAGGGAGCGGATGACGTCCGCCGTGTTCGCCGAGCGGACCGGACAAGTCTTCCATCAAATCGAGAAAGACAGCGTTCGGAAGATGTCCCTTTCGGTAGACATATTTACCATAGGACGCGTCGTTTAGCGAATATCGGCAATCGATGAAACGAATCGAGTTCGTATGCACGATTTGTTTTAATTCTTGGGCACGCATTGTTGGAAACATTAATATCACCTCGAGGTTTCGTTACTCTCATCGTATACAAGATGGAAGCAATTGGCGAGTACTTCGATTGAATTTTTTGAGGGTGAAAGGGGAATGAATCATGACATGGCAACAAACGTATGACCGTTGGAATCAATTCGAAGGGCTCGAGCCGCATTTACGTGCGGAACTCGAAGAACTCGAAAAAGATGAGACCACGTTAGAAGATGCATTTTATAAGACGCTCGAGTTCGGAACAGGCGGGATGCGTGGAGAAATCGGACCGGGTGCAAACCGAATGAACGTCTATACGATTCGAAAAGCATCACAAGGATTTGCTGATTTCATCTCAGCATCAGGGGAAGAGGCGAAACGTCATGGCGTCGTCATCGCCCATGACTCACGTCATTTTTCGCCCGAGTTTGCGTTAGAGGCCGCGCGGACATTGGCGTCAAACGGAATCAAGACGTATTTGTTCCCAAGTTTGCGTGCCACACCTGAACTGTCGTTTGCCGTTCGTCATTTAAATGCGTTCGGTGGCATCGTGATCACGGCGAGCCACAACCCACCGGAATATAACGGGTTCAAGGTATATGGGGCAGACGGGGGACAGCTTCCACCAGCGGAAGCGGATGAACTCGTGACGTATGTCAATGCGATTGAAGACGAGTTGAAAATTGAGATTGAAGATGAAGCGGCGCTCCGACAAACGGGGTTACTCCTCACCGTCGACTCATCAGTCGATGAAGCCTATATGGAGGCACTCCAGTCGATTCGAATCCACCGTGACATACAGGACAGCCCCCTTCGGATTGTCTATTCGCCACTCCACGGGACGGGACGCCGTCCGGTCATGGAAGGGTTGAAGGCGTATGGATTTGAGCACGTGACCATCGTAGAAGAGCAGGCAGAGCCAGACGGTGCGTTCCCGACGGTCAGTTATCCGAACCCGGAAGAAAAGGCTGCATTTAAATTAGCAATGGAATACGGGGACCGGGTCGAGGCTGATTTGCTCATGGCGACGGACCCGGATGCGGACCGTGTCGGCTTAACCGTGCGCGGACGGGACGGGGAATGGTTCGTCTTGACCGGTAACCAAACGGGTGCGCTCTTAATGGAATACATCCTGTCGCAAAAGAGTGAGACAGGTACGTTACCTTCGAATGGATTTGTCGCCAAGACGATCGTCACGTCTGAACTCGGTGCCGCGATTGCAAAAGCGTACGGTGTACATCTTGAGAACACGTTGACTGGATTCAAGTTCATTGGGGAGAAGATCAAACAATATGAGGAATCAGGCGAATATGAATTCCTCTTCGGGTATGAAGAAAGCTACGGCTATTTGATTGGAGACTTCTGTCGTGATAAAGATGCTGTTCAGGCTTGCCTACTCGCAGCCGAGATGGCAGCTTATCATAAGCAACACGGTCGGACGCTTTATGATGCGCTGCAGTCGATTTACGAGAAGTATGGATTCTATGAAGAGTCCTTGCAGTCGATGACGTTAAAAGGAAAAGCTGGTCTCGAGCAAATCGGACGGATGATGGAAGCGTTCCGTGCCAATCCACCAAAAGAAGTCGGTGGATATGAAGTCGTTCGTTTCGAAGACTATAAGAAACAAGTGGCGACCGACTTACAGTCCGGTAAATCGGAAACGATTGAATTGCCATCATCAAACGTCTTGAAATTCGTCTTTGCGGACGGTTCGTGGTTCTGTCTTCGCCCATCTGGAACCGAGCCGAAAATCAAGTTTTATTTCAGTGTGCATGCGGATCGTGCCGAGAAGACGACCGCCAAACGTGAAGCGATTGAAGCGGATGTTATGAAACAAGCGAAAGCGATTGATTGATGAGGGACATCACTCTAGAAATAGGGTGATGTTTTTTGTTTGACATGAAGACATCGCGCCAGTATGATGAGGATATTGTTTAAAACCGTGTAATCATATAAGGATTATAAGAAAGGCGGAATCATTATGAAAAAGACATTAACGAGCGTACTCGCAATCGGAGCTTCAGTCGGGCTTCTTGCAGCTTGCGGTAACGAAACAGACAGTGGAGCGGACGAAGCGGTCATCACGGTCGGAACAGAGGCGACATACCCACCATTCACGTACAAAGAAAAAGGTGAATTGATGGGATATGATATCGACGTCTTGAACGAAGCGGCAGAACGTGCCGGTTACAAAGTGGAATACGAAGCAATGGACTTCAAAGGACTTGTCCCAGCACTCGATGCTGAGCGTATCGATATGATTGCTAACCAAATGAGCATCACGCCTGAGCGCGAAGAGAAATATGCGTTCTCTGACCCGTACGCTGTGTCAGGAGCTCAAGTCATCGTTGGTTCAGACAATAATGACATCCAAGGCATTGACGACCTCGATGGAAAAGTAGTCGGATCGACACAAGGTTCGGTCTATGCGCAAATGGCTGAAGAAGCTGGCGCTGAAGTCAAGTTTTATAAAGGGGCGAACCAAGTCCTTCAAGACCTCGAAGTGGGTCGTTTGGACGCGGCCCTCAACGACCGTCTCTTCATCTTGACGGAACTCGAAAAAACAGGCTATGACGTCAAAGCAGTCGGTGACATCTTCAATACAAGTGAAGCTGGATTCATGACACGTCAAGATAGCGACGTGCTAGACAAGTTGAACGATGCGCTCGCAGAGATGAAAGAAGACGGCACGATGAAAGAAATCGGTGAGAAGTACTTCGGTGAGGATATCAGTCAATGAATGAACTGATCACGACCGTCATAGATAACCGCTCGGTCTATCTTGAAGCCGTCCAGCTCACGTTGATCGCCAGTGTCCTGTCGATTCTTCTCGCCTTGGCGCTCGGTCTGATCATCGCTTTACTTCATAGTAGTCCGATTAAAATCGTACGGTTGTTCACACGGACGTACATTTCGTTCTTCCGTGGAACACCGCTCTTACTTCAGTTGTTGATCCTATATGTTGGGCTCACCGGGTTCGTTCAACTCAGTGGGATGCAGGCACTCATCTTTGGATTAGGCTTCCACTTCGCTGCCTATATCTCAGAGGCGTTCCGAGCAGCCATTAACTCGGTCGACAAAGGACAAGTGGAGGCGAGTGTCGCGCTCGGTATTCCGAAAATGAAACGCTTCAAAGACATCATTTTCCCGCAGGCGCTCTCACGTGCCATCCCACCTGTCTCGAACTCGGTCATCGACATCATCAAGTCAACGTCACTCGGTTCGGTCATCGCGGTTCAGGAGTTAACGTACGTGTCTGACCAGATTGCGGCAACGACATATTTAGTCATGCCGTTGCTCTTGTTCTCTGCGTCGATTTACTGGATTTTATCGACCTTGATCCAAGCCGGTCAACACAAACTCGAACAGCGTTATGCGATTCGATAAGAAAAACCTCGATTCAGACGAATCGAGGTTTTTTTGTATACCTTAACGGATGACTGCTTCAGTTTCTCCGTCGAAGAAGTGTGCTTTTGTCATATCGAGTGCGAGTTCGACATCGTCACCCATGTGGATGTTCGAGCGACCGTCAACGCGTGCTGTGAACTGTTGTCCACCGAGTTCAGCGTAGAGGTAAGATTCAGACCCCATGAGCTCAGCGACATCGATGTGCGCTTTGAATGTGTGTGTCGTTGGTGAGTCGATGTAGATTGGCTCATCGTGGATTGATTCCGGACGAATTCCGAGGACGAGCTCTTTTCCGACATAGCCACGATCACGAAGCGTCTTCATTTTTCCTTCTGGTACGTTGACTTCTTCACCGTTCGTGATGAATTTGCCTTCTGCGAGTGTACCGCGGAAGAAGTTCATCGATGGTGAACCGATGAAGCCGGCGACGAAGATGTTGTCTGGATGATCATATACTTCTTTCGGCGAACCGACTTGTTGAATGATTCCGTCTTTCAAGATGACGATCCGTGTAGCGAGTGTCATCGCTTCCGTTTGGTCATGAGTAACGTAAATCGTCGTTGTATCCAAGCGGTTGTGGAGTTGAATGATCTCTTTACGCATTTGTACACGGAGTTTCGCATCCAAGTTTGAGAGTGGCTCATCCATCAAGAAGACTTTGGCGTCACGGACGATCGCACGACCGATGGCAACACGCTGACGTTGTCCACCTGAGAGCGCTTTTGGTTTACGCTCGAGGTATTCTTCCAAACCGAGAATGCGGGCAGCGTCTTTTACGCGACGATCGATTTCGTCTTTCGGGAACTTACGGAGCTTCAACCCGAACGCCATGTTGTCGTAGACGCTCATATGCGGATAAAGTGCGTAGTTTTGGAAGACCATGGCGATATCACGATCTTTAGGAGCGACATCGTTCATTCGTTTCCCGTCAATGATAAAGTCACCGTTTGAAATCTCTTCAAGTCCTGCGATCATACGAAGTGTCGTCGATTTTCCGCAACCAGACGGTCCGACGAAGACGATGAACTCACGGTCTTTGATATGCAAGTTGAAATCGCTGACGGCTTTTACGCCACCATCGTAAATTTTATCAATGTGTTCTAAACGAATATCTGCCATGTCGTTAGCCTCCTAAAGAATCTATGTGTATATAATAACGCTTACAAGAACGATTATATGATGAAACCGCTTGCATTGAATATGGACAAGTTGCACAAAAACCGTCAATCGGATTTGTGCAACATGACCATGAGTTGAAGAAGGCTAGCGTCATAGAACGTTCGAGCATCGTAACCCGTCGTCTCAAATAGGCGATCGAGCCGATAATTTAGCGTGTTTCGATGCATGAACAGTGCTTTGGCGGTATGCGAGACATTCAACGAGTGACGAAACAATGCCTCTAATAATTCGATCGTCGATAAATCGAGCATTTGCATTAACGGGGCAGTGATATGCATCCGCTCTTTTAAGTCCTGCTGTTGTAGTAAATAATGGTATAATAATTGACTAGCAGGGTAAGTTTTAGTAGACATACGTGCGTATGGCATGAGTAATTGATGTTGACGATACACATGGGCGAGCGAGCCTTGCGGACGTTCGCTATAGATGGCATGTGCCTCGATGAAACAGTCACTCGCAATGGCGCGCAATACGTCCTCAAACTCCTGAAGATCGACGAATGGATTTTGTTCAATCAGCTCGATATGTCGTGTCGACATCAAGATGACCTCGGCATGCGGCATAAAGTCACGGACGATACTAACGAAGGATTCGAACGCTTCTTCTTCCGCTTCTTGGAGAGAAAGAGAGATGAGCCGAAACGGTTGCTCAAAACGAAACGTCTCATCTTGAAGGGTTGCTTGCCATTTTCGCTGATGGGGATCAGATTGAAGGATTGGCGTCGCCCACAGCGCCAACAGCTTTTGTTCGCGTTCGCTCAGTTCGAACGCGGGGAGTCCGAATAGGGTACCATCTTGCGTCTCGAACCAATCAAGGTCACCAGATGCATCTTCCGACCGATGGACAGCAGTCGGAAAAATCGATTTAATACGATCAAACGTATTCAATACTATCACCTCAACAACAATGTATCATATTTCAGATTGGAGGCTTGCAGTTTGGACGGATTATTAAAGATTTTACTCATGATATTGATTGGGGCGACCATCGGGGGCGTGACCAACTTTCTCGCCATCAAGATGTTGTTCCGACCACACGAACCGAAATACATCGGTTCATTCCGGATTCCTTTTACACCAGGACTCATTCCGAAACGTCGCGATGAACTGGCATCTAGTTTAGGGAAGACGGTCGTCAAACATTTATTGACACCAGAGGGTATGCGGAAGCGATTGCTAGATGACCAAGTGACGACGCATATGACGCACTTTGCGCAACAAGAGGTTCAGACGATGTTACGCTCGGATAAGACGGTCCGCGAGCTATTGGAACCCCTCTATCCGAACGCAGAGGCACGATTCCTCACGCTAGCAGATGACAAACTACGTGACGAGCTATCGAACGTCATGGCTGAAGTGAAAGAACGAAAGCTGTTTGAGTTACTTGGAGAAGAAGGGATGGACCGTGTACGAGTGGTCATTCCTGAAATCGTGGAGGCGCTTCTCGTCAAATCAGAGGAATATTTCTATTCTCCTGAAGGTGAGGCGCAACTTCGTCACATGGTTGACTCGTTCGTCCAGCGTCGTCTCGGATTTATCGCAGGGTTCATTCAAAACATGAACTTTGTCGAGATGGTTCGACCAGAAATCGTCAACATCTTACGTGGTCAATCGACCCGTGACGGAATGACGACGATGATCACGCGTGAATTTGAGCGATTCAGTGAGAAGACGGTCGATACACTGATCGATGACCGACTCGAAGCACGACTCATCGATGGCATCACAGACCAAGTCGTATCACGTTTGCCAATCGGACAATTATTGGATCGTACGGTCTCGTCGTATACACAGTCCGTCGAATCCCGCATTGTCGACGAACTCGTTCCACAAGGTGTCACGCTTGTCATTGAGCGCTTCACGAACCAAATGGAGACGATCATGGACCGATTGAAGATTGATAAGATTGTGCAAGAGCAGGTCCAATCACTCGACACGTCGTACCTCGAAGAGATCGTCTTATCGATCTCGAAACGAGAGTTCCGGGCAATAACATGGCTTGGTGCGCTGTTAGGTGGTATGATTGGGTTGATTCAAGGGTTGATTGCCATCTTGTGATGGCTTAACCCTAATAGCATTTAGGAGGACGTTACATGTCACAAACAAACTTGTACGACCAAGCTTACCAATTGGAGAAAGCACTTCGCGATTCTGAAGAGTTCACAACACTCTCTTCTTTATACGATCGTGTCAATGCGGATGCGGAAGCGAACCAGTTGTTCGCTGACTTCCGTAACATCCAAATGACGCTTCAACAAAAGCAGATGCAAGGAGAGGAAATCTCTGAGCAGGAAATGATGGATGCGCAAACGAAAATGATGAATGTTCAACAGAACGAATTGATCATGGAGCTCATGCAAGAAGAGCAACGCATGCACCAACTCGTCACAGAAGTGACGAAAATCATCATGAAACCACTTGAGGAGCTTTACGCGCCGATGGTGAACGAAAACGAAGTTCAATAAGAAATGATGAGCGGATGGCTTTAGAGCCATCCGTTTTTTTGTTGATGAGATTGTCACACGCTTTAAGTAAGCGCTTACATAAAGTGGGTTATAATGAAATTGTGACAATAGCGAAAGGGTGAATCAGCATGATCACGGTGATAATCCTTTTAGGGATGATTTTCTTTTTTATAGCAGGATGGTTACGGGCGGATTTAGTGGCATTGATTGGACTTGTTTGCCTCGTGCTCACACAACAATTGACCCCAGGTGAGGCGATGGCTGGTTTCTCCAATCCGGTCGTCTTGATGATTGCCGGACTGTTCGTGGTCGGAGCGGGATTGTTTCATTCTGGTCTGGCGGAACGGTTGGCTTCTTTGCTTGTTCCATACGCGGGAGGGAATGCGACGCGTTTATTCTATCTGTTTATGTTGACGGTGACGCTCTTGTCGAGTGTCATGTCCAATACGGGGACCGTCGCCTTGCTCATTCCTGTTGTGATGGTAATGGCACGAAAAATCCAACAGTCTACGGATTCTTATCTCATGCCACTCGCCTTTTTTTCAAGCATCGGTGGAACGATGACACTGATTGGGACACCTCCCAATCTCGTTGCGGCAGAAGCACTCCGCGGCCTCGTGGATGAACCGCTCGGATTCTTTTCATTGTTTCCAATTGGTCTGGTCGTGATGGTGATCGGATTGATTTATTTCCGGCTAATCGGGAATCGCTTACTCGATCAAGGTGGGGCGAAACAGTGGTCGAAAACGGAGGTGAGTGAGCCATTGCGTCCAAACGTCTATGTGATGTCGATTGCAAAGAGTCATCCGTTAATTGGGAAACAGTTACGTGACCTTTCATGGTCTCATGAAGGGGTTATAGTCTTGAAGGAACGAGTTCATGGATGGCACCATCATGAGACGGCTCATGCGGACACCGTACTACGTGCGGGGGAATTACTTGTCAGCGGTGAGGAACGGCACGTTCGGAACTTTTCTGAAAAAGAACAGATACCATTTGAACCGATTGAGGCCACCCGTGTAGATGATCAAACCGGAGGGGTTCTCCTGTTCACAGTCCCAGGGGTGAGTCGATTAATCGGGAAGCGTATCGGTGAGAGTCAGTTACGTAATCAATTTCATGTCAATGTCTTAAAAGTCATCCGACCACAAGAAGAGATCGCACACGTGCGATTGACAGACACCCCGTTGAAGCAAGGAGACATGTTGATGGTACAAGGGACATGGGATGATTTAGAGCGGATGGAAAGAGAGACACATGACCTGTTATCAAATGAACGGGTGACCGAGGTAGCCAATCGAGTCGTATCCGGGCGTCATCAGCTCGCAGCGGGTATCATCATGCTCACGTTGTTGCTCCTGTTCATGTTCGAATGGGTCGACCCGACCGTTGCCGTATGGCTGGCTGCGCTAGCGATGGTGTTGAGTGGAGCTGTCCGACAGATGGACGTCGCCTATCAATCCATTCAATGGTCCTCGCTCGTCTTGATTGCGGCCATGATCCCGGTAGGTACAGCGCTTGAAAAGGCGGGAATCATGGCATGGGTCGTTGAATGGATTGAAAGGACGTTTGCCGACTTTGGTCCTATATGGGTACTCGTCGTCTTATTCGTCTCGACTATGCTCCTTAGTCAAATCATCTCGAATACAGCGACCGCTATTTTGTTTGTCCCCTTAGCGATTGCACTCGCCGAATCGATGTCTGTCAGTCCGGTTCCATTCGTCGTTGCGGTCGCCATCTCGGCGTCACTCGCTTTTATGACCCCGTTCGGATCTCCGACAAATGCGATGGTCTTTAGTATCGGCAACTATCGATTTATGGATTTTGTCAAAGTCGGTGTGCCGTTGCAACTCATCACGGGAATTATAGGAATTCTGATGATTCTCTTCCTCTTCCCATTTTGAATAGGATTTTTGGAGACAAGTATCGAAAATAGAGGAATCAGCAGATGAAAGGGCGGGCGATGATGAAAAAATGGATGATTGTATTCTTCTGCCTGTTTCTTGTTGCGTGTGGGAAAGAGATGGAAACTGAATCAGAACCGGAGATGACGGAGAACGGGCAGGTGGCCGAAGCGTATCTCGAGGAACAACAGTACCCGATCGTCTCTTATGAAGGCGAGCATACGAGTACCTTGACCTTAGAGGAACTGGCAGAGGATCGTGAACGGAACGTTTGGGGACTACAACCGGTATCACCGGATGAATACGTCGGTAAGACCATCTACTACGAAAACTTTACGGTGAAAGATCATCCGATTGGTGAGCAATCTCCCGCAGGACAGACTGCTGTCTCGGTAATGATTGTGGATGGAAAGGTCATCGGCGGGACATCATTCCCCGTGACAGACGGATCAGGTTCAGGGAACGGATATAGTTTGAGCGGAGAATCGCTTGAGGATATTCACCCCGATCTTCAAGAATGGCAGGATGCGTGGAATGAAAAATATGGTGAATGAAAAGTAGACCAAGACAATCATTGTCCTGGTCTACTTTTGTTAAGATGCCGTCCCTTTCAGTTTCCCCGGTAATTTGCAACGCTCGAAGTAGATGAGTTGCCCCCGTCGTACGATACGCGCCCCTTTATGCTCATGTCCAGCAGCACGAAGCATGTCGAGCCCTTTTTGTTTGGCCGACTGATCGTCGCTCGCTTCGAACAATTCATTCAATACGAGCGTGCCATCATTTTCAAATCCTGTCACCGTGTATGTTTCCATTCACACGACCCCCTTTTCTTCATTTTAATGAATGGTCATTCATTCTTCAAGAGAAGGTTTTGTCAGTTCGTCGAATGTCAGCTGTCGTGTCGATTCAGTTCGGGGAATCAAATCGGATACGGTCAGTCCGATCAAGCGGACGGGCTCGGTGACGTTCATCTCGTCGAAAAGACGTCTGGCAAGTCGTCTAATCTCATCATGGTCATGCGTCGGGTGGTTTAATTTGATTTGATGACTCCGAGCCTGAAACTCGCTCGTCTTTATTTTGATGGTGACCGTTTGACAGCTCAAGTCGCGGCGATCGAGCTGACGCAATACGTCCTCCATCTCCGGGATGACCCGTTCGAACACTTCTTCCGGGTCATCGATATCAAATGCGAACGTTGTTTCTGATCCGATCGACTTACGCTCCCGCGTGGCCACGACAGGACGGGTATCGCGTCCATGTGCCAGTTCATACAGTTGTTGCCCACGATCGTGTCCAAAGATGGCTTTCAGTTGCTCGGGACGAGTTTGTTGAAGGTCATCAATCGTATGGTAGCCACTTTTATAAAGTGTTTGAGCGGTCACTTTTCCGACGCCATGCATGGCTTCGATGGAGAGGGGAGCGAGAAAGGTTGCCACTTCATCAAGCGGAACGACGGTGAGTCCATTTGGTTTCTCAAATCCTGAAGCGATTTTCGCGACAAACTTTGACGGTGCGACTCCGGCAGACGCGGTGAGACCGGTGCGACGCTTAATTTCGCCTAAGATATACCGGGCGATAAAGGGTCCAGATGTGCTCAATAACGAATTCTCTGTCACATCGAGATAAGCCTCATCGAGCGAGAGTGGTTCGACGAGCGGCGTGACCGACTTAAAAATCTCCATCACTTGTGAGCTGACTTGTCGATAGGCCTGAAACCGTGGTTTGACAAACGTCGCATGGGGACACAAGGCAAAAGCGCGACGTGATGACATCGCGCTGTGTACGCCGTATTTCCTCGCCTCATAGGAACATGTCGCAACGACCCCACGGCTGTGGGGTGGGCCTCCTACGATGACGGGCTTTCCTCGTAAGTTAGGCCGGTCACGCTGCTCGACAGAGGCATAAAATGCGTCCATGTCCACATGAATGATGAGTCGTTCCATAACATCACCTTTCTTGTGTGAATCACTTTTCTTTCATTATACCGAACTTTTGTTCGTTTTTTGAGATTTTTGTTTTGACCGATGTTTCGTTGAAGTCGTCTGATTCGGAAACTGTAGCAATGACCCGATCCAATTCTTCCGTTTCAGCCACACATGGATGATGAGGGTGAAGAGAAGAATCATGAGCCAGGCGAATCCATATCCAAGCGGCCATTCCAGTTCAGGCATGTTTTTAAAGTTCATTCCCCAAACCGCACCGAATGCAACGACGGGAGTCGTCAGCGCGGTGAAGACGGTTAGCGCCTTCATGATTTCGTTCCCTCGGAAGTTTGACAGGGTGGAGGCAAGGTCTGTCATCGCAATCACGTCTTCTTGATAATGATTGATGAGTGTCAGCAATCGACTGACTCGATGATCGGCAAGCTGATACGACTTCAACTGCTGTAAATCGATCGTTAAAAAAGCCTCTCGTCCCGCCATGACAAGCTCCTTATATGGGGTGACCGTATCGGACCACCGTTCGATCTCACTGCGAAGACCAAAAATCTCATTCATGAACGTAGCGGGAACTTGTCCCGTCATTTCCCGTTGAGCGGCCATCAATCGTTCTTCAAATTCATCGATGCCATGAAAGTAGTTGTTCATCCGTTCGGCAAGTAACTCATAAAACGCCTCGATCGGAGAATCACATTGTTTGGCAAGAACGGACTCATGGTGCAAATCATCAAAGCCGATTGTCCATAAAAAATCAGGCCCAATGAAGTAGTGTCCAATTTTTTGTGGCTCCCGTTCTAACTGTTCATAGTCGAGCGTGAGTGAACCATACATATATCCATTTTCGACGACAATCTTCGTCACATTCGAAGTCGTCAATTGTTCAAGCCAATACGTATAGGCTTGGGCATATTGCTGATCAACATGCACATAATCTTCCGGTCGTGTATACCAATCCCATTCCATCATCCATTCCTCCAATTCACTATATTGATAGTATTCCCAAATTGTCAGGAATGTTGGCATCTGTCGCAAACTTTCGTTAAGATGAAGGTACTGAACAAGAGAGAGGTGCTTTCATTGACGACAAAAATCGGTCAGCTCAAAGTGGGCGACACGCTAGACCAATATGTCATGATCAAACAATCGTATAAGGGACTCGCCGGGAACGGAAAACCTTATTTAACATTAATCCTTTGCGACGAGAGTGGTGAAATCGAAACGAAATTATGGGATAGTGCCGATACTGAGAAGTATGCGACGAAAAAAATCGTCCATGCGGCCGGTGAAGTGATGGACTATCGCGGGCGCACCCAGTTGAAACTAAAACAAATTTCGATCATCGAGCAGGAAGTGGATATTGCACCGTACGTCCGCTCAGCTCCCATTCCGAAGTCAGAGCTCGAGACGACGATTCGTGGATTCATTACGTCACTTCAACACGATGAGATTCGCCGTCTTGTCGAGGAAGTCGTCAATCGTCACGAAGAGGCATACTTTACGTACCCGGCTGCCGTTCGACATCATCATGCGGTCTATTCAGGACTAGCATTTCATGTGATGTCGATGTTGAAGCTCGCGGATACGATGTGTGAACTGTATCCATCCTTGAATCGTGACCTTTTGATTGCAGGTGTGATTTTGCATGATTTGGCGAAAGTCATCGAATTGTCTGATGCGATTACGCCAGAATACACACTCGAAGGAAAATTACTCGGTCATTTGTCACTTATGGCATCGGAACTTGAAGTTGTGTCACGGGAACTTGGAACGGACCGCGAAGTGACGACATTGTTGCAACATCTCGTCTTAAGCCATCACGGAAAACCGGAATGGGGATCTGCGAATGCGCCACAGTTACCTGAAGCGGAGATGTTATTCTTCATTGATAATATTGATGCGCGCATGAACATGTTTGAGAAAGCGTATGAAGGGGTCGAGCCCGGAATGTTCACGGAGCGTGTCATGGCGCTCGATAACCGTGCCTTCTATCGCCCGAATCTATAATAGGTGATCAACGAAAAAGGGGTACTCCATTGCTGGAGTGCCCCTTTGTGATTACTGTTCAGTTGATTCTGCTGCAGGTTCTTCTGAAGATTCGTCTGCGTTTTTAATCGCTTCTTTAACAGCGTCAAATTGTTGTTCTGCTTTTGCATCTTTTACGTCAACGTTGTATTTTTCAATCAACTCCGCGTAAATTTTGTTCGCATCGACAGAAGCTGATTTTTCAGCTGCCAATTCTTCACGAATGCGATCCTTCTCGTCTTCGAGTTTCAAGTCTTTCTCTTTACGGTCTGTCACTTTGATGACATGGAAACCGAACTGAGATTGAACCGGCTCAGAGATTTTACCAACGACATCTTCTTTGAATGCATACTCTTCGAATTCAGGTACCATCTTACCAGCAGAGAAGAAACCGAGTTCTCCACCTTGTTCACCTGAACCAGTATCCGTTGATTTTTCTTTCGCAAGTTCAGCGAAGTCTGCACCGTCATTCAACTCTTTGATGATGTCTTGTGCCTCTTCTTCAGTTTCAACGAGGATGTGGCTAGCTTCCACTTCCACGTTCTCTTTTGCGAACTGTGCTTCGATTTCTTCATCGGTCACATCGACAAGTTTCGATTTCGCAGCGTCAACGAGCATCTGTCCGCGAAGCGCTTCTTTGAACTCTTCCGTACCGCTCATGCCGGCTTGTTGAATCGCTTGTTCGAACTCTTCTTCTGAGTTGAACTGTTCTTCTGTCTTGCTGAACTCTTCGTCTACTTTTTCTTGGTCGACTTGGTCACCGTATTCTTTTTCAAGAAGTGCATTCATCGTCTCTTGGAATGCGAGTTGTGGCACCATGCGATCATAGCTCATATCCGCGATTTCACCGCGTGTGATTTCGCCGCCTTTATATGTGACGACTGCTGAATTATCTGACTCTCCGCCGCCTGCGTTCGTTGCCGCATACGTACCGCCAGCACCGATGATGAGTGCGATTGCAGATGCACCCACGAGTGCGCCAGTTGAGAATTTTTTATCTTGCTTTTTTGGTTCGTTCGTCATTCCGTTTGACATGTATTCCACCCCTAATAATTCTTTAAAGTTTCTAAGTCCGACTATATCACATTTTCCTAATCATGACAGCTGTTCTCTTGTCTGTACAGTATCATAGCACACAATCCTGTCGTATAATGATGAAATAGAATGTGAAATGATGGGGTGAGGGAAGTGTCACTAGAGGAGAAGGTCGAGCATTTAGCCTATCAGATGAAGATCTTACTCGAGATTGTCGATTGGACAGACCGTCCGTTCGAATATGAGGTGATTCGAGCGAATTTGACGAAACAAGAAGTCGAGTCATTTTATCGATTGCTTGAGGAGATTCGGGCGCAGCAAAACGAGCAATTGCGCTACGGATATACGTCCATAGAACCATTGCTCGTCCATTTTGCAGGTATGTTAGATGTGAGACTTGACGTCAAAACGATTCTTGAGGCATGCGTCCGACAAGGAATCGAGTTAGACGTCACAGAACCACTTTATCGGCAGGTTAGGCTTCTTGACTGAGTTCATCCTCATCAGGGCGTCTGCCTGCCTCTTCTGTGATCATTTTTGACGTTTCCGCAAAGATATCCATAAAGTTATCTCCATACAAGCGACGTACGATCGCCGTCATATCTGTTAAGTCAGGGAACTTTCCATACAGTTCTTGGAGCGGAAGGGAAGCGCGGAATACGCCGTTCCCTTCTGGGTCGAAGGCGTGAATCGTTTCGAGTAATAACGATTCGCCTTCAGGTGTCAATTGAACGTACGTGTTTCGTTTGTCCGTCTCTTTTTTAGAAAACGTAAGTAATCCACGATCTTCTAACTTCTTCGAGAAGTTGAAAGCAGTCGAGACGTGCATGACGCCATATTTTGCGATTTCTGAAATCGATGCACCGCCTAAAGCGTGGGCAATCCATAAGATGTGATGTTCATTGATATTTAAGTCGAACGGTTTGATCCAGTTTTGCCAGTCTTTTTCGACGGTTTTCCACAAAGCCTTACTCAATTGAATGATTTTGTGGCTATAGAGCATGGCCTCAGGGCCAGTGAATTCTTTTTCGTGTTCCATCTCGATCCATCCTTTCCGGATAAAAAGTCAAATGTAATCGACGGACGATGACCTCAAACACTCACTGTGTTTGATTGACGGTTTTGTCAGTCATAGCAGACTGTACGTTCGAGAGTTCCTGAAGGTTCCCTTGGATGCGCTCGACTGAAGGCTGAATGTCTTGTTGATAGCGTTCGACTTCGGCTTTCACTTGGTCAGTCAATTCTTTTCCTTGCAGTTTTCCTGCGGCGGCAACCTGCGATGCATGTTTCGCCACATTCCCAAATTGTTCTTTTAGCGTAGTGATTGTAGATGCTCGATGTTGTTGAGCAGCGGCATCATTTGCAGTTCCTCGCGCCAGTTTCTTCACCGTGGCGACTCCTAAAAATGCTAAAACAAAGCCGAAAGCAATCCAATCTCGACGTTGGCGACTCGACAATTCATTCCCCTCCTCAAGCTCGGATAATCAGAATTACATTCTTTTCATATTATTTTACCAAAAAAGAGTGATTAAAAACCTATATCGCAAATAAAATTTTTCAGAACATTCATTTTTGACCGAAAAATCATTTTATTTTAAAATACAGGTAAAGGAAGGTGATCCTCAGTGGAGAAAGCGAAGCGTTGGGTAGATGACATGCTTGACCTGTATCTCGCTGCGAAACGACTGGGAGATGACACTTGGGCCGAATCCATTATGAATACACTAGAGGCGGGATACGAGGCGTCGAAGCAAACGGAACAGGCACGTGAAGAATCGATGCGAGAAAAGCGGATGCTTGAAATAGATGCCCGTCTAACAGAATTACGAAAAGAATTTGAACAAGCGACATCTGTCAAGACGCGTCAACAGTTATATGAAGTGGCAATCAAGCTTCAGGTCGAGCGGGCGCAACTAGAAGAGGAACGAAAACGCCATCGTGACTCAATCAATCAATCATAAAAGAGACCCGTCGCTGACGGGTCTCTGTCTGTTTATACATGGGCATGAATGTTCGATGCAAGGGTAGTGAGTTCTTCTGACGTGAAGGCGTCATTTTGCGTAATCCACTTCGCGCCGAATCCATCCTCGTGTCCAAAGCGCGGAATCAAATGGATATGGAAGTGGTACACCGTTTGTCCGGCAACTTCCTCGGCATTCGATAAGACGTTCATTCCGATGGCGCCCGTTTCACGTTGAATCGCTTTGGCGATGGTCGGGACGCGTTTGAAGACGTCTGCTGCCACGTCTTCTGGCAATTCATATACGTTTTTCGCATGATGTTTCGGGATGACGAGCGTATGTCCTTTCGTCACTTGAGAGAGGTCGAGGAAAGCGACGACCGCTTCGTCTTCATATACCCGATAAGATGGGATTTCTTGTTTTGCGATTTTACAAAAGATACAGGTCGGATCTGTATGCATCTTCATTCCTCCATTCTTAAATGTCGTTTCTGTTCCATCATAACACGGAAGTTCGGGCGCAAGAACGATAGGAAGCGAGATGGATTCCCTCTATAATAGAAGATAAGTGAGAGCAAAGGAGGTGAGCACATGCCATATACGAGAAGTAGAAAAAAAGAACGGAGTCCGAAAATCTTTCTGTTCATATCTAGTTTAACGATTTTAGTTGGAGCCATTGTTTTCTATATATATGCATACAAGCCGGCGGCGGAACAAGATAAAATTCACGTCGCATTCAAAGAGGCCTTATTAGAAGAAGACCATACCTTTTTTGAAGAAAAAGTCGAATATCTTGGAGAACCTTTATCGCGAGCGGAGGCTCTGCGATTCATGGGGTGGTTGAACGCTGAAAAGTCCATTCGAGGAGAGGCCATCGCAGAAGTTGCGAAAGACCGGGCCGACCGAACATCGGGAATGGAGGCGGACGGATTATTTCGTTTGATCGATACGGGGGAAGGGCGATATGGCTTTTCTGACTATCGGATTGAACTACTCCCACAACAAATTGATGTGACCTCGGACGTCCCATTGACGAATATTTGGATTGAGGGGCAACAGGTAGGACGGATTGATGAAGCCGATGATACGTTATCGTTTGAAAAGATGCCGGGACAATATGATGTCAAAGCGGTAGCGGTGACTAATGGAGAGACGGTCACGGAAACCGAAACGATTCAATTGATATCTTCTAAATCCATTGAGTATGCCCTCATGCCTGAGTCGAGCGAAGCCATTGCCGGACAATTTGATTTGAAGCGGGTTGAGTTGATTGAAATTGAAGTGGAGGCGCAAACGGGTCATTCACTCGAAACGGTCGATTCGTTAATTGGGCAGTCGAGTCAGCAAGTTCAAGAAACGCTTGGTGAACCGGCTGGAAAGCGTGAAGGAAAATGGGACTATGAGCGATTGGCTGTCACGTTTAAAGATGAGGAAGTGGAATCGATTCGGGTCGACCTCGATAAACGACCGGATGATTTGATTGCCCTCCTCGGTGAACCGAAAGCGAAGTCGGAACACCCACTCGGAACAGAGTGGGATTACGGTCAATCGTTCTTCGAATCATTCTTTACATTCTTTGGTCTTGAAACCGAGAAACAGTTTATCGAAAAGAACGACGCGATGTATTTATTGATCCAATGAAAAAAGAGGGACATTCCATAATGGAAGCCCCTCCGATACATAATCTTATTTTTTACGCATTGATTTCATAACGAACGATACAATCAAGATTAAAATAATCGCACCGATTAGAGCCGGGATAATCGCGATATCCGCAACGATTGGTCCGAAGTTACCAAAGATAAGTCCACCCAACCATGCACCGATAATCCCCGCGATGATGTTACCAATGATTCCACCTGGTACGTCCTTACCTAAAATTAATCCTGCTAACCAACCGATGATACCCCCGATAATTAAATAAAGAATAAACCCCATCATTCATTTCTCCTTCCTCTTTTTGCCCATTGTTCTTTACAACGATTTTGTGGAACAATGGAAGTATTGATGTTTATTTTAAAATGCCTTACAGTTCAGATTATTCCCATGTGACAACATTTGAAACATATACCACGAAAAAAAGTTGAAAATGAAAGGTGTGGTTTTCATGCTGCACGTCGATCGATTGAACGGCGGATATCTCGGTAAACAAGTTTTGCATGACATTTCGTTTGAAGTAAAAAAAGGGGAGCTCGTCGGGTTGATAGGGCTAAACGGAGCTGGAAAGTCGACGACAATCAAACACATTTTGGGGTTATTGTCACCCCTCTCCGGAAAAATCGAAATTGATGGCGAGACATTAGATTCTTCCGAAAAGAATTATCGTAAGAAAGTAAGTTACATACCGGAGACACCAATTTTATATGAGACGTTAACGTTGCAAGAACATATTGAATTGATGGGGAAGGCGTACGATGTGAATCCGGACGAGTTGGCTGCGCGCACGAAACGTTTGGCGAAAGAAATGCGGATGGAAAAGCAACTCGCCTGGTTCCCTTCCGTCTTTTCGAAAGGGATGCGTCAAAAAGCGATGATCTTGTGTGCGCTTGTGACGAAAACGCCGCTCTTGATTGTTGATGAACCATTTGTTGGTCTCGACCCACTAGCCATTCGTCAGTTGCTTCAGTTATTTGATGAATATAAACAAGATTGCGCGATTTTAATGTCCACCCATATCCTTGAGACGGCGGAGCGGCACTGCGACCGATTCGTCTTCCTTCATCAAGGAGTCGTCATCGCGAGCGGAACAGCGGCCGAGTTGCGCGACGTGTATCGATTGTCGCCTGATGCGACACTTGATGATATATATGTAGAAGCAATCGCTTCGGAGGAACGGTCGTCATGAATCGATTTACAGCAAGGCTCGGAACCTGGATGGAAGAGGTCGTCAAGTACAGCCGCTACGTTGCGAACGGGGGACTGTTGTTCACGCTCTATTTCACCTTGATTTACGGGGCGTTCGTCTACAATAACTTCTTAGAACGAATCGATGGTACATTCCCAGGAACGTGGATTGCCGCGGGGGTCCTATTGCTCATGCCACTCGGTCATCGCCCGCGAACGTTCATTCAAGAGGCGGATCAAGTATTTTTGCTTCCGGAGTTAGGGGATATTCGTTCTTATATGGTGGGGGTACGTTTATTTAATCTCGTGTTTGCTGCACTGCGTGGATTGCTCGTCCTTCTCGTTTTACTACCGCTCCTCGTACGGACAGAGAGTTATACGAGTATCGAAGTGTTATCCGTCGTTGTGACGATGGTCATGTTGTCAGCTGCAGGTCGTTTGGCAAAAGTGGAAGGCGTACGTGAATGGACAATCCTACCGTTTGCGCTCGTGAGCGGCGCTTGTCTTTTAATGGATTGGACAGCGTGGGCATGGGTGCCCGCGTTCATGCCGTTCGTTTTCTTACATGTGAAACGAAACGAGCGCATCCCGCTCTTACACTGGTTGGTGCTTGAGGAGAAGAGTCGGGCTCAGTTTGAACGAGTCATCAGCTGGTTCGTCGATTTGCCGACCTTGAAAGAAGAGGTTCGAGAGCGCCGCGTGTTGACGCGGCTTCTAGAAAATCGGGTCCTACGGCGCGTGGATGCATCGCGTTACGTGTACGGACTTCGTATTCTCCGTTCGAACGACTCACTTGATTTAATTCTTCGCTTGACCGTAGTGGCGCTCATTGTCATGTGGATGTCGGGGGGATGGTACGTCGGATTGGTCACGCCACTCTTTGTAGGCTTGACCGCGTTACAGCTCGTTCCGTTATTTAAACGGTTAGAGGCAATTTCCATCGTTTCCTGGCTCCCGATCACACGCGATGAGCGAATCGCAGGGTATTCGTGGTGGGCGATGCGATTGCTCGTCATCCAGTCCGTCGTTTTAGTGATTGCATCTGTCGCTTTCGGTGCCACATGGGATGCGGCGATCGGGTTGGTCTTGTCTATCTTGGTCACACGCTATTACTTAAGTCGATTAAAATAAAAAGAAGGACATCCTGTGCGGGATGTCCTTCTCACGTGAATAGATTATTTTTTAGGTGACATGACCGATACGCTCGAACCGAGAATCTTCGGTAGGCGTCCTGGTTTCTCGGTTGTTTCTTCGACTTCACCGTATGCCGATACACCATGTTCTGCGATGTCGAGGCCGACATCTTCTTGTTCTTCTGTGACACGGAGTCCGATTGTGACATCGAGAAGTTTCAAGAAGGCGTAACTTCCACCACCGGCGATGACCATCGCGATCAACACACCGAGTGTCTGTACACCGAGCTGTGTCAATCCGCCACCGTAGAAGAGTCCGGCAGAACCGATTCCTGTGATTTCAACGAGTCGAGGAGATGCGAAGAAGCCGAGTGCGAGTGTTCCGATGATTCCAGCGACTCCGTGTACGGAGAAGGCGCAGAGCGGGTCATCCACATACTTCGCCATCAAGATGCTCGTTCCATATGTTGCAACCGATGCGAGTGCCCCGATGACGACGGCTGCCCACGGTTCGACGAACGCACATGCTGCCGTGATGGCGACGAGCGCCCCGAGTACTCCGTTGACGATTGTTGGGATATCTGCCGTCTTCCGATGGAGCATGACGATGGCCAGAGCACCGAGCGCACCAGCTGCTGTGGCGAGCATCGTTGTCAATGCGACGTAACCGAAGAATCCGTCAGCGACCGACATTGTCGAACCGGCGTTAAAGCCGAACCAGCAAAGCCAGAGGACGAGACCACCCACGACTGTTAACACATGGTTATGACCAGCGAGTGATTCCGTCTTACGACGTGGTTTCAAAATGATTGTTGCCATGAGAGCCGCCATCCCACCTTGAAGGTGAACGACCGCCGAACCTGCGAAGTCTTGCATCCCCATTGATCCAAGCATTCCACCGGCCCATACTGAGCGAGCGACGATTGGATAGAGGATGGCAACGAAGAAGATACCGAACAGAACGTAGGCAGAAAGCTTAGCCCGTTCCGCAAATCCACCCCACGCGATGGCGAGAGAAACTGCAACGAATGATAACTGGAATAAGAATTTGATGTCGATTGAGACGTTCGCCCAGTCGAGGCTTGTGAATGATCCGCTTAAGAAGAATCCTTCTGTCCCAAACCAAGTCGTCCCGTCACCGAACGAGAGGCCGAACCCGACCGCCCAAAAAGCGAGTGCCGCCACAGAGAGGCTGATAATTTGTTTGACCGCGACGTGACCGGCGTTCTTCGCCCGAAGCGTCCCTGTCTCGAGTAATCCGAAACCTAATTGCATCGTCAATACGAGCAATGCAGCGATGAGTACATACAGCGTGTCCATATAATAGAGAATGTCTTCCATGTTCATGCCCTCCTTTTTCTTAGATGCTTTCCAAAAGTTGACTTCAGTGTAAAACGAAAATTTCATGCTGGATTGCATTTTGTCAGATTATCTGACATAGTTTTTTTATTAAGGAGGCGAGGCTGAATGGACTATAAATCGAAGAAAGTGATCGGGATGGGCGTCGTGACTGAATTGACGGGACTTTCAGAGCGTCAAATTCGGTATTATGAAGAAAAAGGTCTCGTCTTTCCGGAACGTACAAAAGGTGGTTCACGTAAATATTCTTTCCATGACGTGGAACGTTTAGTCGAAGTGGCGACCAAACTAGAGGATGGATGGCGAATTCAAGATATTAAAGAACGAGAACGACGAATGTCGGCGAAACAGCGGGATGATTTGATTCGGGGTCAGTTGAATTCAGCTTTCCGAACATTTCCGACAAAAAAATGACACAAAGAAAACACAATGAAAATGCTTCACATTAGCATAATTCTAATTAATTTCTGTATAATGTTTTTGAGTTCACAAACACGAGAATAAAGAGTGTAGGAGAAATTTAGAGGGGAATGACGCGACGTATGAACGATACTATTTTAAAAGCGTTTAAAGGAGAGGCGACAGATTATGTACCTGTATGGTACATGCGCCAAGCCGGACGCTACCAACCGGAATATCGAGAGATTAAAAAGACGAGGTCACTATTCGAGATCACGCATGATCCTGAACTTTGTGCATATGTCACGGAACTTCCGGTGAAACAACTCGGAGTCGACGCGGCCATTCTATATAAGGACATCATGACGCCACTTCCGTCTATGGGAGTCGACGTCGAAATCAAGAGCGGGATTGGACCGGTCATCGACAATCCGTATCGAACGATGGAAGATGTGGAACGTTTGAAACCGTTAAACCCGGAAGATATCTCATACGTCTTTGACACGATTCGTCTACTACGGGAACGATTAGAAGTTCCGCTTATCGGCTTCTCAGGCGCACCGTTCACATTGGCGAGCTATATGATCGAAGGGGGACCGTCGCGGAACTACCATCGTACGAAAGCACTCATGTATGCAGAACCGGATGTATGGAATGCATTGATGGAAAAACTCGGCGACATGGTCATCACGTATGCGAAGGCGCAAGCGGATGCCGGCATTCAAGCGTTCCAATTGTTTGATTCGTGGGTCGGGACGCTCAGCCGCAAAGATTATGCACGTTACATCAAACCGACGACGGAGCGTATCTTTAAAGAACTACGTTCACTCGACATTCCGCTCATCATGCATGGTGTCGGAGCGAGCCATCAAATCGAAGAATGGCACGACCTTCCACTTGATGTGGTCGGGCTTGACTGGCGCCTGTCGGTACAGGAAGCACGGGACCGTGGCATCACAAAGGCGGTTCAAGGAAACTTAGACCCGTCGTTCTTGTTAGCTCCATGGCCGGTCATCGAAGAGAAGGTTAAGGAGATTTTAGATGAAGGAATGAAACAGCCAGGATACGTCTTCAACTTGGGACATGGGGTGTTCCCTGAAGTCGACCCGGCCGTCCTTGTCAAATTGACGGCATTCATTCACGACTACTCACGCGAAAAAATGGGAGGCAACGAATCATGAAAACAGTCGGACTACTTGTCATGGCGTACGGCACACCGTACAAACCAGAAGATATCGAGCGGTATTACACGCACATTCGCTACGGACGCAAACCGTCACCGGAAGCACTTCAAGATTTGACGGAACGTTACGAAGCGATTGGTGGAGTATCTCCACTCGCAAAAATCACGATCGATCAAGCGGAGACGCTTCGTGACATCTTGAACGAGCGTCATGTAGGTGAAATCGAGTTCAAACTGTATATCGGATTGAAGCATATCGAACCGTTCGTAGAAGACGCGGTCGCGCAAATGGCGAACGACGGCATCAAAGAGGCGGTATCGGTTGTCTTAGCACCTCATTACTCGTCATATAGCGTCAAATCATACAACGGACGTGCTCATGAAGAAGCAGCGAAGTATGGCATCGACATTCGTTCGGTAGAGTCGTGGTATGATGAGCCGAAGTTTATCAAATGGTGGGCGGATGCGATCAACGATACGTATGCGTCATTGCCTGTACCGGCTGAAAAGACATGTCTCATCGTTTCAGCGCATAGTCTCCCTGAGAAAATCTTGGCTGGTGGCGACCCGTATCCGGATCAGTTGAAAGAAACAGCTGATAAAATTGCCATTGAGACAGGCGTCCCACATTATGAGATTGGTTGGCAGTCAGAAGGAAACACGCCGGACCCATGGATTGGACCAGATGTCCAAGATTTGACGGCTGAACTTTATGAAAAGTACGGCTACGAGGCGTTCGTCTATACGCCGGTCGGCTTTGTTGCAGACCATCTCGAAGTATTGTTCGATAACGATGTCGAGTGTAAAGTTGTCTGTGACCGCCTCGGTGTTCACTACGCACGTCCGGCTATGCCAAATGCAGAGCGAAGCTTCATCGAAGCCATCGCGGATCGAATGGAAAGCGTGATTGTGCATCATGCGTAAATTCACGATTGTCGGTGGTGGGATCACAGGTCTCACCGCCGCTTTTTATGCAGAGCGTTATTTGCCGGAAGACGTGACCATCACGTTGCTCGAGGCGACGGATCGCCTCGGAGGAAAGATTGATACGTATGAAACGGGCGAGTTTGCGGTGGAACGTGGTCCGGACTCGTATGTCTTTCGTAAGACTGCGATGACGGAATTGATTGAAGACGTCGGTTTAGGCGATGAACTCGTTCGCAATGGAGTCGGTCAGGCTTACGTCCTTCACCATGACGGGCTCCACCCGATTCCGAAACAGACGGTGATGGGGATCCCGCTCGACGTCAATGCCTTTCGTGAGACGACGTTGCTTTCGGAAGAAGAGCACGAGGACTTGAAGCAGATGTTGCTGTCCCCTCCAGATGTAAAAGCGCCAGACTCGGACGTCTCACTCGGCCTCTACCTTCGTGAGCGTGTCGGGGACCCAATCGTCGACCGATTAATTGAACCGTTACTCTCTGGTATCTATGCCGGAGACATCGATCAAATGAGTGCGATGTCGACATTCCCGCAGTTCATCGAGGGAGAAAAGAAATACGGCAACTTGTATGAAGGGATGCGACACTTACGACCGGAACAACGAGTCGCAGAAGTCGGGGCAAAGAAGGTCGGTCAGTTCGCCTCGTTGAAACGTGGACTCAAATCACTGACAGACCGCTTGGCAGAACGGTTGGAACGTACTGAAATCGTATTAAACTGTTCCGTCGAACAAGTATCCGAACGTGAGGACGGGTACCGTCTCTTCACGAGTCGCGGAGATATCGACACGGACCATCTCGTATTGACGGTCCCACCGCGCCTCATACGTCAGTTCCTCCCGAAAGTCGACAGTGACTTTTTGGCGGACATGAAGCCACATGCGACGGCGACGTGCTCACTTGTCTTCAAAAAAGAAGATATTGAGCTTCCGTTCGTTGGGACTGGGTTCGTGACGAGTCAAGAAGCGGATGTGACGATCACGGCATGTACGTTCATCGACCAGAAATGGCCGCATGCCGTGCCGGAAGGATATCACGTCCTTCGTGTCTTTTTAGGTCGTCCGGGGGCAGATGATATCGTCGAAGCATCCGATGAAGAAATCATCGGGACGGCATTACACGATCTCCGTGGCCTGATGCGCATTCATCGTGAGCCGGTTCAAACCGTCGTCAGTCGACTCCGTGATGGACTGCCTCCTTATGCGGTCTTTCATGCGGACCGTGTCAAAGCACTCCGAGCCGAGATGAGCCGGGTATATCCAGGCGTCATTCTCGCCGGAATCGCCTATGACGGAATTGGGATGCCGGACTGTGTGAAGAGTATTCGGGAACAAGTGAAGGCATTGCGTGAAAAAAATTGAGATTTGATGAAGGGAGGGTTCGGATTGTTCCGCTGCCCTCTCTTTTTGTTATAGTTAGAAGCGAAAGAGAAAAAGGAGTGATGGAAGATGGCAACGTATAAACTTTTTGTATCAGACATGGACGGTACGATTTTGCACAACCACACCAAAATCGCGGATGAGACAGCGGAGATCGTTCGTGAAGCAGAGGCGGCAGGAATTCGCTTTGCGATTGCGACGGGGCGCAACTATGTAAATGCGAAACAGATTTTAGACGAGGTCGGACTCTCTTGCCCAATCGTATCGTCGAATGGGGGACGCGTGCTCGATACGTCGGGAGAAGTCCTTCACGAAATCGATTTGACGATTGATGAGGCGCTTCAAGTCATCAACGTCCTTCATCAAGATGACAAATATGCGGACGTCTTTTACGAAATGTACACAGAAGCGGGACTCGTAGCGAGCCGTGGTGACTTGATTGAAGCGTCGATGAAAAACTTGAAAGCGAATGGTGACGACCGCTCGCTCGAGATGTACGAATTCTTTAAGAATCGCTATTACGTCAACGAAGACGTCAAAATTGTTGATGACATCGAGGGCTTCATTCGTGAAGAAGCAGGGCGTGTCTATAAGTTCATCGCATTCTCAAGTCATCTCGAGAAGATGAACGGACTTTGGAAAGAAATCGAAGACCAAGTCGAAGGGGTGTATGTCACGTCTTCAGGCAATGACAACATCGAAGTGATGGCACACGGTGCAGATAAAGGGAACGGTGTGACAAAACTTGCCGAACATTATGGTATCGATTTATCTGAAGTCGTCGTCATCGGGGATAACTTGAATGACGTGCCGATGTTCAAAGTGGCCGGAAAAGGAATTGCGATGGGCAATAGCCACGAAGACTTGATTGCCATCAGTGACCATGTCACCGAGCGTCATGATGAGTATGGTGTGGCGAACGCATTGAAGCGCGTGATGACAGGTGAGTGGAAGTAAAAGATTTGTCGAGAACTCGTCTCGTTTCGTATAATACGAGTAACGAACATCCGACTAGGAGGAAATAAACTGTGAAATTTATTTTTAATCCGGATATCCGCGACCCGAAGATCAACTTGGCGGTTGAAGAGTATATCCTTAAACATCTGAACGTCGATCATGAAGATTACTTCCTGTTCTATATTAACGGTCCATCCATCATCATCGGGAAGAACCAAAACACATCAGAAGAAGTCAACTTGAAGTACATCGAAGAGAATGGCATCGATGTCGTTCGACGTCTCTCTGGTGGCGGCGCCGTCTATCACGATGAAGGAAACTTGAACTTCAGCTTCATCACAAAAGACGATGGCAACTCGTTCAACAACTATAAGAAGTTCACACAACCGATTGTGGATGCGCTTCGTAACCTCGGTGTCGAGGCAGAGCTGACAGGTCGTAACGACATTCAGGTTGGTGAGCGTAAAATTAGCGGGAACGCCCAATTCACGACGCGTGGACGCATGTTCAGCCACGGGACGCTCATGTTCAACTCGAACATCGAAGAGGTCGTGAACTCGCTTAACGTCTCGGAAGAGAAAATGCGTTCAAAAGGAATCAAGTCCGTTCGTAGCCGTGTGGCGAACATTACTGAATTTTTAGAGCGTGAGATGGAGATGGAACATTTCGTCGAGGCGCTCCTCCATTCGATTTATGATGGAGAACAACCGGAACGCTATGTGCTTCGTGACGAGGATTGGGAAATCGTCCATGATATCTCGAAAGAACGCTATGCGAACTGGGACTGGAACTTTGGTAAGTCGCCGAAGTTCGATGTTGAGTCGAAACGTCGTTTCCCAATCGGGACAATCGATGTCCGCTTGAACGTCAACAAAGGAACGATCACAGAAGCGAAAATTTATGGAGATTTCTTTGGTGTCGGTGACATCCAAGACGTCGAGCAAGCGCTCGTTGGGACGCGTTTCGAACGTGCGGCCATCCGTGAGCAATTGATGCAACTCGATTTGAAACATTACTTCGGAAATGTCGAGCTCGAGGAATTAGTCGATTTGATTAGTTAAGTTAGTCATGGCGGTCTCTACGGAGGTCGCCTTTTTTTGGCAGTTTCGTGAACGTTGAACGTACGGATTGCACCTCGATGGGAGAAGGCGTATCATAATTTGTGCAAGCGCTTTCGTAGAGGCTGATCAAAAATAGGAGGAATCACTATGTATCGAAGGCTCAGTGAATGGATGGACCCGAGTCGGATGTGGGTGACAGAACAATCGACATTTGAACGTGCGATGATGGCGGTAGGTCTTGAATTAGAACGAAAAGGCATGGTCAGTTCTTCATTTACGCGAGTCGTTCTCGATCAAGAATCGATCATTCCTTCCGGGGTAAGTGATGTCGCTGTGCCGGTTGCGGTCATTGATGTTCCTATCTCCATAGCGAAACGAGACGGTATTTCCCTTCTTCATCTGTTGAACACGTGTGAAGTAAAAACCATCACGGGAGAGACGATTCAAGCGAAAGCGATATTATTCATTACGGCTACGAATGAATCAAAAAAACAAGGCTATCATAAACTGATTGATGATTTGCTCATGGATGATGAATCCCTTCAAGCGCTCGTCCATGTGAAAAGTCGAGCCGGATTGTTCCACTTGCAGACGAACTTTTTGGAAGCGTTTTCTTATTGAAACATTTCATGTACAATAGAAGTAATTGAAAAGAGCGCGGACAACGTGCTCTTTTTTATGGCTCAAAAGTGAATCATCATTCATTTAAAGGGGGATTACCATGGCAAACTTAGTCAAGTCACTACAAGAAGTAGTGATTGCTCACCCGCAGAAAGCAGCGTATGTGTTTGGGGAAGACACGGTGAGTTACGGACAGTTTTATGGGCAAGTCAAGGCGATGGCGTCGACGCTTGAGCAAAAAGGGATTGGACAAGGCGATCACGTCGCTCTCGTTCTCGGAAATAGTCCTGCGTTCCTAATTGCATATTTCGCAGTGTTGTCACGTGGAGGGGTCGTCATTCCGATCAACCCTACATACACGCCTGATGAAATGGCCTACATTCTACTTGATGGGGATGTAAAGGGAATCGTTGGCTTATCACCGCTCGTCGCGCAGGCGGAAGCGGCACTCACGAAGTTGCCTCACTTAAAACTCGTGATTTCCGTTCCATATGCCGATGTTCCAGCATTGAAGCGGGAAGGGGCGATTGAATTCATCCCATTCGTAGAAGCGTTTGCCGAAGCAGAAGGGACGTTCATCGAAGTCGACGAGGATGAAGTTGCAGTCATCCTCTATACGAGTGGGACGACCGGAAAACCGAAAGGGGCTCTGCTCACGCATCGAAACTTGTTCTCAAACGCACATTCAATCGGGGAGTATTTAGACATCACTCCAGAGGATAAGGCATTGGCGGCATTGCCGATGTTCCACGTTTTCTGTTTGACGGTCATCGTCAATGCACCACTCCTTCGAGGGGCGACGATTGTCATCTTACCGAAGTTCTCACCACAAGATGTGTTCGATCTAGTACCAAAGCACCGTGTGACGTTATTTGCCGGTGTGCCGACGATGTACAACTTCTTGTTACAGACGGCGATGAAAGTACCGGCCTACACGTCTGCATTGAAGCATGTCCGCGTGTTCGTCTCAGGAGGGGCAAGCTTACCGGTTCAGTTGCTCGAGTCGTTTGAGCAGATGTTCGAGTGCAAAATTCTTGAAGGATACGGTCTGTCGGAGGCGTCACCGGTTACCTGCTTCAACCCGCTCCATGGCGAGCGAAAAGCCGGATCGATCGGCCCTTCAATCGTTCACGTCGAAAATAAAGTCGTCGACGAGCTTGGGGAAGAAGTCGGCGTCGGTGAAGTCGGGGAATTGATTGTACGTGGACCGAACGTCATGAAAGGGTATTACAAGTTACCGGAAGAGACGATGATGACACTTCGGGACGGATGGCTCTATACGGGCGATTTGGCGCGACGTGACGAGGATGGTTACTTCTATATCGTCGACCGGAAGAAGGATATGGTCATCGTTGGGGGCTATAACGTATACCCTCGTGAGGTAGAGGAAGTATTGTATCAACATCCGGATATCGTCGAAGCTGCCGTCATTGGTGTGCCGGATGCGGAACAAGGAGAAGCGGTGAAGGCATTCGTCGTCACGAAACATGAAAATGTGACGAAAGAGGACATTCGTGCTTACACACAAACAAAGTTGGCGAAATATAAGCAACCGACCTATATTGAGATCATCGAGGAACTTCCGCGAAACACGACCGGAAAGATTTTACGAACGGTCTTGAAGAGCGAAGCGTTTCAAAATAGTTGAGTAGAGAAGGGCGACCTCGTGTCGCTCTTTTATATTCTCTTTATTTGACACTGTTACGGGGTAGGGGTATATTAATGGTGAGGTGATCACAATGGAAGAATTTATGCATGACCAACCACTCGTTCCGCGTGATGATGCTGAACGGGAGGCGCTCGGGAAACGTCTAAAACGAATCGAAGGACAAGTCCGAGGGATTCAAAAAATGGTCGAGAACGACCGCTATTGTGTCGATATTTTGACTCAGACGTCAGCCATTCAGGCCGCTCTGAAGCAAGTCGAGATGCAATTGTTAGAACGTCATATGCGCAAGTGTTTGGTTCACGCAAGCGAGACGGAAAACATGGAACCTTACATTGATGAATTGATGACGATTGTCAGCCGCATCAAAAAATAAGGAGGGATTTCATGAAAACCGTTGAGTTATCCATACAAGGAATGACCTGTGCGGCTTGTTCGGCAAGGATTGAAAAAGTGTTGAACAAGATGGACGGAGTTGAAGCGACGGTCAACCTTCCGCTCGAGTCGGCGACCATTCGTGTCGATGAAGGCATTACAGAAGAAGAGCTGATCGCGCGGATTGAGAAAATCGGATATGGAGCCGAGCCGAAAGTAGAGATGGCACCACCGCATGACTTACGTCCATTACAGCGGAAGGTCATCATCTCTGCACTGTTGTCGGCCCCATTACTCCTCGTCATGTTAACACATATCCCGGGACTCGGATTTCATGCACCATGGCTGATGAACCCATGGTGGCAATTCGCCTTGGCTACACCTGTTCAGTTTTGGATTGGGGCGCAGTTTTATCAAGGGGCATATAAGAGCTTGAAGAGCGGTTCGGCGAACATGGACGTGCTCGTCGCGACGGGGACGTCGGCCGCATACTTCTATTCCATTTTTGAAATGATTGTGCACCCGATGAATCCGCATCTCTATTTTGAGACGAGTGCCGTCCTGATCACGCTCGTCTTACTCGGAAAGTGGTTAGAAGGACGAGCGAAAGAGAAGACGACCGATGCGTTGAAATCACTCCTGTCGCTTCAGGCGAAAGAAGCCATCCTGTTCGTTGACGGTGAAGAACGGTCTGTCGCTGTCGAACTCGTCAAAGTAGGAGACATTCTCGTCGTGCGTCCGGGAGAGAAAATTCCGGTCGATGGACGAATCATCGAGGGAGAGACGGTCATTGATGAATCGATGTTGACAGGGGAATCGATTCCGTCAGAAAAGACTGTCGACGCCGAAGTTGTCGGCGGAACAATCAATCAGTCTCATCGCATTCTCATGCGGGCGGAACGAGTCGGGAAAGAGACGATGCTCGCTCAAATCGTACGTGTCGTCGAACAGGCACAAACAGATAAGGCCCCGATTCAACGTCAGGCTGACCGCATCTCGGGTGTCTTCGTGCCGATTGTCGTAGCCATCAGTGCCCTCACATTCGCGGTCTGGGCATTCCTATTAAATGATATCGATACGGCCATTCGGGCATCGATTGCCGTACTTGTCATCGCCTGTCCGTGTGCCCTCGGTTTGGCAACGCCGACATCGATCATGGTCGGAACGGGACGAGCGGCAGAACAAGGTGTGTTGTTCAAAGGTGGGGGGCAACTCGAATCACTCAATGAATCAAACATCGTTGTTTTTGATAAGACAGGGACATTGACGAACGGGACACCGGAAGTGGTGGAAACGTTCGGAGATGAAGCGATGCTCCGCCGTGCCGTCATGGCAGAACGACAATCGACGCATCCTTTGGCAGCTGCTATCGGTCGGGAAGTCGGCGACGGTGTCGTGACGAAAGTGGAAGAGTTAGCCGGACGAGGAGTCAAAGCGGTCGTTGATGGGAAAGAACTCATCATCGGGTCTGTTCGAATGATGGAAGAGCTCGGATACAACTTGCCAGATTGGTCGATGCGGGCGATGACCCCGGTCTACGTTGCGGATGAGAGCGGGATTGTCGCGGCGTTCGGGCTACAAGATCAATTGAAACCGAAAAGTCGTGAAGTCGTGCAAGCCCTTAGTCAAACGCGTGACGTGTACGTCTTGACGGGTGACCGGAAAGAAGTCGCCTACGCGATTGCCGACGAACTTGGCATCCCTCATCATCAAGTGATTGCCGAAGTCCTTCCGGTTGAAAAGGCGGACCAAATCGAACGCTTGAAACAATCCGGTCGCGTTGCCATGGTAGGGGACGGCATGAACGATGCCCCGGCACTTGCGGTGGCGGACGTTGGGATCGCATTCGGGAGCGGTACGGATGTCGCACTCGAGGCGGCGGATGTTACAATTGTAGGGCAAGACATTGAGGGCGTGAGTCGAGCGATGAATATGAGTCGTTTGACGATGAAGAACATTCGTCAAAACTTGTTTTGGGCCCTTGCCTATAATAGTCTTGGTATCCCGGTCGCTGCAGCAGGGTTACTTGCCCCATGGATTGCTGGAGCAGCGATGGCGTTCAGTTCGGTGTCTGTCGTCTTGAACGCATTACGATTAAAAACACAAGGAGGATCATCATCATGAAAGAAACAACGTTAACCGTAGAAGGTATGACATGTAATCATTGCAAAGCTGCCGTTGAAGGAGCATTAAATGAATTGAATGGTGTCGAATCAGCGACGGTATCGCTTCAAGAGCATCGAGTCGACGTGATCCATCAAGATTCTGTCTCGCTTGAGACGATGGTGGAGGCAGTCGAGGAACAAGGATATGACGTAAAAGCATAACGATGCATAAGTCCCGAGTGAAATCGGGACTTTTTTTGTGGTATTCAACGAAAAGGATGTGTGCTATATTTAAGTTGATAATGAGAATCGGTATCAACGGGAGGCGGACATCATGGAATTGATCATGATCAGTGGAGTGTTGGCGATGATTAGTGGGGGCGCGGCATTTTTGACGCAACAGTTACGAACAAATTCAGTACGCTGAAGAAGGTGCGATTTCGTGACCTTCTTTTTTCTTTGACTTCATTTCTTTCCCATCATTTCACGACAATTGTTTGATATGATGAGAAAAAACGTGTTGAGGTGACTTGAATGTATACAATCTACTTAGTCGACGATGAAGCAAACTTAAATAAAATGCTCGTCACGTATCTAGAACAGGAAGGATACAACGTTCGCTCATTTGCGGATGGGACATCTGCACAAGAAGCGATTCCAGATCAACCGGATTTGTGGGTGCTCGATATCATGTTGCCAGACTTGGATGGCTTCCAATTATTGAAACAAATCAAAGCCGTCAATGCCAATACGCCGACGATTTTCATCTCGGCGCGCGATGAGGATATCGACAAAATCATCGGACTCGAGATGGGTTCGGATGACTACATCGCCAAACCGTTCCTTCCAAGGGAGCTTGTCATCCGTGTCAAAAAATTGATTGATCGTGTCTACGGTTCGAAGTCGAACGAGCATATCGAATACGGAGAGTACACCATTTATCCGGATAAACGTCTGATCAAGCACGGAGATGAAGAAATCGATTTGACTTCGAAAGAATTCGATTTACTGCTACTCTTCCTCGAGCATCCGGGCTCTGCCTTGTCACGTGAGCAGATTCTAGAAGGTGTTTGGGGGAACGACTATTTCGGGTCGGACCGCGTCGTCGATGACTTGGTGCGTCGTGTCCGGAAAAAATTACACCGTCTCGAGCTCGAAACGCTTTACGGTATCGGTTACCGTCTCGTCAGACCATGATGGATGCGCTTAAACCGAAACGTCTCATGTGGAAGATTTGGGTGCTCATCTTACTCATCATCGTGACGCTTGCGCTCATGATTTTGATTACGGTCCGTTCATCCATCACCCAGTTTATCGATGAACAAGTGTATGAGACGTTACGAGATGTGGACTATTATTTAGGGAACACGAATGAGTTAGAGAATTATCCCCAAAACCCGATTGAGTATGATCGACGCCAACAAGAGTCCCGTTCGGTCAACCAATTGATCTTTCTCCCGAACGGACGGATCATCTACGGATCGGCACCGCTTGAATTGACGAACCGCATGTATCAGGAAGCGTTAAATCAAAGTGGTCAGGTCGAACGGTATCAGACTACGATTGACGGAGAGGACGTCTATTACATCATTCGTCAAAATGAATACGATGGAACGATTGTGTATCAAGCCTCTTACGCATGGGATGCCTATCGTCGTGAGTTGGTGTCGACATTATATTTGCGAATATCGATTCTGATAGGTATCATCAGTCTCTTATCGCTTATCCCCGCCTTATTGATGTCGCGGCAATTGACGAAACCGATCGTGGAGATGGAACGGGCCGTTGAGAAGATTTCGAACCGGCAATGGGAGACGGCTTTACCACTAGATCGTCAAGATGAACTCGGCCAATTGGCCCATTCGATTGATGCCATGCGAAAAGAGTTGAAAGAGCAAGACCTGGCACAACAGGCTTTGCTTCAAAACATATCCCATGACTTAAAGACACCGATCATGGTCATTCGTGGATATGCCCAGTCGATTGGGGATGGGATTTATCCGACAGGAGATTTGAAAGGTTCTGCCGAGGTCATTGATGAGGAAGCGTCTCGACTCGAGAAGAAAGTCGTCGATTTGTTGTACGTTACAAAACTTGAATATTTCAAAGGACAAGAAATGAAACTCGAACCAATCAATCTCGACAAGTTGATGGAACTGCTCGTCGCGCGCTTCAAACTTAGAGGCCAGCTCGATTGGGAAATCAATGGCGAAGGCGGCGAGATGCTTGGCGATGGGGAACAGATCCGGGTCGCATTTGAGAACGTGCTCGACAATGCACTCCGTTACGCGGAATCTTGCATTCGTATCGACCTCCACCAAGATGACGCTGGCGTGGAAATCACCATCTTTAACGATGGGCCGCCAGTTGATGAGAGTTTAGACTTGTTCCACCAATTCTCTCGAGGGAAGCAAGGGAAGTTCGGACTCGGTCTGTTCATTGTGCAGCGAATTGTGACACTTCACACAGGGGAAGTGTCTCTACGAAATACAGGAGACGGAACAGCAGTGCGATTTTACTTTCCCCGACTCAAGTCGAACCAACCTTTAAATTCGAATGCTTGATTTTCAAAACCAGCCAGGAAACGGCTGGTTTTTTCATGGGAAATAGACAAAAGCCGATTTGCGGGGCGCATCGAATCCTGGTATGAATGACATGTAAGTCATTACATACGTTATGGGGGATGAAAAGATGAGCAGATTGACCAATGAAACGAGAGCTTTAATTCCTGTATTTAACGAGTTTGGCGAAGCGGAAACACTTGTGTATCAACCAGAAGGCGTCATGCGAGTAAAAGGGTCGCCAATCGACTTATTAGAACACGCGTGTCTATACTACGGGTCGAGCATTCAAGGTCGAATCGAGGCAGCGCGACACGTCCTCGGACCACATCGAAAGACACCGGTCGTCATGGATTGGCATGCGGATGCCGTCTTCTTTCCGACGATTGCCAAAGAAAGTCCAGATTGTGCGTGGATCAACTTTCAACACGTGACGGCCATCAAGAAAGACGGAAAAGAGACTCTCATTCAGTTTTTGACGGGGGAATCGGTCAAGGTTCACGTGTCCGACCATACCGTGTCGAGACAAAAACAACGGTCAATCGAATTATCGTACGCTTTTCAAAAACGTTTCCATGACAGCACATTGCAACACGCTTAAGGATTGAATTCAATGACAAACCCCTCTATGATGAAGAAGAGATATCATATGTGTATTTGCACATCTTCCGAAAGCGAGGGGTTTTTATGTTTTTTGAAAAAATGATTGAGCGAGGGAAACTGGTTATCGTGTTTCTTCTCGTCGCAATCGTCGTGGGCGTGCTGACGTTCTTCCAGCTCCCTAAACGTGAGATTCCGGAAACCGGGATCAATATCGTGCTCGTTCAAACACCGTATCCTGGTGCGACAGCGGAAACGGTTGAACGAAGTGTTACCGGTGTATTAGAAGAAGAACTGCGTAGTCTAGAAGGCGTGGAGAACGTGACGTCGATCTCGGCTTCAGAGTTCTCGAACATCACGGTCGAGTATGCGGATGGCACCGATCAGGCAGAGTTTCAGGCGAACGTTCGACAAGCGTTGTCGGATGCGACGCCTAAACTTCCTGAAAACGCGCTCGCGCCAACGGTCAATGATTCACTCGGGCAGCTACCTGTCGCATCGTACTTATTGACAGCAGACGATCGTGAGTCGTTCGAGGATGTTCGATCAGACATCGAACAATTAGAGTCGAAACTTCTGCGAACGGATGGCGTGACGGGAGTCACGATCAAAGGGTTACCAGAGCAGGAGTATGTCGTGTCACTTGACTCGGAAGAGCTGAGTTCACGTCAGCTTGCCTTCCCGGACGTATTGACGGCCATTAACGAAGAATACAAGACGACACCGCTCGGCCGTCAATCGACTGAAGAGGGGATTTATCAACTGGCAATCGATAACTTGACGAATGTAGACGATATGGAGCAAGTCATCGTCGGCTCATTCAATGGGGAACCGGTCTTACTAGCAGATGTCGGGACGGTCGAAGAGACAGCGAAAAGTGAAACCGATCTCGTTTCATTAGACGGAAAGCCGGCTGTTTCGATTACAGTTCCGATTGAGTCGGGCTTGGATATTCCAACGATGCAAGACCGTGTCAACGAGGTAGTCGAAGATGGTCTTGGAGACTTAGACGGTTTTGAGCTCGTTCCATATTATGAGCAGGCAAAAGCGGTCGATGCGATCTTCTCATCGCTGACGCGTGAATTTATTGTCGCCATCATTGCTGTCATTGCCGTGACGACGATTGGTCTAACATTCTCTGGCTCCATTATCGTCAGTCTGGCAATTCCGTTGTCATTCTTGATCGCCTTGATTCCGTTACAGTTTACCGGGGTCGATTTGAACCAAATCTCGATTATCGGGGCAATCATCGCCTTAGGGATTTTGGTTGATGATGCGATTGTCGTCAACGACAACATCTTACGACGGTATCGTAACGGAGACTCGGCGATGCTTGGAGCAGTCCGAGGAACGAAAGAGGTATGGGGCTCGATCGTCACGTCGACACTCGCGGTCGTCTTTGCTTTCCTTCCGCTCACCTTGCTATCGGGCGCAAACGGTAACTTCATTCGCGCCTTGCCGACGGTGCTAGCCCTCTCTGTCTTGGCCTCGATGGTCATCAGTTTGACGCTCGTACCGATTGCGCAGTATTGGTTGAATCGTAAAGAAGTAAAAGTATCAAAACGTGAACCAGGTTGGCTCGGCGGACCGCTTAACCGACTCAGTAATTTCTACGCCGACCGTCTCTTACCGAGTGTCGCGAAGCGTCCGTGGACGTTTGGAATTGTCGGATTTGTCATCACGACTGCATTGTACGGTTTGATTTTACTCACGCCCTTTGAGTTCTTCCCAGCCGCGAACCGTCCGGAAGTCGTGACGAGTGTGACCTTCCCCGTTCAAACGGATTTGGAAGAGACAGAGACACGTCTTGAAGAAATTGAAGCGAGATTCAAAGAAGAAGAGGGTGTCGTGGAAACATCCGTCTTCGCCGGAGGAGGTCTCCCTGGTTTATTCACGGGTGGACTCGATCAGTCTGGTGAAAACACGGGGCAAGTGGTCGTTCGTGTCGACAACGAATCAATCGATGCCATCGAATTGATTGATAAGTATACGAACGTGTTGCGTGAAGACTATCCGGACGCCGAAATCTTCTTAGATACGCAACAACAAGGACCGCCGGCATCCGCACCTGTCGAATTCACGATGCGCAGCGAGACGATTGATCAACTCGTGGCTGCACGTGACCAAGTGAAAGCCGACCTTGAAGAGATTGACGGGGCCATCGTCCTCGATAATATTAAAGAACCGTTCCAAACACTCACATACGAATTGAATCGTGAGGAAATGGCACAGGCCGGCGTGACGGCTAAAACAATCAGTGATCAAATTCGTCTCGTCACAGACGGTGTTCCAATTGGTACATTCGATGACGGGGTAGAACAGCGTGACGTGAAAATCGTCATTGATGCAGAGGCGAACCGCGAAGCACTCGCCCTTGACGAGATTTTAGTTCCTGTCGAAACAGAAGCAGGTCCACCTGTTGCACCACTTAGTACGTTCGTGACGGAAACGACGACGGAACAAATTCAGCAGATTCCTCGTGAGAACGGGGAGCGCTCGGTCACACTCCAAATCTATGCAAGCGAAGGCACGGATGAAGAGGCATTTAAACAAGATGTCGAGCAGGTGTTGGATGATGCGAAGTCGGGGTTAGAGGATGAAGGGATCACGTTCGACCAGTCCGGTGCGAGCGACACGCAGAACGAGTTCTTCTTAGAGCTTGCGACATTGTTCGTCGTCGTCTTGTTCTTGATTTACTTGATCATCGCATTCCAGTTCAACTCACTCTCGTTGCCATTACTCGTCTTGTTCACAATCTATCTCGCGATCGCTGGAGCGGTCGTCGGATTGTTCGTGACTCAGACACCGTTCAGTTTCATGGCATCGATGGGGATGGTCTCGCTTGCGGGAATCGTCGTCCGGAACGCAGTCGTCCTGTTCGAGTTTATCGAACAACGCATTCGTGAAGGATTACCGGTCACGACCGCCGTTTACGAAGCAGGGCGCGCTCGGATTCGTCCGATTCTCTTGACGGCGCTCACGGCAGTCGTTGCCCTCTTACCAGTCGCACTTGGGGAAGACCCGCTCTTCAAACCGCTTGCGATCGGCATCGTATCGGGTATTCTATTCTCGACTGTATTGACTCTCGTTCTTGTTCCGGCGTACTACCTGATTTTGGCGAAACGTCGTCATAAGGACAAACCATTTACAGAATGATTTAGCTTGAAGATGTGATGCCGTATGGTGTCACATCTTTTTTTGAACCATTTGTCACATGTTTTGTGTGATGTTGTATGGGTATAATTAGAAGAGAGGTTTTGAACAGTATGGGAGGGAATTGAAGATGAACGATTCATATACTTGGCTCAATCGCCGCAAAGTACGACCAGCGTACAGTGTGACCGGGAGCCGTTCGTGGTCGAGTGAACGCGTCGTTCGACCAGATCGCGCACGTGGGAAGATGGTACGTGATGTGAAACGTGTACGTCGCCCGTACGTAGACGAGTACGGCAATCGTCGTTGGACGACGGGACGTGTGGTCGTCACGGATGCATCACGCAAGGCGCGGGCACATGGACATGGTGATACAGCCGTACAATTAGAATTCTCGACACCAACGCCATATGAACGTGTGAAAGAGATGATTCCGACGAAACGTGTTCTCGTTCCGGTCGTTGCCGGACTCGCGGTCGTCGGTGGGATTGCCGGTGTCGCCTATGCACTCCGTAAAAAGAAACGGAATAAGAAAAATTAAAAAAATCGCCGAAATTTCGGCGATTTTTTTAATTGAAGCGTTCAGCGAGGATGCGCTCGAGTTCACGTTGCCCGAGTTCACGCATTTCTGCTTCATTCTCTTCATCGTATGCATCATCCGAGAAGCGGCCGACAAATTCAACCTTGCCGTTACCGAGTTCACGGAACACTAAGTTTTTGCGATCGTTGTAAAAGACGACACGGTATTCACGACCATTTTCATGATCGTAGTTGAAGACGCCTTTGATGTGGTCCATGTTCTTCTCTTCGGGCTGATCCTCATCATCGTCCTCATCTTCTTCTGCTTCAGCAGCTTCATTAGCTTCATCAAGCGCGTCGGCGAGGACTACCGTTTCTTCTTTTTCTTCCGTCTCTTCCTCAGATGAGACGACTTCTTTTTTTTCTTCTTCTGTCATGTGAAACGACCTCCTTTGCTTACTTTCCTATCATACCCACTTTTTATAGTTGTGACTACTCAAAATGATGCGAACAAACACGGACGACGTTCGAAGATGACATGATCAACCGTTGAAATAGCTGACGCTTGATCGATTCCGGGGCATCCACGGTCTTGAGCGCCTGTTCCATGCATCCAAGCCAATGGCCTGCATGTGTCTCGGAAATGGGATGCTCATGATGAATCATCGCCAAGTTTCCACCGCCACGACGTTCAGAATACAACTTTGGACCGCCGAGCAACTGTGTTAAAAATTCAAATTGGTGCTGTTTGACTCGATCTTGATCTTCCGGAAATAGTGGAAGTAAAATTGGGTCGGCATAGACGAGGTCATAAAACGCGTCAACGAGTTGTTGTACACCACGTTCGCCTCCAAATTGTTCATAGGCACTCACATACATTCCCCCTCATACGTTCAGTCTAATCGATTTCAATCGAAAAAGGGAATGATGTAGGCTACTACTTTTTTGGATAAGGTATAGAAGAGGTTTCCCTCTACAAATGCTTAGGGATGGTTCATAATGAAGAAAAAAGGGAAGGAGTGTTCGCTAAAATGACAGTGACCTTTCACGTTGGTCGATCGGGGACGGGAAAAAGTGAACAAATGATCCATGAGGTCATTCAAGAACTGAAACAAAACCCGAGCGGACCGACGATTTATATGATTGTACCGGACCAAATGTCGTTTGAGATGGAAAAGAAAATGGCGACAGTCGATGGTTTGCATGGCTCGACGCGCATTCAAGTCCTTTCGATGCGTCGTCTCGCCTTTTTGATGATGCGAGATGCCGGCGTAGCGACAGATCAATTCTTAGACCAGACGGGGACCCATTTGTTGTTACGGAGGGTCGTCGAGATGAGCGAAGAACGATTGACCTTGTTCCGCCGTACGATGAATCAGTTCGGATTTTATGAAGAATTGAACCAATTGATCTCGATGTTGAAGCGAGGGCTTGTTGAACCGGAACATTTGTTGCGGTTAAGCGAACAGGCGCAGCACCGTGCTCTGAAGCTACAGGACCTTTCCATCATCTATGAAGGATTTTTAAAGATGACGGAAGGCAAGTCACTCCATGCAGAAGACTATTTCAACGTCATGCTGCAAATTATTCCGGAGACAGATTTGACGGATGTACGTGTCTATGTGGACGGATTCAACGAGTTTTCAGAGCAGGAGTTGGCGGTGCTCGTTGCACTCGCAGAGAAGGTCGATGTCGATGTGTTGCTGACAATCGATCCTGTCTCCTTGTATCGCCTCAATCCATTGTTTGGACCGACGCAACGGACGCTCATGCGTTTCAAAGAACTGTTGGCAGAACGGCAGATTCCTTCTCGAGACGAGCTGTATGATACCGTCTATCGTTACACGCATCCGAGTCTCCGTTACCTTGAGGCCACATTCGACCAATTGACGGCGGAACCTTACACTGGTTCAGAGAATCGGATTGATTTACATGCCGCAGTCGACCGGACCGTTGAGGTGGAGGCGGCGGTTCGAGAAGTCATCCGTCTGACACGTGAAGAAGGGTATCGTTATCGGGATATCGCGCTCGTGTCACGCTCACTCGACGAATATGGTGATTTGGCATCTCAGGCGCTCCAAAAGATGGGACTGCCATACTTCCTTGATGAACGGCAACCGATGCTCGACCACCCGCTCGTCGAACTGTTGAAAGCGACGATTGAGATTGCTTTACGTGGATACCGGGAAGAGTCCGTGTTCCGTGCCCTGAAAACAGAACTCGTCGTCCTCGATCCGGTGCATCGTCGTACGTCCGTTGACCGGCTTGAAGCGTTCGTCATCGAGCGGGGGATCAAACATTATCATTGGCATGACGAATGGCAATTGCGACGTCGTTCCGGGGAAGAAGCGCGACTCACGAGCGAAGAACTTGATATTGAGGCTGAGCTGAATCGATCGCGGGAGCGTGTCATCGAAACGTTTGATCCGCTGCTATCGGATTTGAAACAGGCGAAGACGATGCAGGCTTATACGCACGCCATGTATGCCTTTCTAGAGCGGGTCGGTGTTTCAGACTGTCTGACGCATTGGCGCGATGAGGCGATTGAAGAGGCGGAACTACTCGAAGCGCGTGAGCATACCCAAGTATGGGACGCGGTCTTGCACTTGCTCGAACAGCTAGAGGCTGCAGCTCCGGAAGAGACGTTGTCGACGGACTTGTTCCTACAGATGATGGACACCGGACTAGATAGTCTTCGTTATGCGCTCATTCCACCTTCGCTTGATCAATTGACGATAACGGACTATGTGCGTGGTCGATTGATTGATAAGAAAGTCGTCTTCCTGCTCGGGGCGAATGAAGATCAAATTCCTCTTGTCACGACCCAGTCGAAGCTGTTGACCGATCAAGATTTGGATTTCATGCACGAGAATGGACTTCGTGCCGGTAAGGCGACAGAGCACTTGTTCGATGATGAAACGTATTACTTATACAAGGCTGTGACGGCACCGAGCGAGCGGTTATACATTAGCTACGCCTTAGTCGACAGAACGGGGAAAGCCGTTCAACCGGCGCGCTTTATCGCTGACTTGAAGGCGCGACTTCATCAAAACGTCGTCAAGACTCATTTTGCTGAAGCAGGTGAGCACCGACCGCGTGATCAATTCGCCTTCTTGACGAATGTGAACCAGACGGCGGCGGTAACGGCACTTGAACTTCAGCGGTTGAGTCGTCATTATCCGATTCAAGATATGTGGTTTGCTGTCTATAATGAACTGTTGAAGCATCCGGATGGACGGGAACGTCTCCAGTTGTTGACGAGCGCGCTCTTCTATCAAAACATCCCGGAATCGTTAGATGATCGTGTCGCAAAATCCTTATATACTCCGTCGATTCGGGCGAGTGTTTCACGTCTCGAGACATTCCAAGCCTGTCCGTTCAAACATTTCGCAAGTTATGGCTTGCGTCTGAAGGAACGACGATTGTACCGGCTCGAGGCCCCGGATATTGGGAATCTGTATCACCGTACTATCGAACATATGTCGCAGACGGTGAAGATGGACGGAAAGGAGTGGCGAGATGTCACCCCGGACGAGTGCTCCAATTTAGCGGAGCAGGCGGTCGAGCTCGTGACCCCAGAGATTCAGCATGCCATCTTGATGAGTTCGAATCGTTACGCCTACTTAAAGAAAAAATTGACGGACGTCGTCAGTAAGACGGCAGAAGTGTTGATTGAACAATCAAAACGAGACGGCTTTGACCCGGAAGCGTTTGAACTCGCATTCGGAAGCGGACAATTTCCACCCGTTTCGTTCACTTTATCGAACGGGGCGACATGTGAACTGGTCGGTCGAATCGACCGTGTGGACACTGCGATGGTCCACGACCAGTTATACGTCCGAATCGTCGACTATAAGTCGAGTAAACGTGAAGTCGACTTTGCAGAAATTTATTACGGTCTGGCGATGCAGATGCTCATCTATTTGAAGGTGTTGATTGAGCAGGCAGAGGTGTGGACAAAAGAGAACGTGGCACCTGCGGCGGCGCTCTATTTCCACGTGCACCGACCACTCGTTCCACCTGCGGGTTCTGAAGAAGAGACGCGTCAAAAAGTATTGGAGTCGTACCAGATGCAAGGGCTATTAGTAGATGACCCGGAAATTTTAGAGATGATGGACCGCTCGGCGAAAGGCTCATCTAAAAAATCGATTGTCATCCCGGTCAAATATAAAAAAGATGGTACCCCTGACGCCAACACTTTGAAGAAGATTGTGACCCCTCCTCAGCTCGAACAGTTGATGGACCATGCGTTCGACGTTGTCAAAGCAAGTGCCGAGGAGATGTACAAAGGAAAAATTGACGTTGAACCTTATGAATATAAAGAACGGCGCCCGTGTCAGACGTGCCCGTATCAGAGTGTCTGTCATTTTGACGAAGCGCTCTCGAATGCGCCACGTAAATTGAAGAAGCTCGAGAAAGAAGAAGTATTTCAGGAGTTAGGAGGCGATGACCGTGAAATGGACGAATGATCAGTTCGCCGCGATTGAAGCGAGAGGGAGTCACGTGCTCGTCTCGGCTGCGGCAGGGTCCGGAAAGACGGCAGTCCTTGTCGAGCGGTTGTCTAGTCGATTGCTTGATGAAACGGATGAACTCACGGCAGACCGGATGCTCGTCGTCACCTTTACGAACGCGGCAGCGGCAGAGATGAAACGACGAATCGCAAAGGCACTTGAAGAGGCGTTACGCGACGACCCGACAAATGAATATGTCCGAAAACAGCGGCAAATGTTGAACCGCGCGCTCATCACGACCATCCATTCGTTCTGTTTAGAGGTGATTCGTGAGAACTACTACCTATTAGATTTGGATCCCGCGTTTAAGATTGCGGAAGAACGGGACCTCGTTCTGTTGCAGGATGATGTCTTAGAAGAAGTGCTTGAGGAAGAGTACGGGAAACAGGATACCGACTTCTTCGCTCTTGTCGATGCGTATACGTCAGACCGTGGTGACAGTGAAATCGAGGATTTGATTCTTGGCTTATATCACTATGCGCGCACTCTCCCAAATCCTGATGCTTATTTAGACAAACTCGTTTCCATGTATACGTTCGGAGAAGATCCTGATGAGGAAGCAATCTTGATTGAGTTTGGACAGATGCTCTGGCATGACATCGAAAAAGCCGTACGGGATCTTCGGAAACTTGAAGCGGAGCTTCGGGTCGCCGGGTATGAGCCACAGTCTGAAAACATCCGGCAAGCGATTTTTCCGTTCGAACAGCTTGAAGGGGAGACCATTGTTTGGAGTGAACTCGAGACGGCGGCTCGTGCGATGAAGTTTGGCACGATGAAGGCTGTTCCGAAAAAAGAGGAGCACCAGATTTACCACGAGGTCCTTAAACCAGCTTACGACCAAGCGAAGAAAAAATTGACGGCAGCGGTGGAACAGGCTCGAGTCAGCGGGGCGGACTTATTGGAAAGCGTCTCGATGCAACAACCGCTCGTTGAAACCCTCGTTCGAACGGTCCGTGCGTTCGGCCAAGCCTATGAGCAAGCGAAGCGCGACCGTGCTTTTGTCGACTTCAGTGACTTGGAACATTATGCGCTCGCCATTTTACGACAAGATGGGGGACCGTCCGATGTTGCGGCGCTTTATAAAGAACGCTTCGCTGAGGTACTCGTTGATGAATATCAAGATACGAACGAGATTCAAGAAACGATTATCAATCTGGTCGCGAATGAACGAGAAGAAGTCGGGAATTTATTTATGGTGGGCGATATCAAACAATCGATTTATCGATTCCGCCATGCCGAACCGGGTCTCTTCATCGATAAGGCGACGCGCTTTAGACAGGCGAACACAGGGAAACGGATCGACCTCTCTCAAAACTTCCGAAGTCGTTCCGAAGTCCTCTACGGAATCAATGATTTGTTCGTCCAACTCATGGACGAAGAGGTCGGCGAAATCGCATATGATGAGGCGGCCCAACTTGTTCCTGGACGTGAGTATGATCCGATTCCGGCGGACCCCGAGTTTATTTTAGTCGATGGCGCGAGTCGTGAGTTATCGAAGCAAGAAGTAGAAGGACGGGCGATCGCTACGCGCATCTTAGAACTCGTATCGGGAGACGAACCGTTTAAAGTGACGGATGAATCCACCGGTCAACTCCGAAACTGTGAATATCGCGATATCGTGATTCTCGTACGTTCGAAAAAGGAACGTGTGGAGCAATTGATGGATATTTTGACACAGTACAATATTCCGGCCTACACCGACTCGGATGGCGGATATTTTCAAGCGACCGAGATTCGGATGATCCTTGCACTTTTGAAAGTGATTGATAACCCGCTTCAAGACATCCCACTTGCCGGCGCGCTGCGTTCTCCGATGTTCCGTTTCGATGATAGCGAGTTGGCACGGATTCGACTTGAATCAGAGGATTCATTCTATGAGGCGCTCAAGGCGAAAGCGGATGACGATGATGAGCTTGGGATGAAATGTGGCGACATGCTTGACCGTCTCTCCCGTTGGCGCACTTATGCACGAAATCATAGCTTGTCGGAATTGATTCAACAATTATTCAATGACACCGGGTTTTATGACTTCTCAGGTGGATTACCTGGAGGAAAAGGGCGACAGGAAAACTTGAAGGCACTTTATGACCGGGCACTCGCCTATGAACGTAGTGGTTATCGAGGCCTCTATCGCTTCTTACGCGTGATGGACCGTCTACAGGACACCGGTGAAGATTTGTCAGAGGCGCGGTCACTCGGGGACGAGGAGAACGTCGTTCGTATCATGACCGTGCACAAGTCGAAAGGTCTCGAGTTTCCGGTCACGATTGTTGCTCAACTCGGAAAACAATTTAATAAACGCGATCAAATGCAACGTGTCATTTTCCACAAACAGTACGGCATCTCACTTGATGCGATTGACGTCGTGACACGTACGAAATCTGAGACGTTCGTGAAAGAGATGATTCGACGGGATTTAGATGCGACGATGAAAGCGGAAGAAATGCGCGTCCTTTATGTGGCCCTGACACGAGCGAAAGAAAAATTGATTCTCGTGGGAACGGTAGGCGAACCACTCAAACACCTTCAGCAGTGGCTTCAGGTCGGTCAATCTGGAGATCGATTGGCGAGTGAGGCGAGGCGAGAGGCAAAAACGTATCTCGACTGGATTGCGCCGGCGCTCTTACGCCTACCGAGCGCCGCTTCGTTTATCGAATCATTCGGCTTCACGGTTCCCTCTACTTTCCAAGAGTCGACTTCATGGGTTTACCGTGTCATCGGAGAAGCGGACCTTGCAGAGATTGCGACCCTTCAAGAGATGATGGCACAGTTGCACCACGTCCAGCGATTTGAAGCAATTGATTTTCCTATTCAAAATGAAGAGGAAACGATTCGTGCCGTTAAGCGGGCTTTGACCTACGAATACCCTGCACGGGATGCGGTGCGTACGGCGGCGAAACAGACGGTGACCGAACTGAAGCGGGCGATGCAACTCGAACAAGCCGCCTTCGAAGATCCGGTACGTCCGATCGATACTCCTTATCGCGAACCGAAATGGCGTCAAGTCAAACAGACCGGTGCGGAGCGCGGGACGACGTTACACTTGATTTTCCAATTGGCTGATCCGAATCAACCGATTGTCGATCAAATCAATCAATGGGAAATGCAAGGGATGCTCAGTCCGGTCGAGGCAGAGACAGCACGCCTCGCCATCCCGGATATCGAGATGTTTTTCCAAACGGAAGTGGGTCAAGCGCTCGCCGATGCACTAGAGCGCGGGACGGCATGGCGAGAGCTACCTTTCACCTACACGGTGCCGGCCGAACGCGTCAATCCGGATGGACACTTCACGGATGAGCATGTCTTGATCCAAGGGATTATCGATTGTCTGTATTTCGATGGGGACTCGTATGTGCTCCTGGATTATAAATCGGATGCTGTCACGCATCTATCCGATTCCCGGGAAGACGCACATGAGCGGTTACGAGAGCGATATGCGATTCAATTACAATTATATCGAGAGGCAATCGAGACGATTTGGGATATCCAAGTCGAGCGGACTTTGATTTACTCACTTGATCTACAAGAAATCGTGACCGTGTCGACTAAATAAATGTGAATAAATGAAGAGCGATGTCAGTTATATGACATTGCTCTTTTCTTATGTGCACATTCACATTCGATTTCGTTGACAATCAAGTTGGAGAGGAGTAATTTATTTTATATAAAGAATTGTTCCATATAGAACAATTCGATACGGAACGATAAAGGAGTGAATGAGGATGACCGAGACAAATACAAATCGAGCACGGGAGATGATGCAATCATTTTGGCGTGTGCAACGTGTCCTGATTCGTCTCATGCATCAGACGGCGCAACAAAACGATCTTACATTGCCTCAACTTCACGGTCTGATGATGTTGAATGAACAGGGTGCGATTACGCAAAAAGAATTGGTTCAGCGAACGAGAATGCCAAAGAGCACGTTGAGTCAATCGTTAGATGGTCTCGTGGAGAAGGGTTTGATTCGTCGGGATATCAACCCGGATAATCGGCGAGAGGTTGTGTTGACGATTGACCAATCGGGCAAACGTTTGATTGAAGAGATTGAGCAACAAGAAGAAGGGACGGAATATCAATTGAATCAAATTTTGTCTCGTCTCGATGAGGATACGTATCATCATATGCTTACAGCCCATCAACATATTGCGGATGGATTGAATGAAGGATTCACAGATTGTGAAGGAGTGTGTCGACATGATTAAGTTATTGAAACGTCTCGTTACTTATAAATGGGCTGTTCTGATGGTTTTATTGTTTGTGTTCGCGCAGTCGTTAGCAGATTTATTTTTACCGACGTTGATGGCGGACATTATCGATAATGGAGTCGTGACGGGTGATACCGGCTACATTTGGCGAATGGGCGGAATCATGCTAGGTGTCACGGGACTTGGAGCCCTTGCTGCCGTTGTAGCCAGCTTTTATTCTTCAAAGGCGGCGATGGGATTTGGTCGTGATTTACGAAGACGCGTGTTTAACCACGTCGAGCGCTTCTCACTTGAAGAGTTCGATCGTGTCGGGACGGCTTCACTCATCACCCGAACGACGAACGACATCACGCAAGTACAGCAAGTCATCATTATGATGCTACGGATGGTCGTGAGTGCGCCAATCATGTTTGTCGGCGGATTGATCATGGCGACCTCGAAGGATGCGACGTTGTCTCTTGTCATTGTTGCCGCCATGCCGGTACTCGTCCTCTCGATTTTCCTCATTTTTTGGAAGGCGATGCCGTTGTTTAAAAAGGTACAGAAGCGATTGGATCGACTCAATCTTGTTCTCCGAGAAAATTTGACGGGCATACGTGTCATTCGGGCATTTAACCGTGAAAAAGAAGAACAGGTTCGATTGACAGAGGCGAATGAACGGTTGACGGACGTCTCAATCAAAGTGAACCAAATCATGGCGTTCCTCATGCCGATCATGATGCTCGTGATGAACTTGACCGTCGTCGGTGTCATTTGGTTCGGAGGTATTCGGATTGATAACGGTGCGATGCAAATCGGAGATTTAATGGCGTTCATTCAATACGTCATGCAAATCATGTTCGCACTCGTCATGGCCTCAGTCATGTTCATCATGGTTCCTCGGGCTTCAGTGTCTGCCAACCGGATCAACGAGGTACTCGAGATGGAACCCTCATTGATTGATGACGGGACAAAGACTGCGGACATTGAGCAAGGGACACTCGTATTTGATCACGTGACTTTCTATTATCCGGGTGCTGAAGAACCAGCGCTATCCGATGTGAGTTTTTCAGCGAATCCAGGTGAGGTCACAGCGGTGATTGGAGGTACGGGGTCTGGTAAATCGACACTCGTCAATTTGATTCCAAGATTTTACGACGTGACGTCTGGGACAATTCGTGTGAACGGTGTCGATGTTCAAGCGGTCCCACAAGAGGCACTTCGCTCGAAGATTGGATTCGTTCCTCAAAAAGCGTTGCTCTTCACAGGTACGATCGCGGAGAACATTCGATATGGGAAGGCCGATGCAACAGCGGAAGAGGTCGCTCATGCCGCCTCCATCGCGCAGGCGAATGACTTTATCGAGAAAATGCCAGACCAATATGAGGCTGTGATCGAACAAGGTGGGTCAAACGTGTCAGGTGGTCAAAAACAACGTCTGTCGATTGCGCGAGCACTCGTTCGAAAACCGGATTTATATGTGTTCGACGATAGTTTCTCGGCACTTGACTTTAAAACGGATGCCGCCCTTCGCAAAGCATTGAAGGAGGAGACGAAAGATGCTACGGTACTGATTGTTGCGCAACGTGTCAGTACGATCATGGACGCCGATCGAATCATCGTTCTAGAAGAAGGGGCCGTTGCAGGAATCGGGACACATGAGGAATTATTTGCGACGAATGCGGTCTATCAAGAAATCGTGAAATCGCAATTGTCTGAGGAGGAAATCGCATGAGTGAGAAACAAGCAAACACGCGACAAACTCATGGGGGACACGGTGGTCCAGGAGGTCCGGGCGGTGGAAATATGATGATGATGGGCGAAAAGCCAAAAGCATTCAAAGTCACGTTCCGTCGTCTACTTGCCTATTTGAAACCACGTCGAAACACATTGATTGCTGTGTTCGTCGCGGCGATTTTAAGTACGATCTTTATGATTGCCGGTCCGAAAATCATGGGGATTGCCATCACCGAACTGTTTGAAGGGGCGTATGCGAAATTTACAGGAGTACCGGGCGCGGAGATTGATTTCACGAGAATCGGACAAATTTTGTCGCTCCTCGCCGGTCTTTACGTCATCAGTAGTCTATTCAACTACGTACAACAATATTTGATGTCCGGTGTTGCCCAAAAAACGGTATATGATTTGCGCGAAGACGTGAACAAAAAGTTAGAACGACTTCCGCTCAAATATTATGACGGACGCTCGAACGGGGAGACATTGAGCCGGGTGACGAACGACATCGACTTGATTGGGAGTACGCTTCAACAGAGCGTCACGTCTTTCATTACTTCCATCGTCACCATCATTGGGATTTTGATTATGATGCTGTCCATCAGTCCTCTGTTGACGGTCATCTCTCTTGTGTCCCTTCCGCTCACCATCTTTGCGATTCGTCCGATTTTGAAACGGTCGCAACAATACTTTTCCGATCAACAGCGTCACCTCGGGCGACTGAACGGTCATGTGGAAGAGATGTATACAGGTCATGCGGTCGTCAAAGCATTTGGTCGTGAAGAGACAGCCGTTCGCGAGTTTGACGATGTGAATGAGGAACTTTACGATGCAGGACGAAGAGCGCAATTTATTTCTGGGATCATCATGCCGATGACGATGTTCATCGGGAACATCAGCTATGTGTTGATTAGTGTCGTCGGCGGTATTTTGGTCACGCAGCGCAGCATCTCTATCGGGGATATTCAGGCGTTTATCACCTATACACGTCAGTTCACCCAACCGATCACCCAAACGGCGAATATCGCGAACATCGTGCAATCGACGGTTGCCGCGGCGGAACGTGTATTTGAACTTCTAGATGAAGAAGAAGAAGTGAAAGATGTGACGACCTATCAATTAGAACGTGCCGAAGGAAATGTCACGTTCCGTCATGTCGACTTCGGATACGGTGACGACCTACTCATTCAAGATATGAACCTCGATGTGTTGACTGGTCAAACCGTGGCCATCGTCGGTCCAACAGGCGCTGGCAAAACGACATTGATTAATCTCCTCATGCGCTTCTATGAGTTGAACGGGGGAGAGATTTTAATCGATGGAAAAGACTCTCGTAAAATGTCGAGACAAGATTTACGCCATACGTTCGGAATGGTCTTACAAGACACATGGCTCTTTAATGGAACGATTCGCGACAATATCGCCTATGGGAAAACAGGTGCGACGGAGACGGAAATCGTCAACGCGGCGAAAACGGCGCACGCGGATGCATTCATTCGAACGTTGCCAGACGGATACGACACCGTGTTGAATGAAGAGGCCAATAACATTTCGCAAGGGCAAAAACAATTACTGACGATCGCGCGAGCGGTTCTCGCAAATCCACCGATTATGATTTTGGACGAAGCGACGTCGAGTGTGGATACGCGTACTGAGATTTTGATTCAACAAGCGATGAAGCGGTTGATGAATGGGCGGACGAGTTTCGTCATCGCTCACCGGTTATCGACGATCAAAGATGCAGACTTGATTTTGGTCATGGACCAAGGACGAGTCATTGAGCAAGGAACGCATGAATCGCTTCTTGAAGCGGGTGGTTTTTATGAAGAACTTTACAATAGTCAGTTCGCTGAAAAAGAAGTTGTATAATTGGAATACAGGTTTTAGGGCAATTGGATTAGGCAAAAGACGTACGAAGATGAGTTTCGTACGTCTTTTTATTTTGTGTAACAATTACAAATCCGTTAAAATAAAAAAATGGGATAAAAAATGGAGGAACAATTATGGTTAAAATCTTACTTGCGGAAGACGAAGAAGTACTACGCATGCTCGTTATGGATACATTAGAAGATGAAGGGTATGATATCGACGAGGCACAAGATGGGATTGAGGCCTATCGATTGATTGAAGAGAACGATTATGATTTGGTCATTGTGGACCATATGATGCCCGGCATGACAGGGCTTGAGGTGATTGAAAAAGTACGGAAGTTACCAGGGCGACAAGAGACGAAAGTGATGATGTTGACGGCGAAAAGCCAACAATCTGACCGTGATTGCGCGAACGAGATTGGTGTCGACTACTTCATTTCTAAACCGTTCAGCCCACTTGAACTCGTCAAAATTATAGGAGGCATCGTGAAGTGAAAAGGTGGTTTAAACAAAAACTTGGACGCGACATCATGGTCGTCCTCTATTCGTTCCTCGTCATTGCGTTGGTCGGATCGGCATTGACATATGTCTACATCGAGAACCGCTTAGAGGCGAATGAGGCGAGATTACGTCAGTTAGACGAACGCGTTAACCGTTTGACTACGCTTTGGGATGAGTGGCAGGCTGACCAATATGATACAAGAGGCTATCTCTTATTTGGCGATACGGCATCGCTCGAACGTTCAAGTGCGAATGAGGCGAAGTTTCAACAGGAAATCAATTGGTTCAAAACACAAGTCCAGACGCGCCAAGGTGAGCTGTTCGCAGAAGATCTTCAACAGTTCCACGATTTTTACTATGATGTGATCATTCCGGTGACGTATGAGTACGCACAAGCCCAACAGGATGGTGAGATCACAGAGACGTTTATCGATGCCGAAACGATTGCCGAGTTGCCGACTGCTCAGCGTCTGATCGATCAAGGGCTTGTCCAATTTAATCCGCAACGCGGAATCGACATTCTCGGACCCATTGATGAGGTAGAGTCTGCGCTTGGAGAATATCGTAAATTAATGGCATCTGAAAAAGAGAAAGTCTATACAGAGTGGCGTCAAAACAACAATATGCTTCAATTCTTGTGGATTATGAGCATCGCCTCATTCGCCGCATTGATCTTATTGTTTGTTCAGCCGTTCTTACGCCGTCAAACACGTTTGATTTCGCGACTTTCCATCGCATCGAACCGCTTGTTAAAAGGGGAAATCGTTGATTTGAGCGATCAGATGAAACGGGAAGATGAGATTGGGACGATGTCTCGATCGTTCCATAAGATGGCTGAAACACTTCGTGATAATGAACGACACTTGATTGAAAAAAACCATGAGTTGCAAGCACAACAAGAAGAATTGATTGCACAACAAGAAGAGTTGCAGGCACAGCAACAAGAGCTAGAAGAAATTCTAGAACAGACACAACAGAACGAACAACATCTCGCGTATCGAAATGAATTGACGGAGACGTTGGCATCACGCGATTCGCTTACGGCCTATCCGGAAATCATCGAGAAACTGGTCACGATTACAGATTCAGAGGTCGGTGCACTCGTCTTTGTGGATGAAGCGGGCACGTATCGTGTGACGAGCCATGGCTTGAACGACACGTTGTCTCGTCAGTTGCTCGATAGCGAAAATTCTGTATTGACGCGCGCGATGACATTGAAGACGACGGTACATTCGTCGAAACAAGTCGCAAGCGACCATCCGCTCCCGTATCCGTACTATATGTTTGAGACGGCGGTACCAGTCCATGACCCTACAGATGATTCAATCATCGCGTTCATCTATCTGGTCCGATACAAAGATCGCTTCACCCAAACACAGATGGGCGACATCATGTCATTTGCTCGTCAACTCTCACTTTCTCTCTTACGGATGCGTCTATTTGAAGAGATGAAGCGTGAGAAAGGCAAGACAGAGCGAATTCTCGATTCAATTCGAGAAGCGGTCGTCTACATCGACCATTCGACGAATGATGTGTTCGTCAACCGTCCACTCTATGAGATGTTCCCTGAGTTAAGTGACGTCAGTTCACAGGACCTCGAAGAAGAAACGTGGGAAGAATGGCGGAATCGCCTTGTTGAAACGGTCGATCAGGCGGAGGACTTTACGAAGTATACGAATCGCCTGTTCACCGAAGATTTCCCACATGACAGTGTCAGCTTCTCTATTCGTAAAGGCGAAATGAACTTGCAGATGTATGCGGAACGCATCATTGTCGGTGGTCTATCGAAAGGTACGCTTCTCGTCTTCCGTGATATCACGAGTGAAACAGAGGCGGAGCGATTGAAGAGTGAGTTTATCTCAACGATTTCGCATGAATTACGTACACCGCTCTCGTCCATCTATGGATTCACGGAACTGATGGTCAAGAAACAGTTGCCGAATGAAAAACAAGCTAAATACTTGGAGACCATTCACTCCGAGACGGAACGCTTGACGCATCTCGTCAACGACTTCCTCGATGTGCAGCGAATGGAATCTGGTAGTCAAATGTATGACCGGGAACAGCTTGATATCGAACCGGTCGTCCGAGACATGTTGACGTTCTATGAGGCATCGTCGTTAAAACATGAATTCGAATTGATTGCGGATGATGCACGTCCATATGAATTATTCGTCGATTGCCAGAAGTTCAAACAGTTGATGAGTAATCTATTGTCGAACGCTGTGAAGTATTCTCCACGGGGTGGAAAAATCACGGTCGAACTTGCGCATCACGAGCAAATCGTGTCCATTAAAGTGAAGGACGAGGGAATCGGGATTCCAAGCGACGCGCTCGATCGCTTATTCGATAAGTTTTATCGTGTCGACAACTCCGACAGTCGTGAAATCGGCGGTACGGGGCTCGGATTACCGATTTGTCAAGAAATCGTCCGTGGTCACAACGGTCAGATCCATGTGGAATCGATTCAGCATGAGGGCTCGACGTTCATCGTTGAAATTCCAAGCTATGAGTATGCTGTCCAAGAGACAGAGACGACTCCTGTATAATATATGTGCCATCCCTTGAGGATGGCTCATTTTTTTAGGAAATCGTTCGCTTGACCAATCGGGAGAGAGTTCGTGTACAATGAAGACTGTACAACATCATAAAGGGGGGCATTAGAATGCCACTGATTGCATTCTTGCACACGCACGTCACGAGCTGGATTTTGTTACTTATTTTGTTTGCCGTGGCCTACATCGGTTATAAGAACGGCAACAAGAGTGGGAAAATCGCACATATGGCGTTTCGACTCATGTTACTTATCGCATTCGGAACAGGACTTTATCTCTACCTTCAGTTGAATGGTGGTGGGACGTTCTATCACGTGAAAATCACGGTCGGTTTATTGACATTGATCTTCGGTGAGATGACGCTCGTCAAAGTCAAAAAGAAAAAACCGTCGAACGGACTATTTGGCGGATTTATCGTCTTGGCACTCATTACGATTTTCATCGGCTATGCATTGCCTTACGGACAATCTTTCTTCAACAGCTTTATTCAATAAGACGTTCCCACTTCGCACACCGAAGTGGGAATTTTTTGTTTGTACACAAATTATTAGGGGAAAATAAAAAAATCAGTAATTATGACGATGAGGTGAAACGATGGATCAGCAGATGATGGAATGGACACGAGTTTTACACGCACGAAAATGGATGAAACAAACAGAATCATTTTTACCCCTATGGCACGGCTATATCGGGTATAAGTTTGGACTATTCGATGCGCTTCAAGGTGGCGCGAGCATGGCGGAGATGAATTTACGTCTAAAGCGCCCATTGACACAACTTGCACTAGAGCGTTGGTTAGAAGTCGGGGTCGCCGTCCGTCATTTGAAGAAGAGAGGTTGGCGCTACTATCCGACGCGTGGATTAAAATATCAATTATCCGGTAACGATGAACGGAGCATCGGGTTCATGCTTCAAGAGATGATGGAGCTTCATATCCCTGCGTTAATCGCTTATCCGGAATTTTTAGAGTCTGGGAAGCAAAAGACGTTTGATGGGGCTGAACACGGTCAAGTCGTCGCGAAGACGTCGACACTCGTCGAAACGGTCGCATTTCCGATTGTGCAACAACTTTTACGACAGGCAAATGTCGAATCGATGCTCGATATTGGATGTGGGCACGGCGGCTACTTACGTAAATTACAAGCGCTCGAACCGAGTTGGGAACTGACGGGCATTGATTTAGAGGAAGAGGTGATCGAAGAGGCACGATCACGAGACGAGAGTGGTGACATTCATTTCGAAGTCGCCGACTTCATGAACTGGGAAACAGACGAGCAATTCGATGCGGTGATGATGAACAATATGCTGTATTATTTCTCGCCGGAAGAGCGGGTCAAGTTGCTTGAGAGACTACGGGAACGATTAGAAGAGAAGGGTGTCGCCATTCTCGTGACGCCGCTCGCCGAAACAGCGCTCGGTGGACGATTCGCTTCCGCGTTCAATGCATTCATGACACTCCACGATAACCTGTACCCGCTTCCGACCATTCCACAATTGCGCCGGCAGATGCAAGAAGTCGGTTTTGAACAAATCCGCTTCATCCCATTCATCCCGGAAGGTTCTTGGTATATCGTCATCGCCGAGCGAGGGAAGACGAATCTGCTCAATCAACCGATTCAAAATTGAACTTGTCTCCCGTCATTCCTATAATGATAGAGAAGCATAAGAGACTATTCACATAGGGAGTTGTTGAGTGTGTCGAAACAAAGAGTTGCCGTTATTGGGGCAGGACCCGGTGGATTGGCTGCTGCGATGCTACTGGCGCATCGTGGGGTAGACGTCACCGTATTTGAGAAACAACCGTTTGTAGGCGGCAGAACGTCACGCTTAGAAGTAGGCGAGTTTGCGTTCGACCGAGGACCTACGTTTTTGAATATGCCGTATATTTTAGAAGAAATTTTTGAAGAGACGGGACGTAATCTGCATGATTATGTCGAGATGAAACAACTGGAGCCGATGTATGATTTGTACTTTGACCGTGGGACGCGTCAACTCTCGATGACAACAGATCGTGATCAGATGTATCGTGCCATCGAAGAACAATTTCCTGGGAATGGGGAAGGCTACGAACGGTTCATGAGTGAGCAGGCGATCAAACTGTCTAAATTGATGCCTGTGCTTCAGACCGCACATGACAAGCTCACCGACTATGTCTCGTTGCGCGTACTTAAGGCGCTACCGTTTCTCTCAATCGGTAAATCGCTTTATGACGTCTTGTCCGAGTACTTCACGAGCGAAGAGCTGAAGTATGCGTTCACGTTCCAGGCCAAATATTTAGGGATGTCCGCTTGGGAATGTCCGGGTGGATTCTCCATCTTATCTTACATGGAACACGCCTACGGAGTGCATCACCCGATCGGCGGAGTGAACCAGCTGTGTCATGCGATGGCGAAAGTGATTGAAGAAGAGGGAGGCGTCATTCGTTTAGGCGAACCGGTAGAACGTCTTCTCATGGATGATCAGAACGTGACGGGTCTCGTGTCCGGAAGTGTCCATTATGCGTTTGATGAAGTCGTGATTGGTGCGGACTTCGCACATGCGATGACGTCGCTCGTTCCAGACGGTAAACTATCGAAGTGGAGTCCGACTCAACTCAAGAAGAAGCGTTACTCGTGCTCGACATTCATGCTTTATCTCGGACTCGATCACGTCTACGAGGATGTGGCGCATCACTCGATTCACTTCGCGGACGATTATGAATTGAATGTTAAAGAGATGACACAAGAGTTGAAATTGAGTGAGGACTTCTCGTTTTATGTACAGAATGCCTCACGTATCGACCCGACACTTGCGCCTCCTGGCAAGTCATCGCTTTATGTTCTCGTACCGGTACCGAACAATTTATCTGGCCTTCCATGGGAGACGTTACAAGCGACCATGACAGAGCGCGTTCTTGATGCGCTTGAGACACGTTCCCCGTATCGGAACATTCGTCAACACATCGAGGTGATGGAAGCATTGACACCTGAGGACTGGGAAGCGTTTGGTGTATATGAAGGTGCAACGTTCAATCTAGGGCACAACTTATCGCAGATGATGTACTTCCGTCCGCACAACCAATTCGAAGAGCTCGACAACGTCTGGCTCGTCGGAGGTGGGACCCACCCAGGAAGTGGGCTTCCAACCATCTTTGAATCAGCACGGATCACGACGAACCTTTTGCGTGACCGGGCAGGTGTCGGCCGATGAATATTAGCTTTGTCGGGGCAGGGGTCGGTACATTATATGCCGCTCTTTTATTGACGAAACGCAATCCGTCACTTCAACTCACGATTTATGAGAAAGAGGCACGGGTTGGTGGACGCTTGAACTACGTTGAATTCGATAATGGGGCGAAAGTCGATGAAGGTCCGACAATCGTCTTATTGCCGAGTAAACTGAAGCAACAACTGATGAAAGCAGGGTTACCGGAAAATGAAGTGGAGTTGATTGAAGTCAATCCGCTTTATCGCTTGCGGTATCAAGACGGGACATCGTTCTTTAAATATCGAGAAATCGAGAAACAGGCGGAAGAAATCGAACGAGCTTTCGGTGAAGGAGATGCTTTCCGTCAGTACATGTCCCAAAAGAAAGAAGAGTATCGGATTGGCTTCGATACGTTTTTAGATCGAAGCTATGCCTCGAAGACGGAGTTGTTCGAGCCTAAACTGCTTCTCCTTCTCATGCGGTTAAAAGCATATGAGACGGCTCATGCGAACATGAAACGCTTCTTTAAAGACGAGCGTTTACGTGTCGCCTATAGTTTGCAGACCCTCTATATCGGTGGAAATCCTTATGCCACGCCTTCTTTATATGGACTCATCCCTTATCGTGAACAAGAAGAAGGAGTCTGGTATGTAAAAGGAGGATATTTCTCGCTAGCGACGAAAATGGAACAAGAGTTGAAGCGTCGAGGGGTTCGTTTCGTGATGAACGCTACCGTCAATCGTGTCCATGTCGAGGACGGGGTGGCCAATGGCATCACGGTCAATGACGAATATGTACCGTATGATGCCGTCGTCGTGAACGGTGATTTTCCACTCATGGAGCGACTGATTGATGGTGTGACGCCAAAGACGTATGAACCGTCGAGCGGTACGTTGCTTCTATACTTCACCGTCGACGGCGAACTCGACTTACCGGTTCATCAATTCGATTTGCCGAATGATTTTGAAGGATCGATGCGTACGATCTTCGAGGATGGTAAACTAAGTGAGTATCCAGCGATGTACACCTTTAATCCATCGCGAATGGATGCGACCCTTGCGCCAGAAGGAACGAGCGTATTATATGTTCTTGTCCCGGTTCCGCGAAAATTGGAGCGGGAAGATTTTGAGTCACAGGGGACAATCGAACATCTATTAGGAAGAATCGAGGCATTCATACCTGATTTTCGTGAACGTGTCATCGAGATGAAAGTCCGGACACCGATGGATGCTGAGCGATTCGGATTGTTCGAGGGAGGAAGTTTTGGGATTGCACCAAAGTTATCCCAGTCAGCCGCCTTCAAACCACAGGCGAGACCCTTCCCGAAAATCGAACGTCTTTATGCGGTGGGTGCATCCGTCCATCCATGTGGTGGCGTACCCATCGTCATGATTGGGTCACAATTACTTGTGAAAAAAATGGAAGAAGAAATGGGGGCAATGCATCGTGACGACACAAGAAGCGTATCGTCAATGTGAGGAAATCATGAAGAAGGGCTCGTTGACCTTTTATCGGGCCTTCTCTTTGCTCTCAAAACCAGACCGTCAAGCGGTCATGGCCGTATATACGTTCTGTCGCACTCTCGATGATGCGGTCGATGAATCAGACCGTCCAGAAGAGAGTTTGGCAGCGTTTTTGCATGACTTCGACCGCTTTTTAGCGGGTTCCGATCAAGATGAAGCATTATGGGTTGCCCTTCGTGATGTATGGAAACGCTATGACATGGACGTCGAACCATTCTTTGAGTTGGCGGAAGGGATGAAATGGGACTTACATAAGTCGCGGTATGAGACGCTCGAAGAGACCGAGCAGTATAGCTATTATGCAGCGAGTACGGTCGGCCTGATGCTCCTCCCGATCCTTGTCCCAAATCAGGACGAAGCGACGACACGTCAGCTAAGACAAGGCGCCATCGACCTTGGCATTGCGATGCAGCTGACCAATATTTTACGAGATGTCGGTGAAGATTTGAATCGAGACCGTATCTATTTACCACGTACGATGATGCGTCAGTACGGTGTGAGTGAAGAAATGTTACAACAACGAGAAGTGACCCCTGTCTTTATCGATCTATGGGAGGCGTTGGCGAATCGAGCAGAGTTCTTGTATGCACGGGCACGGGAAACCCATCATCTGTACCCACTCGCGAGTCGAAAGCCGGTACAAGCAGCAGCTCTTCTCTATGAAGGGATCCTTGATGCGGCCCGTGCGAATCGACATGACGTCTTCACGAAGCGGGCATACGTATCGACCTTACAAAAAGGAAAGTTGTTAGCAAAACTATAAGCAATCTGATTCCCTGTAGACGCTCGATGGCGTCTACAGTTTTTTGTACGCAAAAAAAACCACTTTTGGCGGGGGACCAAAAGTGGCGTAAGCGTTATGTGATTCATTCATCGGGGAAACGAATGAATCGGTTTGTGATGAAGCCCTAAAGATGTGCCGGGATTCATGGGGAATGAATCAGTTGGGACATCTTCGTCGACACAGGATGCTTGATGGACTAAGGGGGAACATCATACGCAAGCTGTCTCAACTACGGGATACGAGTGGGGAAACTCGCTCATCACTTTTTCTCGGGTGTGACAAGTTCAAAACGCGATGAGGCTCGGGGAAGCCATTCGATCGCTACAGGTGTAACAAACGTTACAGAACTGCTTGAACTCGAATATGATATTATCACGTCTTTCAATTGTCGACAAGTGTCGAAACTCGCGTTCACAAAATGTTCATATTGTCAGAGGTATGTCCTCTAACATCGATCGTGCAGCGAATTGTCCTGAAAGCGTCACCATCGGACTGCCACCGCCAGGATGAGTCGAACCACCAGCAAACCAGATGTTCGATACGTCTGTCGACCGCGGTGCAGGACGGAAAAACGCTCCTTTTTTCGAATTGGCCGATGTGCCATAAAGTGCGCCATAATACGCATAAAAATCGCGAGTCAAATCTTGTGGGGTCACCCGTTTATGGTAAAGCACCTCTTTTTCTTCCCAATCCACACCGAACATACGTAATCGTCTGCGAATCAAATGCTCATACGTATCTGCATCAATGTCGGTCAGATGTGCCGGCGCATTGACGAGGATGAACAGGTTGTCTCCTGCCTCGCCCATCGACGGATCGGTTGCGGATGAATTCGAAATATAGATTGTCGGCTCGTCCGCATACCGCTCTTCTTGGAAGAGTGCTTGGAATTCCCGTTCATAGTCGTCTGAGAAATAGACGTTATGGTGTGCCAGGTTCAATCGTTTGGACAATCCGACCATCATGACGAATGCGGAAATGGAAGGTTCGACGGTGTCGCGTGTCGGGACTGGGAAAGATGGACGGTCCTTCGCGTCGACGAGTCGTGGGTATTGCGTCAAAAGTTCACCGTTGAGAAGAACGGCATCACACGAGATGACTTCCTGGTCATCGACGACGACCTCATGTGCTTTTCCGTTCAACACATCAATCTTTGTCACTTCATGACCGAGACGGAACGTCACGCCGAGTTCGCTCGCCCGTTTGGCGAACCCTTTTGCGATATTCCAGTTTCCGCCTTTCGCAAAATAGACGCCTTCATTCAATTCCAAATGTGCGATGAGGGCGAACGTGCCTGGTGTCACGTATGGGCTGCTGCCAATGTACGTCGCATAGCGGTCGAGCGCCTGAATGATGCGCGGGTCCTTAAAATATTTCTTGTGAAGGGCGTGCAAACTTTGAAGTGGATGTACTTTGACCATGTCCGCCCAAAGACCGGGATCCAACTTTGTGTCCATTTGTGTGAAGAAACGCTTATTCGCAATCTCGAACAGCTTTTCCGCTTCATCAAGATAGGCGCGCATCTGATTGTGTTTCAACTGGTCACCGGTCAAACGCCGTACTTCGACCTCAAGCTTTGCCCGGTCTGCACTGAACGTGAAGGATGAGCCGTCTGAGTAGTGGTTGACGGTATGTTGATCGAGCTTGATTAACTCAAAATAGTCATCCGGATTGGCCCCACTATTTCGAATGACTGAACGAAATACGTCCGGCATCGTGATCGTATTCGGACCGAAGTCGAACCGGTGACCGTCAGTGATGATGGGCATGAGTTTGCCACCGACATGTTCATTCTTTTCAATGACCGTGACGTCATACCCTCGTGCTGCGAGTGTGACGGCGGCGCTGAGTCCACCGAGTCCAGCTCCAATCACTACGATTTGTTTCATAAAATTGTCCCCCTTTAGACGTCTGCTTAGGAATAGTGACGACCTTTCCACGTGATGGGCAACCGTCTCCATTTACGAATGACGGCGTTCCCGAGTAAGGTCAAGTAAGCGATTAAACTGAGTGGATGGTACCATGTACCGGCCCCATTTGATTTCAGATCGACAGCGAGACGCGCGAGGAGCACGAAAAGCGCTGCGCTGATCGTCTGCCAACTCGGTGAAAAGATCCAAGCGAGCATAGCCGTCAACTGGATGCCGTAATATGTCATGAAGTACAAGGCGAGTCCTACTGATTCATTCATTCCCTTGAATACGTTCTTTGAAAACCCGGTCCACACTTCTTCATTCGTTTCATACATGTCGCAGGAGATGAACGGGGAGACTTGTACGAGTGACGTGACTTTTTGATGACGTTTGAACGTTCGACATAGATCGATATCATCAATCAACGACGTTCGAATGGCAGCATGCCCGCCGACTTCCTCGTAGCTGCGCCGCTCGACGAGTACGTTCATGCCATTTGCCGCGGCAAATGCGGGGTGTTTCACTTTACGCCAAAACAAAGGCAGATGTTGAGCGATGAGCACGTGTTGCATCGGAATCAACAATTTCCCGAGAAATGTGGACGTCGGAAATTGAGGGAAGCCTGATAAAAAAACGGCCTGCTCTCGAGCGAGCGTGGCATGCATGCGGGCGATAAAGCTCGAATCGATCGTGACGTCCGCATCTAAAAAGAGCAAGTACGGTTCAGTCGTACGTGAGGCGAGTTGATGACAGGCATGAACTTTCCCGGCCCAGTCATGAGGCAAAGGAACGCCTGGGATGACGCTAAATCGGGTATCGTTACCGATTGCGCGATTCAATTTTTCATATGTATCATCCTCGGAGCGGTCCTCGTAGATATAGACATGAGTCCCATCTGGTATCGCCTGCTTTAAATTTGAAATCAGTCGATCGACGTGACGCGACTCATTGCGCATCGGGATGCAGACCGCTGTCGCCGGTGTGCGTCCTGGTTCGGCGAGCGGTCTCAAGAACAAAAGATTGATCAGGGTAAAGATAAACATCGAGAGGGTGAGCATCCATAAGATCATGAGCGTCCCCTCCCGAGTCGGAACATCGTTTCTGTCCATTCAGCAAGATTTCGACGTGGTCGAAAGAGTGGGATATAGGCATCAGACCGAACGATGGCGTCTTGTCGCACATCGTCATAGAGCGCTTCAAGTGCTTGCGCGATTTCCTGCTTTTGAGCTCGTCGTGTCGTCGATATCACGACTATTGTTCGAAAGCGGACATATACGAGGGGTTCCGCATGGTTCTCAAACGAATAATACATGGCGCATAACTGGACGGGCCGATCGTTCAGTAACAACGTCGCGCCCGACTCGATTTCGACAGGTCGAAGTTCTTGCGGCATCTCTTGTCCTTGAGGGAACATCCAGACGGATTTCCCGGACGTGAGCAATTCATTCGCATAAGCCAGGGAGGCCCGTACATCGGAGAGACTACCTTTTTTCACCGAAAAGGCACCGAGGTGTCGAAAGAACGGGAAGCGACGTAGTCCGTCCTCGTCCATCAACACATGAAGATCGTGCCGTAAAAAATGTTCATTGATCATATACATGATGAGACCGTCCCACCACGCGCTATGTGTACTTAAAAATAATCCGGGAGTCGGAACGTCGTCCGTTCGAATATAAATGTTATGGAACGTGGGACGTATCTGACGTTCTCGCACGAACGTCGAGAACAGGTTATTGAACCATTTCTTTTTGTGTGACTCGATCATCGCGCCCTCTCCTTTCAAGTAGAATCACTCCGGATGTGAGGATGCTGAGGAGCCCGATGCCATAGAGACCGGCATTGACAGCCGTGACACCGAAGAGCGCGTGAAGCATGACGAACAAATAGACGCCGTGCTGGATGAACAAGGAGTCAACAGCTCGTTCGTGACGCTGTAACAACCATGAGAAAATAAGGGATAACCCGAACCAACCGATAAAGTTTTGTGTCGGGATATCATAATATAAGCCGTCATTCGCCCATTCCCAGTATCCTTTCACGTTTGCCGCCACCGGATCGATTGCCATATCGAGCCACACGGCGAGAATTGGGACGAGCCATAAAATATTGTGGCGGAATGGGAAGAGACGGGCCACGGCAAAACTAGATCCAATCACGGCAAGCCACGCCGCACCGATAGTGACAGGGACTCCAAACACTGTCGGACCGAACGCCTCAGCGTAGACGTATTCGCTGAACGGGAACCCTGTTTTCACACCGAGAGTCTCGACGGCGATTGAACCGAAGAAAATAAACGGAACAATCCAAGCACCTTGCCGGATCCCTTGATAAAGAATCGTGCCGCCAATCGCGCCGGCTAGCCATAAAAAGACGGGGTTTGCCCATTCTAGCCAAGGCGGAAGCAGGTCGAATCCAACTAAAATCACCCCAATGAAATACCAAACAATAAACCATTTCCAAATAAACGGATACACTTTCATTCCATCACCTCTTCTTTCATTCTAAAGCTCATCGAAGTCTTCGTCTAACAAATGCATGTATAAAAAAGAGCCTCGCTGAACGAGACTCTCAATTGGCCATCCGTTTCCGTCTTTTCACGAACGAGAAGGCGATGAATAAGACATAGAACGGGACGGCGATGAACCAAAACGTCGGCCATTCTTTCCAACGGGCGAACATCATATACGTCACATAGACGAGGCTGATGGTAATGATGAACGAGTGACGTGGCAATGGTACATCTTTAAAACTCGGGATGCGAACACGGCTGACCATCAACAGGGCGAGCCCCGTGAAGAAAATCGGTGTCAATAGTTCGCTGACGCGGTCGCCGAACGTCGTGATGACAGCGAGAAGTCCCCCGGCGGCCGTAATCGGGACACCAGAGAAGTAACTCGCTGCAACGTTTGTCGCGGATAAATTGAAGCGAGCCAGGCGATATGCGCCGAATAACGGGAAGAGTGCCGCAAAAAACAATCCATAATTGCCGTAATCAATAAAGAAGGTGTAATAAGCGAGCATCGCCGGTGCGACCCCGAACGTGACGATGTCAGCCAGTGAGTCCAATTCCTTTCCGAAATCCCCAGCGACCCCGAGCATACGGGCGAGGCGCCCGTCCAAACTGTCGAGCATCATCGCGATGATGATCAACAATGTGGCGTTCGAGAAGTCACCACGAGCGGCGTAGACGATGGCGATGACACCACAAAATAAATTTCCGAACGTAAAGGAGTTTGGGACCCACGAACGGATGCGTTCTTTCCACATAATTTTGCCCCCAGTAAGGTCATTGGCTGAACCAGTGACCGTTTGTAAATTGTAGTAAATCTTCAGGTGTTAATTCGATTTGATAGCCACGTTTCCCGGCAGAGATGGTAATCGTTTCTCTGTCTTGAGCTGCTTCGTGCAGATATACGGGGAACGACTTCTTCGCCCCAATCGGCGAGACCCCCCCTCGAATATAACCGGTCAATGTCTCGAGCTCTTTCATCGGGACTGGCGATGCTTTCTTCGCCCCCCATGCTTTTGCGGCTGCTTTTAAATCGATGTCACGCTCTCCAGAGATGAGAAAGAAGGCATATTGCTTTTTCTCGTTCATGAGGCAAATCGTTTTATACAGTTCGTCGAGCGGTTTATTCAATGTCATCGCCACATGTTTGGCCGAGACATCGGTTTCATCCACTTCGTACGTATGATAAGTGAACGGAATCTTCTTCTGTTTCAGTTGCCGAGCGGCATTTGTCAGTTGCATCTGACTCATCCTTTCGTGACCGACTCCTTTTAGAATAGCAAATCAACCAACTTCCCGGCAATTGAACTTCAAAAAACTTTTCAGTAAAGGAAGGAGTTTGAAGCAATGATGAAGAAATGAACAGTGATTCATTTTGAAGGGGGAATGGAAGTGGAGACGATTCAATTGACGACACACAATGGGGTAGGGTGGTTGAAACTGAACCGACCTGAAAAGCTGAACGCGTTGAACGAGACGTTGCTTCGTGAAATGAAAACGGCAATCGACACATTTGAACAGGACGACGCCGTTCGCGTCATCGTCCTTGTCGGTGAGGGACGAGCGTTCTCATCCGGACAAGATTTAACGATTGAGAGCGATGCGGACTATGGGGAATATCTAGAAGACGTGTATCATCCACTCGTACGTGCACTTTTCTCGAGTCGTAAACCGCTCATCGCAGGGATTCACGGTGTCGTGGCTGGAGCAGGACTCAGCTTGGCACTCGCGGCAGACGTTCGAATCGTCGCCAAGTCGACGAAGTTCAGCTCGGCATTTATTAAAATCGGATTGGTCGCGGATGCGGGCGGTCCATATCACCTGCGTCGACTCATGCGCGACGACCTTGCGTTAGATTGGCTCTGGAGTGGCAGTACGATTGACTCGGAGGCGGCGCGTACATTCGGGCTCGTCACCGAGCTCGTGGAAGATGCGATGTATACGGAGCGATTGACTTCATATGCGGAGACACTCGCTGCGAAATCACCGGTCGCTGTTCAAGGGATGAAGGCGCTCATGCGAGCCGCTTCATTTGAGGATGGATTGAATGAAGAAATCAAATGGCAACGGAAGTGTGGGGACACGGACGTACACCGCCAAGCGATGCAGGCATTCTTGATGAAATGAAAAAAGCGGCCGCGGCCGCTTTTTTACGTGGTTGATTTTGCTTCGAACTGGAAGCCCTTTTGTTGCCACGTCCCGTATTTCCAACGACGGAACGCGAAGAATCCGCGGAACCACTCATCGAGGGAGAAGGCGAGCCAAATCCCAAGGATGCCGAGCCCCATTTGAAGACCGAACAAGTAGCTGAACGCCACGGCGACACCCCACATCGAGGCGATCCCAATCATGACCGGGAAGCGGACGTCCCCGACAGACTTCAATGACCCCATCAAGACGATGTTCATGGCGCGACCCGGCTCTAAAATGAGCGTCGCCCATAAGATGGGCACACCGACCGCGATGATGTCAGGGTTTGACGTGAAGAGACCGAGTAGCGATTCGCTGAACACCGCTAAACCGAGAGAGGCGACGAACGAAGCGAACATGGCAATCTTCAAGGTCTTGACGGCACGATGATAGGCTTCTTTAAAACGTTTCCCTCCAATATCCCGTGCAATCAAAAGCTGGGTCCCTTGCGCGACGGCGACGGTGAACAAGAAGGCAAGCATCGACAAGTTCATCACGTACACGCGAGCAGCGAGGGAAGCTTCGCCCATCGTCGCGATAAATCCAGTGATGATAATCTGTGAAGCTTGATACGACAAGTTCTCCCCGGCAGAAGGGACACCGATTTGAAGGAGCGACTGGATGTCATCTTTCTTCGGACGAATCACTTCTTTTAACGGGAAGCGAATCATGAGTTTCCGTTTGACGAGCCAGAACAAGAGAACCATAGCGGCGAATCGTGCAATCACGATGGCCCAGGCGACACCGGCAACACCTGTGACCGGAAGTCCAAACCAGCCGGTAACGGCAAAAATGGCACCGACAGCGGTGATGATATCAATCAGAAGCGTCGCGAGCATGGCGTGTTTCGTCATCCCGTGACTCCGGAGGATCGAACTGAGCGCCATGATGAGCGCTTCGGTGAATAACGACAAGCCGACGATTTGCAGGAACAACAACCCGTGCGCAAACAGTTCATCCGATAGACCGAACAGGCGTAAGAACGTTTCGCCGAACAAGAAGATGACGACGACCATGATCGCACCGAGCCACATGTTCAAACTGACGGCGGAGCGGGCGAAGTCACGACTCTTCTTCATGCGTCCAGCCCCGATGGCCTGACCAATCAAAATGGTCGCCCCGACAGACGTCACACTAAAGACAATCAAGAACACGTTTAAGATTTGGTTGGCAACCCCGACGGCCGAAGCGGCAGCGTCTGAGTAGTGAGCGAGCATCAATGTGGCGATGATCCCGGTTCCCATATGGAGGGCAAGTTCGATGAAAATCGGCCACGACAGTTTGAACAGGGTCAGCTGTTCCGTTTGTTTCGTCTGCATGTAGTGTATTCTCCCTTTTCTCTATAATTCTTTCTGTTAACTATTTGTTTTGTAAAAATGTCAAAGGTCATCTTACTCCTTATGAAATGAAAAAGAAAGGGGTTTGCTAAATTATTTTCAACAAAAAAATCACCCGAAGAAATCAGGTGATTTTCGAATTTATTTCAATTTCAGAATAGCAGCACTGAATGGCGCCAGTTCGATTTCGAGTGAGTCAAGGTCACGGTCATGCAAGAGGTCCGTGGCTGCTCCTGTATAACCGAGCGGATTCAGTTTCGAAACAGAGTCTGAGTTGTTGAAGTAAACCAAGTATGTCTCATCTTTCGTACACCGTTCGATGATGACCGCATTGTTCGCATCGTCGACCAGGTTGAAGCGATACGAGCCGGCATTGGCGAGCACAGGGTGGTCCTTACGAAGCTGGATGAGCTTTTGGATGTAGCGGAAGAGGTTACGGTCTTCTTCGGCTTCATCCCACGGCATACAGCGACGGCAACCCGGGTCTTGTTCGCCTTCGAGTCCAATTTCGTCCCCATAGTAAATACATGGGCTACCCGTATACGTCAGCATCGACGTCATCAAGAGTTTGAACTTGCCTTTATGTCCTTTCGCCCGTGTCAACGCACGCGGTGTGTCGTGCGAATCGATCAAGTTGAAGGTGACTTCGTTGACGTTCATCGTGTTCATCATCTCGACACGCGTCAGTTCGTTACGGAACTCCGAAGCGGTCGTCCGGTCGAGGGCGAAGTAGTTCAAGCTCGCATTCGTGAACGGGTAGTTCATGACGGCATCGAACTGGTCACCTTGTAGCCAAGGCTGTGCGTCGTGCCAAATCTCCCCGAGGATGTAGGCTTCTGGATTCGCTTGCTTAACTGCCTTACGGAAGTCACGCCAGAACGCATGGTCCACTTCGTTAGCGACGTCAAGACGCCATCCGTCGATGCCGAATTCTTCGACCCAGTAACGGGCGACATCCAATAAGTAAGCTTTTAATTCGGGATGCTCTGTATTGATCTTCGGCATGTTCTTTTCGAATGCGAAGGTGTCATAGTTCGGCTTCGGCTCTGTCGCAATCGGGAATTCGCGAAGATAGAACCAATCGCGATACTCAGAAGACGGTCCGTTCTCGACGACGTCTTGGAACCATGGGTGATGATATCCGACATGGTTGAAGACCGCATCGAGCATGACTTTGATGCCGTTCTCGTGCAAGAGGTCGACCATCTCTTTAAATTTCTCTTTCGTCCCGAACTGTGGATCGATTTCCATGTAGTCGAGCGTATCGTACTTATGGTTTGTTGTCGCTTTAAAGATTGGGCAGAAGTAGATGCCGGTGATCCCGAGTTCGACTAAATGATCGATATGGTCGATCACTCCTTGGAAGTCGCCACCAAAAAAGTTTGTCGTCGTCGGCTCTGTCGAGTTCCATGGGAGCGTCTCTTCAGGATTGAGCGAAGCATCGCCATTGGCGAAACGGTCCGGGAAGATTTGATACCAGACCGTATCCTTCACCCAAGAAGGCGCATGGAAGATATCGATTGGGTTGATGAATGGGACACAGAAGTAGTAACCCGTATCATCGAGCGGCTTCTCTTCGAACCATCCTTTTTCGGTATAAACGGCCGTCTCTTGTCCATCATTCAAACGGAAGCCGTAACGTAGACGTCGGAACGGCGGTTTGATGGAGATGAACCAATAGTCGTAGGCGTCATCAAACCCAATCTTCTCCATTGGAGTCTCGTATGTACGCCAATAGCTCGGCTTATCCGGATCGAAGTTCCACATGGCTGGGTCTTCAGCATGCCAATCATAAGGGTCGTTCCAAATCAAATCGACAGATTCGATATCGCCTCGCTTCGTATGGAAACGAATGTGGATCGTCTCGCGATCATATTTGTAGACGAACGGGGACATGGCACGATGATAAATCGCTTCTTTCATCATAAGGAAAACATTCCTTTCTTTATAGGGGATGACATCATTTTACAACATCGGGAATCCATGAGAACAGATGTTGCGAAAACGTTTGCTCAAGCAAAGGTTAATAAAGCGTTTACATTTTGTCAATTGCTGAAACGCATAAAAAGTGAAGATTTAAGAACAAACATTTGAAAATTACATAAATGGGTCAACAGACGTAAAAAAAGTGTAAAAAAAGACTTGTAAAACGCTTTCACAACTGTATAATAAAAATTGAGGTGAGGATGCAAACGTTTTCACTACCGTGTCAATTTCGTAGCGGAGTTTTAAAATTGACGTGGTCGTGCGATTGCGCAAATCTGACCATACTATTTCCTTGGGGAGGTTTTTCATCATGAAGATGAAAAAAATGGTAGCAGGACTTTCAACAGCAGTATTCGCATTCGGTGCACTTGCTGCATGTGGTGGCGGAACGGACAACGGATCTTCTAACGAAGGTGGTTCTTCAAGCGAGAACAAACCTGAAAAGATCGTTATCTGGGAAGACATCGAAAAGTCTGAAACAACGAAAGAAGTTGCGAAGGCGTTCGAAGAAGAGCATGGCGTAAAAGTTGAAGTTGTCGAAGTACAGATGACAGACCAAAAAGACAAGCTTGCGCTTGACGGTCCAGCTGGAAAAGGTCCAGACATCGTGCTCGTACCACACGACCAGATCGGTACAATCGCAGACCAAGGTCACTTGGCTCCAATCGCTGACGAAGGATCGCTTGACGCGTTCACAGACGCTGCGAAATCAGCTGTCATGTTCGATGGCCAAGCTTACGGATATCCAAAATCAGTTGAGACACCAGTTCTCATGTATAACAAAGACTTGATGGCTGAAGCTCCAGCATCTATGGACGACCTTTACAAGTTGTCAAACGATGTGAAAGCTGACGGACAGTACGGATTCCTCGGACTTTGGGATAACTTCTACTTCGCACACGGTGTTGTCGCTGGATTCGGCGGATACGTGTTCAAAGAAGACGGTGGCGCACTCGACCCAGCCGATATCGGTTTGAACAACGAAGGCGCAGTTGAAGGATTCGAATACATCGGTAAATGGTACGAAGAAGGCCTCTTCCCTAAAGGATTGATCGGAGAGTCTGGCGGCCAAGCGATGGACCAACTTTTCACTGAGAAGAAAGCTCACTCAGTCATGAACGGACCATGGGCTGTAGCTGGTTACACAGATGCAGGCGTGAACCTCGGAGCGGCTCCAATGCCAACACTTCCGAATGGTGAGCCAATCAAGACGTTCATGGGTGTGAAAACATATGCCCTTTCAGCTTACACAGAAAACCAAGAGTGGGCTGAAATGTTCCTTCAAGAGTTGACGAATGAAGAAAACGCATTGGCAATGTTTGAAGCATACAACGAGATCCCACCAGTAGCAGCACTCGAGTCGAACGAGACAATCACGTCGAACGAAGTTGCGAAAGCGGTATTCGACCAAGCCACAAACGCAATCCCAATGCCGAACATTCCTGAAATGGGACAAGTTTGGGAGCCAATGGCTCAAGCGCTTCAGCTTGTAGCAACTGGTAAACAAGATGCACAAAAATCTGCAGATGATGCAGTGAAAGTCATCGAACAACAAATCCAAGCGAACAACCAATAAGGAATTGAGATGACGGGGTACGCCACATGGCGTTCCCCATCATTTTCTAGCATTGAGCAAACGTTTGCTTGATTGATTTGCTCAAATCGAAAGGAGAAACTGAGGATGGCTGCAATTGCGAACCCTAAATCACCGGACCAACGCCCGGACAAGCCTACAAACCATGCTCGGAACGCGGGACTACTTTCCATCATTCCGGGACTCGGACAGTTATATAACAAACAATACGCGAAGGCGGTAGCGTTCTTTATCGTCGTCGTATCTTATTTTGCCGTAAACTATGATCTATTTTTCAAAGGGGCGGGCGCCGGACCAGGTGACCGTGGAGGACTTTGGGGATTGATCACGCTTGGTGAAGTGCCAGGACCTCGTAACGACCACTCCATCTTCTTGATGGTCGAGGGAATTGTCGCGTTAATTTTACTTTTCTTCGGAATCGCGTTCTATGTTTGGAACATTCGTGACGCCTATCGTGTCGGTCGCGCTCGTGATCAGCATCTAAACCTTCCATCGTTCCAAATGCAACTTCGCAACTTGCGTGACCATGGATTCCCATACTTAATGTTAATCCCATCACTCATTTTGTTAGTGTTTACCGTTATTCTTCCATTGATCTTTACGTTCTTGATCGCCTTCACGAACTATCGCTACAACAACGCACCACCAGCGAAACTCGTGGAATGGGTCGGATTCGAGAACTTTACTCGTATTTTTGAAATCGATATCTTCCGTGACACGTTCGTCGGCGTACTCGGCTGGACGCTTGTCTGGACGGTCGCTTCAACGACAGGTGTCATCGCAATCGGGATCTTCCTTGCGGTACTCTTGAACCAAGAAGGACTTCGCTTCCGTCGTTTGTTCCGTTCGATCTTGATCCTTTCATGGGCGGTCCCAGCATTCATCACGATCTTGATCTTCCGCTCGATGTTCAACGAATCGTTCGGGGTGTTCAATACGACAATCTTGCCGGCACTCGGTCTTGACCCAGTCAACTGGATGACCGACCCGACAGCGACACGTACGGCACTCGTGCTCATTCAATGGTGGCTCGGCTTCCCATTCATCATGACGCTCATGACGGGTGTGCTTCAGTCGATTCCTGGTGACTTGTATGAAGCGGCGACGATTGACGGAGCGACGATCTTTGATAAGTTCCGCTTGATCACATTGCCGATGCTCTTGTTTGCGACAGCACCGATTTTGATCACGCAGTTCACGTTCAACTTCAACAACTTCAACATCATCTATCTCTTTAATGGCGGTGGCCCTGCTGTACCTGGACAAACGGCCGGCGGTACCGACATCTTGATTTCTTGGATTTACAAATTGTCTCTCGGTGCCAACCCGCAATACGGACTTGCGGCTGCGATCACACTCATCTTGTCATTCTTCATCATGACACTTGCCGTGATCCAGTTCCGTCGGACAAAATCTTTCAAAGACGAGGATATGATCTGATATGAAAAAACAAAAACGAATCAATTTGGCGATCTCGTATGTCATCTTGACGCTTGCGTCGATCATCATTCTCTATCCGATGCTTTGGGTTGTCGGTACATCGTTCAACCCGGGGCGTACGATTACGTCAACGATTATTCCGTCGAACCCGACGTTTATTCACTACAAAAACTTGTTTGACCTAACGATTTCGGATTATAGTTTATGGTATGTGAACACGTTGAAAATCGCTTTCATCACGATGGCACTCTCTGTCGTCTTGGTGACGATTACTGGATACGTCTTCTCACGTTACCGCTTCGTCGGACGGAAGAACTCGCTCGTCTTGTTCCTCGTCCTTCAGATGGTGCCACAGTTCGTTGCGATCATCGCGATTTATGTATTGCTCAACATGCTTAATCTTCTTGACACACATACAGCGCTCATCTTGCTCTATGCGGGTGGTGCGATTCCGATGAACACGTACTTGGCGAAAGGGTACTTCGACACGATTCCAAAAGAACTTGACGAAGCAGCCCGCATGGATGGTGCCGGTCACCTCCGAATCTTCTGGCAAATCATCTTGCCGCTCGCGAAGCCGATTGTCGCAACGATTGCTCTCTTTAACTTCATGGGACCATTCAACGACTTTATCTTGGCATCGCTCGTCCTTCGTTCACCAGAGAAACAAACATTGGCAGTTGGCCTTTACAACATGATTTCGAAACAGTTCGATAATAACTTCACGTTATTCGCGGCAGGTGCGGTTCTTTCGGCCCTTCCGATCGTCATCTTGTTCTTCATGTTCCAACGCTACTTCGTTTCTGGCCTCACAGCGGGTGGTACGAAAGGATAATACTCGTAAAAGGAGGAAGCGATATGAGGCGAGGCGTCGTGCTCGTGCTCCTGTCGCTTCTTTTGTTTCCGACCGTCGTCGGGGCAAAGGAAGCCGCTACTTGGGAACAAGAACGCATGTATTTTATTATGGTCGACCGATTTGTTGACGGGAATCCGGACAACAATGAACAGGTGGACAAAGATGATCCGAAAGCGTTTCACGGAGGCGATATCCGTGGGGTCATCGAGAAGCTCGATTATATCGAATCACTCGGCTTCACATCGATTTGGTTGACACCCGTATTTGAAAATATGCCGGACGGCTATCACGGGTATTGGATTAAAGATTTTTATAACATCGACCCACAGTTTGGGACGAAAGAGGATTTACAGGAACTCGTTCAGGAAGCGCACAAGCGCGATATGAAAGTCATTCTCGACTTTGTCGTCAACCACGTCGGTCCGAACCACCCATGGGTGGAAGAAAAACCGGAATGGTTCCACGAACAGTTACCGATTGTATTCTGGAAAGACCAGGAGCAGGTCGAGACGCACTGGTTGTTCGACTTACCTGACTTCAAAACAGAGGACCCGGAAGTCAAATCGTATTTGATTGACGCGGCGAAGTACTGGATCGAAGAGACGGACATCGACGGCTATCGCCTCGATACGGTTCGTCACGTCGATAAAGCGTTCTGGAAAGACTTTGTCGAAGGTGTGCGGTCGGTCGACCCAGATTTCTACTTACTCGCCGAAGTGTTCGACCCAGACCCGCAATACGTCGCGCAATATGACGACCTCGGGTTCAACAGCATCACAAACTTTACGTTTTATGACCGGGTGTCGAAAACGATGACGCAACAGCAAGCGAACGTCGATGAGATTGACGTTGCCGCAAGCTATGCCGAAACGTTCTTCAACGACCCGAACCAGATGGCGACGTTCCTCGATAATCACGATGTCGAACGCTTCATACATATGGCGGAACTCGGCGGTGTGGAATCGGCGGAACGACGCTTACGCCTCGGGTTGTTCGCGCTTTATGCGTCACCTGGTATGCCGATCGTCTTCCAAGGAACAGAAAATGCGCAGACCGGTGGAGCCGACCCGGCGAACCGTGTCATGACGGAATTCCCGGGAAATGAAGAGTTGCACGAATACGTCGCGACGATGAACCGCATGCGGGAAGAATATCCGGTCTTTGCGACAGGAGAACAGCGCATGATCGCCTCAGAAGACGGGATGGCCGTCTTCGAACGGAAAGACGGAGATGACGTCGCGCTCTATGCGATCAACATGAATCGTGACGATCGGGAGATTGAAATCGATGTCAGTGAAATCGGGGAAGATACGAGACTTCGTGGTCTTTTATTCTCACAACTGGTCACAGATCAGCGCGGAACGTTTACAATTGAACTATCTGGTGAAAGTGCGAACGCTTACATCGTTGAGGAATCTTCGGTCAATCCGTGGATGATGGGCTTGCTCGTCGTTACGATTCCGATTTTCTTGACTGGTTTGGTCATGTGGAAGCGCCGCAAATAAAGACATGAAACGCCGCAAGGCACGAATCGAACTCACGGAAGCAGGGGGGAACACCATGCAAATCACAATCAAAGATGTGGCGAAGCACGCGAACGTCGCGCCGTCGACAGTCTCTCGCGTCATCGCCAACAGCCCAAGAATCAGTCAAAAGACAAAAGAACGGGTCAGAAGTTCCATGGAAGAGCTCGGGTATCATCCGAACATTCATGCGAGAAGTCTCGCTAACCGCTCGACACAGTCGATTGGTCTCGTCATGCCGAGCGCGGCAACAAAGACACTTCAAAACCCGTTCTTCCCGGAAGTGCTACGAGGAATTAGCACGAAGGCGCACCAGAATGGATACTCGCTTTATATGACGACCGGCGTGACAGAAGAAGAAGTTTTGTCCGGTGTGATCGAGATGGTACAAGGACGCCGTGTCGACGGTGTCATCGTTCTTTATTCACGTGAAGACGACCAAGTCGTCCAATACTTACGTCAAACGAAGTTTCCGTTCGTCGTGGTCGGGAAGCCGTTCGGGGACGCTTCTTCTATCACTTACGTCGATACGGACAACTATTTGGCAGGTCGTGAAGTGACGAAACACCTTTATAACTTAGGTCATCGTCGCATCGCCTTCATCGGGGGCTCGGATAAACTCGCCGTCACACAAGATCGTCGGAACGGGTACGCGACGGCCCTCATGGAAGCAGGCATTCCGGTATGCGAAGATTATATCGCCCGGGCTGAATTTATGACGAAGGGCGGCGCGAAGGCCGTCCGTGAACTGTTACAAAATGAGGAACCACCAACAGCCGTCGTCGTCAGTGACGATATGATGGCACTCGGCGTCATCAGCACATTAAGCGAGATGGGGCTCAAAATCCCAGAGGACGTCGCGGTCGTCAGTTTCAATAACGTGTATATCGCGGAACACTCGAACCCGCCACTCACGTCGGTCGAAATTAACATCTTCGGTCTCGGTTTCGAGGCGACGAACTGCTTGATTGAACAAATCAGTGATAATGCACCCCCTTATGGGAAGCGTGTCATCGTGCCACATTATCTGGTCGTCCGCCAATCATGTGGGCAGAAGAAGAGTAAAGCGACGGAAACATTAGAATCGAATTCTTAATTGACCAGACGATTTCGCCAGAGCGGAGTCGTCTTTTGCATATCCTTTTGATTGAAGACTCACGAAGTAGGGAACATCTTTCACGAAGGAATCGAAATCGAAAGGATGGATAGAGATGAGCGAAAGACGATTTGTCGGAACATTCGATACGAAAGAAAGTCTACTGTCTAAGATCAATGAGCTGAAAGAAAACGGCTACGATGAAGAGGAACTATTTGTCGTGATGGAGCGGGATGAAGCCGTTCACGTCCTTAAACGAGAAACGGAACTAAACATAGAAGAAGGTGACACATCTTGGCTAGACAACCTTAACGGAGGGGGAAGCGAGGATCGGGATACGAAACAGGCGCTCACCGATTTAGGGATCGCGGACGACGAAGTCGCACAGGCGCATTCTACAATCAAGCAAGGGGGATACGCGCTCGTCATCGACGAACCCGATACCGGATTCAATGATGGACGAAGTGCGGTATTCGAGGGACACGAAGCGAATGCGGCCTTTGGTGAGGACCCGGAAAATGGACAGAAAGATTGATTGAAACCGTCTCAATTTGAGGCGGTTTTTTTGATTGTAAAATGTGATGAAAAAAAGAAAGAAAAAGTTTTATGCAAACGATTGCATTCTCGTTTCAGTTGTGTAAAATGAAAGGTGAGATTAAATACAGCGCTTTCATAGACAAACGGTTGCATGAACTAGTTGTCCGTCGAAGGTAGCCTTGTAGAGAAAAAGGAGTGGCAGACAGATGAAACGATTGTTTGCAGTCGATGAATGGAAAGTAACAGAGGAAGGTCTTCACCCGAAAGAGAACCGTCTTGCAGAATCCATCACATCGCTCGGGAACGGGCATATGGGAATGCGAGGGAACTTTGAGGAAGATTACTCGAATGATACGCACCAAGGATTCTACGTGGCGGGCGTCTACTACCCGGACAAAACACGTGTCGGTTGGTGGAAGAACGGATACCCTGAATACTTTGCCAAAGTGTTGAATGCGACAAACGTCATCGGTCTCCGCGTGGTCATCAATGGGACACCGGTCGACTTGGCAAAATGGGAAGTGAAAGATTTCACCCGCGAGCTCGACATGCAGCGTGGTGTCCTCACACGGACGTTCACTTTGATGAACGGGACAGAAGAGACGAAAGTGGAAGTCGTCCGCTTCTTCTCGATCGTAGATAAAGAAATCTTGGCCATCCGTTACAACGTCACACCAGTCAACTACGAAGCGAAAATTGAGTTCACGCCATATTTAGATGGCGATGTCGTCAACGAAGACTCGAACTACGATGAGAAGTTTTGGCTACCGGTCGACCGTGGTGTGGAAGAGCGTTTCGCTTTCGTTACGACGAAGACGAAGAAACTCGACTGGCATGTCACGGCATCGATGATCGCGGATGTCGAAGGCGCTCGTTGTGAAGTGCTTGAAGCGACAGATTTGTTTGTTGCCAACAAATTCACGGTCAACGTAACGGCCGGTGAGACAGCGACAGCCTACAAATATGTGTCGGTCGTCACGAACCGCGACCACGAGATTGAAGCATTGCAATCAGCTGGGATGACACGTGTCGAAGCGGCGTTTGAAAAAGGATTTGAGACACTTCTCGCTGAACAGACGGAAGCATGGCTCGCACGCTGGGAAGATGCGGATGTTCGCATCGATGGAGACATCGAAGCACAACAAGGGATCCGTTTCAACATCTTCAACATGTATCAAACATACACAGGTGAAGATTCACGTCTTAACATCGGTCCAAAAGGATTCACAGGTGAGAAGTACGGCGGTGCGACGTATTGGGATACAGAAGCCTATTGCCTCCACTTCTACTTGGCGACAGCCAAACCAGAAGTCTCGTGGAACTTGCTCAAATACCGTCACAATCAATTGCCACAGGCGAAAGAGAATGCTGTGAAGAATGTCGGTATGGAAGGTGCGCTTTATCCGATGGTCACGATGAACGGGGAAGAGTGCCACAACGAGTGGGAAATCACGCATGAAGAGATTCACCGTAACGGTGCGATTGCCCATGCCATCTTCAACTATACGAACTTCACAGGCGACAAGTCGTACCTTGGACAATACGGATTGGAAGTATTGGTCGAGATCTCGCGTTACTGGGCTAGCCGCGTCAACTTTGTCCCGCACAAAGACGTGTATATGATCCTAGGCGTTACAGGTCCGAACGAATATGACAATAACGTCAATAACAACTGGTACACGAACTTGATCGCCGCATGGACGCTCGAATATACGCAGGAAGTGTACAACTACTTGAAAGATGCAGAACCTGCACGTCTCGAAGAGCTCGTGTCGACACTTGGCATCACGGATGCTGAACTTGCGAAGTGGGCGGACATCCAAACGAAGATGTACTATCCAAAAGATGATCTCGTTCCAGATGTCTTTATGCAACAGGACGGATTCATGGATAAAGAGCAGATTTTGGTGAAAGACCTCGATCCGAAACATCTTCCGCTCAACCAAAACTGGTCATGGGATCGCATCCTTCGCTCGAACTTTATCAAACAAGCGGACGTCCTCCAAGGACTCTATACGTTCGGTGACCGCTTCACGGTCGAACAGAAGCGTGCAAACTTTGACTTCTACGAGCCACGCACGGTTCACGAATCGAGCTTGTCACCATGTGTCTACTCGATCATTGCGGCAGAAGTCGGTTATGAAGACAAAGCAGTCGAATTGTACCAACGTTCGGCGCGTCTCGACCTCGACAACTATAACAATGACACGGAAGACGGGTTGCACATCACATCGATGGTCGGTTCATGGATGTCCATCGTTCATGGGTTCGCCGGAATGCGCATTCAAGAGGATAACCTCTCGTTCAGTCCGATGATTCCGAAAGATTGGAACGGTTACTCGTTCAACATGCTCTGGCGCGGCCATCACTTGACGGTCACATCATCACGTGAACAAGTGACGATCAAGCAAACAGGTGGTACAGATGTGACCATCCATGTATATGGAAATGCGGTAACGGTTCCTGCAAACGAATCGATTACAATTGAAACAGTGAAAGCGTGACCAATCGTTTCATACGAACAAGTCGACCTCGGTCGGCTTGTTTTTGTGTGAAAAACTTATCGGATTTCCTGCATATTTGCTGTATGCAGCATGAATAATCTATGTTATCTTGATTCTTAGCTATTTTGAGAAAGGGGAGTTGAAGCTTGACGGAAGCCGTTAAAGAACATACACGAATCGGGGTTGTCTCGATCATCGGAGGATTGTTCGTTGCCTTATCCATGACATTATTTTTAATTCCAGCTGGCGTCTATTCGACAGGATTTACGGGTCTTGCCCAAATCTTGACGAAATTATTAGAGGGTACACCGCTTGAACTAGGGGAAGGACTCTGGTTCTTTATTCTGAACGCACCACTGCTCGTAGTCAGTTATTTTATGCTCGGGCGGAACATGATGATTCATACGCTTGTCAGTGTCGCCTCGGTCACGTTGTTCATTCGTTTGCTTCCGCAATCGCAGCTCCTCTCGGACGACCCGCTCTTGAACGCCGTATTCGGCGGTGTGCTCTTGGCAATCGGTTCGGGCATCACAATCCGGTACGGAGCCTCGACAGGTGGCTTTGATATCGTCGCATTGATTTTGGCGAAATTCACGAACAACTCGGTCGGGGTCTATCTCTTCTTGATGAACATGATGATTGCCCTTGCTGCAGGCGCCTTGTTCGGATGGCCGACAGCGCTCTACACGATCGTCTTCTTGTATGTGACGTCAAAAGTCATCGATGAGATTTATACGAATACACAGCGTCAAACGCTCTTCATCGTCACGAGCCATCCAGACGAAGTGACGAAGGAGTTACATCAGCATGTCTTCCGTGGGATTACGCTCATGCCGGCAATTGGCACGTACTCGAAAGTCGAGAAGGCGACGCTCATGATGGTTGCGCAACGACACGAGGTGCGTGAAATCACGCGCATCTGTAAAGATGCCGATCCGACCGTCTTCATCAATATGGTTCCGACTGAAGATGTAGAGGGCGCGTTCCGTCGCTAAACATGAATAAATCTTAAAAAGCACCGACTTTTTAAGTCGGTGCTTTCGTTATGCCTTGATGCCAAGTCGCTCTTCTAAGAAGAGGGCAATTCCATCATCCATATTTGAAGCCGTCACTTCGTTGGCTACATTCTTCAATTGGTCGATGGCGTTCCCCATCGCGACACCGGTACCGACATAGTCGAGCATCTCGAGGTCGTTCTCTTCGTCACCGAACGCGATAATGTGCTTCCGATCAATGTTTAAGTGCTTCGAGACCTCTTGAAGCCCAAGTGCCTTCGATGTGTTTTTGCTCATGACTTCAATCATATGTTCGGGCATACGCCACTGACGGTTCAATACCGCCTCCGCATGAATGTCATCGAGTTGGGAGCGGACGTGCGCGACGTGATCTTTTGTCGCATGAATCAATAAGGACGTCGGCTCGTCCTGCAAATGCGTCAACAAGTTACCTGATGTGACGCTGAGCGCACGTTCTGCATATGGACTATAGAACTCTTGCGGGTCTTTTTGGAAGTACACGTGGTCCGTCACTTCGACAACGATATTGTGTGCCTTCGTATCCGCTACTTCTTCAATGATGTCATGGGCGGTCTTGAGCGGAATCGGTCGGTGTGTCACCGCATAATTCGCATCTTTCGGGTGATGTACGAGCGCACCGTTGAAGTTGACGAGTGGTGTCGTCAATCCCATTTGCTCATAGTACATGATTGAATGGCGCTTTGGACGCCCTGTGGCGATCATGACTTCATGACCAGCTTCACGCGCTGCTTGAAGAGCGCGGAGGTTTCGTTCGCTGATTGTTTTATCATCTCTTAATAACGTTCCATCTAAATCGACTGCGATTAAATAACGTGACATCAGTCATCCTCTTTTCTTCACAATGATGTTTCTACGACCGTATCACATTTTTCGATTTGACGGAAAGAATATACAATCGAAGTCGCATATTCTATTCGAACAATGCTATACTAATGTCGTATGAATTTTTACGAATCATCTGTGAGATGGAGGGGACGTTCAATGCGTTATTTAGTGACATTGATCTGGGCGATTGTGCTCTCGAATACAGCGGTATTTATCATTTCTGCCGTTGATGGCGTAGAGTTCAACGCGATGCTCGCGACAGGATTTGGCGTGGCCATCACAATCTTCGTTGCAATTCTCGATGTCTTGAATCAAGACATGGGAATCAGCGACGTTGCACAAGAGAAGTAAGCCGTCTACAATCAAACTGACTCGTGCATGAGTCAGTCTTTTTTCTTTATTCAACATAGAGGAGGATCACACATATGAAAAACCCTGAAAAACGCGCGAATTTTATCACGTTCGCCATTATCGGTGCGATTATCGTCATCGGGATTGGTTTGTTGTTCTTTTTAAATGGAGCGAATACCGACGACGGTGTCAACGCCGTCACAGCAGATGAATTACAACAACAATTAGACCAAGATGGTGAAGTCGTCGCTTACTTCTGGCAAACGGGCTGCGAATACTGTGAGCAAGTGAAGCCTTATGTCGAACCCCTCATCGAAGAATATGATGCGGTCTCGATCAACTTGGCTGACCATAACGTATGGACGACGTATGGGATTGAAGGTACGCCGACCATCATCCGCTTTGAGGATGGAAAAGAAGTCGGTCGCATTGAAGGTGCCGTCTCTGAACAACAATACGAGACGTTCTTTAAAAATGAGGAGGCTAAAGAGGAATGAAGCGTCGTTTCTACCAAACGTTATTTGAGCTGAACGCCTCGCCTTGGATTGCCACTCGCCTCAAGCGTTTCGCAGAATCAAATGTGAGTCGTTACTTGATTCCATCGTTTGCAAAAGTATATGACATTGCGGTAGAAGAGGCGGAGCAACCGCTTGCTACCTATCCATCATTGCATGCGTTCTTTACTCGTCACTTGAAGCCGGGAGCGCGTACGATTGATGAGTCGTCCGATACCCTCGTGTCACCGTGTGACGGCAAGTTATCGGTCATCGAATCGATTTCAGAAGACAGTCGCTTCGAGGTGAAGGGTCAGTCGTATACACTTGCGGAGTTGCTCGGTTCTCAACAAGAAGCAAGACGTTATGCAGGTGGGATGGTCGTCGTTCTCTACCTCAGTCCGCGCGATTATCACCGCGTCCACACACCGCTCTCTGGTCGTGTGCTCAGTCACTATGAACTCGGGGATCGTTCGGCACCGGTGAATGAAATCGGATTGACGGAGACGGTTCGACCGCTCTCACGCAACTATCGTCGTGTGACGCGCTTTGACAGCCCAGCCGGCACGTATGAACATATCATGGTCGGTGCCTTGAACGTCAACACGATTGAGTGGACGCTCGAAGGAGACCAGGCGGTCAAAGGAGAAGAGGTGGGATACTTCTCGTTCGGTTCGACCGTCGTCCTTTGTTTTGAGAAGGATACGATCCAAATGGACCGTGAAAAGATCGGTCCGGTTCGACTCGGTGAAGTCATCGGGACAATCAAATCCAACTAATTTTGTGTCAATTTTCTTCCGACCGAACGATAGACTAGTCGTTTGGTCGGTTTTCGTTTACCATAGAAGGGATATCAATACTTGTATAAGTAGTTGAATCGTTTAGCTAATTGGAGGAATTTTACGTGTTTAATCGACTTTATCCGAAACAGTTCGTCGCGTCTGTATTTGACATCGACCTACAAGAATTGAAAGACCGTGGGGTCCGCGTCATTTTGACGGACCTTGATAATACACTCGTGGCGTGGGACGTCCCACATGCGCCAGAGCTTTTATTGATGTGGCTTGAAAAAGTAAAATCATACGGTTTCGATGTGATTGTCGTATCAAATAATAATGAGAATCGTGTACGAACGTTTACGGAGCCACTCGGCCTTCATTATGTCGCTCGTGCCAGAAAGCCGTTACCATCTGGATTTAAAGCGGCACTCTCGAAATATGGGTACTCGCCGAAGGAAGCCATTTTCTTAGGAGACCAGCTGTTCACAGACGTTCTCGGGGCAAACATGGCGGGCATTCATGTCATTCATGTGCAACCGGTCGTCAAAACGGACGGACTCGTCACGAAATTTAACCGGATGCTCGAAAAAGTGGTCTTCGCACATATGAAGCGTCGTGGGAAGTATGTATTGATCACGAAAAAAGTGGAAGAACTTGCCGTTGACGCACAACGGGCAAAAGTCGCGGTCGCTGAAAAAATCGGTGAGGCCATGCATCCACGTTCCGAAGATTCACATAAAAAAGATGAATAAGACCTCGAACGCACAGGAAGAAGGAGGCTGCCCATGTACGGCGAGCAAGGCGTCGGAATTAACGCTTCAGGAGTAGCAGCGAGGTGCTACGGTGAATGAAGAAGGGGAAACCTGAACGGCAGTAAGTATAACTATGGAAGAAACAAAACGATATTGCGCTGGGTGCGGCGTAGCCATCCAAACGGAAGACCCGAACGGGGTCGGCTATGCACCGAAATCGGCACTTGACCGTGAGATTGTCATTTGCCAACGTTGCTTCAAATTGAAGCACTATAACCAAGTTCAAGATGTGGAGTTATCAGATGATGATTTCTTGCGCATCTTGAATGGTATCAGTTCAAAAGAAGCACTCGTCATCAAAATCGTCGACATTTTCGACTTCAATGGCAGTTGGCTTCCGGGTCTTCAGCGCTCAGTCGGGTCGAACCCGGTACTGTTAGTCGGAAACAAGGTCGACTTGTTACCGAAGTCGGTCAACCCGAACCGGATGGCGAACTGGATGAAGGCAGAGGCAAAAGAACTCGGCTTGAACCCAATCGACGTTCATTTGATCAGTGCGAAAAAAGGACATGGCATCGATGAACTCGCTGAAAAGATTGAGTACTACCGCAAAGGCAAAGACGTCTTTGTCGTCGGTTGTACGAATGTCGGGAAGTCGACACTCATCAACCAGGTGATCAAACGTTTCGGTGAAGAGGATGAAGCCATCATCACCGTCAGTCATTTCCCGGGAACGACGCTTGACTTGATCGACATTCCGCTCGACGATGATGCGAACTTGTACGACACACCAGGAATCATCAACCGTCATCAAATGGCACACTATGTCGATGCGAAAGATTTGAAGACGATCACACCGAAGAAAGAAATCAAGCCGCACGTGTTCCAGTTGAATCCGCAACAGACGCTCTATTTCGGCGGATTGGCACGTTTAGATTATCTTGAAGGAAATAAGCGATCGTTCGTCATTTATATGTCGAATGAATTGAAAGCACACCGTACGAAACTCGAACGTGCCGATGAGCTCTATGACCAACATATTGGGAAGATGCTCAACCCGCCGAATGAGAAGACACTCGAAATCTTACCGCCACTCGTCCGTCATGAGTTCAGCTTACGGGACGGCGTGAAAACGGATATCGTGTTCAGTGGTCTCGGTTGGGTCGCGATTCACGGAAAAGGTGGCCGTATCGCAGCATGGGCTCCAAAAGGCGTCGCAGTCACACTTCGCGAGGCGCTCGTATGAATCTGGCCGTCATCGGTCACCCGATTGCTCATTCGCTCTCTCCCCAACTGCACGAGCAGTGGTTGAGGGCGTCTGGGCTTTTCGGGCGTTATGAGGCCATCGATGCTACACCGGATGAACTCCCGGCTTTATTTGCAGCAATGCGGGAAGGGAACTGGGACGGATTCAACGTCACCATTCCCTATAAAGAAACCGTCGTTCGGTATCTCGATGACCTTGACGAAGCAGCGAAACATGCTGGAGCCGTCAACACAGTGTATAAACGAGACGGCCGACTCATCGGGACAAATACAGATGGGGCGGGTCTCGTCCAAGCGCTGATGCCATACACAGACTTTAGAGGGCATGTCCTGATTGTCGGCGCTGGAGGAGCGGCCCGTGGGATTGTACAAGCTCTCCCGACGCGTGACGTGACGATTGTCAATCGAACAGTGGAACGGGCAAGAGCACTCGCCGACACGTTCGACGTCGCCTACACGACGTTCGATGAGATGGACGTCTCTCGATATGATGTCATCATTCAGACCACTTCTGTCGGGATGGACGAGAGATCGACACCACTTTCATTAGAAGGATTACGACAAAACACGGTCGTTTGTGATATCATATATCGTCCACTTGTCACCCCGATGCTTCAAGAAGCGAAACGTCGCGGAGCCAAAGTTGTGACAGGTGTAGCCATGTTCGTCGGGCAGGGCGCGCTCTCGTTCGAGAAATGGACGGGCGTGAAACCGGACGAAACCGTTGGAAAAAAGTTAATCGAAGGATTATTGGAGGAATAATATACTATGTTATCAGGTAAACAAAAACGCTTTTTACGCGCAGAAGCGCACCATCTTTCACCAATCTATCAAGTTGGGAAAAATGGAGTCAGCGAAGCGATGTGTAAAGATATCGCCGACGCACTCGAGAAACGTGAATTGATTAAAGTTCAAGTACTTCAAAACTGCATGGACACGCCTAAAGATGTCGCTGGTGAGCTAGCTGAAGGCACACAGGCTGAAGTCGTTCAAGTGATTGGAAAAGTCATCGTCTTGTACAAAGAGGCGACCGAGAAAGAAAATCGCCAAATCAAACTCCCATGAGCCGAATCGGCTTGATGGGCGGAACGTTCGACCCGCCGCATCTCGGACATCTGTTAATCGCGGAACAAGCGCGTGAACAGCTTGAACTTGATGAGGTGTGGTTCCTGCCGGCTGCGATTCCACCACATAAGGTCGGATTCAGCTCGGCAGACCACCGAATCGAGATGACGCGACGCGCCATACAAAATCAGTCCGACTTCAAGTTGAACTTGATTGAGTTTGAACGGAGTGAGCCGTCTTATACGGTCGAGACGATGAAACGGCTGATCGAACAGTATCCGAATGATGAATTCTACTTTTTGATTGGTGCCGATTCACTCGTTTCGCTCGAATCCTGGTATGACTATGAGACGCTCATCCGTCTTGTCACGTTCGGTGCGGTCGCACGGCCGGGGACACGTTATTTGATTCCGGAGAAGGCAGACGTCCGCGCGATTGACATGCCGCAACTCGAGATTTCATCGACGGACATCCGGGAACGGGCGAAACGAGGCAAATCCATCAAATATCTTGTCCCGACGCCAGTCGAGGAGTATGTGAAGGAGCATAAGTTGTATGACGTTTGAAGAAGCGCACGAGTTGATTAAACAGACGCTGCCAGAAAAGCGCTATATCCATACGCTCGGTGTCGTCGAGACGGCGGAACGCATGGCGGTTCAATTCGGTGAAGAGGTCGAACAGGCTCGTCTTGCTGCCATGCTTCATGATTATGCGAAGTACTTTGACGTCGAAGAGATGCGTCGAGTCGTCGTGGAAGAAGGGTTAGACCCGAATCTACTTGAGTACGGGGACGAGCTACTTCATGCGCCGGTCGGTGCGATTTTACTTTCCCGTCAATACGACCTGGATGACGCGGTGCTCTCGGCGATTCGGAATCATACGACGGGAGAGCCCGGGATGTCTCGGCTTGACCAAATTCTGTTCGTGGCTGATGCCATCGAACCGAATCGGGATTATCCCGGCGTCGACCGGTTGCGGGCAGAAGTGGAGCGCTCGCTCGAAGCGGCGGTTGTTGCGACACTGAAACAGACGATTGAATTTTTATTGAAGAAGTCGGTGCGTATTTTTCCACTGACGATTGAAACGTATAACGATTTTGTGAATATACCTTAGGAGGGTCAATATGACTGCAAGAGAAGAATTAGAATTGATTGTAAAAGCGGCAGACGATAAACGTGCCGAGGAAATCGTCGTACTCGACATGGAAGGAATTTCGCCAATCGCGGATTACTTCGTTATCTGTCACGGGAACTCGGAGAAACAAGTCGAAGCGATCGCACGTGAAATCAAAGACGTTGCTGGCGAAAACGGCTTACCACTCCACAAGTTCGAAGGAATGGACACGGCACGTTGGGTCCTCGCTGACCTCGAGAACGTCGTCGTCCACATCTTCCATCGTGACGACCGTGATTACTACAACCTAGAGAAATTGTGGGCTGACGCGCCACACGTCGAAGTGGAAGTCGGCTAATGGCTTACGAAGGATTCGCCTATGTATACGACGAGTTGATGAAAGACGCGCCGTATGATGAGTGGGTCGCTTTCGTGCGTCGTTACGTCCAAGATGGCGCGACACTCGCGGATGTCGGGTGCGGGACCGGGTCGGCCACGATTCGCCTCGCTGAACATTACGACGTCATGGGAATCGACTTATCGGAGTCGATGCTCGAAGTCGCACAAGAAAAGGCGCTCGAGGCCGAAATCGAGTTGCCGCTTTGGGAACAGGATATGCGTGAGTTGGAGTTACCGGAACCGGTCGATGCGGTGACGATTCTCTGTGACTCACTCTGCTACCTGCGAGATGAGGCGGATGTGATCGATACATTTGAATCTGTCTACAATCAACTCAAACCAGGCGGCCTGTTCATCTTTGATGTCCATGCTCCGAATAAGATGCAGACGCTTTTCAACCAAAAGACGTACGCATCAAACGGAGAAGATTGCTCATATATTTGGTTTGCCGACCCGGGGGAAGCCCCGCTGTCGGTCGTTCATGACTTAACGTTCTTCGTCGCGCTTGAAGACGGGACGTATGAACGAATTGAGGAGACACATGAACAACGGACGTATGAACCAGGGCAGTACATGCAATGGTTGATTGGTGCCGGTTTCCATGTCAAATCGGTCACCTCTGATTTCACCGAACATGCACCAGGAGCGGATGCCGAGCGCATCTTCTTCGTTGCCCAAAAATAAGCAAATCCCCGATTCTGACGAATCGGGGATTTTTGTCGTTATGCTTCGTGGCTGAACTGCCACTGGACGCCGAACTGGTCTTCGAGCATGCCGTACGCCTTGCTCCAAAACGTCTCTTGAAGCGGCATCAAGACACGTCCGTTCACAGAGAGCGCCTCGAACTCACGATGGATGGCCTCGAGGTCGTCTGTGACGACAGCGAGCGTGACGTTGTCCCCGAATGTGACCGGTCCGTCAGGCATCGCATCAGAAAACATGAGCGATGAGCCGTGAACCGAGAGTCGGGTATGCAACACGAGATCGGCCATTTCACTCGGCACCGGTTGACCTTCTGGACCAGGTTGATCACCGAACGTCATAATGTCTGGAGCGGCGTGGTTGAACACATCGGCATAAAAGGTTACGGCGTCTCGACAATTCCCATTAAAGTTGAGATACGGATTGATTGGCATAGCAAGTTCCTCCTCGAATTCATAATATTCATTATAGAACGTATGTTCGTAAAATGCAAATGTGTCCAAATAAATTACATCGTATAGGTTGAACGCGATTGAGAGTTGGGAATAGAGCATATAGAGAACAAACTAGAAAGAAGGCGAAGCATCATGAAGCTCACGAAAGGACGTATCCTTGAATTTGGATTCGTCTTGTTCATGGCGATCATACTCGTCACATCAATCATTGAAGAATCGTGGTTCGATGCGAGTGTGGCGGGGGCGGGAATCATTTCCGGGCTCATCCCGTTCATTATTGAAAAGACGTTTAAAACGGAACTCGACGGCAAGATGAAGGTGGCGTATATCTTGTTCCTGTTTGCCTCACAGTATTTAGGATCGATTGTCGGACTATACGGGAATGGTTGGTGGGACACGTTCCTTCATCTCTTAAGCGGAATCTTTCTCGCATTCCTTGGATTCGACTTCTTCAGTAGGCTCGATGATGACATTCGGACCGAGATCCCGAAACGATTTTTGTTCGTATACATTGCCGTCTTTTCTATGGCCGGGGCGGCGCTTTGGGAGATGTATGAATTCACATCTGACGTCGTCCTGAACACGACGATGCAAGGGAACGGGAATGACGATACGATGGTCGACATCATCGCGGGGTCACTGGGTGGTGTCTTGGCAGCATTTTTCGTCGTGACGCTCCATCAACGTGAAAAATCCAAACAACAGAGACATATGAAAAAAAGTTCGTGATTCACGAGCTTTTTATTTGTAATAATTCTAATCTTTGATTAATATCAATATTGTAATGATTATAAATAATGGGAGGCAATCATATGGATCAACACCGTCAACTAACTACTAACCAAGGCGTACCAATCGGGGATAACGCCAACTCCATCACTGCGGGTCGTCGGGGCCCGACGCTTCTCGAAGACTACCAACTAATTGAGAAATTAGCGCATTTCGATCGTGAACGAGTACCAGAACGTGTCGTTCACGCGAGAGGCGCAGGGGCGCATGGTGTCTTCACTGTAAAAAATAGTATGAAACGCTATACGAAAGCCGCATTCTTGCAAGAAGAAGGGCAAGAGACGCCTGTATTTGCACGTTTCTCGACCGTCATCCACGGATTAGGTTCACCGGAGACACTTCGTGACCCACGCGGTTTCGCCGTCAAGTTTTACACGGAAGAAGGGAACTATGATTTCGTCGGAAACAACTTACCGGTCTTCTTCATCCGTGACGCGATTAAATTCCCGGACGTGATTCACTCGCTCAAGCCGGACCCACAAACGAATCTTCAAGACCCGGACCGCTTCTTCGACTTCATGTCGCTCACACCGGAATCAACGAACATGCTCGTGCATCTCTTCAGTGACGAGGGAATCCCAGCATCGTATCGCCACATGCGAGGGTCATCCGTCCATTCCTTCAAGTGGGTGAATGAATTCGGCAACACGGTGTACATAAAGATGCGCTGGGTACCGAAGCAAGGGATTCAAAACTTGTCGATGGAAGAAGCGGCGAAAATCCAAGCAGAAGACTTCAACCATGCGACACGTGATCTGTTCAACGCCATTGAAAATGGAGACTATCCGGAATGGGATCTTTATGTACAGATTCTCGACCCAGCGGACATGGACAACTTTGACTTCGACCCGCTCGATGCGACGAAAGATTGGTTCGAAGATGTCATCCCGTATCAATTGGTTGGAACGATGACCCTCAACAAAAATGTCGATAACTTCTTCGCCGAGACTGAGTCTGTCGGTTTCAACCCAGGCGTCCTCGTACCAGGGATCCAGCCGTCAGAAGACAAGATGCTCCAAGGACGACTCTTCTCGTATTCGGATACGCAACGTTACCGCATCGGACCGAACTATCTCCAACTCCCGATCAACTGCCCGTTCGCTCAAGTCGCGAACAACCAGCGTGACGGGGCGATGCCGTTCAAGCAACAGACGAGCCCGGTCAACTACGAGCCGAACCGTTACGAAGACGCACCGAAGCCGAATGCGGACTATATCGAGACGCCGCAACCGATCACAGGCGTGACGGGTCGTCAGAAGATTGAGAAGACGAACGACTTCGGACAAGCCGGAGAGGTATATCGTCGCTACTCTCAGGAAGAGAAGGATGCACTCGTTCGTAACCTCGTGGCGCATATCAAAGAAGTTCGTCACGAGAAGACCGTTCTCCTCTTGATCTGCAACTTCTATCGTGCGGACCGTGAACTCGGAGAGCGTCTCTCGAAAGAGTTGAACGTCGATCTCGCACCATTCTTGAATCAAATGTCGAACTAAACACGTAACCGCGGTCTTACACCGCGGTTTTTTGTATGATGAAAGGAAACATCAAAGTGAACACAAAAAAGCCCATGGCGACAATCATCTGTAGAATGCAGTTACCATAAACACATTCAGCCAAATGACTAGCCATGAGCTACACTTATTTGTATTTAGCGTCTTTTAAAATAAATAATAGAGTCAATGAGAATCAAGACACCAGATAGAAGTCCCATTAGAACAATATAAACAAGTGTACGTTCTAGTAAAGGATTTGGAGCTTCTGTTATACCGTTGCTATACGATATAATCTCTATCAAAAAAAGCGAGAACAAAGTAAAGAAAACACCTATAAATCCAACTTTATGCATATCATCTCTCCTAATAGTTATTCCCCGACCAGCCCGTCACCGTCTCGGTCGTCCATGTATTGATACAGCCAATGGTCACGCGTGATCGGCATCTCGAACCCGGCGTTCTTTGCTTCTTTTATTGTCACTTGTCCGTTTCCGTCAAGGTCGATATCGGATAATTCCCGTTCCTCGACTGGTTCCGTCGTCACTGCAGGAGGGGAATCATCCGTCAATCCGAGCGATTCGTTCACTTCCTCCGGATCCACGTTATCATACGTATCGGTGACCGTATTGCCCCGTACGGTATACGTGTATTGGTAGCGGGAAGGAATCTGAGTCGTCGTGTTCGGATAGGTGATGATGGCTTCGAAGTCTTTCGCCCCGCCAGCCTTCCGGATGACATCTTCCATGAATGCCTGGTCGCCGTAACGGTTGAGTGCGCTGTTTTGTGGCGTGATGTTATAGGCGTTCGAGACACCGCCAAGTGAATCGGCGATGATATGGCCTTCGTCGAGGTTCGGGTCTTCGACACCCGGAACTTTTGCCTCGTCTGCATAATAGCGTCCTGAAGAATTAACGTCTTCGGTTTCATCGTCTTGAAGTGTGATTTCGTCGGCAATCACACGAACCAGTTGACCATGTTCGTTCGTGAACGCCCAATACTCACGATCGCCGAAGCCGATATCGACGACGACATTCGCTTCACGTGAGCCGGACTGATCGCCGCCATCGACCTCGATCTTCGTATAGCCTTCAAAAAGATCGCCTTCAGATTCAGGGATCTCGGTGGTTTGTTCCTCTTGTAAAGGTTCCTTTTCCACTGTTTCTTCGGTTGACGTCGACGTCGAGACACTCACGTCGGCATCCGTGCAGCCTGAGAGGAATAGCACCCCAAGTAGGAATGGGATGTAAAATGGTATTCTTTTCATCTATATCGCTCCTTATTCGAAGTTACACTATCGTATTTACTATGTAGCTTATAATGATAGCATAAGAAGACGAGATGTGAGCGTCCTCCCTCAAAATGTGCTCGATGGATTCCTCTCATTTGTGGATTCAGAGAGCTTATGCCAAGATTGAAAAAAAGGGGGAAGAACGTATGAACGAAGTGATTGAGACCTTATTGAACCACCGTTCCGTCCGCGATTTTATGGACGAGAAATTGACAGACAAACAGATCCAAACCATCGTCGAGAGCGCACAACGGGCTTCGACGTCGAGCTTTATCCAAGCCTACTCCATCATCGGGGTGACCGATGATGCGAAAAAGAAACGACTTGCCGAGATTGCGGGCAACCAGTCCTATGTCGTCGAGAACGGTCACTTCTTCGTCTTTTGTGCGGATTTGCACCGACATGAAGTGATTGGTGAACTGCAAGAAACAGAAGTGTCCTCAACACTTGAGACTGATGAGAAGTTGCTTGTCGCGGTGATCGACGCTGCACTTGCCTCTCAAAATGCGGCCATAGCGGCAGAGTCGATGGGGCTCGGAATTTGTTATATCGGTGGCATTCGGAACGACCTCTTTGCGGTGAAAGAAGTGCTCGCATTACCGGAACGGGTCATTCCGCTCTTCGGGATGGCCGTCGGTGTACCGGCTACAGTCGAAGATCAAAAGCCAAGACTCCCATTCCATCATGTCTACCATGAAAATACGTATGAAGCGAATCCAGAACGGATGAAACAGTCACTTTCGGATTATGACGCGTTAATCCACGATTACTATATGGTCCGTGGCTCGAACCCGCGTAAAGATACGTGGACTGGTCAAATGGGGCGCATGTTGTCGAAATCGACACGTCTTGACGTCAAAGACTTTTTGAAAGCACAAGGCTATTTGAAGCAATAAGTTAAACCGCCGACAAATTTTTGTCGGCGGTTTTGTCATGTTCAATTTACTTGAGCGTCGAGCCAATTCTTATCGATAGCACCGAATTGTTTCGCGATGATCACACCCGATTCATCGAGCACATACGTCGTCGGCATCGCTTGAATCCGATACGCATCTCCGACTTGGCCGTCACGGTCATAGACGACGGTAAATGCGTCTTCATACGGTTCGACGAACGAGACGGCATCGGCGGGGGCGCGTTCACTCGTCGTCGTGTTGACGGCGACGATGGTCACGTCATCTCGCTCTTTCGCGAACGCCGCCATATCCGGCATCTCCGCCCGACAAGGCGGGCACCAGGACGCCCAAAAGTTGACGACGACGCGCTGACCGCGTAGTGAAGTTAAGTCGAATGTACTCCCATCGGTTCGCTGTAATTCGAACGAAGGGGGAATTTGCCCGATGTTCAAACCGGTCGACGCCGTCTCTGTCGTGACAGATTGTGTCGCTTTCTCTGGCAGGACAGCATTCACGACCGCGAGAACGACCAGGACTCCGACACTAATTTGAATCACTTTCTTTGAAGGGCGGGCGAGATAGACCGTCAATCCGAAGAGGACGAGGGCGATGACAATCATCCACCATTGAATCTGTCCGACCGCATATGACTTAAATAGCCAGATGCCGGATGCACCGCATACTGTCCAAAGAATTTTTCCACGAGTCGGTTCATGCATCCAGCGCCACGTCGTTCCGAGTAGCAGAAAAATGAGCATGGCGCTCCATAGATGAATCGGCTGGTCGGAAAGGTTCAAAATCGTCCCGTATACTGGAACCGCGAGTGTCATCCCGAACCAAATGAGGAGTCCGCTCAGCACCCAATACCCTAAAAGGTTCCGGTCGAGTCGATAGACGAACCAAAGGACGACAGCAGTTGCAATCCATTGAGACCATACGCCTCCTGTGGCGTAAAGAGCGAGCGATAGGTCACGTGTCGTCAACAGACCGATGACGATGGCACTTCCTTTCCAGGCAAGAAAACCATAGAACCATGTCCCGATGACGGCTTCACGCTGTTTACTCGACAACCCGAGAAAGCGGAAGATGCCGTAAAGGACGGTAAGGCTTAGTAAAAAGATGAGTAAATCGAAACGAATGTTGAGTGGACCGATGGCGACCACGTCTTTCCCTCCTAAACAAAAGGCGCCCCTCTCGAAGCGGGCGCCATATTCATAGTCAGTATAGCATTACTTGATTTGTTGAGCGTTCAAGACAGTCTTCATCGCGCCGTAGCCACCGAGGATATTGTGGATATCTTTGTAGCCGAGCGATTGAAGGATACTTGCCGCCATGCGTGAACGGACGCCTGACGCACAATGCACCGCAATCGTTTGGTCTGTCGGAAGACCTTCGTGGTCACGTGCGAGCTTACCGAGCAAGATACGTTCTGCCTTTTCGTAATGGCTCGCGTTCCATTCTGTCGCGTTTCGAACGTCGAGGACGAACACGTCACCTTTTTCAGCAGCTTCAATCGCTTCTTCTGCCGTCACGTCCGTATACGTTTCCGTCAAAAGTGATGCATCGAGTTCTTCGACTGGGACGATGAAGCGAAGACGGTCGAGACCGATTGATTGGAGGTCCGTTTGTACTTGATCGACGTTTTCTGCACTTGCGATAATCGTGATGTCTTTATCGAAGTTGACGAGCCAGCCTGCCCAAGAGACGAACTTGTTGTTGTAAGGGATGTTGATTGTCCCTGGTACGTGACCATTTGCGAAATCTTCCCCTTTACGTGTATCGACGACTTGTGTCTCTTCGACGAGTGTATCGAGCCGGTCCGACCCGACGACTTCAGGACGAGCGATGTCCGTCGTCTCTTGAATGCCTTCTTTGTTTACTTTCTTCATCATGGCGAAGTAGTTCGGCGGTTCTGGTTGATCCGTCGTCAATTCTTTGATGAAGGCATCTTTGTCCGTCATTTGAAGCGCCCAGTTCGTCGCTTTCTCGTAACCGACCGTCGATGTTGGGATCGCACCGAGTGCTTTCCCGCAAGCACTACCGGCGCCGTGTCCTGGCCAGACTTGAACGAAGTCAGGAAGTGCCATGAATTTTTTGAGTGAATCAAACATTTGTTCCGCACCGATTGCCGTCGTTCCTTTCACACCGGCTGCTTCTTCGAGAAGGTCAGGTCGACCGATATCTCCGACGAAGACGAAGTCTCCTGTGAAGATCCCCATCGGTTGTGTCTGGTTGCGGTCATAAAGAAGGAACGAAATATGTTCCGGTGTGTGACCAGGTGTGTGCATGACTTCGAGTGTCACGTTTCCGATCTTGAACGTGTCGCCTTCTTTGACGAGTTGTGCGTCGATTTCTTTCGCGAATGCATACTTCCAAGAAGCATCACCTTCGTCTGATAGATAGGCTTTCGAACCTGTGCGCTTCGCGAGTTCGAGTGAACCGGACACAAAGTCCGCATGGATATGCGTCTCTGCCGTTGCGACGATGTTCATGCCTTCTTTTTTCGCTTCTTGAAGATAAGGCTCGATGTTACGGGCCGGATCGATGACGATCGCTTCTCCCGTCATTTGGCAACCGACCATATATGAAGCTTGTGCTAGTTTCTCATCATAAAAATAACGTAATAGCATATAAATTTCCCCCTATGAGTAAAGTAATCGTTTATTCGACTTCGCCTTGCCAGCTCATCATCCCACCGTCGACGTTCGTGACGTCGAATCCGAGTGAGTCAAGATAAGCAGATGCGTTCATGCTGCGTCCACCGGCTGCGCAAATGACGTGAATCGGTTTAGAGCGATCGAGCTCATCGACTTTTGCCCCGAATTCAGAAAGTGGTACGTTTTTCGCTTGTTTGATGTGACCTCCAGCATATTCATCCACCTCTCGCACATCGATGAGGTTGAGTGAGTCGTCAGCTTGAAGTAACGCTTCTAATTCAGTAGTCGTAATCGTCTTCATGAGTCTGTGATCTCCTTTTCATGGTTAAGGTTTTTGGCAACGAGAATGTTTCGTTGGCTTTAATATACCCCCTGAGGTATAATGAGCGCAAGTGAAAAGAATTGGAGGGGAAAACATGAAGAGAATTTCCTTATTTGTCGGAGTTTTGGCTTTAATAGCGATTTTTATCTTTGTAATCACATCAGGAAAGGATGGAATTAAGAAAATTGACGTTAAAACTCTACAAAAAAAATTGGAAAACGAGGAAATAACGCTCCTAGACGTACGAGAATCGTCTGAATACGAGGGGGGGCATATCGAAGGGGCGGTGAACGCACCACTTTCTTCATTAGATGCAAATCAACTGCCTTATCCGAAAGACGAACCAATCTATGTAATCTGTCGGAGCGGTAACCGAAGTGCCCAGGCGGCTAGTCAATTACAGGATGCCGGCTATACGGAAATCTATGACGTATCAGGCGGGATGATAGCTTGGCAATCGATTGAATAAGTAGAGAAGACGAAAGCAAATGGAGGAGTCTATATGGAGTTCGGGTTTATCATTACAATCTTTCTAATTGGATTTATCGGGTCGTTCATTTCTGGGATGGTCGGGATTGGTGGATCAATCATCAAGTATCCGATGTTGTTATACATTCCACCGATTCTAGGGTTTGCCGCTTTTAGCGCGCACGAAGTATCCGGAATTAGTGCCATTCAAGTGTTCTTTGCGACAATCGGTGGGATTTATGCCTATCGTAAAGGTGGATACTTAAACAAGCAGTTGATTCTTTATATGGGGGTGTCGGTATTAATTGGTAGCTTCATCGGTGGATACGGATCGACGATTTTATCGGAGACGATGATCAATGTCGTATATGCCGTACTCGCAACGATTGCGACAATCATGATGTTCTTGCCGAAGCCGCAAGTAGACGACATGCCACTTGATCAAGTGCAGTTCAACAAAGTGATTGCCGCAAGTTCAGCATTCGTCGTGGGAATTGCGGCAGGGATTGTCGGGGCAGCGGGAGCGTTCATTCTCATGCCAATCATGCTCGTCGTCTTACGCATCCCGACGAAGATGGCGATCGCGAGTTCACTTGCCATCACCTTCATCTCGTCGATTGGGTCGACGTTCGGTAAGATTATCACCGATCAAATCGTTTGGGGTCCGGCCGTCATTATGATTATCGCGAGTCTGATTGCCGCACCGATTGGGGCGAATGTCGGTAAGAACATGAATACGAAAGCCCTGCAATGGATTTTGGCGTTACTCATCTTGGCGAGTACCATCAAAATCTGGAGCGACTTAATCGCCTAAAAAAATCACGACGCCGGAATATTCTGGCGTCGTGATTTTTGCGTTATTTCGTAATGAAATAGTAGAGGAGTCCGAGTCCGATGAACGAGACAGGGAGCAAGATGATGTAGAGCCAAGATACCATCGACCAACTCTTCTTTTGACTGTACGAGGAGCGGTCTTTCCCGAGCCCGACCATGATGGTGAATATGAGAGCAATCAAACAAACGAGCAAGGCTAATCCGATTGTTAGGTACAAAAACATCACACCCTTTACTGACCGTTATAACTTAAGAATAGCTTAAAAGAAGAGCTTGAAAACGTTCTAAATGTTGGGATTTTGTGACCGCGATGATTATTATAAATCACTTTTGAATGTGACTCATATATTCAGACACAGGAGATATTTCAATTCCCAGTGCTTCATCGATAATCGTCAAGGCACTTTCGTGACGTTTTGATGTTTCTGCCGCCACACAATCACGAGGTACATATATATCATAGTCACGCATATATGCATCATTGGCAGAAAAGAGGATACAAATATCCGTCGCGACTCCGGTTAAAATCAATTTCGTCACGTTTAACTGACGAAGTAAAATATCTAACTGAGTTCCAAAGAAAGTGGAGTGCCTTGGTTTTATAATAAAATACTCTTCATCTTCCGGTTCGATTTGCGAGGCAATACGTTCACCCTTAGAAGCTTTTACATACTCAATGATGTCTTCCGTGCTATCTTTCCATTGTCCGAAGTTATCATTACAATAAATGACGGGCAAGTCCAACTCTTTAAAATGCTTTTTAAGCTCGAGAATGGGTTCAACAATCGCTTCCGTATGTTTACGTAGCATGTCGCCACCTTCAAAATCAAAATCATTGAACAAATCAATAATGAGTAATGCCGTCTTAGACATAGAAATACCTCCTTACTATAAAACTCCTATAGCAAAGAGGTACCACTTTTTCATTTGAAGTATGCTTATTCCGCGAACGTTTTACTGCGGAACATAAATGCCGTGATGAGATAGAAGGCGATGATATGAAGGGCGACATAGAAAATCGAGAAGCCCATCGTAGCGTCCATTGCTTTCATAAACTCTGGGTTAACGTCATAGATGGAAAGGTCTGTATGCAAGAAGACAATCCATTTCGCAAGCTCAGGTTTCCAAGCAACGAGAAGGCCGCCGATGATACTTGAGGCGAAGTTCGCGAGTACCGTGAAACCGATGACGACGCCGACCGACTTGAAGACGACCGAGAACATGAGCGTCAAGAAGATGATGAAGATTGGTCCGCTCACACTGATGAGGATCGGACGGACGACATCCCATGTGACAGAGCCATCTAACGTGAGTGAGAACCCGAACGCGACGACTAAGATGAAAATGAATTGAAGCAACATGACGAGGACGGCCATGACGAGCTTCGACAATAAGATGCGGTCGCGAGAGTACGGGCTCATCAACAGGTGTTTCAACGTATCAAATTTCAATTCGTTCCCGACCATCTCTGCCGTAAAGACAATCGTAAAGATACTCAAGAAAGCGATGGCACCCATCGTTGAAAATTCAAAGAACGATGCCGCTTCTGGTGTCCCTTCACCACTGGCTAATACAGCGTATACGATGAGGATGATTGCCGTATACACGCCTAAGGCGACGTAAGGCTTAATCGTCCGACGCCATTTCATCCATTCATTGCTGAGTAATGAACGCATTGTTCGTACCTCCTTCTTTTTTCGTCAATTTTAAGAATTGTTCTTCGAGCGACTCATGTTTCATACCAATCTGATAGACGGCGATATCGCGCTCGATTAATTGTTTCAGTAAGACCGGAATGTCTGTCTCTTGACGCGGTACGATAAACGACTCGGCAGACTGCTGGACGATTTTCACATCATCGAAGGCGAGTGCTGCGACGTCAAGTGCCTCGTTCATCTGCTCCTTGGCAACTTTACAGAGGATGACGCTGTCAGCCTTCGTCTGTCCGTCTTCCACTGACTTGATTTGTCCTTGGTCAATGATTGCGAAACGGTCGGTGATCAATTCCATCTCGCTCAATAAATGGCTCGAGATAAGGATGGCGATTCCGCGGTGGTCCGCAAGATGGCGTAAGTAATTCCGAAGGTCGGCGATCCCGGCTGGGTCAAGACCGTTCGTCGGCTCATCTAAGATGAGCACTTTTGGGTTATGCAACAAGGCACGGGCAATCCCGAGGCGCTGTTTCATCCCGAGTGAGTACTGTTTGACTTTCATATCGAGCTTTCCGTCGAGTCCGACGAGGGCACCGAGTGCATTCAAGTCGACTTTTTTCAAGTTCGGAATCAAGTTCATCGCATGAATCAAGTTTTCCCGGCCCGTCATGTACGGATAGAATGCAGGATTCTCGACGATGGCCCCGATTCGGCTGAGCGCTTCTTGGCGGTTGTTCGCCACGTCATACCCATCGACTGTCACGGTCCCGTGCGTCGCAGGCATGAGGCCTGTGATGATTCGAATGGTTGTCGTCTTCCCGGCGCCGTTCGGTCCGAGGAATCCGAAAATTTCTCCTGGAACGACGTCAAAGCTGACATTTGTCAATACCGTTGCTTTCCCCATCTTTTTATGGATATTTTGTACGGATAACATGTGGTCACCTAGCTTTCTGTTAAGAGTAATAGTGTAATGCCTACACTCCCTATTACGGGGCTGTTTGAAATAAGGTTTCATCTTTTTTTGAAATTGTTGAAACAAATATATCAAGACACAATTTATCGATAAGCAAAACTTATTGAAATAGTATGGACGAATTGTGAATTTGTAAGGGTCTTTCTGCGACGAAAGGTGTAGTATGAAGTTGAGCGTAAGAGGCAAGATTTGGTTTTGTTCACCAGGGTAGGAGAAAGGTGAACTGCTTCGGGCTACATGTTAAAATGAAAGCGTTCACAGATTGGACGTTTAGGAATGGATAAGGGGGATTTATTCAATGGGAGAGTCGTCGAATGTTCACGAGAAATCGCAAGCATTTTATGGTCCTAACTTAGGCTACATCATTGAACTGTATGAACAATATTTGGAAGACCCATCATCGGTCGATGAAGAAACGCGTCGATATTTTGACGAATTTGGGGCACCGGAAACGTCGTCACCGACAGAAGTGCCGGTCTCGGGTCCATCGTTTGATTTAGAGAAGGTCGTCTCGGCGACGCGGCTCATCAACGATATCCGCGCTTTCGGTCATAAAGCAGCTGATATTTATCCACTAAAAGATCACCCGCGCGAGCAGGAACTATTCGAACTGTCACGTTATGATTTGACAGAAGAAGACTTAAAACAAATTCCGGCCCGCCTTTTATCAGACGATGCACCAAAACCAAACGCGAGCGCCTTAGAACTATTCCGTCACTTGCTTGACGTGTATACAGGAACGGTCGCCATCGAACTCCGTCATTTAGATGACATGGAAGAGAAGAAGTGGATTCGTCGTCAAGTCGAACAAGGGGCGTTACAGCAAACCTTCTCGAAAGAAGAAAAAATTGAGTTATTCAAACGTTTGGCTGAAACAGAACTGTTTGAATCATTCCTTCATAAAACATACGTCGGACAAAAACGCTTCTCGATCGAAGGATTGGATGCGATGGTGCCACTTCTCGATGCGATGGTCGGAGGCCTCATTTCGAGTGGTTCGGAACATATCAACATCGGGATGGCCCACCGTGGACGTTTGAACGTACTTGCCCATGTTCTCGGCAAACCATACGAAATGATTTTTGCGGAGTTCCAACACGCACCGAACAAAGAATTGATTCCATCTGAAGGGTCAATCGGCATCAACTTCGGTTGGTCAGGCGATGTGAAATATCACCTCGGTCTTGACCGGAAAGTGGTCGATCAGCAAAAAGAAGTCCGTCTCAACTTGGCGAACAACCCGAGTCACCTCGAGTTCGTCGGGTCGGTCGTCGAAGGATACACGCGTGCCGCACAAGATGACCGTTCTGAAAAAGGATCGGCTGTACAGCACGACGATTTGGCAGCCTCAATCTTGATCCACGGAGATGCGGCCTTCCCAGGACAAGGCATCGTCGCGGAGACACTCAACATGACGAACTTGACGGGTTACCGTACAGGTGGGACAGTTCACGTCATCGCCAACAACACAATCGGTTTCACAACGGACCCGAACGATTCACGGTCGACGCGTTACGCAAGTGATATCGCCAAAGGCTACGAGATTCCGGTCTTCCATGTGAATGCGGATGATCCGGAGGCATGTGTTGCCGTCGCGAAGTTGATCAGTGAGTATCGTGCCAAGTTCCATAAAGATATCTTGGTCGACTTGATCGGGTACCGTCGTTACGGTCACAATGAAATGGACGAACCGATGAACACGAACCCGGTCCTTTACAAAGCCATCAAAGGACACCAGTCTGTCCGTCACGTCTATGCCGCACGACTTGAGGAAGAAGGCGTCATGACGAAAGATGAGAAGGCGCAAATCGAACAAAAAATCGAACAGGCCTTGAAGGCGGCACGTGATCTTGTTCCTTCTGAAGAAGAGGATGCAGACATCGTGTTACCGGATGCGGTCCATAAAGGATTCCCGAAAGTCGACACGAGCGTCGAACGAGAATTCCTCACGCAATTGAATGAAGAGTTATTGAACTGGCCGGAAGGCTTTGGTGTCTTCCATAAGCTTCAAAAAGTACTCGACCGTCGCCGTGACGCGTTCAGCGAAGGTGGGAAAATTGACTGGGGTCATGCGGAGACGCTCGCCTTCGCGTCAATTCTTTCAGATGGTACGCCGGTCCGCTTGAGCGGTCAAGATTCAGAGCGCGGAACGTTCGCCCAACGGAACATCATGTTGAACGATGTCGAGTCAGGTAAGAAATTCTCGCCACTCCATGAGTTGTCGACGGCGAAAGCATCGTTCTCGGTCTATAACAGCCCGCTCTCAGAAGGTTCGGTACTTGGATTTGAATATGGCTACAACGTATTCGCACAAGATACACTCGTCTTGTGGGAAGCACAATACGGTGACTTCGCGAACTCGGCACAAGTCATGTTCGACCAGTTCATCTCGGCGGGACGCGCGAAATGGGGTCAAAAATCAGGCCTCGTCATGCTCTTGCCGCACGGTTACGAAGGACAAGGGCCGGAGCACTCGAGTGCACGTATGGAACGTTACTTGACACTTGCCGGGGAGAAAAACTGGACAGTCGCAAACCTTTCGTCTGCGGCACAGTATTTCCATATTCTTCGTCGTCAAGCAGAGATGCTCGGGAAAGAAGAGATTCGTCCGATGATCATCATGACACCGAAGAGTCTGCTTCGTCATCCGCTCGCCACGTCACCAGTCGAGGCGTTCACGGAAGAGAGCTTCAAGCCGATCGTCGAACAGCCAGGTCTCGGGGAGAACACAGAGAAAGTCGAACGTCTTGTTTTCTGTACAGGGAAAATGGCAATCGACCTCGCGGAAGCGGTCGGTAAGTCAGAAGAGTCACTCGACTTCTTGCATATCGTCCGTGTCGAAGAAATTTACCCGTTCCCGGTTCGTGAGATTCGTGATGTCATCAGCCGTTATCCGAACGCGCGTGAAATCGTCTGGGTTCAAGAAGAACCGAAAAACATGGGGGCTTGGACATATATCGAGCCTCGTTTAGAAGCGGTCACAACGAACCGACTCGATGTCCGTTATATCGGCCGCCGCCGTCGTTCGAGTCCGGCTGAAGGGAATCCGACAGCTCATAAACAAGAACAAGCACGCATCATCCGTGAAGCACTCTCTCGTGACGTCGTCTCGAGCGGTGCAGGCACGAGCACATATCAAAAAGATCGTAAATAAGTTAAGGGGGAACTCATTGTGATCGAAATCAAAGTACCGGAGTTAGCAGAGTCCATTACGGAAGGAACGGTCGCGACATGGCTCAAACAGCCAGGCGACCAAGTCGAAAAAGGGGAAGCCATCGTCGAGCTCGAGACAGATAAAGTCAATATCGAAGTCCCGGCTGACGAAGCGGGTGTGTTAGAAGAACAACTTGCCGGAGAAGGGGACACGGTTCAAGTCGGTGAAGTCATCGCACGTCTCGGTTCAGGTTCAGGTGGTGGTACGGCTGTCGCGACGAAGACGAAGACGGAAAACGCGACTGAAACGAAGACAGAAGCACCGACTGAGAAAAAGACGGAGTCTGTCGAGGAAGGCAAGAAAGTTGAGAAACGTGAAGAGCACGTTGCGAGCCCTGGTAAAGGACCAATCGCGACACCGGCTGCACGTAAACTCGCTCGTGAGAAAGGCATTGATCTCTCAGCCGTTCAAACGAATGATCCAATCGGGCGCATCAACGTCCATGATGTATCGAGACATGAAGAGAAACCGGCTGTGAAAGAGCAGAAGCCAGCGGCAGCAGCTCCGGCACCACAACCGGCTGCAAATGGAAAAGAAGAAGAGCGCATCAAAATGACACGTCGCCGTCAGACGATCGCGAACCGTCTCGTCGAAGTGCAACAGACAGCAGCGATGCTCACGACGTTCAATGAAATCGACATGTCTGCGGTCATGGCACTTCGTAAACGTCGCCAAGAGAAATTCGTAAAAGATAACGATGTCAAACTCGGCTTCATGTCATTCTTCACGAAAGCAGCAGTGGCGGCTCTCAAGCGGATGCCTTACTTGAACGCTGAAATCCAAGGCAACGAAATCGTCTTGAAGAAATATTATGATATCGGGATTGCCGTTTCGGCTCCAGATGGTCTCGTCGTTCCGGTCGTCCGTGAAGCGGACCGCAAAAACTTCGGGGAGATCGAGAAAGATATCCTTCACCTCGCGGACAAAGCGCGTAACAACAAGCTCGGGTTGAGTGATTTGACAGGTGGTACGTTCACGATCACAAACGGTGGCGTGTTCGGTTCACTCCTCTCAACACCAATCTTGAACGGACCGCAAGTCGCTATCCTTGGGATGCACTCGATTCAACTCCGTCCAGTCGCAATCGATGCGGATACAATGGAGAACCGTCCAATGATGTATGTGGCACTCTCGTATGATCACCGAATCGTAGATGGTCGTGAGGCTGTGACATTCCTCAAGCACATTAAAGACATGATTGAAGATCCAGAACAATTATTGTTCGAAGCGTAAGAAGAGGAAGTACTCGCTCCTATTTTAGGGGCGGGTGCTTTTTTACGTCAGGTTTTAGAAATACCCTTATTATAGGTTTTTTGTTGAGTAAAAATATATATGATGGAAATCAACGAGAAAAGAGAATCTCGTCGATGCAATGCATTTGATGATCCATCAAAAAATCTTGGCGACAGAAAAAGCGGGTGCCATCCCGATGACGCATGACAATCTGAAAGAGGTTCGTGACTATTTGGAGTTGTTGCGTGACAAGAATAAAATCAAAAACGATGACTATCTTCAACTCGGTGGTATCATTGAACGCTGGGAACAAGCCATCTTTAATGAGATTGATAAAGAGCAGGACGTTTTGTTAGATGAGATGTATGCTGCCGTCGGATTCTCGAACGGACTGGCGACACGTGCGGAAGAAGAGTTGTTCATCTTGAATAACTTCGGGGGAGAATACGTGTATACGCTGGACTTAGAACCGATGCTAGAAGAGGAAGAGCAGAAGGAAGACGTGAATACGAATACGGAAGAATAAGCAAAAGGAGTTCATCACGAACTCCTTTTTGTATGTAGAAACGACGTCACGAAAGCGACTCATGGAAAGAAAGTTGATGTTTCCCTTTCGCTTTTGACCGATATAACGCGTCGTCCGCTTGTTCGATGGCAATGTGTGGTGGTTCCGGTGGACTCCAAATGGACGCCCCGATACTAGCCCCGACTTTCACCGATGCGATGTCTAGCGTAATCGGTTTAGAAATTGTGTCGATGAGTGTGTTTCCAACCTCCCGAATTTGTTGGGTCGAACGCTCAGTCCTTGGGAACATGAGGAAGAACTCGTCTCCGCTCAATCGGACGGGATAGGCCTCCTCGATGGGCAGAGTCCGTAACCGTTGTGCGACCTCGACCAATACCTCGTCCCCGACCCCATGACCATATGTATCATTCACCGCCTTGAAGCCATCGAGGTCGAGATAAAAGAAGACGTACGGTTCTTTCGAGGTGTTTAGTTGATTCAGCTGTTCACGTAGGGCGACCCGATTTGAAAGACCGGTCAGTGCGTCACGGTTTGCTAGTTTTTCAAAGTGTACCCGTTCCGACTCGGACTCCGTAAGGGAGGTGACGAGCGATTCGAGCGCGAACGCGAGCGATTCAATCTCTTCGATTCCTGATTGATGGGGGAACGTGTTCGCTTTCCCTTGTTCCATGAGCGAAGCCGTTTCGGTGATTCGCTTCAACGGTCTCGTCACGATCGAAGCGAGTAGCCAACCGAGCACAGCCGTCACAAGTGAGGCCAATAAACCGATCCATAGAATTCTTGTTTCAAGCGTCTCGACCGGCGCAAACGCGACTGCCGTCGGCTGACGGACGACGACCCGCCAACCGAGTCCAGGATATTCATCATACCCTTCTCCAATCGACATACCCGTCAGATAGTCTTGACCTTCTTCCCATTCTTTCACGGAGGCTCCTTCTGTAAAAGATACAGGGAGTGGTTTTCCGACCATGTCGTCTGGACCGAGGAGCACAATACTGTCTCGTCCACTGACGACGAATAAATCCGTGTCATCGACTTGTTCATGGAGCGTTCGATTGAAATGTTCGAGCACTTCTTTCCCCCAGGTCCAGCTTAAATGAGTGGCCAGCACCCCTTGAAACGAGCCGCCCTGAAATAGCGGGACACTGATATCGACGAATTGAAGGGGTTCCCCCGTCGGATTCGGCAATAATTCAGCTAAGAGGACCGCCTCGTGGACATCTCCGATGAAGGGGGCGTCTTGTGCTTCGAGATAAACCGGTCGTTCGGCAATCGAGGCTCCCTCGAGAATCCCGTTCGTCGAAGCGACGACGGTACCGGCCGCATCCGTGACGCCCATCCAGGAGAAGGCGGGGATGTTCGTCTGGACTTGATTGAGGAGTCGACGTGTTTCATCTTGGTCCTCTAAATCGAGACCCTGTAAGAGTTGGACTTCTTGATAGCGAGACCACATATAAAAATCGAGCTTGTCCGCCAACTGATGCGATGTCGTCGACAGGCGTTCCCCGATTTCTTTCTCGAGCGCGTCAGATGCCCGGTGACTGATGAGGGAAGTGAGTGCGATTGTCAGTAAAAAGACGAGCGTGGCAATGCTGAGCGCCAAAATGAGTCCGAGGCGCATCGTAAAAGACTTGATCATGCGTAAATAAACCTCCTAAAGCTTGAAGTGAACTACTCGCCACTTATTTGCTTCACAAATTGAAGTGGGAGCTTCTTGGGAAGACCGTGCTCTTACCAACCACGGTTATGGACCAAGCTCGTCGGGCAGTCCCTGCCCTGAATGGTTGTCAGTCGGCTAACATCAATAGGTTGATGCTCGCATTGATGTCACGGTCATGATGCGCGCCACAGGCACACGTCCATTCACGGACATCCACCGTCTTCTTCTCGCCTTTTACTCCGCAAGTGGAACAGATCTGGGTCGATGCGAACCAAGGGTCTGCCTTGATGAGTGTCCGTCCGTAGAAGTTTGATTTATACTCGAGTTGACGGACGAACTCGTACCAACTGACGTCCCCGATGGACTTGGCGAGCTTATGGTTTTGGATCATATCCTTCGACTTCAATGTCTCCACGACGATGACTTGGTTCTCGTCAACGATCCGTCTCGACAGTTTGTGAAGGAAGTCCTGGCGTTGGTTGGCGATCTTTTCGTGTTTCTTTGCCAGAAGTAATTTTGCTTTTTCACGATTCTTGCTCCCGATCTTCTTGCGTGACAAAGCGCGCTGCGCCTTCTTGACCTTCGCTTCGGATTGTCGGAGAAAGCGAGGGTTGTCGATCTTCTCCGAGACCATCGCGTCGTTCGTCATGACGGCGAAATGTTTTAGGCCGAGATCGATCCCGACCTTGTTCTCGGCTGGAATCCATGGTGCATCGTCCTGTTCGACGAGGAGGGAGACAAAGAACTTGCCCGTCCTCGTCATCGAGACCGTCGCCGACCGGATGACGCCCTCGAACGGACGATGTTGGGTGAACCGCACGAACCCGACCTTCGGCAGTCGGACCTTGCCCGCCTCGATGCGGATCGTGCCATGCTGGTTGTTCGTCGTGTAGGAGGCGCGCGACCGCCGTCTCGATTTGAACACCGGGAAGCCGCCCGTCCCGGCGAAGAACTTCGCGAACGCGGTGTCGAGGTTCAGCTTCGCGTTCGCGAGCGCGAGGCTGTCCGCCTCGGCGAGGAAGGGGAACAGGGGCTTGTAGGATGCGGGTGTCGCCGGTTTCCGTCTCGTCACGATCCCCACTTTCGCCTCCTCGCGGATGGCGATGCGGTCCTCGAGCAGCTTGTTGTAGATGAACCGGGCGCAGCCGATCGTCCGAACCAGGAACTCGGCCTGTACAGGCGTCGGGTGGAGCCTGTATTTGTAGCCTTTCAGCATGTCCGTCCCTCCTCCCTCTAGCAGATCGTGATGTGTCTTCCTCATCCGATACCCGCGAAGTGGGATGGAAAATCTGACAGAATCACGAACTTTTGTTCGTCCTATCTGTCACAAGGGGAAAAGATGTTTGGACCGGACGATTCATCTCCCACCTACGCCGGGCTTCGCCCCGAGACGCTTAGAGGAGGGAGAATTCTCGCCTACTTTTGTTAAAGAGAATTATGAAAAACGAGTCGATATCATGATAGGAAGAAGAGCTTCCGCTATAATGAAAGACGAGTCGAAAATAGATAGAGGTGAAGAGAATGAAAAAGAATCAATTGTTGGTCATCTTGACCATCGTCGCGGTCGCATTAATCGCATTGGTGTTCGTCTTACTCAACCAAGATGAGTCGACGACAGCTGAGCGTGGCGATCACGTCTCGATTGAAGGACAACCGACACTCGGAAACTCGGACGCAAAAGTATCGGTCGTCGAGTTCGGAGATTACAAGTGTCCTTCGTGTAAACAGTGGGGTGAAACGATTTACCCGCAACTGAAAGCGGATTATCTCGACAAGGAAGACGTCAGCTTCAGCTATATTAACGTTTTGTTCCACGGACAAGAATCAATCTTGGCATCCCTCGCTTCCGAGTCGGTATACGAGCAAGACCCTGAGTCGTTCTGGAAGTTCCATAAGGCGCTCTACGATGCGCAACCGGAATCACAACAACACGACAATGCATGGGTGACGGTCGAGAAGCTGAAAGAAATCGCAGGCGAAACGACATCGGTCGACTTGGCGAAGTTTGAGCAAGACCTTGGGGAAGAATCGACCGTGCTTGAAAAAGTCAGTACGGACGATGGTCTTGTAAAAGAGAACGGTGTTCAATTCACGCCGTCTATCATGATCAACGGTGTGATGCTCGAAGACCCGTTCGATTACGAAAAAATCCAAGAGCTGATCGAGCAGGATTTGTAAGATGAAATCATTTCTCGAAAAGTATGGGTTATACCTCGCTTGGCTCGTCTCGTTGACGGCGACGCTCGGCAGTCTCTACTTCAGTGAGATCCGGGAGTTCGTGCCATGTGAGCTATGTTGGATTCAACGTATCTTTATGTATCCGCTGACCATCCTCTTGGGGATTGCCGTCTTCACGGACGATCGGGCGGTTCGGAAATATGTGTTACCGCTTACTATCATAGGCGGTTTCGTATCACTTTACCATTACTTGGTACAGAAAGTCCCAGGTTTTGCAGAAATTCAACCTTGTGCACAAGGAGTTCCGTGTAGCGGTCAATACATTAACTGGCTCGGGTTCATCACAATCCCGTTCCTCGCATTGACGGCTTTCACGCTCATCACGATCCTCATGTGGAACGTCAAAAAGCGATAAGGAGTTGGCATGTGTGAAGAAATGGTGGATGATTGGTTTGACGACGATGCTCATCGTCCTAGCAGGATGCGGTCAAGAGATTGAGGACCCGCTCAACTGGGAAGTCGAGTCGTTCGAATATATGAATCAAGATGAAGAAATGGTCAGTCTTGACGATCTAAAAGGGAAAGTGTGGATGGCGGATTTCGTTTTCACTAGCTGTGAGACAGTCTGTCCACCGATGACATACAATATGACAAAGCTGAATGAAGCGCTTGAAAAAGAAGGCGTCGAAGACGTGCAATTCGTTTCCTTCAGCGTCGACCCGACGGTGGACACTCCGGAGAAAATGAAGGAGTTTATGAGTGGCTATGACCTTGCGAAAGCAGATTGGCAGTTCCTCTCAGGCTACTCGCAAGACGAGATTGAAACGTTTGCCCAACAGAACTTCAAGGCGCTCGTCCGGAAGCCTGACGAAGGCACACAAGTCGACCACGGCACGTATTTCTATTTGGTCGACCAGGAAGGAAAAATCATCAAGGCGTATCCAGGTTTCCAAAACGTTCCGACCGAAGACATCATCAACGACATTAAAATCTTGCAAAAATCTTAACCGAAGACCTGCTCCACCAAACACGGGTGGGCAGGTCTTTTTGGTTTAAGAGACCTGCTATAATGGAGAGACTAGAATACCTCAACTAAGACCACGCCATTTTTTGACAGATAGGCGAATCGACATACTTTCTCGTATAGAAACGGAGAAGGCGCGCTATAATCAATTCAACGAACTATTAGAAAAGAGGATCTACATGAAAAAGACGATGTTGCTCTCATTGGTCGGAATGGCGGCTGTCACCGGAACGATTCTGACACAGTACAAACCACTCGGACGAAAGCCGAAAACGCTTCAATCTCCGAACCGGATCAATGGAAAGTTCCGTAATCAATATGAGACACCGATGAACTTCTCTGCGCAAGACATGGTGTCGATGGCGCGCGACTATCGTGATGTGACCTCACTTCGTAAGCCTACCGAACGTCTTCCGATCGTGCCAATCGATTTTGAGGAGAAGACGGGCTCGAGCTTCACAAGAATCTATTGGCTCGGTCATTCGGCGCTCATGGTACAAATGGACGGGAAGACGATGCTCGTCGATCCGATGTTTGGACGTAGCCCATCCCCACTCCCGTTCGCTAAAAACGAACGCTTCAGTGAAGACTTGCCGTTCGAACTCGAGGACTTGCCCGAAATCGATGTCGTCTTATTGACGCATGACCATTACGATCATCTCGATTATGGAACGATTCTTGCCATCAAAGACAAGGTCGCCATGTTCATCGTACCGCTCGGGGTAGGGAGTCATTTGAAACGATGGGGTGTCGGGGCAGAACGAATCGTAGAACGGGATTGGGGCGAGTCGTATGCGTTCGGGTCGTGGACATTCGTCTGTACGCCGGCGCGTCACTTCTCCGGTCGCTCGTTGACGGACCGCAACAGCACACTCTGGGCATCATGGGTCGTCCTCGGTGAGACGGACCGACTCTTCTTCAGTGGAGATAGTGGCTACGCTCCGCATTTCAAGATGATTGGCGAACAGTACGGACCGTTTGATTTCGCCGCACTTGAATGCGGACAATATGACGTGCGCTGGCCAGACGTCCATATGCAACCGGAAGAGACCGCGCAAGCGTTTCACGATTTACGGGCCGACCAAATGATGCCGATCCATTGGGGGGCGTTCACGCTGTCGTTCCACGATTGGTTCGACCCAGCGGAACAGATGTCGTCTCTCTTACCGAAAGAAGTCGTCCTCACTCCGAAGATTGGAGAGCGGATCACGCTCGACGGTCGGAATGATACGACGACGTGGTGGCGAGAGCTCGAAGACGCAAACAAGCGATGACCTCGGTCACCGCTTGTTTTTTTGTTAGGAAGACATCTTCTCTGTAGCATCTTCTTCGATATGCAGTTTGTGTTTACGCGTATAGACGAGGAACGCGGCTGTCATCGTAATCGAACTGATTCCGAACAAGACGACCATGAGCTGAAGTCCAATCAAGTCGAGGAAGAATCCTGTCACGAGAAGGACGACTTGGAAGATAATCCGGTCGAGCATGTTTCGGAACGAGAAGAAACGACCATGATATTCTTTTGGCATCCGTGTCTGGAAAATCGTGACCGCCGTCGGGAAGAAACATCCGACCGAGAAGCCGAAGAGAACGAACGCAGCGATGGACATGAACGGGATATCCGCAAAATAGAGCATCAGTTGGGCGACACCGATTAAAAACGAGAACGAGAATAAGATTGAGAACGCCGAGAATTTTTCGCCGATGCGTTTGATCATGAAGGCACCTGTCATGAAGGCGAGTCCTTCTGCCGTATAAATCCATCCTTTAATCGCCGTCGAATCTTGCAGCTCACTGATGTTGATGACGAGCAAGTTGAACCCTCCGATGAAGAGGAGTGGGATGAGCGTCATGACGAGCGTCATGAAGATGACTGGGATCGATTTGATGATCGGGAAGACGTCTTTGAAACCACTCGACGCTTTCGCATCGACCTTTTTCGCCGACGGTGTCTTCGATTCATCGAGTTTCAAGAAGAGTGTCGCGACCGCTAGCAACAGATAGGCGACGAGCGAGAGCGCGTAGACGTTACGGAGCGAGATCAATGTCAAAAGGACACCGGCAATCGCCGTCCCGATGACACGCGACAACGTCGAAACGTTCATATGGACGCCATTCAAGGCGAGGAGCTCCCGTTCTTTCACAATGAGCGGAATCGCTGCCTGCAAGGCAGGGAAATAAAAAGCGGCCGACCCTTGTAAGATGATTAAAAAGACGACCATCCACACGACCGAATTCGTCTCGATGGCGACGAACATGAAGAGTACGCTGAGCGCCCGGACGATGCTCGAGATGAGCATGATGTTTTTCTTAGAACCTTGGTCGGTCATGCGACCCGCGAGCGGACCGATTGCGACCCCGGCAAGTAAGCCGATGGCGAGAATGACCGCCTTCACAAAGTCAGAGGGGACGCGGTCCTGCATAAATTCCAAGTTCCCGATGATGCCGAGCCATAGACCAAGACCGGCGACGAATTCGCCCGTCAAGATAATCCAGACGTTCCGATTTTTCCACATAGATGTAGTCCTCGATTCTTATATGCTAATCACTATTATCAAGTAGTAGGGTGAAGAATACCACAAAAAAGAAGCCGAACGTCGGCTTCTTCATCAATCAAAAATCAAATATCACAGTTGTCGTCGGTGCACGTCGCACCGTTCGAAAGGACTTGGATCGTCGGATTGTTCTCAGACCAGACTTTTTCGAGCACTTGCGTGAACGCTTCCGTCGGCTGAGCACCAGATACCCCATATTTGTTGTCGAATACGAAGAACGGGACACCCGTGATGCCGAGGTCGCTTGCGCGCTTCTCTTCGGCACGGACGTCTTCCGTATACACGTCAGTCGTCAAGACGTCACGCACCGCGTCACGATCGAGTCCGACGCTTGTCGCGATTTCAAGCAGCACATCGTGATTCCCGATGTGTTTCGCGTCGACGAAGTACGCCTGAAGCAATGCTTCCGACAATTCTTTTTCTTTCCCGACCGTTTTTGCGTAATGTGTCAAACGATGCGAGTCGAGCGTACCCGTCACGACCATGTTCTCAAAATCGTAATCGAGTCCGACTTCACGGGCCTGTGCAGCGACTTGTGCTGTCGTTCCTTTTGCCTGTTCGATCGGCATCCGATATTTCGTTGCGAGTGCCTCATAGATGGTACGTGAATCATTCGTCGGGGCGTTCGGGTCGAGTTCGAAACTCTTGAATTCGACTTCCACTTGGTCTGCCTGTGGGAACTGTTCGAGCGCCTCTTCTAGACGACGCTTACCGATATAACAAAACGGGCAGACATAATCTGACCATACTTCAATTTTCATGATGAATCCCTCCTGTCCTTAGTGTAAGAAATCTTGAATTCAAAGTACAGGAAACGGCTCATGAAAAAAAGCCCTCCACGAGGAGGACTTAAAAGACGTACCAGAACACACAGACGAAGTGGGCGAAGCTTCCGAATAAGATGAACAGATGGAACACCTCATGGAAGCCCCATCCGCGCCAGTTGACGAATTTTGGCTTGAACCCGTAAATGAGTCCACCAATCGTATACATGACGCCCCCGAGGACGAGCCAGAAGATGCCGGCGTTGCCAATCACTTCATGGAGCGGTCCGATAAAGAAGACGGACAGCCAGCCCATGCCGATATAGAGCGCGGTCGACAAGAAACGCGGGGCATGGAACCAGACGAGTTTGAAGATAATGCCGAACAAGGCGAGTGCGTGTACGGTACCGAAGAGGACCCACCGCGTCGGTCCTTCGAGCGCGAGTAACGTGAGCGGTGCGTATGTACCCGCAATCAATGCGTAAATCATCGCATGATCGATTCTCCGGAAGAAAGCGATGACGTTCGGCGAGGCGATGATGCTATGGTAAAGACCTGACGATAAGTAAAGAAAGACGAGGCTGATCCCGAATAGAATCGCGGCCATAATCGCAAGTGGCGAGCCGAGTAACGAGGCTTTAACGACCATCGCGATGAGGGCGATGAAAGCCAGGACTGCACCGGCAAGATGGGTCAGTGCGTTGATGGGTTCACGGAAAATCGAATGCATGTAAAACACTCCTTATCACATCATGTAGTATCGATAACTACATGATATACTGAAGAGGAACAAACAGCAAGGTGTACCTTTCGACAAATGGAAGTTTTCTTTATACTTAGGAAGTGAGGTGAGGTAGATGAAAGCGAAGGACATTACCGAAACAGAAGGCACACTCCCGCGGGACGTGCTACCGACCATCGATTTATACATGGATCAGGTCATCCAGCTGTTCGAGCAGCATTATGGGAAGATGAAGCGAAACGAGGATGAGACCATTTTGACGAAGACGATGATCAACAACTATGCCAAGGGCAAGTTGTTTCATCCAGTCAAAAATAAAAAGTATACAAATGAACATCTGATGTTACTCAGTTTGATTTATGAGATGAAAGGTCTCTTGTCGATCAGTGATATTAAGGAGACGCTCCGTCCGTTGAACGAGTCGGATGAGACGTTCTCACTTGAAGACTTCTACGAGGCCTATCAGGCTCAGAAAGTGAAGAATCTAGAAGCGTTCGAAGCACAGGCGGACAAGCTATTAAGTACATCGCTCGAAAAAGAGAGCGGTGTCAAGCGAACGCTCGCCATCGCATCTGCCGTTCATATGAGCCACTTGTATCAGCGGTTGGCCGAACAATTGATCGATGAGAACTAAAACAACTCCTCCGCAGACAAATCGTCTGCGGAGGAGTTGTTTTTTAATTGTTGATATATTTCTCGTAAACCGTACCGAAGTCTTTACGGTTCCATTCATAATAGTGACGTTGTAGCCAATCGAACGATTGCTCGTTCAATTCCTTGAACGTGTTCGGCACGTTCATGTCACCTTCACGGAGTCCGCTCAAGATAGAGACGGAGTGAGTCAATGATGTGTTCGCATACTCCATCATGCGACGGCCTTCCCGCTGAATCTCTTCAATCGCAAGGAGTGCCTTGTACAAATCTTTCACGTGCTCGATTTGCTTCTTGTTGATATCGATCGAGTATGGCTTGTCGCCGATTGTGAATTTGACTTCGACATCGAGGTCGACGGTGCCGGCCGTCTCGAACATGACGTGCTTAATCGGATAGTGTGCGTAAGGGTAACGATACAGAACTCGTTTCGAACTCATCGCACTCGTTCCATCAAGGTGAATCATGCCTAAGTTTGTAAAGCAGTATTCATCCGATTTTGATTTGATCAAGAAGTAGATCTTTTCGTTATCCTCATGGAGGACGTAATCATCCGAGTCCGCCTTATCGAAATCGGACGGGTCGATCACCTCACCGATGTCGCTGAAGCCAGTCAAATCAGAAGCCAGTTTTTTGAACATGTCATTCACTCCTCAGTAATGGATTTTATGCATCTCTTTCGGGTCGGACCCGGTCCGCTCGTCACGATTGAGCGCATCGATGGCCGCCATCTCTTCTTTCGTCAATGTGAAGTCGAATACCTGTATATTTTCTTTGATTCGACTCGGTGTGACGGATTTTGGGATGACGGCGACGCCGTTCTGTAAGTGCCAGCGCAAGATGACTTGGGCCGGCGACTTTCCGTGAACGTTCGCAATCTTGACAATCGTCTCATCTTCGAGCGCTTCGCGTCCTTTCATGAGTGGACTCCACGCTTGAATCTGGATGTCATATCGTTTGCAGAATGCAATCAGTTCTTTCTGAGACAAATATGGATGGATCTCGACCTGGTTCACGGCCGGGACGATTGAGCAAGATTGAATGATTTGTTCCAAATGCTCGATCTCAAAGTTCGAGACGCCGATTGCTCGGACGCGTCCTTCTTCATACAACTGTTCGAGTGCTTTGTACGTTTCGACGAATTTACCGAAACGGGGCATCGGCCAGTGGATGAGGAACAAGTCGACATACTCGAGACCGAGCCGGTCAAGACTATCCTGGAACGCTTGGAGCGCCTCATCAAATCCGTGGAACTCGTTCCAAAGCTTTGTCGTCACAAAGACGTCCTCTCGTGGGATACCTGCTTCACGAAGCGCTTGTCCGACACTCTCTTCATTTTGATAAATCGCAGCCGTATCGATCAATCGATAGTCTGCATCGAGCGCAGCTTTGACCGTATCGACCGTCACCGCGCCATCTTCGACCTTATAGACACCGAGCCCGAGCATCGGCATCTTGACGTCATTATTCAACGTCGTCCATTCCATAAAAAATCCCTCCCTCTCATCTATAACGTTACCGAAATTTTGGATGAAGGGAAAGTAAAAACTACAGACGGATGCTTTCCCCGTGCGCCTTGATCACAATTTGGTCACGGTCGAGTTTTGCGGCCGCGACGAGACGGTGATACGGTTCCTCGACAGGCTCATAAGAAAGAACGAACGTGTCCCAATGCATCGGGAAGAAACGCTTCGCTCCACTCTCTTTGTACATCATCCAAGCCTGTTCCGGAGTGCAGTGCGCTTCCTGGAAAGAGTCCGGTTGATAGGCACCGATGGGGAAGAAGGCGAGGTCGATCGGTTCACGGTCGGCGAGTCCTTTGAAGGAGTCGGTATAGGCCGTGTCTCCTGCGAAGAGCATACGAATCCCTTTGTATTTGAGCAGGTATCCGTTGTACCCCATATGTTTGTCCCACGGGAAACGGTTGCCCCAATGCTTGACGGGAATGGCGCGGACATCGAGCCCGTTCGCAAGTGTCACTTTGTCATGTGGATGCAGTTCGAGCGTCTGCAGACTCGGGTATCGGCGCAACAGGCGGCTCGTCCCAGGAGCAGAGACGACAATCGTCTCGCGAGTGATGAGTCGCTTCAAACTTTTATGGTCAAAGTGGTCCATATGGGCATGGCTGAGTAGGATGACATCGACCGGGCCGACTTCCTCAATGGAGAGGGCCGGAGCGGTGTGACGTTTCATGCCGACTGTCAGCGGTCCGAGATGGACACCGATTCGTTTTGAGAAGACGGGGTCTGTTAAAATCTTGAGCCCATACCAATGAATGAGGACCGTCGAATGCCCGATCCACGTCGCCTGCACATGCGTCTCATCAATGGTTGTCAGTTCTGGACGTTCCGGCCATTTAAAACGCGGACGGGGGAGCCGCCGTTTGAATCGTGTATAGAGAAACGTTCCGACGCTCGCCAAGACGGCACTCGGAACGAGGATGCGTCGACGCATCATGCATCACCTCACTGTTCGAATATACTGTCATCATATCGCGAGGACAGGTGCACCGCATCCGCCTAAAGGAGTAGAAAAAATGGGAGATTGTGGGGTACACTCTTGCGAATCCGCTTTCAATTTGATAAGGTGGCAGTAACTTAGGAAAGAGAGGTATACCGTGCCATGAAAAATACACGTTCACTCCAACGATGAGACGAATCATCACTGTTCGCTTGAACAGTCACGGGTGAAGTGTGTCCATTTTTTCAAATACGGGAAGCGCTCGTTTTCCTCTTTGAACGGATTCCTTCACACCACCGCTTTGAAGCGGATGGTGTTTTTTGTTTCATCGCGTATCGGATTCATAAGCGAGGTGAAACAGATGTTAGCAGTAAAACAAGTCCGGTTTGACTATGACCGGAAACCATTATTTGACGCGGTCTCATTCGAGGTCGCGGCTGGAGAGCGTGCCGTATTATTCGGACTGAACGGGAGCGGGAAGACGACGCTCTTCCGACTCGTGACAGGGGAGTTGACCCCGCAAGCCGGGAAGATTGAACGTCAAGGCGAGGTCGGGCTCGTCCGGCAGACGATTGAATCGACAGACATGACCGTACTTGAGTGGACGATACGCAGTGATCCTGAACGATATGCGCTCTATGAAGATGTTTCTTCTGGAGACGAGATGCGTGTCATGCGCTCCTATGAACGGGCGCTCGCACTCGATGTGTACAACTTGGAACAAGAGGCGATAAGAGCATTGACTCGACTTGGGCTGGAAGAGCACCTCTTCCGAAACATTAACGAGCTAAGTGGAGGCGAGAAGACGCGAGCTCAGCTCTCAACACTGACGATGAAGCGGGTGGACCTCGTCCTGCTCGACGAACCGACGAACCATCTCGATCTCGAGTCAATCGACTGGCTCACGAAGTGGCTGAACCAGTTCAAGGGGACGGTGCTCATCATCTCACACGACCGTCAACTGATGGATGATGTCGCAACGACCATTCTTGAACTGTCAGATGGCCGGGTCACACGATATCAGGGAAACTATACGGCGTATAAGCATCAAAAAGAAGAAGAACGCGTGCGTGATGAGCGAGCCCATGCTCGATACGAGAACCGAAAGGCAGAACTGCTCGAGATGATTGCCCAATACAAAGGGTGGCATTTGAAGGCGAAAGCGACAGCGAGTGTCCGCAGTCCGGGAGCGCAAAAAGGGGCGGCCAATCTCGCCGTCAAAATGAAGGCAAGAGAACAGAAATTAAGGCAGCTCGAAGACAATCGTCCACAAAAACCAAAAGAGGAGAAATCCATCTCCGTTCGTTTTACAGCGGATGAGCTCGAAGCGAAGACGTGGCTGACATGTGCGGATGTGACGTTTGGATACGACAAGCCGTTCTATGAACCGTTTTCCTTCTCGATGAATAAAGGAGAGCGGATCTCGATTACCGGACCGAACGGAAGCGGAAAGACGACGTTATTAAACGTGCTGATCGGTGAACGAGCGCCGCATTCGGGCGTGATCAAGCGACATCCTCGTCTGAAGATCGGATATTTTTCACAAACGCTCGAGCGTCTTCCGGAGACCGGGACGTTACTTGAGGCTTTACTCGCCAATAGTGAGATCGGAGAGACGGAGGCGCGGACGTTGCTCGCCCACTTCTTGTTCCGGCGAGATGAAGTGCACCGACCGATTAGCGAGGCGAGCATGGGAGAAAAGTGTCGAATTGCCTTTCTCATCTTGTATTTTTCGGATGCCCATCTGTTGGCATTAGATGAACCGACGAACTATTTGGATGTGGCGACGCGTGAACAAATCGAGGCGGCCTTATCCGTCTATCCGGGTGGATTATTGCTGATTTCCCACGACCGCTACTTTCATCGTTTGACTTCGCGCACGATTGAATTAGGGGAGCACATTGTCATACGTGAGAACGATGATACCGGTAAGCCGGTCGATGTCGAACAAATGGTCCGAACGATGGACGAATTGACAAAAGATGAATTGAAATTTTTTGATGAAGCAGGAAACCTCCTACCATTTGACGAAACGAGTGAAATGAATCGAATCGAGTAGGAGTGAAGAACATGAATGGAGGAAGATTGTCGCGTGCGACGACGCGGAAGCGTAAACGCGTGTTCCGTATCACGACGACATTGGCACTAGTGCTCGCCTTGGTCGGGATCATCGCGTTTGCGGCACTGATTGACAAGAAACAGGACTCGGCTTTACCGGAATCTGATGAGATTGCCACGGAAATGGTTGACTCCGAGTCGGAACAACCGGCTGATGCTGATGCTGAGACGGAATCAGCAGATAAGATTTATATCGGGCAACCGTATACGAAAGTATACGCGGATGACCGGGTCACGGTCGTTTATGAAGCCGACTTGGGTGATCGATTTGAACGGTTGGAGACGGTAAGTGGATTTGTGAAAGTGCAGTTGAACGAGCGATTGACGGGCTGGGTAACGGAAGAGAGTGTGACAACAGAGGCGACAGCTTTATCGGATGACGAGGTGATTGCCGCTTGGCAACAAGTCGTCCCGAACGCTTCGGAGTCCGTCCTCGACTGGATTGGGAAAGATCTCGAAACCGTCCGTGCGGAGCTTGGCAGTCCTTCTGCCGTTCAACGTGACCAAGTGAACGAGTATCATTTCTATGATGGATTCTTCCTCATGGTCCGGGACCAAAAAGTACGGGCCGTGGATTGGGACAAGCAAACCATCGCGACACCAGACGTACAACCGACTCGCGAACAAGCGACCGGAATTTGGTTCGAGGGTGAGACGGTCCAATTGAAACTGTTCCCTTATAGCGGCGTCATGCGTGTCCGTCTGGAGCAAAAATGAGACAAAGCGGGAGAGTTCATTCTCCCGTTTTTTTATTGTTTTTCATTCAAATGAATGTTTGAATGTTTGGTTAAAATGGAATAAGATAAACAGTAGAAGGAGGAGTCAGTTATGGGACATCATCATGATCACGACCACCATCACCATCACCATCACCATCATTCGACGAATCAGCGGGCGCTCTTACTCGCCTTTCTCTTGATTGCGGCATTCATGGTCGTCGAAGTGATCGGCGGACTATGGACGAACAGTTTGGCGCTATTATCGGATGCGGGTCATATGCTAGGAGATGCGGCTGCGTTAGGACTCAGTTTCCTCGCTGTCCGATTTGGGGCGAAAGCGGCGACACCGAACCGGACGTTCGGGTATCGACGTTTCGAGATTTTAGCGGCATTCATTAACGGGCTGACACTACTCGTCATCTCGGTCTATATTCTTGTCGAGGCATACCAACGAATCAGCGCGCCACCAGAAATTCTAAGTGGTGGGATGCTTGTCGTCGCCATCATCGGGCTGCTCGTCAACATCCTTGCCGCCTGGATTTTAATGCGCGGGGAGAAAGATAATTTGAACGTGAAAAGTGCGTTGTTGCACGTATTCGGAGATTTGCTCGGCTCGGTCGGAGCCATCACGGCAGCAATCCTCATCATGTTGTTCGGATGGACGTGGGCGGACCCGGTCGCGAGCGCCTTTGTTGCGATTTTGATTTTAATCAGTGGTTTTCGTGTGACGCGTGACGCGATTCATATCTTGATGGAAGGGTCGCCGGAACAGATTGACGTCCGGGCGATGCAAGAAGAGATTTCGAAGGTTGAAGGGGTGAAGGAAGTTCACGACTTGCATGTCTGGTCCATCTCGTCGAGCGAACATGCGGCTACTTGTCACGTGTTGATTGGAGAAGAGACAGATGATCAAGACGTCTTGAGACAAGTGACGGAACGAATCCGGAAATACGGGACGTTCGAACGTTCGACGGTCCAGATTGAACGGGAACGACAATGTTGTGAAGAACGAATCATCTGGTAGTGAAAAGTAAGGGAGTTCAGTTTGGACTGAACTCCCTTTTACTAAGGCTTCAATACTACTTTTACGCAGTCATCTAAATGCTCATTGAATAAGTGATAGGCATCAGCAGCATGTTCAAGAGATAAACGATGCGTGATAATGTCAGTAGGGTCAAATTTTTGATCTATGATCATTTGAAATAACTCAGGCATGTAATGAATAACAGGTGCTTGTCCTGTTTTCAAAGTAACATTTCGGGTGAAAAAATCTCCCATCGGAAACTGATTGTAATTCATTGGGTATACCCCGGTAAGTTGAACGACCCCAAATTTACGAACCGCTTCTTTTGCTACTTTGATTGCGCTTAGTGTACCGCCTTGGATCATAAGTTTTTGTTCTATCTTTTCAATTGAAGATTTTTTTCCATCAATACCCACACAGTCGATAACAACATCTGCCCCGCCATTAGTAATCTCATAGATATATTTTCCTGTCTCAGTTGGATCTTTTAAAAGAATTGTTTCTACTTTATTTGATAGTTTTGCCCGATTTAGTCGATAGAGTTCGGGATCTACAGCAATAACCCGTTTAGCCCCACGTACCCAAGCTAATTTTTGAGTCATTAACCCCACAGGACCTGATCCGAGAACCACTACCGTATCTCCAGCTTTCATGCCAGCATTATCTAAACTCCACCATGCTGTTGGAATAACATCAGATAAAAAGAGAAGTGCCTCATCTTCAAGCTCACATGATTCGGGGATGACAAGCGGCATGAAATTACCGTATGGAACCTTTAGAAACTCTGCTTGACCACCGGGATGATTTCCAAACTGTTCAGTATATCCAAATAAACCACCAGCATCAGTGTGAGGGGCGTGGTTAGAGTTATCGCACTGACTCTCCATCTCATTTTCACAATAAAAGCAGTGACCACATGATACATTGAATGGAAGGACGACCCGATCACCCTTTTTCACTTTAGTTACATCAGGTCCAGTCTCTTCAACAATTCCCATAGGCTCATGTCCAATAATAAAACCAGGGCGAGTAGGCATATTCCCTTGATAGATATGAAGATCTGATCCACAAATAGCTGTCGATGTAATTTTTACAATGATTTCTTCCCGATTTTCGATTTCGGGATCTCTAACGTCCTTTACTTCAATCTTCTTAGTTCCTTGATAAGTTACTGCGCGCATATAATTCTTTCCTCCTTTTTTAAAGACAAGTAAATGGCAACATAGCTTGTATACCCTTCTTTTAAAAAAGGTGAACTAAATATTGGAATTCGATGATGACTATCTTTGACCATTCACATCGATCACGACAATTTCTGGTGGATTGTAAATACGTGGAATGTTGAAGCTGTAATTGAATCCCCGTCCAATCACATGGGTGAACGTCTCATGCTCATAGAGTCCGCCTGCGTATTCAGGAAAGAATCCTTGGTCAGGTGCGAATAATCCGTTCATCAAATAAGGGATTCTCACTTGCCCGCCATGAGCATGTCCGGACAAGACGAGGTCGAATGGAAGTTTAGCATACGTATCGACTTGTTCGGCACGGTGCGAAAGAAGTACCTTGAACGTCTCATCGGGGGCGATGTCCTGCATCGCCGCAGTCGACTCCGCATCCCAATCCGTATAAATATTTTCTCTGAACCCACGAAGAGGATCTTCTAGCCCGCCGATGACGAGGTCGATTCCATTGATGGTGACCGTCTCCCATTCGTCTTCGAGAACGTTGACACCGTATGAGCGAAACACGTCTTTCACATTGTGACGGACATAGTCATCCGATCCATCGATTTCATGGTTGCCGGTCACGAAATACATCGGCGCAATTCCTTCAAGCCCTTCGATTAGTTCGAAGGCGGGTTCAGATGAACGATACCGGTCGAGTAAATCGCCCGGTAAAGCGATGAGATCCGGTTTCTGTGCACGAACCTGGTCGATCAAAATCGACTGTTTATAACCGTATGAGGCGCTGTGTAAGTCGGAGAGGAGCACGATGCGGAGAGACTCGTCTGCTGACAGTTTATCGGACGTCACGTCATACGTCCGGACGGTCAACCCATTGTACGTCGCCGTGAACAACAAAATGCCGAGTGCAACAAAAAGAAGAGTCGATTTATGTTTCTTCATCAGTGCTCCCTCCTTCCTTAATCGTGTCTCTATCTTACTCTGATAGGCAGGGTTAAGCAAAAAAATCCCGCTCCAAAGAGCGGGATGAATGTTATGCAGCTTTCGCTGTCAATTTGACGTCGACATTTCCGCGAGTCGCTTTTGAATAAGGGCACACTTGGTGTGCTTCTTCGACAAGGCGCTCTGCTGTCGCTTGGTCGACACCTTTGATTTCGACTTCAAGTTCGACTGAAATGAAGAACCCTTCATCGTTTTGGTTTAATGTGACGTGACCTGTGACGCTTGAACCGTCTGTCTTCACACGTTCTTTTCCGATGATGAGGTTGAGGGCACTACCGAAGCAAGCCGCATAGCCAGCTGCGAAAAGTTGTTCCGGGTTTGTCGCACCGTCTACGTGTTTCGCGCCAGGCATCGATACGTTCATGTCGATGACGCCATCTGTTGATTTCACATGACCTTCGCGGCCACCGATTGCTGTTGCTGATGCTGTGAATAGTGATTTCATGATTGAATTCCTCCATTTCATTTTTAACAATTAAGTTGTGCACAATTTAAATTATAGAGCAGTCAAAAAGTTTCGCAAGTGATATGCTTGGCTAAAGAAGAGTACGGAGGATTACGTATGGACCAATCGTTAAAGTTAGAACATCAAATCTGTTTTCAATTGTATACCGCCTCAAAAGAGCTTACCCGGTTATATCGCCCAATTTTAGCACCGCTAAACCTGACGTATAGTCAATATCTCGTGATGCTTGTCTTATGGGAAGAGGATGGGATCGATTTGCGGCAACTCGGATCGCGGTTGACGCTCGACTCTGGGACGTTGTCGCCGCTCGTCAAACGGCTCATCCAAATCGGCTATGTGGAAAAGAGTCGTGCGACGGATGACGAACGAAAAATCATCGTTCGTTTGACCGAGAGCGGTAGCGCGTTGCGTGAGCAGGCGGCGGATGTGCCGCTACAAGTAAGTGGTATGCTGAATATAGACGAAGCGACGTATGTCGCATACATGGAGATGCTCACCGATATCAAGACGAGACTACACGATTTCGGGGAGCGTCAGCGCGAGCAGTAAGGAAGGAGGAGCCATGTTTCGAAAATTGATCATCCTCTTGATGGGGATTGGACTCTATATGGCTTGGCAATATGAGATGCCGAACGTCTCTGCCCCGACGAGCATTCAGGTGGAGTCTGAGGTGGCGACCGAACGAGCGACAGACGCGCCAAAGTTCGCAAGTCAGTATGCCGGGCATGACTGGTATTTGGTCGAACGTGGCGGTGACCGCGGACTTGAACTGATTGATGAGGACGGTGCGAAAAAAGGATTCTATCAGTTCGAGACAGGTAGCACGTATCGTGGTCTCGTTCTGAATGAAACGACCCGTGATCAAGTCGAGGACATCGGCTTCGAGGCAGTGACTTCGTATAATAAAGGATTGAATCGATACTTGATTCCGGACGATCCATCGTTTTCCGTTTTCGCAATCGATGGACAGTATGTCACTTTCTTTTTTGACCAGCATGATGATGACATCCTGAAAGGGATCTTGTCGGTCGACCGCCGTGTCGAAGAGGCGAGTGAGGGGTACTATGGTGACTTGTCGAAAGAGGGGACGGTCGCCAATGAGCAGTTGATGCGTATTCTCATGAATTGGGATCGGGAGAAATTTGATTTGAATGCCCTAGCTGATTACGAACCGCTCTATCCGGTCGTGCGGGCGCACAGTCAGAACATGGCAGAGAACGACTTCTTCAGCCATACGGACCCGGAAGGACAAGACCCGTTCGATCGAATGGACGAAGCAGGACTTTCATATTCGATGGCCGGCGAAAACTTGGCGATGGGACAGATGAGCGTGTTCCATGCGCATTGGGGACTCATGAACTCGAAAGGGCATCGTGAGAACATCATGCAGCCGCGATTCACTCATGCTGCCGTCGGGCTTGCTTACAATGAAGAAGACAGTCCGTTCTACACAATCAATTTCATCACTCCACGTTAAAAGGATGACTCTTCGGAGCCATCCTTTTCGATATTAAATGAGTTTCTTCACCGCATCCTCAATTTCAGCCGGTGTCGTCTGTGGCGAGAAGCGCTCGATGACGTTCCCGTCGCGATCGACTAAAAACTTCGTGAAGTTCCATTTGATCGCCTTCGACCCGAGAAGCCCGGGTGCTTCTTTTGAGAGATAGGTGAAGAGTGGGTGGGCATCCTTGCCGTTCACGTCGACTTTCGCGAACATCGGGAACGAAACCCCATAATTCAGTTGACAGAACTCCTGGATTTCTTCATTGGAACCCGGGTCTTGATGACCGAACTGGTTGCACGGGAAGCCTAAGACCTGTAGACCCTGTCCCTTATATGTGTTGTAAAGTGACTCGAGACCTTCGAGCTGTGGCGTGAACCCACATTTGCTCGCCGTGTTGACGATAAGTAAGACGTCGCCTCTATATGTAGCTAACGGTTGCAATTGTCCTTTCATGTCTACTGCTTCAAAATCATAAATCATGGTGATTCCCCCTTTTTCTGTAGTATACCAAGAGAAGGGGACAGACTCGAACTTGAACGCGTTGCGTGCAATCAAATTGTTATGAAATCATGATGTCGCTGTTACATCATTCCGCAGAAAGAATCCGTATAATGAAAAACGTTGTAGAAAGGAACGGTGTTATGCGACTTTTAAAAAATGAATTTATATGGATTGCGCTTATTTTAATCGGACTCTTCTTATCAAGTGCGACCCCTTACTCGGATCAGTCCATCGTTTCACCACTCGAGCGATTCGACTGGAGCTGGATCGAACCGAAGCTCGCGAACGTACAGTTCGACTACGCAGGAAAGGAAATCTCGCTTGATACGTTAGGGACGGCAGGATTGATTGAGTTCTTTATGCGGAAGACGGCACATGTCGTCACGTTCCTCGCTCTCGGTGCCTTATTCGTGAAAGCCATCTCGAGAACGAATCTTCATGCGGGACTGAACTTACTCTTCGCCTGGGCACTTGCGAACACGGTGGCGATCTTTGATGAGTATCATCAGAGTATGACTCCTGAACGGACCGCGCTGTTAGAAGATGTCCTTTTGGATAGTACGGGTGCTGCCGCAGGTGTCATCTTGTTCGGTGGGTTGTTATTCCTTCGTTCGAAACGGAAAAATGGTAAACGGGCCGGTTATGTAGCCTTAAGGTAGTCAAAAAAATGAATGGGTCACTATGTGAAAAGCGCTTTCTTGAAGTGCTTTTTTTCTTTTTAAAACTATTTTGTGACAACGAACCAAATAAAATATTGTCTATACCCACGTTTTTTAAGGGATAAAACCTAAATCAGGTCAATGTCATACGAATGAAATATAAGTGTAAAATAACTTTTAGTTTAGATTGCTATAATGAGTCACAGAGCGAACGAAATGTCGCGACTTATCTTATTAAAAAATAATCGCACGACTATAGATAAAAACTACACGGGAATCAGCGGAGGGAAGCACATTGGGTAACTTGAAGAAATTTGCAGCTACAGTCACTCTAGGCGCACTCTTGATCGGCGGAACGTCACCGACTTATGCAGCCTCACTTACAGAGAAGCAGAAGAAAGTACAAGAACAACGACAAAAGAATAGCAGTGAACAGTCGAAAGCAAACTCTTCGATTCAATCACGTGAGCAAGCCATCAGCAAAGAGCAGCAAGAGATCAACAAGCTAGATGCTGAACTCCAAGACGTCATCAACGATGTCGCTCAGAAAAAAGCTGAGATTCGTGCAACTGAAGAAAAAATCAAAAAGCTTCAAGCACAAATTAAAAAGTACGAAGCGAAAATGAAAGCACAAGAAGATCTTATGAAAGATCGTATGGCGACGATGCAAAAGAACGGTGGCTCGTCAGTCAACTGGGCTGAGTTCATCTTCGGTTCTAAAGACTTCGGTGATTTGATCACACGTATGATCACAGCTGGTACGATTCAAGAGAACGACCAACAGATCTTCGAAGAATACGAAGCAACGAAAGAAAAACTCGCGAAAGCGCAAGCTGATTTGAAAGCAGAACGCGATTCACTCGTGAAGCAAAAAGAAGAGCTTGAAAAACGTCAGAAAGAGCTCGATCAAAAAATGAAAGAGCGCGCTGCGAAAATCAAGAAACTCAAAGCGGATAAAGTGAAGTTCGAATCGAAACTCATGAGCCTTCAAGAGATGGAAGATACGCTCAAAGCTCAAGAACAAGCGATTCAAGCAGAGATTGAAGCACAACGTCGTGCTGAAGAAGAAGCACGTCGTGCAGCGGCAGCAGCTGCGGCAGCGAAAAAACAACAAGGTTCAAGCTCGAACAGCGGTTCAAGTGCTTCAACAGCGCCGGTAGCATCTGTCCCAGCAAGCGGTGGCATGTTCCAACGCCCGGCAAGCGGTCGCCTCACACAAGGATGGGGACCGGCGAGCGGCGTAAACGGCTATACTTTCCACAACGGTCTTGATATTGCGGCACCAGTCGGTACACCAATTTATGCGGCAGCTACTGGAACGGTTACACGTGCTGGATGGGGTGGCGCATACGGAAACCACGTTATGATCACACACGTAATCAACGGACAAGTATGGACGACAGTATACGCACACATGAGTTCAGTATCAGTAAAAGCGGGTCAACGCGTATCACAAGGTCAAAATCTTGGCGGCATGGGTAGCACAGGGAACTCGACAGGTTCACACCTTCACTTCGAGATTCACCAAGGTGGGTACTCATGGTCTTCATCAAGTGCAGGAAATACAGTCAACCCAGCATCATTCTTCTAAACACAAAGACAGTGATCGACGAACGCGTCGATCACTTTTTTGTTGCCTGATAGACGATGAACGTCAAGAGTGCGGCACCGATGACGCTGAGCCATAGCGTATCGAAGTTTGGGTTATCGAGCATGCTCCGGCCCCCGAGGAACACCATATAGCCGAGTATCGCGAGCGTGACAAGTGTCAAAGCGGTCACTCGGATTTGTCGCGGGATACGTAGCCACCAACCGAATAATCTGTTCATGAAAAATCGCCTCCTCTATTAGTATAGGGGAGGCGATGTGTTTCATCTAGCGAGTCGGACCCAGGCAGAGTCCATGATTTGTTGGTAACCGACTTCCCGATAGATTTTGTTCGACGTCGGGTTCGTCAAGTCCGTGTAGAGGACGCAGAATGATTTTGTCTCGAGAAGTTGTCGGCTGAGATCTGCGACGAGACTTCGTGCATACCCCTTTCCTCGTGCACTAGGTGATGTGTAGACGAACGAAACAGTGATTCCGTTCACAGTTGGACGTGCGCGTTTCGCACACGAGACGACCTGTCCGTCGACTTCCCAAAAGACAGCCTCTTCCCTGTCGAGCATCGTCTGTACAGCCTTCGTCACCTTCTCTGGTGGAGATGATCGGAGACCTGATTCGACTTCGAAGGCACTATACCAAGCTTCGAGCTGTGCCTTGTCGGCCATCGTCGCTTCTCGCATGTGGCCTTTTGCCATATCGATGTCTTCCACGCTGTCGAGGCGATAAAGACCTTGGGACATGAAAATCTCGCTCGTCCCAGATGTAATCTCTTGCCACGCTGTCGCAAACCGTTCCGCCTGTTTTCGTTCCGATACGACTTCCGAGAAGGGGACTGCTTCTTTCAAAAGGTGGGGGATGATGAAAGACGGGAGAAGGTCCGAGCGCTCCGTCTTCACGACGATATAGTGAAGTGGATGCGGTGGTGTCACTTGGAGGATGGCGAGAAGCTCTCCGTCCTCTTCGACTGTGAACTGATGAAACGTTTCATAGATTCCTTGTTTGACGTTATTCAAGACGCCAATCATGAGGCTATTCTTTGCCTCCTCGTCGAGTAATGCCTTCATGACTCGGTCTGAGAAGTGATTAGGGTCCTTCCATTCAATCCATTCCATATGGTTCTCTCCTTTATTGTATGTAGACAAAAACGGACAAACCTGATGGCTTGCCCGTTTATGAGTCGTTCATTATGCGATATCTTCTTGTTTCGACGACGTGTTGTCGAGAAGTTTTGTGTTGTGTTTGAAGTAATGAATGATTTTCGCGATGGCACCGTCACCCGTGACGTTTGTTGCTGTCCCGAAGCTATCTTGTGCCAAGTAGAGTGCGATGACCAAACTTTGCATCGTCGCGTCGAATCCGAGGATCGAGCCGAACAATCCGAGCGATGCCATGACGGCCCCGCCTGGTACACCTGGTGCTGCAATCATCGTCACCCCGAGTGCGAGGATGAATGGAAGCATGATGGCGTAGGATAACGGCATGCCATTCAAGTACATGAGGGCGACACCGACCGACGTAAGTGTAATCGTCGAGCCTGACAAGTGAATTGTTGCCGAGAGCGGGATGACGAAGTTCGCGACACCCTCGTCCGTGTTGTTCAACTTCGCTTGGCGAAGCGTGACGGGAATCGTCGCGGCCGATGATTGCGTCCCGATGGCTGTGAAGTAAGCGGGCATCATCGTCTTGAGCAACTTGAACGGATTCTCTTTGTTGAGACCACCTGCGATTGAATATTGAATCATGAGCATCGTCAAATGAAGGACGATGATTGTGACGAAGACGAGCGAGAAGACCGAGAGGATCTCAGCGACTTGACCGGCGTACGTCATGTTCATGAAAATTCCGGCGATGTGGATTGGAAGTAATGGAATAATGACTTTACTGATTAAGAGCTCGATGATATCGCGGAAATCCATGGCAAGGTCGAGTGACCGTTTGCTTTCGATTGCGGCAATCCCGATTCCGATGACAAAAGCTAAGATGAGTGCGGTCATGACACCGAATACAGGTGGAATCTCAAATTCCATGAACCCTTTCAACAAGGCTTCTTCTGGATTTTCGGCTCCTGTCGTCGACCGTGTCAAAATTTGCGGGAACAAGTTGCTTGTTGCAAAGTATGCTAATGTTCCGGCGATGATGGTTGATGCGTAAGCGATGAGTGCTGTGAGTCCGACCAGCTTTCCTGCTCCTTTTCCAAGTTCCCCGATACCCGGGATGATGAAAGCAAGAATAATCAATGGAATAGCGAAGCCTAAGAACTGCCCGAAGACCGTGTTGAACGTCACGAACGTCCGAACGATCCAGTTCTGACTTTCTGGTACGATGCTCCCGAGCAGAATTCCGAAAGCGATCGCGATGATGATGCGACCTAAGAGGCCAATACGTAATTTCAAATCAATCACCCTTTCTGTTTGTTTGAATAGTTGATATTTTCGCACATTTTACGGAATGTTGCCACCTTCTCTTGCAATTTTTCTAAAGAAAGACGTTTGACAACTGTTTAGAAGGGTATTAGAAAATGTTGTACATATCAAGGGAAGGGGCTTCTCCTTTTCCTAATATAAAAACGATGTTATGATTAATTCTGACAGACGTAAAGGAGGGGTGCGCGTGCAGTTACAACGAACAACGATTCACATTGCGGGTCAAGACTATACGATCGTAAGCGAAGAACCCGCTGACCACGTGAGGGAAGTAGGCTTTTTGGTCGACAGTAAGATCCGCGAAATTCGTGAACAATCCCCTCATCTAGATGCTCGTCAGGCAGCGGTCTTGGCTGCGATTCAAATCGCGAGCGACCACGTCAAAACTAAACGAAATATGGGAGAATAAATCAATCCATGGTTACGCTACTTATACTGTTTTTCTTGTTTATCGGAATCGTCAACGGCTTCCGTCGTGGCGCGATTCTACAGCTCGGCCATTGGGTCGCGCTCATCATCAGTTTTCTCGTCGCCAATACGTACTATAAAGAGTTAGCCGAAGCGTTCAAGCTGTGGATCCCGTATCCGTCTCAGCTCGACGGAACGCTCCCGGGTGGCGTGTTGGACCTCAATTCCCTTTCAGGGATTGAGATGACATTTTATAACGTCTTTTGGTTCGTCGTCTTGTTCCTCATTACGAAACTCGTCTTGCATCTCATCTTGGCGATGCTCGACTTCTTGACGGACTTGCCAATTTTGCGCCAATTAAAAGGTGTGATCGGAGCTGTCCTAGGATTCTTCGAGGCATATGTCATCACATTCTTCATCCTTTGGGTGATCGCGTTCGTGCCGATGGCGAGCGTTCAAAACGCCGTCGACAAATCGTCGCTAGCGACATATATCATTCAAGACACGCCATATCTATCGGATTGGTTTTCAAATAAGATGTTGTGACACGACAGGCCGGAATGCAAGCTAGTGCTTGTGTCTCGGTCTTTTCTGTGTGAAGAGGGGGAAGCATATGAATAAAGTAGAAGCGATGATGTTGCTCGAAAAAATCGCGCAATATATGGAGATCAAAGGGGAGAACCCGTTTAAAATCAATGCGTTCCGCAAGGCGGCGACAGCGCTCGAGAACACGGACCTTGAACTCGAGGACATCGACGACTTGACGTCCATCTCAGGAATCGGGAAAGGGACGGCGGCAGTCCTTGAGGAGTATCGAGACACAGGACGCAGTGAAGTACTTGAGTCACTGCAAGAAGAGATTCCGTTCGGTTTGATGAAGCTCTTGAAAATTCAAGGGCTCGGCGGGAAGAAACTCGCTAAACTCCGTGAAATCGGCGTCGTCGACTTGGAGTCGCTCATCCGTGTACTCGAAGACGGTACGGCTGCGTCGCTACCCGGTTTTGGGGCGAAGAGTGTGGAGAAATTGCTTGCCGCCGCGAAGAACCTCGAGTCACGTCCGGAACGATTGGCTTACGCAGTCATGCGACCAATCGTTGAAGAAATCAATGAGGTGTTAGAGAAGGAAGCGCTCGTCTTGCGTCATTCGGTCGGAGGAAGCTTCCGCCGTGCCGAAGAGACGTGTAAAGACCTTGACTTCATCATCGCGACCGAGGAGCCGATTGAGCTACGTGAGAAACTGCTCGCTTTGCCGTTCATCAACGAAGTGATTGCGGCAGGCGAGACGAAAGTCTCGCTCGTCCTCGAACGTGAAGAGATGGTATCGGTCGATTTCCGTATGGTCGAGCCAGGCGCGTTCGCTGCGACGCTTCACCATTTCACGGGATCAAAAGACCACAACGTCCGCATGCGTCAACTTGCGAAAGCAAAAGGAGAGTCCATTTCCGAATATGGGGTCGAGACAGCAGACGGATTGTGGCAACCGGAAACCGAAGAAGAACTGTTCGAACGGTATGGTCTCCCATTCATCCCGCCTGAACTTCGGGAGGGGCATGCAGAGTTCGAGCACGACTTATCGAAGCTCGTCACGCTCGAAGACATCAAGGCTGACGCGCACATGCACACGGTCTGGTCGGACGGGAAGTTGACCGTCGACGAAATTGTCGTGGCGATGAAAAATCGCGGCTATGAATGGATGGCCATCACCGACCACGGGAAGTATTTGACGTTCGTCAATGGCTTGACCGAGGAACGACTCGAAGCACAGGGGGAAGAAATCCGCGAGGCCGCGAAGACACATGATATGAACGTGTTGCGAGGCGTCGAGATGGACATCCGTCCTGACGGGACGCTCGACTATGAACCCGAGTTTCTAGAGACGCTCGACTACGTCGTCGCTTCCATCCATTCGAAGATGGACCAATCGGTCGACGAAATCATGGCTCGTCTGGAGAACGCCTGCCGTTCTCCGTACGTCAACGTGATCGCCCACCCAACAGGTCGACTCATCGGTCGTCGGGACGGTTATCCGATTGACGAGGACAAGCTGATCGCACTCGCTAAAGAGACAGGGACGGCGCTCGAGTTGAACGCCAACCCGAACCGCCTCGACCTGACAGCTTCTACGCTGAAGAAAGCGAAAGCAGCGGGCGTCAAAGTGATGATCAACACGGACACGCATCACCCAGATATGATGGAAGACATGGCCCTCGGTGTGTTGCACGCACGGAAAGCCTATCTCGAACCATCAGATATTATCAACTGCTTCACGTTTGAAGACGCCAAGGCGTTCTTTGCGGCGAAGCGATAGAAAGGAACATGCTAGATGGACCACGCGTTACGCGTATTAGAATATGAAAAATTGCGTCAACAGCTTGCCGGTCACGCGGCGAGCTCGCTCGGAAAAGATTTGGCGCTGAAGATGCAACCCGACTACTCATACGACCGGGTGCTCTCGAATTTGAACGTGACGAAAGAGGCGACCGAGGTCGTTCGTCTCCGTGACCGTCTGCCGCTCGGTGGCCTCACGGATGTCCGTGCGGAAGTGAAACGGGCCGCGATCGGCTCGGTCCTCTCGACGAGCGAATTGCTCGCCGTCGCCGCCGTCATGTATGGCGGACGCCAAGTGAAGAACTTCTTTGAGAAGCTTCATGAGGATAACGAAGAGATTCGCATTCCACGCCTTGACGAGTATGCGGATAAGTTGACGAAGCTCATCGAGGTCGAACAGGCGATTCGTCATGCGATTGACGACCAAGGGACGGTCCAAGATTCCGCGAGTCCACAACTCCGTGGACTTCGGACACAGCTCCGGAGCTTTGAAGGGAGTGTCCGGTCACGCATCGACAACATCCTCCGTAACAATGCGAAGATGCTCTCGGACGCCATCGTCACAATCCGGAACGATCGCTATGTCGTGCCTGTCAAACAAGAGTACCGCCAGGCGTTCGGCGGGATCGTCCATGACCAATCAGCTTCTGGCCAGACGCTCTTCATCGAGCCGCAGGCCATCGTCTCCATCAATAACGAGATTCAAGAAGTTCGTCTGAAAGAACGTGCTGAGATCGAGCGGATTTTAAGTGCCCTCTCAAACGAGGTCGGTGGGGTACATGATGCCATCATGACGAACCTCGACGTGTTGGCCGAACTCGACTTTATCTTTGCGAAAGTCGCTTACGGACAAGAAATGAAAGCGACCGAGCCGAAGTTGAATGACAATCGAGAAATCAAATTGAAACAGGCACGTCATCCGTTCATCCCGAAAGATGAGGTCGTGCCGATTACGATCGAGCTCGGGGAAGACTACACATCACTCGTCATCACCGGACCGAACACCGGCGGGAAGACCGTTACGTTGAAGACGATTGGACTCCTTCAGTTGATGGTGCAGTCAGGTCTCTACGTACCAGCAGAGTTCGGGACGGAGCTTTCCGTGTTTGACGCGGTCTATGCCGATATCGGGGATGAGCAATCGATCGAACAGAGTCTCTCGACGTTCAGCTCGCATATGACGAACATCGTCGGCATGCTCGACAAGATCGACTTCATGTCTCTCGTCCTCTTCGATGAGCTCGGTGCCGGGACGGATCCACAAGAAGGGGCTGCCCTTGCCATCGCGATTCTCGATGAAGTGAAGCGTCGCGGGGCACGTGTCGCTGCGACGACACACTACTCGGAACTAAAGGCATACGCTTATAACCGCGAAGGTGTCATGAACGCCTCGATGGAGTTTGATATCGAATCGCTCAGCCCGACGTACCGTCTCTTGATTGGCGTACCGGGTCGCTCGAACGCCTTCGAGATCAGTCGTCGTCTCGGACTGTCTGAGCAAGTCATCGACAAGGCACGTAGCCACGTCGGTAGTGATGCAGAATCAGTCGAATCGATGATCAATGAGCTTGAAGCAGCGAAACAACGCGCCGAGCAGCTCGAGCAAGAGCTCATCGTCAAGCGCCATGACTTCGAAGAAGAGCAGGCGGCGTTCGAGGCGAAGATGACCGAATTCGAGCGCGAGCGCGATAACTTGTACAGCGCGGCCGAGGCGAAAGCCGAGAAGGCCGTCGAGCAGGCGAAGCGTCAGGCGAACGAAGTCATCGACCGCTTGAAGAAACTCCGAGAGCAAGGAATCGTCAAAGAGCACGAGATTATCGCGGCGAAGAAAGAGCTCGAATCGGCAAAACCGACGCTTCAAGAGAAAAAGATCCAAAAAGTGAAACAAAAAGCCCAGCAGAAACGTACGTTTAGTAAGGGCGAAGAAGTGAAAGTGACGACGTTCAATCAAAAAGGCTATATCGTGAAACAAATCAATGACAATGAGTATAACGTCCAAGTTGGCATCATGAAAGTGAACGTTAAAGCGGACGACCTTCAGAAGATCGGTCCATCGAAAGAGAAGTCGCTTCAGTCGAAAGGCAGCTCGCTCAAACGTCAGAGCTCGACGAAGTCCGAGCTCGACCTCCGTGGCGTTCGTGTCGAAGAGGGACTCATGCGTCTAGACAAGTATATCGATGAAGCACTCGTGTCGGGCTATGATAACGTCCGCATCATCCACGGATTAGGTACCGGAGCGATGCGTCAGGCGACACAAGAATTTTTAAAAGGACATCGTCACGTGAAGAGCCAGCGCCCAGGAGGAATGGGTGAAGGTGGACTCGGTGTCACGGTCGTCGAACTGAAGTAAGGGGAGTCGGGAATGGGTACGATTACGTTTGCCGTTATGCTGGAGTCGTTCGGCCTCTATTCGATGGCGGGACTGATGATTATCGTCGGTCTTGCCATCTTCGAGGTGACGACGCCATACAGCAACTGGCGTGAGATTCAAAAAGGAAATATTGCCGTCGCCTTAGCGACAGGCGGGAAGATTGTCGGTCTCGCCAACGTCTTCCGTGTCGTCGAGAGCCATCATGAGAGCACGATCGACATCTTCGTCGGGGGTGGTTTCGGATTCATTTTGCTCCTCGCGACATACTGGTTGTTTGAATTTTTGACACCGACACTGAAGGTGAACGACGAGATTCAACAAGGGAATATCGCCGTCGGGTTGTTGGCATTCTTGCTGTCGATTGGGGTCTCCCTCGTCGTCGGCGCGGCATTGGTGAGGTGAAGACATGGTATACGAACGATTGGCTAAGATCTTGTTTATCGGGGCCGGGCTGTTCTTATTGGCAGCGGCACTCTGGTATATGTTTTATTGAGGGAAGAGGGAGAATCCGTTCGGGTCCTCCCTTTTTTTGATTTCAGGTACCTTGAATATAAAATGTATGGAAACTTAAAGGGGCAATTAGGAGTTTAAAAAGGAATAAGAAGTAAGAGCACGAATACAATACATAAATCAGTACCAGTCCCGGGTCAGTCGTTCCATCAAAAGGAAGAATGGACAAACTATCATTAAATCTTCATGAAGAGGAGTCCGTATGAGAATTCAGTTAAAAGCTTAGCGATGCCGATGAGTTATACGCATTTGAATGTGACAACCGACGTTATTTCGAGCAGTCGATTAAGTCACGTGGAGATGATTACTATGTGCCGGACATCTTTCGGGAACGGCATGCGGCTCTCTTGCAGGAGCAAAAGGAAGGTAATTCCGTCTTTTTCTTGATTAAAAACGAAACCGGATCGATTCTCGGTCGAATCAATCTTGTTGACCGGAGTCTGATCGAGAAAAGCGCGCAACTCGGTTACCGAATCGGTCAAGTTCATACGGGAAGAGGGATTGCGAAAGAGGCGGTTCGATTGTTGCTTAATCATTGCCAGAAACTTTATATCGATAAAGTCAAAGCAAAAACGACGGACGGGAACTTCGCCTCGCAAAAAATCTTGACGCATAATGGATTCCGACGAGTAAATAAAGAAGAAGTGGTGTTAAACGGTCAACGGATGAGGCTGATTCATTATATTTGAGTACGGTAGATCGTTTACTACGTATTTGAGAAGGAGAGATGAAAATGCTTACACAAATTATTTTGAATTTTTCAAGCGTATTTCTCAGCGATACGGCATTGAGGTTCGTGTTATTTGGAGAATTGTTCGTATTGGTTCTGATCTACTGGGCGATGGCTAAATTTTCAAGGCAGAGTCTTTGGATTGGCGCAGGGTTGATGGTGATTGGATTCCTTGCACTGCTCCCAGGCTATCTGTACGTACAAGAAACGACACCGGAAGATGCTGTCATTGACGTCTCGATTCTACTTTACTATCCACTCGAACTGGCGGCATTATTACTGGCAATCTTTGCTTTTCAAAAACGGCAGTCCCAAGGATGAAAAAGAGAAATTAAGACGCACCATCAAAAAAATCAAGTGACTCCAGTAATTATTCCGGAGTCATTTGAATTTTTTAACAGAAGTAGGCGAGAATTCTCCCTCCTCTAAGCGTCTCGGGGCGAAGCCCGGCGTAGGTGGGGGATGAATCGCCCGGTCCAAAACTCTTCTCCCCCTGTGACAGATGTGACGAACAAAGGTTCGTGATTCCGTCAGATTCTCCCTCCCCCTCCGTGGGTATCGGATGAGGAGGACACATCACGATCTTCTGAGGGGAGGAGGGACGGACATGCTGAAAGGCTATACATACAGGCTCCACCCGACGCCGGCACAGGAAGAGTTCCTCATCAAGACGATCGGCTGCGCCCGGTTCATCTACAACAAGCTGCTCGAGGACCGCATCGCCATCCGCGAGGAGGCGAAGGCGGGGAGCGGATTGAGACGGAAACCGGCGACACCCGCCTCCTACAAGCCCCTGTTCCCGTTCCTCGCCGAGGCGGACAGCCTCGCGCTCGCGAACGCGAAGCTGAACCTCGACACGGCGTTCGCGAAGTTCTTCGCCGGGACGGGCGGCTTCCCGGTGTTCAAATCGAGACGGCGGTCGCGCGCCTCCTACACGACGAACAACCAGCACGGCACGATCCGTATCGAGGCGGGCAAGGTCCGACTGACGAAGGTCGGGTTCGTGCGGTTCAGCCAACATCGCCCGTTCGAGGGAATCATTAAGTCGGCGACGGTGTCGATGACGAGGACGGGCAAGTTCTTCATCTCCATCCTCGTCGAACAGGACGATGAACCATGGATCCCAGCCGAGAACAAGGTCGTGATCGATCTCGGCCTGGAGCACTTCGCCGTCATGACGAACGACGCGATGGTCTCGGAGAAGATCGAAAACCCACGTGTCCTTCATAAGTCCGAAGAAAATGTCAAGAAGGCGCAACGCGCGCTGTCACGCAAGAAGATCGGAAGCAAGAATCGTGAAAAGGCCAAATTACTTTTGGCCAAGAAACACGAAAAGATCGCCAACCAACGCAAGGACTTCCTTCACAAACTGTCGAGACGGATCGTTGACGAGAACCAAGTCATCGTCGTGGAGACATTGAAGTCGAAGGACATGATGCAAAACCACAAGGTCGCCAAATCGATTGCAGATGTCAGTTGGTACGAGTTCGTCCGACAGCTAGAATACAAATGCAAGTTCTACGGACGGACGCTTATCAAAGCAGATCAATGGTTCGCATCGACCCAGATCTGTTCCACTTGCGGAGCAAAAGGCGAGAAGAAGACGATGGATGTCCGTGAATGGACGTGTGCCTGTGGCGCGCATCATGACCGTGACATCAACGCGAGCATCAACCTGTTGATGTTGGCCGACTGACAACCATTCAGGGCAGGGACTGCCCGACGAGCTTGGTCCATAACCGTGGCTGGTAGGAGCACGGTCTTCCCAAGAAGCTCCCCCTTCAATTTGTGAAGCAAATAAGTGGCGAGTAGTTCACTTTTAGGAAATATGACATTTTCTTCGCTTTAGTTGTAAGGAAATCCAATAGTAAAAGAACGCTGATACTCCAGCGAGCAATACAAAATCCCGCTCGCAGGTGTTGTCATTGCAGGAGGAATCACGTACTCATCGATGACGAAGATGGGCAATCGTCTCATCAATACGCTAGAAGAAGGCGTCAACATGACGGAAGCAGAGTTTATTGAAAGTGTGGAAGCAGTCAAGCGTGAAAATCTTGAAATCATCGAAGCAGAATTTGTAGAAATTGATGAGGGATCACGTAATGACGGGGAAGTCATATAAGGAGATATTGTATGTTCTAGGAGGGGATCATTCATGAATCTAGACTTACACTACTTGATGTCGACCGAACGCTACGTACTCGACATGGAATCGTTTCAGATGAAGAATGAGGCGTATTATCCGTTAGAGTGGACGTTTTATGGAGCGGCGAATCCGACGATGCTCCTTACATGGGATGCCGAGCGCGACCGCATCCGAATTCGCTTCGAACAGTACGCCGTCTTTTTAGGGACACAAGAAGAGCACGGAATGAAAGAAGATGGGTTATGGAACGAGCATCCGATTGTAAAACTATCCGCATCACGCCTGATGTCATTCGCCAGTGAACGGATGGCGATTCATCCGGTGAACCGTAACCGTGGCGCGCTCGCGCATTATGTCATCCGTACGATCGAGCAGGAGTTTCATGTGTTGGCGTATGAAGACCCGACCGTAGAAAACCTAGGAAAAGTCGGGGACACAGGAGTACGTGTCGAAATCGTGAAAGAAGCCGAATAAAAACAACGTCGTCCCGACTCGGGGCGACGTTGTTTCGTTTACGGCACGTCAATTTTGACGGTATACACTTTCGGCATGGCGCTGCTTGACGCATACAAGACGAGCGTCTTCTCTTTTTCCGGGACGAGGAAGACCAAATCGATTTCAGATTTCTCGCCTGGTGTGTAAATGAATCCACCCCGAAATGCTTTCTTGTTATGGTTGACCATGTCGACCGGACTGTACTCTGTGCCATCTGGCGTGTACATGCGGAAACCGTTTGGTCGATAATCCATCGTGCCACCATACTGATCATCTTCATTAAAAAGAGAAATCGGTAGGCTGACGAATCGTTTGCCATCTTCCGGTTCGGTCCCATCCGGAGAAGCGTACACAGGTTCACCCACTTGGAACTCACGTTTCTTCATTTTTGGATCCCCGATAAACGTTTGGAACGTGCCGAGGTTCATGATTTTTTGAAGGTCATCTTCTTTCGGTGTGGTGGCTTTGGCTTCTTTTGGTTTATCTGATTTTAAATCAGCCTGTTTCGCACCCGTCGTCTGTGCGGTCGGTGCTGGTGTCGCTTTCGCCTCTTCCGTGACCGGTTTTACTTCTGGTGACGTGAAGACGAACAAGCTGATGATCCCAACGACGAGTGCCGTCGCCGTCGTCCCGAGGACGAAGCGGAATCGTTTCTCGACTTGCTTTTGGTTGACGACATGCCCACCAATCGCTTCAGCCGGTGTGATGCGTACGGCACGTTCAGCCGGAAGCAGTGCACCTAAGACCCCTGTCACGACCGGGATGAGGATGGTCGCAAACAAGAATGGTAGCTCTGACGTCGGGAACTGTTGATACATGATCGTGACGATGATGATGGTGAACGTCACACCGAGTAGTCCGGCGAAGAACCCGGTCAACGCACCTTCTGTCAAGACGAGACGACGGATGGACGTGTTCTGCCAACCGAGCGCTTTTAAAACGGCGAGTTGTGGTTTTCGTTCAGAGACGTTTTGCCACATGATCTCGGTCGTCGTCAGCATCGCAATGAGTAAGGCGACCCCCATGGCGACGTAATGCATCGTCCCGACTTCAAGTGCCACGAACTCTCCGATCCACGTCGTATACAAGACGCCTTGGAGGCGGAACGTGACGAACAAGAAGAAGCCGAACAGACTCGTCGGTAAGGCGATGGCGAGAATCGACAACAACGTCCGTGGCCAATACGTCACGAGTTGGTTCAAGCTCATGCCGACGCTCGAGCGAGAGCGGCCGAGACGTCGTCCTTTTGAGACTTCACCAGACTGCATCGTTTCATATGGCTTGATGCGACGGACGAGTCGAATCGGGATGAGTGTCCCGAGCCAGTAAATCAAGAGACCGGCTAGCCCGATCAATAAGATACGGGTAATCGAAGTCGAGCCGGCCGCCGTCCAAAGGAACGTTCCGAGAATCATCCACGAGATGAGCGCGACCATCGACCCGAGGATCGTGGCTTCTAAGAATAACAGTTTCGACAGCTGACTCGGCCGCCAACCGAGTGACAAGAGGATGGCAAACTCTTTCTTACGAGCGTACAGCATGATGATGTTCGAGCTGAACACGTACAGCATCGCGACGAGGATGACGCTCGCGACGACACCGGAGAAGCCGAGTTTCGCTTCTTGGAAAATCGTGATCGACGACCCGATTTTAATCCATGGCTGCTGAATCCAACCGAGCGAACTTTCTCCTTTTAAACCAGGGAGATAGGTGACGGCATATTGTGGAGATGAGCCGAGCGTGACGTCGGTGATGAGACCGGTCTTGTCTTCGATCTCCTTCGCGACCGCTTGGAGCTTCGCTTCGCTCTCTTCGTTCAAGACGTCCACGCCTTTCACATTGACGCGAATGGCCGAGATGGCCTTGTCACCGGCGATGGCGAACGCCGCATCGAGTGTCGTCAACATCGAAGGTGGCTTCGTCAAGAAGCTATACGGGTTATTCGTCGGTTTGACGGTCGTCGGTGGGTTGACCGGCTCATCCTTCGAGTTCATGACCCATTCGGCGCTTGCCGGGAAATACGTCTCCATCGGGAGTTCCGTCAACGGATCTTTTGACAACTTCAGTTTCGATGGGTCGAATAGTCCGACGTAGTTATATCTCACTTTCGGCGCATCGTTAATGTCTTCCGCGTATAAATTGGACTTGCGATACATACTTTCTTGGCCATACTTCACTTGACCCTCAGCGAGGAACGGCTTGATTTGATACGAATATGGCCAACGTTTCGGGAACGGGCTCGTCACGCCTTCATAGACGAGCGGTGATGCCTTCTCGGCAATCCACGTATATTCCATGGTAAGACGAGGATCTTGTGGCTGTGGTTTTCCTTCTAAAATATGTTTCGTGATGTTGTCGTGCATTTGTTGTGCTGTAAAGTCGTATGAGGCGACTTTTGTCCCTTTCAAGCTATCCAGGTATTCCTCTTTTCCGTTCTCTAAATACGTATTGATGAATTTTTCTGCGTCGCTCGTATCGGCATCGACTTCTTCGATGGTGTAGTTGATTGAGGCATCGACGTAGTCTTTTGTACTCATCAAAATCGGGATTGTCATGACTTCTTCATCGTAAGGCTCTGGGACATCCTCTTCATTGAAGTAACGACTGAACTCTGTCGCTTGTACGGCATCGTCTAACCCAACGAGTTTCGCTTCGGCGACCGGATCAATCCCGGCGAGCATGACATCGCTTCCGTAATCGAGTGGAAATTCTTCATACAGGGCGGTCGGACCGATGCCAATATGGGTAGTATCGCCGTTTGGCATCCAGCCGACCCAAAAGTAGGCTTTCAAGTCTTGGAAGTCATTGATTTTTTCAATGCCCGTATCGATGAGTGTGTTCATCTTGAGGCGATAGAGACCCGCTTTATCAAACGTATGCGTTTGGGTGAACGAGCTCGAATAAGTCGATCCGATCATGGCGATCGGTGCTGCGACATCGATGTCGGCAATCTGTTGGATTGTCTCGTACTGTTCGCGCGTGATCCCGCCTTCGAGTCCGCTCATATAGTTCGGCTCGAGCAAGTTCAAATCTTCCGTTACGCTCCGGCTGCCTTCTGGACGGACGACGATGTGATACGACGAGTCCCAACGCTTTTGTAGCTCGTTGACGACCGTTCCGTTATTCGCCTGCGTCACGCCGAGAAGATAGCTGAGCCCGGTACTGACGATGAGCATCCCGACCATGAGCAGGATGAACCGTTCTTTATTCCGCCACCATGAATTCCAAATGAACTTAAGCATGATGGACGTCGCTCATGGCGACGACCTGCCCGTCGCGCATCTCGATTTTTCGGTTGGCCCGGTCGGCGAGTTCCGGGTCATGGGTGACGAAGAGGACGCCACATCCGTTCTCGCGATTCAAGCGGATTAATAGATCAAAAATGACGTCCCCCGTGTGTGTATCGAGGTTCCCCGTCGGCTCATCTGCGAGGAGCCATTTCGGACGGTGGATGAGGGCGCGGGCGACGGCGACACGTTGTTGCTGACCGCCGGACAATTGGGACGGTAACGAATCGACCTTGTCAGCGAGACCGACCTCTTTCAACAGTTCGAGCGCACGGTCATGGACGTCGTAATCGACTTTTCGTCCGAAGAGCGGGGACATGATGTTCTCAAGCGCCGTCAGTGTCGGAATCAAGTGGAACTGTTGGAAGATGAAACCGATGTTCTCGAATCGGAAGTCCGCGAGTTGTTTCGCAGAGAGCGTAGAGATGGGTTCATCGTTGAAGAGCAACGTGCCTTCTGTCGGACGGTCGAGTGTACCAATCAGACTGAGGAGCGTTGATTTCCCAGACCCAGATGGTCCGATGATGGAGATGAAATCACCGTGTTCGAAGCGGAGGTTGATGTCCTGTAAGGCGACTGTTTTGACGTCACCCGTATCAAACCGTTTTGTTAAGTGTTCGCATGTAAAGTGATAGGCCATACCGTAAATTCTCTCCTTTAATTATGATATAGTGAAAATATGTAAGAGGACGTAATATTCTGACTATTTTAGATTATAGGAAAAAGATTCCAATGTATAGCTGTATTTTTTTCGAACGGGGAACGGGTATAGAAGAGTGAGGAGGAGAGAAGATGAAATCATTCGAAATTGAATTCCATTTAATCAATGAAGAAGTGCTGACGTATATGGTGGAGGCGGATACGCGATATGAGGCATTGGAGTCGATCTTTCAAGCGTTTCGACATGCGAGCGATGGATTCGTTCAGTTTGAGGACGAGTTGATTGTGATGTTGGATCATGTGGCGTATGTGAAGGCGTTTGAGGTGGTGGAGTAGGAGGTATCGAAAGTGAGATATAATAAGCTGGTGCGTGATCGAGTGCCTGAATTAATTCAGGCAGACGGGAGACGAGTTATTATTAAACATTTAAATCAAACAGAGAAGTTTGAAAATGCTAGATTGAAACTATACGAAGAGTTGAAAGAGTATGAAGATGCCAATATTGACGAAGAATGTTTGGAAGAATTGGTTGATATTTTAGAACTAGCGTATGCTCTTGGTAAGATGCACGGTGCCTCATTCGAAGAAATGGAATCGTTTCGAGCAAAAAAACGTGAGCAAAAGGGCGGATTTGAGAAAGGTCTGTTTTTGGAAGAGGTATTGGACTAATAAAAATCGCCTACAAATGAGTGAGAATTTGTAGGCAATTTTTATTAATTAAATGGAAGTTCATTGATTAAATCTTCGGTATTGAATTCTTTTTGTTCATATTTAAGCATTAAATCTAAGTAAGCATTTTGCGCCGACTCAGGGTCGGTTAAGAACATTTCTAACTCTTGATAAAGAGCATCTAATCCGCCAGCAGCGTATTCCTCGATAATATCATAGTTCTCGAGTGTCACATCTGACTCATCCTCAGAATCATTCTCGATTGAAAAACGTTCAAATGTATTTTCTAAATGCATGATCAATTTCATGAATTGCAAATCTTGTTCTGAAAAAATGCCAAGTAAAATTTCAGGACCGGGTTTTACTTTTTTTCTTCGTTCATTGCTATAACCGAACAATAATGCTGCCATGAAAGCATCTTTATAGGTTTCAAAAAGTTGAGCGTCTTCTTTTAACGCTGTATACATATGATCTTGTGTACTATCTCGACGCACGGAACGTTTTGCCATTACATTACCTCCATAATTTCCGTATATTCCCCAGTGCCTTCATTTGTATGGTTGAGTAATTTATATGATTTTCCAATCCGATGATTAATGGCTTCATCCACTTCTCCACGCCATTGTGAAGTAGATACAATCACAACAATTTGATCTGATAATTTTGGTAAATTTGTTGCAACGCGAGAACGATGGTCTGCATCGAGTGCTCCAAACGGAGAATCCATTACAAGTGGAAAAATATTTCCGAGTTTTAAATCTTCATCTAACGCGTGACCTTTTTCTTTGTCTTTGTACTCCCTAGTTAAATCTACAATAGCACCGATGAAAGCAAGACTTGTAATCTGTGATTCTCCCTGAGATAAACCAATACTTCCTCCGTTTACATCTGAAACGAGAAGTTCGTAATTATCAGTAAGTGAGATTGGATAGTCTTTTCGTAATAACTGAGAATAGGTTAGTTTGATTTTTTCTTCTAATTCGGTTTTTACTTGGGATTCTCTGAGCTTTAAAAGCCCAATCAAAGTGTTTTTCACTTTCGTAGCAGACTCTAGAGCAAGTTGAAGTTTTAATTGTCTTTCTTCTGCTTTAGTCAGTTTACTAACCTCTTTATTTAATAACTCTTCTTCTTTTGAAATTTCCTCAATTGATCGAAGTAAACTTTCTATAGCAGCCTCTGCTTTAACGATTGCAGTTCGAATCGAGGATTCTCTCTCGATTAAATTGGATGAATTTTCGATATTGCGTGAACTTGCTTTCATACGTTCCTCAATTTCTCGTAACTCGTCTTCCAATCCTCTAAGGTTTTCTCTCAATTCTTCACGTTCACTAACGAGTCGTCTGATTTCTGTGTAAAAATGAGTTCTAGCAACTTCCCAACCACTTAAGCGGAAATAAAGTTGATTCATTTCATTTTTTGAACTCGATAAATTTAAGACCTCTTGCTGAACTTTTTCTAATGAAGCAATTGATGTTGTCTCAAGTTCTTGTCCACACAAACATTTCCCTTTCGACATTAAAGAAGGAATCAAATCAGGATGAATCAATTTTTCAATTGAATCCTGGTCATTTGTAGATGCAATGCGCTGGAATCTTTTCATTGGTAAGGTTGAAAAAGCTAAGTGACTTGAGCGGGAAAGTAGGATTCTCAACTCATTTAATTTCTCATCAAATGCATTTTTCGTTTCTTTAATTGACTCAACTAAGTGATCACGTGTGACTTGAAAGGTTCTCGTTTCTTCACCGTTACGTAAAGCATTTTCAATACTTTTCAATTCACTTTGGGCAGCCGAAAGTTCTTGTCTTGTTTCAGTAAGTTGCTGTTTCTTCTTTATTTTTTCATCTTCAAGTTGATTTATGCGCAAGTACTTGTCGCTCAATTCACTCTTTACATTTTTAGATACTTCGTCGCGAAGTTTAATTATAGTTTTACTTAAATGTTCAATAGAGTTATCGAATAACTCCAATCCCATCATTCTCTTAATGGAATCACGAATTTCCGAATAAGCTTCTTTCTTTCCTAAATGGTCCATTCGTTCACCGTCAAAGAAGAAGAACGTATGCAATTTATACGGCAAAATGCGATTAATTTCGTATGAGATATCTCTAATTTTAGTAGATTGATTTGTAGCTACATTCCGTTTAGTCAATTCAACTTTTTGATTGATTGTTTTATTCTTTGGCAAATTAAGCATATTGTGCTCAGAATCAAACTTTGCGTATAACATACGACGTAGTTCGTATTCATAATCGTTATGTTCAAATTTAATTTGTACCGCTGTGATTAAGTCATTTTTATTGTTTGTGTTTTCTTGAACAGCTTTATTATTAAAAATAGACTCAGGATTCGGTAATTTTAGTTCTCGTCCATAAAATCCCCAAATCAAAGCTGTAAGTAATGCTGTTTTACCGCTTCCATTTTCACCGTGGATGACAGTAACATTTTTGCTTGATCCGTGTGCAAATTCAATCGTATTCTGCCCATAATATTGACGGAAGTTTTCAATGATTACTTGCTTGAGAATCATGTCAGATAAACTCCTTTTTGATTAATTTAGAAAATTCATCAGGTAATTGCGCAGCAGTGAATGAACCTTCTTTATCTAAATAGTCTTTTTCTAAGCGAATGATATTTTGTAGAATTTGTTGTTCTGTTTCGGATAACTCGCTTAACAGTGCATATACATCATTTTCGCTGTTTGAATGGTTTTGACTCATCATGTTCACCTCTCAATTGGTTATAGATCGACTAGATTAAATGCCTCTTTTATAGGATTTAAAACTTGTAGTGCTTGATAATGATTTTCAGATATTGATGCGAACTCATTTACCCTTTTTAACTCATTCATCAATAACCGGCGTTCAATATTAAATTCTTTGTCAGTTAGTAAATCAATTTCTGTCAAAGGACGTGGAATGACAATGTAATCATGAATATACGCATATTCTTTTCCAGGATGTTTACGTAAAATTCGTCCACGACGTTGAATGAACTCTTTTGGATTGGTTGTGCTAGCCAAAATATAAGCAGTCTCAGCAGAAGGAACATCTACTCCTTCATCTAGACATCGGATAGCAACAAGCGCTTGAATCGCGTTCTCTGAAAACTCTTTTAACAGAATCTGTCGAAGTTCTTTCGATTCAGTTGAGGTAAAAGTTTTCGCTGATATGTTCAAATCTTCGTTTAAAAATTGTGTAATATGATCTACATGACGTTGGTCCTCTATAGAATGGTCTCCGCAATACACTATAGTGTGGTCAAGAGTTTCTTGCATACTCAGTTGTTTCTTTAACAAAATATCTTTTTGCTGAGCTGAATTAATTAATCGAGCGCGCTTAATTAACAACATTTCAAGTAGCCCAGTAGTATTTCCGGTCGATTCAATTGATTGTTGGTCAGATAGATTAACCAATTTTGAAATTTTATTCGTAAGCTCATGATAAATTTCCAGTTCATCTTCTGTGAGGGAGACTAGGTGTGGGTAGTAATAATACTTTGTTAAAAACCCTTTTTTAATCGCTTCTTCCAAAGTAAACTTATATATTGACCCACCAAAATAATTTAATAACTGTTCGGTTCCGCTACCATCATGGTGTCGTATTGGAGTTGCACTAAGTGCTAATCGATTTTTAAAAGCTGTAGGAAGCGATTGAAGCGATTGCTTTGTACCTAAATTATGCGCCTCATCGGCAACAATCATCCCGCCATCCGTAATTCGATTAAGTTGAGCTTGGAAATTAGCATTTTTAAATGTGCTATTCGTAGTGATTACACACATAAAATTTTGTATTTTAAAATTATATTGAGTGATTTTTCCGGATAGAATTGATGTCCATTGAGATTTTGAACCATAGCATAGAACTGGATTCATCCCAAAGGATTCAGCATCCTTCGCCCATTGATCTACTAAATGTTGATAAGGACATAAAATGATGATTGCTAACCGATTCGTTTCTTCATACCGTTTTGTTATGGCTGTGAGAGCAGTTAATGTTTTTCCAGTACCCGTAGCCATCTCTAGTAAACCGCGGTAGTCGTTTTCAGACCACTTTTGTATAGCTTCCAATTGATAGTCTCGTGGAATGAACCATTTTGGTAAAGAAGGGAATAGAATTCTTGAATCCATATAATAGCTCCTTTATCATATATAGGAGTAGGTAAAACCTACCATATACCCTTATTATAGATATAATAAAGAATATAGTTAATAAAAAAGTTATCAAGGTGATTGAAAGGAATGAATAACATGGAATACTTTTTCTCATTTCTAAAACCAATTAATCCAAAAGCGGAAGAGTTGGCCCAGATTGTAGAAGATAAATATTATTCTAAAGAAACAGATTTTGCTCTTCTAAATGCCAGAAAAATGATTGAAGCAATCGTGAATGAATGGCTAGAAGTAAGTGGTTTGCAAAATACATACAACTTAAATGATAACATTCGTTTGTTACAGTCTGAAGAAATCATCGACCGCGAATTGGCTTCGGATCTTCATTACGTTCGAAGAAACGGAAACAGTGCTGCACATGAATTGTTCACTAAAGAGGCGCATGAAATTCTACCGAAAATCTGGTCGAGTTTATATAACATTGTTGAGTCTTATGTCCTTAGTTATGAAAACCCACCATCTATACCTAGATACGCTCCACCGACTCATCCAGCTGAAAAGAACAGTGATCGAGGGCATGATGATATTCTAAAAATCTTGGAAGCGCAACTAGAAGAAAAATTAAAAGCGCTCAGTTCTGCTTCAACAAAAGAAGATCCTATTGAAAAAAGAATCGTGGGAGAGAAAAAAGAAACAAATAAGCTATTTGATTTCTTACCTCAAATTGAAACAGATGGCGAAAGCTATTTGTATAACCTGATGTCAAGATTAAATGAATCTTCAAAAGAGGCGGTTGAAAGTGCAGAACTCCCATTGAGTTCATTAAAGCAGTATTTACACGTAGAACGCCCGATCGAAAAGAAATTAATTCAGATGCTTCAGCAACCTGCCCAAAAACGATTAACGCTATTAATTGGTAGTGTAGGGGATGGAAAATCGCATATTCTTTCACATCTTCAATCGGCAGAACCTGAACTGATGAATCGATATAAAAATAAAATTTGGAATGATGCGACAGAAAGTCTTTCTCCTCGTAAGACTGCAATGGAGACTTTACTTGAAAAATTAATTCCATTTTCCGATCAGCACCTGAATGAAGGTTCGGAAGAGTTTGTACTGGCGATCAACTTAGGGGTATTACATAAATTTTTATATGACTTCGTGAGTTCATTCGATAATCATTACACGTTCAATTCATTGATTTCATATATTGAGCAATCAGGTATTTTTGAGAATGAGATCTCCCAAGCAACGCAAAATGATCATTTTTCAATGGTCAGTTTCTCAGATTATCCAATGTATGAACTTACTAAAGGCGGAGTAGAATCGAATTTCTTAATGGGTATTCTATCAAAAATGTTCAATCAAAATGAAGAAAACCCATTTTATTTGGCCTATCAAGAAGATGTAAAGAGAGGGATCGATTCGATTATCCATCGCAATTTTTTACTTATGGGTAATCAACAAGTGAAACGCAACTTCGTAAACATCATCGCAAGTTCTCTTTTAAAAGAAAAAGCAGTTTTATCTATGCGCCAATTTTTTAACTTAATATACGAAATTATGATTCCAGGAAATTGGACAAATATTAGTAAACAAAAAATTGTACTTGAGACGTTACTTATACATGGCCTTCATCAAAAAATATTTACAGCTCAGAATGACTCACCTATATCAATCATGCTAAGAAATGAAGATCCGGTTGCTTCTCGTTCCAAAGAGATAGATGAAATCATTCTTCAAATCAATTTAGAGTCAGATGTGAGTGGATTTATCTCTAGATTTGACGAATTGACTCGTCAAACATATGAACTTGATCTATTAGATCGTGAATTGGTTAACGAGTACACACAATCATTACTAAGACTACTCTATTTGTCTAACCCGAGAGAAATGAACATTACACAGACAACGATTGAATCATTCTCAAAATATCTATTTGCTTATTACACTGGTCAAAAATATGAACTTAAAACTCTCTACGAGAAATTTGAGAATGCACTTATGTTATGGTTTGGATTTAAAAAAGATCAAAAAAATTATTTGTTTGATTCGAATGCAAAAATTTCAAAGCGTTATCGTATAGCAAAACCAGTTAGTTTTACATTGGATCCAATCAGTATGGCGATAAAAAATGAAGAGCAAGTGGTTCAATTTAGAAACTCCTTATTCATTCAATTTGTAGTGGGTGAGCGCAAACAAAGAATTAAGCTAGAAATCGATTATAAGATGTTCAGTTTAATTTCAAAAATAGATAAAGGATATCAACCTTCTAAGATTGATTTCGACGATGCCATTCGATTCAGTGAATTCGCAAATGCGATTCGTACACATAATACAAATAACGAAGAAGTGTTGATTTATGTTGTCCAAACTGGAGAAACCTTCGTTTTAAAACAAGAAGCAGATCCATTTAGTAATGAAGAAAAAATCGTATTTAGTAAAATGTAAGTTGTGAAAGCGGGTGTAAATAATGAGATTATTACCAGAGAAAATTTTCGATGAAAAACAAGTTATTGTCTTAGACAAAAGTCGGAAAAAAATAACGAAGCGACAAACTTCGAATTTTTATCAAATACTCCCTTTCACAACAGGAAAGAGCGATTCAATTAAAAACGCTCTTTCCGATTGGGAAAAGGAAATCGGTGCTTATTCTAGAAGACTTCTGAATGTAGAACTGTCAGCTAAGTCTTTCAATACGGATTATCTGTTAGAAGGTGTACTAGAGCGAGTCGAGAATCAACCTGAGCATGAAGATGAAATTCATACTTTCTTTAGTGAATTACTGTTACAACGGGATGGAGGGTTGAACGTTACTCATCCAAGTATGTTCATGTACATCCAAGGCAATCCTGCAACGAAAAAGAAGTTGGGTACTTTTCTAGCGGATTTGACGCAACATGCGTTAGATGAAGGAGAAATCGAAAAGATTAAACAGGTTTTTAAAGCAGGCCAAAATGAAACTCTGTTAGACAAGATGATTGTAAATTTATTACCGAGTCTAACGAACAAAGAATATAAAGCCGAGCATGCTCTTTATTCTTCATTACCAATAAAACTATTAGGAGAAGATTTTGTCTATTTAGCTGAGCATCCTCAATACTTTTTGAAAGAAATTAATAATTTATTAAAGTATTACCTACACTATATTGTTTCTCAAACAACAGTGAAAATTAATAACTTTGAGACGTCTAACTGGAACCATCCATCGAAAATGTACTACACAATTCATAACGAGACGACTGTTACTTCAAGAAGAAAAACGATGAACTCGGGGATGGGACTGTTGACGAGTGCGAGTGAAAATTTATTTGTTCATGAGTTGACGATGGCTCAGTTGAGTTGTAACTCTGTTAACCAATCATTAGAGAATGAGAAATCAAAAATCATGACATATGATGAAATTTTTCAACATTTCACTATGCTTAGTGATACAGATCAGGTTCAATTTTTGAAAGATATTGATTTGCAAACTGAACGAATTCTTACTTATGCAGGTTTAGAGAGCAATGTGAATGATAGTCAAACTTTCAACGAAGCAGTTAAACAACTATTCAATGCGATGAAACTGACGACTCCGAAAGAAGCGCAGTCTCGTTATGGAGATCATGCAAAAAATATTGCTAAATCGCACTTTACGAAGCGTCGTGGGCGTCTTGGATATGTATTGTCTCTGAACCAGGAGATGTTAATTCTGATGTGCGCTGTGAGTTGTAAAAATGACCGAATTACATTTGTAGAACTATTAGAAAGATTAAGTAAAAGAGGCATCAACTTTGATAACGAATCATCAACTGCCCTTTTACAACTACTAGAAAAAATTAATGTTATAGATAAGAAGAGCGATAGTGGGGAGGCGCAGTATGTCAAACCAATTTTATGAGTATGTAACGAAAAAAATAAATGGCCATTTTTTAGTAAACACGCCTAAGCCTGGAGATAAGTATTATTTGCAACTCGAAGAAGAGAGCCATGTTCAATATTTAAAGGAATATCTCGAGAAGGAAGCAAAAGATCAGGTTAAAGCTTTTGAATATAAATTAAACGGAGTTACTGAATATGAAACGTTTACGATTGACTATGGGACAAGTGAGTTAATCATTGCTACTCAAAGCGAAGGAATTCAACCTGACTTCTTCGTTAAACTTCGAAATTTAGTTAGTGAACAAGAAGCTGAAGGTTTAAATCGCTCATTGCTTGTTATTTATCACGGGCAACTTGATAGTATTGATGGTGGTGGAGCAAATCTTCAAAAAGAAGGGATGCCGTTAAATCCTCAAAAGATTTTAGAAGAACTTAAGCATGAATTGAAGCAAATATCGGACAATAAAGGTGCATTGGTTGAAGTGATTAATTTTCACTTGAAGGAAATCGAAGAAGAGTTCAACTCGTTTAAAGGGGTATCATTCTTTGATTTTGAAGAAATTCTTTCTCTCATGCAAAAAACAGAACTTTCAAAGAAAGATTTTCTAAAGTTAAGGTTCTTCCACGACCAGGAGCTTGATTCGTTTATCCAAACGTCATCCAAAAAAGAGATTCGTGAACGACTTCGTGAGAACCGAGATTTATATGAATTTGTACAAGAGAGTCATTTTAATGAAACGACTGAGGCGCAATTACCGAAAAAGTTTAACGAGCAAGGTGTCAATAAACTTAAACATGATCATTGGAATGAATTAACATTGCAAGAAGTAATTAAACTCAAAGCAGAAAAGAATAAAAAAGTATTTGAGCTTGATGAAGTTACAAAAGTTAATGAGCATTCCTCGGTAGTGGTTTGGGATCGGCCACATAAAATGACAAAGACAGGAAAACGCATACGTTACATTGCAATTTTTAATCCTTCTCATGAAAGAGAAATTAATCTAAAGTTTAAATATCTTATTGAGGGTAAGGGTGTTCGGAAAAGCTTAGAACAGTCGCAAGTCAAAATTGAGTATTGTAATCCTTTACTTGAAGTAACTTCAAATGTGAAGACAAACAATCTTTATTTGACACTAACTTCAAATCAAGTTCAAAATACTGCGCAATGTACTATAAAGTACAAAGTAAAAAATGAAAGTACATTATATTCAGAGCTAAATATTATGATTTTCCCATTCTCTAATGAAGTTCTTAAGGATTATGCGGGAACTTATGAAGTGAAGCGTTTAACTGGGAACGGTACTGAGTATTTGACACTAGGCAATAAAGAAGGTGAATTACGCTTAGGTGACGGCTCACAAGAACCAATTTATCAAGATCAAGCTCTCGTTAAAGTATCCGAGGAGCCTAATATTACGTATCATTTTGATCAGGATTTGTTTGAAGACGATCAGTTTATGCAGCTAGTTGTGGGAGAGTCGCAACCAATTAATATTAAATTAAGTGTCGATGCATCAAAACCGCATCCGATTCCGAATATACGGTTGTATAAAGAAAAACGTGAGAAGCGAGCATCAATTGTACTGAGTGCGGATGAGAAATTGATTTTGAAGAATCAAATTTACTATCCCCAAAACGAGTATAAAGAATTCTTGGACTACGAAATGGAATGGGTCAATCAAAGTATGCAAACTGCTGTTCTTTCGGCAGGCGTCCTCAGTCCTATTGAATTGGAGTTTAAAGCATATTATGAATTAAGAGAAGCGTATAATCTGTTCTTAAACCACTTCAAGATTAAAAAAACTGTACCCATGTTGGCTTACTGGGATGATGAATACAAACGAGTTGCTTTAAATTATGTTCAAGCGTATGTAAAAGCGATTGAATCGATTCAAGAAGCAGATCGATTGTTTGAAGTGGGGCATTCAATCTTAAAATTAGGTGTCTTATATAATCAAAAAGAGCAAATTGTTTACTTTACTCCATTCCATCCGATTAATGTTGCATTTCAATTAGAACTTAATACGCAACTTGGAGAAGAGGAAATCTCGGAAAGTGTACTGAAACGTCTACGAGCCGATGCATTAGCCCCATATCTATGGTTTGAAGGTAAAACTTACAAGGCAGAATCCCAATCAGATTTGCCAGAGTGGATGGTGTATCGAGTAAAAGAAGAGGTTGTCGTGGCTGAAGCGGACCGCTTTTTATCTGAAGTAGTCAAAGAAAAGCTAAATCAGTTTGTCGATCATTTTACGTCACTCTTTAATCAGACAAATCAAATCGCTAGAGCACCACTTTATTTAAATGTAATTGAAATTCGTAATGATGAGATGGTACTGAAAGGTATAGTTGAATGGATGTTCCGTCAATTAAAGAATAGTTATGAGAAAAATCGAGATATAGTAATCCCCGTAGAAGTGAAACTTTATTCTGATTCAGGTCGATATAGAAGTGCTTTCGATCGATTTGCTGCAAAAGATTTCATGGAAGATGACTGGGAACAGTTCGAATATCTGTACGCACTCATTCCGAAAAACTTCATTCTCTCCCCGCAAGAAGTAGCGGAGAAAATTCAGTCGCTGATTAATCACTACCACATTCAAAATAAATCTTCTAATGATTTTGAATATGCTCATATTAGTTTCTATAAGATGAGTGGTGAAGAACAAGTAATCACAGACAAAATGGAGTATATCAAGAGTGGTAATGCCATGAATGGTTTGTATTCGACACTTGCACCGACAGTCAAAGATGGTCAGTTTAGTATGGGGTTTGGTCTTCGAGGTTATGCAATTGAGGAAGAAGACTTGTTATTACGATGTGCCAAATCATTTAATGAATTGAACGTACACATGAAAGATAACGGGAGTAGCTCATTTGCACATGGCGTAACAGCACTAGCTAGTATTACAGATGCACGCGATAGTTATAAGTTACAAAATATCTATGAAAGTTCACACTGGGTTACATTAATCGAACCTACTGTCGACTTAGGCTATTTTTCTTCTAAGCAAGGAAACCCGGATAATGAATTAATTATCATTCATTATAATGATCAATCTTCTTCTTACCGATATGATGCTATTACGGTTACGAAGAAAACAGCACAATATCAGGCAGTGATTAAAGATTACTTGAATCATGAAAAACCGGATTTGAATACAGATGAGAGTATTAAAGAAATCATTCAAACGTTCAATGTGATCAACGGAGAATGGCTACTTTCAATGATTCAACAAGGTTTAAGTAATGAAACAGCTCGTAACGTGCATAAGAGTCGTGAAAAATTCAGCTTATTGGCAGCCGTTAAATATTCATTGGCGATGTTTTCAACCGATGATATTACTTGGGTCCCAATCTCTCTTGAGGAAATTTTACGAGTGGCGAAAGCAATTGGGTTAAACCACGCGAATTCACCTTTCACTGTGAAAGCGTTAGGTAAGTCAGGTAGTTACTCAGATGATTTACTGTTGATTGGGATGCAGGAAACGGACGGTAAGTTAAAAATGCACTTCTATCCAATTGAAGTAAAAATCGGTAGAAACTTGAGTAATGTCATAGATAAAGCTAGAAACCAAGTTGTTCGAACGAAAGCTCTCTTTGATTTAGAATTAGGTGTGGGGGAAGCAGAAACTACATTCTCTCAACAATACTATCGTATGTTCTTTGCACATCTTTTCTTAGCAAATGCTAAAAAACTATTTGAAGGAAAGTTGTGGAGCGAGAGAAAACAAAATTATGACTTTGAACAGGAAAGACTTTCCGTTATCGAAAGACTGATGAAGGGCGATTATGAAATTTCGAATGAATTAACCGAGTACTTTAATAAAGGTGTTGTCGTTTCATTTAGAACAGAAGAAACAACTTCGTCTATTGAACGCGTTGAAGACGATATTCTGTTGCTTAATTTACCAGAGCAGTATGGTATAAGTGGTGGATCGTATTCGATTGAAGAAATCCGACAATCTATTGTAGATGGGAAAAAGGATATTCCAAGAGAAGAAATGCTTGAATCCTTCAAAATTAATAATATTTGAACTTAAAACGACCGGCTTAAATTTAATTTAAGCCGGTCGTTTACTTACAGTTCTTTGAAAATCTCTAAGTCTTTTAGTTCAATGTTTGACGATAGTGAGAATCGAATGGATGATCGAACTTCATCTAATGTTAATCCGATTGCTTGGAGGACATGGCTTGGTTTACTAGAGCTACAAGCAGATCCAGTTGAGACCGCCATGACAGGAGCCAGTTGTTTTACAAGAACTTCATTGTTAATACCAACGAATTGAATATTCACAATGCCAGGAATTTTGTTTGTATGGTCACTATTAAATCGTATGTTCGAACCAAATTTTTGAGTTAAAAGTTGAACTAAATACGCTTCAAGTTTCTCTAATTTTTTGATGTTCTTGGTCAAGGATGCTTGATGCATTTCAGCTGCTTTTCCCATTCCTACAATAAGAGGAACAGCAAGAGTCCCGCCTCGAATGCCTTGCTCTTGGCCACCACCATGAATAAGTGGTGTCAATTTTTTTGGAATCCCGTCCTCATCTTTTTTCAAATAAGCAATTCCAATACCTTTTGGACCGTTGAACTTGTGCGCAGAAGCGGATAAGAAATGAACGTTCGTCAGTTCTGACAGGTCGATTCTCATCTTTCCGACGACATGTGTGGCATCGGTGTGAAAGAGCGCACCATATTGAGCAACTAGTTCAGAAGCTCTCTGAATGTCATTTAACGACCCTAACTCGTTATTTCCCCAAATGATTGAAACGAGTGAAGTAGGGCGTTTTTTTAGTAAAGACTCTAGTTCAGAAAAATTGATTCTACCAAATTGATCGACTGACAAGTATTCAACGTGAATATTCAGCTGCTCATTTAAATACTTTGCGATTTCTAAATTAGATGAATGTTCGGCTACCGTGGTAATCACTTGATGATCCGGTAAGGTTGAACTTACACTCTTTAAAATCCAGTTGTTACTTTCTGTCGCTCCCGAAGTAAAATACAGCTCGGTAGAAGAACAGTTAAGAAATTTACCTAACTGTTCTCGAGCATGTTCAACAGCATTTTTAGAGTTTTCTGCCAGTGAATAATACTTGCTCGAAGGATTTCCGAACTCTTCAAGAAAGTAGGGGAGCATCTCTTCAAGTACTTCTGGATACACAGGTGTCGTTGAGCTGTTGTCTAGATAAAGCATGTTATCCCTCCTGGAGAGCCAATAACTCTCTTAAGAATTGATTGGTACTTCTAGAAAATTGGAACATTTGATAAAGCTCTTCGGCACCTCGAGTAATATGCGCATTAAAATAATCTGGAAAATATCGTTCTTCTTCAATATGGCGTTTAGCATGTTGAAGAATCATCATTTTAAACATCTCGTCGTGTTCTCCCGTTAAGGTGGCACGATTTATTTCAAAATTAGAAATGGGCTGACCTTTAACGCTTGATGGAGTTTTTTCGTTTTTTAATGATATTCCAACGGCGAAACGAGCTAGGATGTTCGGTGTGATATGAGTTGAGTTTGCAATCTCTTTAAAATAGAGATGCGTTTGTTCAGTTAATTTAAGACGGTAGTTCATGAGTTTTTCACCTGCGCGTTTTCAAATTCAAAATACGATGGAATGACTCGTGTTTCTAAATGTTCATTATCAAACTGAAGACTATACTCTTTAGAAATCGATGGTTTGAGTACGTCGTAGTAATCTTTGCTAATCTCTGAGTCTGTAGATAGCACTAACACTTGTTCACCAAAGTTAGGAAGTAAGTTACGTAAAATGTTATAACGGTGATCTCGATCTAATCGACCTAACAAAGTATCGAAGATAAATGGCATTTGATTTTCGGAAACTTTGAAAATTGCCCAGATTAATGAAAGAAGTAGAATCTGTTTCTCACCAGAAGATAGCGTAGCTACAGAAATTTGAGACTGGTCTTTAGATGACAAAGTTAACGAGAAGTCTTCGGGTAGAATCGATAGCTTATCTACGTAATCTTCTTTACGCATCAATGTCTTTAACATGCGTAACGCATTTTCTTCAACACTCCGAATGACTTTATATCGCTGTTGAAGTTTGAAGTCTTCTAGTAAAGCTAATGTTGAAGTCGCATTTTGCGATAATAAGCTCGATTTTGAAGTGATTTTCTCGATTTCTTGTTGAAGTGAGGCGTTTTCTTCCACTAACATCGAGTACTGATTTTGGAGATCTTCTTCAAGTTTAACAATACGTTCTAACTGCTCGTTCAAATGAAGATGACTAACTTTGAGTTGATTCAATTCCTCAAATTGTTTTTCAAAATCCGCATGATTTTCTTCTCGAATCACTAGTTTTCTTCGTAATATCCTCAGTTCCTCTATGATTTCGTCATCGCGATTAATGTTTGCCAAGAGAGATGAGGAAGATTGAGCGTTTACTGAAGAAATCATATTTTCAACTTTTGCCTTCGAACCGAACGAAGCGTCATGAATAATTTCAGTTTTCGGAACAGCCGTTTTTAAAGCCGCATTGAATTCATTCTTCAGGGAATCATGTCCTACAGATCCTCCTAAATTACGTGAAACATTCTTATAGAACTCATCGGTGAAGACTTTTTCTAAATCTTCTACACTTCTGATCAATAGTTCTGATTCTACTTGTTCTGCAGCTTTTTCAAGCAAGTGATGATTGATAGAAAAGGCGTAGTACTCATTGAAAAAGTCTGACGTAGATTGCTTTAATTTCTGTCGTTCTTGTTCTAGGTTTCTTATTTCCTCTTTCAATTTTGCTTCTTCTTCTTTACTAATCACGTCGTGTGCGCGTAACGACTCAGAGAAGGCAGTGATTTCGGCTTCACTAACTTCGATATTCTGAAGAAGCTGAGATTTATCGACTTGAACGTTTTGCAATTTTTGTTCGGATTCACTTAGCTGTTTTTTAAGCTCATCTAAACGTTTTGATTTATCTTTAGATAGCTTAGTCTTGGCTTCGTCTCGTACAAGTGATTCGATTGTTTCCGTTAATAAATCTGGAATCTCTAATTTAAATGCACTTTTCATCAAATCATCTAGGTACTCAGACAGTTTCCCTTCATTAATAATTTGATTAATTGTCTCTCCATCAAATAATGAGACATTAAACAAATAGAGGGGAGTACGTTCTAAGAATAATGAATAGACTTGACTCTTATCCTTCTCTGCTAGTGCAAAGGTATTTGCATCACGATAGATGTTAAAGTATTCTTTAATATTCTTAGCGTCGATTCCCCATGATCGTTCAAATAAATAGCGTGATGTAGTTTGATTCGTTGTTGTTGTAAACGTAATTTGGATTTTTGAAATTTGTTTAGTGGTACTATATCTTTCTCGTTGATCTCTTACTTCGCTATTGATTAACTTCTCAATTTCTTTGAAGTAGGATGGAGTAGGTGCTTTAATCCCAAACGCCTGACTACCATATAATCCAGTGCGAAGTGCGTTTAAAAAGGTTGTTTTACCCGCTCCATTTTTCCCGCCGATTAAAATAACATTTTTATTAGAGTTTTCATTCTTGAAATCAAATGTTTGATTTTTATATGCTCCAATATTCTTTAAGACAATCGATTCAATCTTCATCTCTCTCTAAAACTCCTTGCTCTTTGTAAAGGCTTAAATAGTCTTGGCTCAATAGCGCAGCGACATCTTTATTAAATCCTCGTTTAACCTTTACACCTAGAAAATCATTTGCTGTTGTAAATAGTTTTTGAACCATATTGAAATCAAGACCATACTTTTGAGAAAGAAGTTCTAAATCATTCGCTTGGTCACTTGTTAGAATCTGACGATCATCATGTTCCCAATCCAGGTCGACGCCGAATACTTCGCGATAAAGTTCTGGTAAAGTATCGTTCCAATCACCTTCACGGAGCCATAAGCGACGAATTGCTCGTAACTCATCATCCTGAATTAATTTGTACTCGACTGAATTTGGAACTTTTAAATCACGTTGTAAAATCAATAAGTCGCGCATTAGTTCATTTCTAGTAGCTAGTGTGAAAGGACCAAGACCAAGGTGTGAGTATGCAGATTGCCCATCCTCGTTTGTTTCGGTAACGACAAACTGAATATTGAACTCTTCAGGTTTGCTCAAGTCAATATTGTGTTTTGCGATAAATTGACTTAATTGTGCTTTAGGAACGGCAAGAACAGACTCATCAGTCAAATCTTCAATTCGGTCAACTACTTTATAAGAAGTGGCAGCACGACCGCCTTTTTTCTTTTGAACAATATAGATTCCATCTTCTTTGATTTCATGTTGAACTTCTAATAAATAGAAGGCACCATTCATTCGTTTATGCATTCGTTTAGAACGGTCGTCACGAATGAGAACCATTTTATTGCGGAACTTCAATAATGGTTTTAACCAGTCATGTTCACCAGTTTGAATAAAGCCAGTAAGCGATTTATCTTGATTGACAACCGTACACGTCCAGCAACCGAAACGGCTATTCCCACAAGAACCAGCACTTTCTTTAATGTTTTGGTCAACGACTAATGGACATTCGCTACTTGAATCCATGTACATTTTCTGCAGCGTGTGATGGTCTTCCCCCCACGGAGCTGGGTTTTGAAGAAGGTAGCTCCATACATCATCTAGAACAAATTCTTTAATCGGGGCAAATACATAAGCATTCGCTAATGATGTGTGTCGCATCAATTCGCTACCTGAAATCTCATGGTCTTTTATGGATTGGCCTCGGCTCGTGCTCTCAGATGAACGGACACCAAGTACCATAATAATTTCGCCGTATTTTGACACTTTATCTTTAATGAAGCGGTTAGCAGGGTCGATTTTAAGACGATCTGTACACCATCTAAACGTTTGGTTCGGAGTAGGGTAGCCACGTCCGATAATATTCGTCCAAAAAGTTTTTTCTGTAAGTGGTTTAACTTTTTGTGTTTCGATTGGGAGATTATATTTTAAAGCGGCTTCTTGCATGCGGTGTAAAGAGCCGTTAATCATGGAAACAACGAGTGGGTTTTCTACCAAAGTGTCAGAAGAAATGATAAACACCTTCTTATGCAACTGTTCTGGTGAAAGCTCTAGCAACGCTTCGAAAATGAGTTGAGTCGTTAGTGTAGAATCTTTTCCGCCACTAAATCCGACCACCCATGGACGTGTGTCATTTAAATAAACACGTTTGATCAAATCGATGGAGCGTCTAGAGACAGTATCTCCTTCATGTTGAGTAAATAAGTTACTAATAATACCTTGAGTCATAAATTGTCATCCTCTCGTGCCAAAACAGTCATAATACGTTCATGCTTGATTTTTGTTGATCGAAATCTTTCTCTTCTTTCGTGAGCTTGATGCCGATTAGCGATTTGATTCGTATGGCAGTCAATCGAATAGTGTAGTTGTTCTTTAAAATTCTGCCGTTTTCGTTAAAGGCACGACCTTTCCAATCTTTTTCGTTTGAACGGCTCCAATCAATATCTTTAAATTTTGTAAGGTAGGCTGTCCATGTATCAGGTTTTTGTTCAATTAAAGAGCGCGCAACTTCAGCCGCTGCTTCGATAAATAAACCTTGACCCGCAATTGAAATCATACGTAAATCACGAGGGGAGATTTCTTTATTAAATACTTGTTCCCATTCATGAATACTATTGCATAGAGTTAGCCAAAACGTTTTGATGTTCAATGCGTCTTCTTCAGTTAAAAGAGCACCTTTTTTCTTATTAATTAGTCGTTTATTTGCATTATAAATATGATTTAACGCTAAAAGTTTTGGTGAATTCTTGGAGAGGGACGTTTTCTCCATTTCTGTATACCGTTTTAACAACGGAATCTCTTCAACGATTTCTTTAGTTAGGAGCGATAACTGATCACGATGATCATATAAAATACCGATAGATGACGTTGTGTTAACGGCATGTCGATTCAAATCTGAAAAAATTTGTTGAGATCGTTCTAGACCTTCATCATGAAAGAATACAACAGAAATTGTTTCATTACCAAGCTCAGGCATAATTTTTAAAGCCTCTTCAATCGCTGCTCTCCGGTGTTGACCATCATTAATTAAAAAACGGGAATCCAGTGCTATCGAGAGTTTGCCTAAGTCTTTAAAGTTTGGTTCATCTGTAAACGGAGTAAACTGAATTTCACCATCAATGGAAGCTGTAAGGGATGAAAATACATAGTCCTTGGACTGATCTACAATGTAATTTGTAATGTCTGGAACTCTAGATTTATTCAAAATCCGCTGTGAGCGGTATTGTGGTGGGACTTCCTCTTCATCGAATAAGAAAATTTTTGGAATCAGTTTTAACGGGCACATAACGACAAAATATTCTTTTTCTGCCTGTTTTCCTCGTAATGCGGGGAAGTTATAGCTGAAATTAGAATCCATAAGATGTCCTCCTTTATTTAAAATTACGTACGTAATTTTAAATAAATACAATGTTTTTATACAAAAAGTCTAACATAAGTGTTCGTATGAAAAAAGCGAACAGCTCAACAAAATATAGAAATTTTCGTAATAAAAATCTCAGCGAAATCGCTGAGATTATACGGAAAGAAGTTTAATTAAAAATTCTTCTTCAAAGATTGCATCATCTGATTCGAGCAACGAAGCGATGTCTCTCACACCTAATTCAATAAAGCGCTTCATATGATCTCGAATAATTTTCTCGTCATCGATTTCTTTTTGGAGCTCGTTGATAATAAGGTGTTTAGCAAGTAAGTAATCATTTCCATTAATGATTGAGCCCATTTCCCATGCGCTTGAACTCAATTCGGTAGGGAGTACAGATGAAACGGAGTGATTTTCAATTCCGTGCATCAGACTTAGTTTAACAACAAATGGTCTCGTGTCTTTCGGAACGTAATGTTCGATGTGTCCAATAATGGTATCGATTCGATTCTTACTTATTTGTGACAATTTAATTCCTTTAGAATCCATAATCTTATCCTTTCACTAATTCGAAATAACCTTCGCGAATAAGCGTATATTTCTCTTTTTGGTTGTAGTCCAACATGATTTGTTTTGAAGTATATTCCTTCATCAACTCTACATATTCCGGAGTGATTTCCGTATCAGTTGAGAGAATCACAACTTGTTTACTGAGATGTTTATAGAAATGTTCGACTAGATTTTTGCGATGATAGCTGTCTAAGCGACCAAGTGGCGTATCGATAATCATAGGCAAATCTAAATCAGCTGCTTTGATCATTCCCCAAATAAATGCAGAGGAGATAATTTGCATTTCACCGGCTGAACGTTCTTCCACTGAAATTTCGGCGCCGCGCTCATTTTCAATGCGTATCATCATTTTACGGCGATCAACGAAAGCACGCCCGAATTCATCTTGTTTTCTCATAAGTTTGTTCAACATCTGATCGAATTGTTCACTAATCAAATCAATTTTCCAGTCTAGTACTTTTGTTGAATACTCATCAATTGCTTCTTTGATTTTTCCATAAAGCTGTACATCATCAGCTAAGTCGATTGCATTTGTTGCAGTAGACTTTGTTCCTTTTAGCTTTGATTCTAGAGAACGAATTTCTTGAATACACTCTTGTTCTTTCTTTTTAATGTTGAGATAAATGCTCTTAGTTTTACCGAGCACCTCAGTAATTTCTTGAATCTTTTTATCTTCTTCATCAACACTGACTGCAGAAGGGGCTAAATCAACTTTTTGCTGAAGCTGATCAATTGAATGCTTAAGATTCTTTTCTTTCTTGACCAGTTCAACAATCATTTCCTTAGTGCGAGATGCGTCTACATTCATAATCAGTCTACGGTCATTTGGCGAAAGGTCGTGCCAAATTTGCTGATTTTCTGAAGTAGTAGAAGTTTTATAATTCTCCTTCGATAACCAAATATTCTTACCAATTTCCTCAACCTGATGCAGTTGTTCTTCAGTCAATGGTGGATTGATGGGCTCTGAGAGAAGTTTAGACATAAATTGGTGATAAGGTGCTAAAATCTGTTCCACGCGTTGCTGATCAGATGTAAATTGTTGTTCGAGAGTCAGTCGTTTTTTTAATGCATCAATTTTTTTAGATGCAAATGAAGGAATCCCCTTCTCAGAAAACAACTTAGAAATTTGCTCCAAAACTTGAGTATGCTGTGCTTTTAAAGAACTCATGGTTGAAACAAATTGTTCTCTCGACTCGTTGTTCTGCATGAGCTTCTCGTTTCGAAGTTTCTTAAAGTGATCGAGTTGTTTATTGTATGTTGATACTCGACTCTCGGCTTTATTTCGTTTTTCTGTAAGCTCATGTAATTGTTCTTTGAGTGTAGTTATTTTCTTGTTGAATTTTAACAACTCGGTACTTTTCTGAGCGATAGCTAATTCGTTAACTTTCTTTGAATAGATTTTGTCTAAGTCACCTTTTAACTCGTTAAAATAAGACATTCCGTTCATCCGTCTGATTGTCGCTTTAAAGTCGGCAGAATTTCTAGAAGAAATAATGCGTCGGATTTCTTCCCCATCAAAAATTAAGAATTGAGAAGCTTCAAATGGGATTAATTTATCAATGGTACGGTTGAAATCATCTACGTTGTGTGAACCAATCTGTTCGTTACGTTTTGGACGAGCTGCACCAATCGTTCGCTTACTGAACGTCTTACTTTCAGACACAACTTGTTTTTTACTATTGTATTGCCAAACGACTTTAATTTCGTAATGGTGCCCATCTCCAGGTTCGAAAACGAGAGAAGCACTAGCTTCGCGACCACCTTGTTCGAAGAATGAATTGTTAATTGTATTTGTAAACTGTTGTTGAAACTCCGTATCGGTCATGCCACGCTTGCCATATAATAAGTAACGAACTGCTTTTAAAATGGTTGTTTTTCCAGCGCCATTCAAACCACCAATCAGAACGATGTTTTTGTCATCTGTGTGTGTATCAAAGTTAATTGTTTGAGAATTTAAGTATGTTTTGTAATTATTTAATTGAATACGAACAAGTTTCAACCCAGATTTTTTATTAGATGATGTGGAATGTGTTAATGAGTTCCCTTTTTTAATTAGATATTTCAATTCTTCTTCTAATTCTTTTTGGCGTTTAGTCGGAGACGTAGCTTCACCATAATAATTAGCTTTTGAAGTGGTGAGAATATTTTGAAGGAGACTAGGTGATAGCTGATGATGAGAAGATACTTCTTCTAAAATTTCTAATTCACTTGAGTAACGCTTTTGAGTCATATCGATTTCCTTTCTTCCAAACATGAGATATTCAGGTCTATATTCCTATTATAAAGGAAATACAACTAAAAACCTGTAACTTTTTTAGAAAGGGTATGGATAAATTAGGTATACATAATTACTATTTATATAAGGAGATGAAAGAGTTGAAACGCCTGTTACTACGCAAAATCCAATTCGCCCTCCAACACCACGGTGGGACGGCATCCTTGAAAGACATTTATGCGTATGTCGAAAAATCCTATTATCAACTTGAACTCGATCGCTATAAAGATTGGAAAGGGCACGTCAATAAACAGATTCGTGCGCATTCCAGTGATTCAGCGAGCTTTACCGGGAAAGAGGACCTCTTTTATTCCACTGGAAATAAAGGCATTTGGGGTCTCAGACAATCCAATAACTAACGAAAGCGGGACCAATTTCACTTGGTTCCGCTTTCAATGTTTACAAAACATCACACCCTATTGTCACATAATGTTCATTCCTGTACACTTCGATATTGTGTGCTAAAAATTATGTTAGGGGTTAGTGAATGGAACTTGTACAGCAATTATCTCAAATGCAATTGATCAACCAATTCTGGTTGCTTATGACCTTCGTCATTCCAATGGTCATTTTATCTCGTATGGTCGTGGCTGGGACGCGCTTCTCGCCGATCCTTGTCATCGTTATCTTCGGTCTCGGTCTCGGATTCGGTATGGTCGAGCTCGGTATCGCGACGCCGGGTCTTCCTGAATTCCCGCTCGTCGACTTCCTGTCACGGACGACAATCATCGCGTTAGTCGTTTCGTTCTTCGTCGGCGGACAAGAACTTCGTAAAATCTTGAGCAAACAAGAGCTCGACATGGAGGACATCGTCGTTCCTTCTAAAGAGGAAATGTTCCTCGGGACAGGACGTACGCAGTTCATCTTCATCCTTCGTTCGTTCTTCTTGCTCGTCGGTTTGGAAGGGTTCTTCCGTATGGCAATCGAGCCAGGTACGGCAGAAGGGATTGCGCTTTACTACCCAATCCTCGCACTCCTCGGTCTTGCGGTGTCGTTCTTACTCATCGACCATAAAGCACAGATTCAGGACAAGAAAGTATACATGCAAAAAGGTGTCATCGAGACAGTCCTCTTGCTTGTGATCTTGTTCGTCTCATTCTTGATTGCGACAGCGGTTCAGCCGATTATCGCATTGCCGCAAATCTTCTTTGCGATGTTGATTTCGTCAGCACTCGGTGCCATCTTCCATAACTGGACGTATGGACCGACTGTCCGCGCGCTTCTCTTCGCAGGGATTCCGGTCGTCTTGGCTGCCAACTTCATGGTCGGTGGTTCACGAATCGGTGACGCGTTCGCCATCGAAGGTATGAATTCGATTCTCGTATACGGTTTCTTCGGCCAGTTGTTTTGGATGTTCGGTGGAATCGCACTCATCATGTGGTTTGCTCGGACGGGTCACATCCGTAACCTCGCGCCAGGTATGGCGGGGTCACTTTCACACAGTGGTCTCACAGGAGCATGTACGGCTGGTGACTTCGGTCAAGTGGCGGCGAAACGTGCGCCAATCATGATCAACATCCCGTTCTTCGGACATATCTTCGTCTTCTCGATCCTCGCGGTCAGTGCCGACAACGGCGCGCTCTGGATCTGGCCGACGATGATCATCGTCTTGGTCGGTCTCGCGCTCACGGCGCTTTCGTTGAAAAACTTGCGTGCGGCGAACGGGGAAGACTTCAAAGAAGTCAAAGCCCTTATGCAGTTCTCGTTCGGATGGCAGATGATGGCCGTCTTCGGTGGTCTCGTCATCTTGACATTCAGCACGATTGCGTTTGATTACACGACGATGGCACAATCGTCAGCAATCTCGCACTTCGGCTTGTTCGCAGCGGTTCAAGGCGGCATGTTCGGGACGGAAGCGTCACTTCTCATCCCGCTCATCTTCTCGATGCCGTTCCTCGTGCACCCAATCGTCTTCTATATGTTCGGGAAAGCACTCGACAACAATGGCGAAATGCCACGTGTACCGGTATATGCGATGGCACTCGTTGGTGTCGTCGGTGTATCTGCAGCGATTTTCGTCTTATAAGACATCCATTCCGCTCTGACTTCGGTTAGGGCGGTTTTTTGTTGAAATAAATATGGTAGACTTTGGATAGTGAGAGCGGGGGGAGAGCGTATGAAGAAATGGTTGTTCATCGGTTTTATTGTGTTGATTGTAGCTAGAGTCTGGGCGGCACCGATAGATACGATGAAAGCGAGTCAGAATGACTTTGTGAGCTGGTTCGAGGAAACGTATCCGATTCAATGTGAAGATGAAAGCTGTGACGTATTTACGCTAATTGGGGATCAGACAACTACATATGTGAATGAAGAAGAATATATGAAACAATCGAGTGGCTTTTTCACTTTCGACATGGAGGTCAAGCGATTATATCGAAGTGTCGAAAAACCCGAACGAGTCGGGACGATTAAAGTGAGATGGAATCAAGATTCGTTCGAGATGACAGAAGAGACAGGCATTTTTGTTTCTTCGCCATAGGAGGCTTGGAGTATGCGGATGATCACTCAAGATATAAAGGGGAAACGCTATGAGGCGCTCATCGATGTTTTGCTTGAGCACTGCACTCACTTTGCGTTCGTGGAAGACAGGCGCCGAATGGAGATTGAAGAGGAGCGTCTGGCGTATTTGGATGTACTGACAGAAGAGATCCGTTGGGATTTGATGGAACGAACCATCGTGAGTGAATGGGAGACGACAAGACTGTCTGGGGATACGGCGTATCTATATTCGTTCCATATGAATTATCGGACAGCACAGTTCCTAAAAGAGCATGGTGGCTCATTGTTCAGATGGATCCATCCGGAACTTCCGGAAGACTTGATGTTTTATGCGGGAGATACGTGTGTGCTCGCGGTATGTTCCCATGAAGCATTCTTTGGCGTCGATGAAGCGTTGTGGGAGCAGATTCAATGAGCTGAATGATTAAGGTTATCTCTTATAAGGGTGACTTACCATTATGTCAGCTCGTTGGGGAACGGTCTCCAGTCCGGATCTTTTCTGTCGCGTTCATTTGGTTTTCTGACAGAGTCACAAAAAAGCCGATCACTCGCACCAAATCGGATGTAATTCTGTTGAGCCTGCCTAAGCGACACCGTGTTCGCACCGCCTTCATAATCGGGATCGTCGAATTGAACCCCGTCGTCCTCCCAAAAACAGATTCGACAAATGTCGTATGTGCCCGGCGGTTCTTCTTCTAACGTCTGGTAGCCACAACATGGGCATGTGTATCTCACCATCATCACCTCACTATTTAGTATAGAGGATACAAGCAAAAAGCGTCCGACCTTTTCTCAGGTCGAACGCTTTTTGTCATGACATAAACATCGAGATCAACGTCAAGATGGCAAGCCCACCTTGTGTCAGGATAATCTTCTTGTCACTCGTGATACTGCCATATAAGGCAACGAGAATGATATAGAGCAGAATCATGGTGACAATCTCGACCGGGTTGGGGGAAAGGTAGAGTCCGTACAAGAGTCCGACCCCGATCAATCCGTTATACACCCCTTGATTTTTGAACAAAACCGACACCGAGTCTCTCGTCAGCTCGTCTTTCGACATACGGAAGACGCGTGACGTCGAGGAAGATGCTGTCGCAATCGTCTCTAAATAGAAGATATAGAAGAATTCGATGGCGACGAGCGTTCCGGGCACAAGGGTGAGCGTCGACATATTAGTTGACCGCTGCTACTTGCACGACCGGTTTCGCTGACACGTAGTTCGCCACGTTTTGTGCGAAGTTGATGAGGACCGGGTTTTGGTTGTGCTGCTCGAGAGCGGCTTGGTCTTCCCAGTTCTCGATCATGACAAAGCGGTTCTCAACAGATGTTGACTCGTATAGGTCGTATCCGACACAACCCGCTTCTTGTTTTGATGAGTCAATCAAAACTTGGATGTCACGCAAGAAGTTCTCGCGTTGTGAGGCTTGGATATCGAATGTGGCGTTGACTAAGATCATGGTTGATTCCTCCGATTGTGTGGTGAATTATTTGAACGATGTGACCGTTTGAGCGTCAAGACGAACGGATTCATAACCTTCTTCTGCCGCTTTACCGACAGATAAGATCATGACTGGTACGTAACGATCTTTATCGAGACCGAACGCTTCTGCAAGTTGGTCTTTCTCGAAACCGCCGATTGGATTCGTGTCATAGCCGTGTGCACGGGCTGTGAGCATGAATTGCATCGCTGCGAGACTCGCATCGATTTTCACGATGTCGTTCATCTCTTGTTTCGAGAGGTTTTTGTAGTAAGGGATGATCGCGTCGAGCTGTTGGTCACGTACTTCTTGTGGCATTTTGCCTTCTGCGACCGCTTGGTCGTAGATTTGTTCGCCGTACTCGTAGCACTCCATGTCTCCGAAGATGAGGAGCATCGCTGCAGATGAATCGTTTTGACGTGTGTTGAAACGGATGAGCGGCTTGAGCGTCTCTTTCGCTTCTGGGCTCTCGACGACGACGAAGCGCCATGGTTGCATGTTGACCGATGATGGGGCAGTCGTTGCTTCTTGAATCATCTCGAGCATTTCTTCTTGTGAGATTTTCACGTTCTCGTCATAGACACGGATTGATTTACGACCGAACATGACGTCTGTAAATGTATTGTTTTCGAATGTAGTTGCCATTGGTGAATTCCTTCTTTCTCTGTTTAGGCGTGACTGTTCAATTTTTGAAGCAGCCCGGATAAGTGTTGAATCTCTTCAGCGGACAAGGCTTGTAAGACGAGATGGTTGGCCCGTTCGTCTCGCTCGCAAACCCTTAGGTCTTGCTCTGCTTTCTCTGTCACACGGACGAACATCTCGCGATGGTTCTCCGCGTTCCGCTCTCTGACGACAAATCCTTTCTCTTCAAGGATTTTCAAATGTCGAGTGATGGCGGCATTGTCGATTTTCATCTCTTCCTTAATCGCACGTTGCGAACAAACGCCTCGTTCTTTGACGACTTGTAACATCTCGTAGCGGGTCAGGCTGAATCCTGTCTCCCGTTCGAACGACGATGCGACATTTTGTTCCGCCACCTTGATTTGGTAAAGTAATCGGCTGATTTCACGTAGGTCCATTGCGTCCCACCTTTCTCGATTGACTTATCAATCGTTGACTTGTCAAACGATACAACGTTTTGGATTGCCTGTAAAGTCAAACGCTCAAAAAAAGACGACACCGAAATTTATCGTGTCGTCTCGTCTTCGATGGGAGTGCCATCAAATCGATATTCTGTCGTGAATGTCGTCTCGTCGAATCCGTATAGACGGTCGTAGGCGTTCAAATCCTCAATCGTCCGCACGTCGAGGAATGACGGATCGATATCAGACGCTTCGCGCGTGAACATCATGTACCGTTCCGTATAGTCGTCATTGCCACCTGGCTTCCCGTCAAACGAGAAATGCATCCAGTAGACGTCAGGCTCGATTTCGCGCATGACGTCGAGAATCCGTTGTTTCTGTTCGTCCGTATTGTTCCAGTCTTCATGAAACATGATCGAGACGTCGAGATACGTCTTCAGATTTGTTTCATAAATGGACGTCGGGGTCGGGGAGACGTTCGCTTGCGCATCATCCGACACACCAATCGGCACCTCCGCACGGACGGTCTCTTCCTCTTTTAGGATTCCTTCCGATACGAGCCGCTCGTGAATCGTTCGTTCAGCCTCACTTTCCCAATACGTCTCGAGCACGTTGTCATGGATGGAGCCGTCACTGTACGTCTCGAGAAAATAAGTGCCGGCGAACGGTTCGTTCGTCAATGTCACTTTCCCGACATAACCTCCCATCTTCCAATCGCGTGACAGCTCGATATCGGGTTGTTCGTTGTACGTTTCCTTCACATACGCGGTATAAGTCTCCCGTGCCTCTGACTTTTCAAGCGTCGTATACACGAAGAGGCCGCCAGCGAGAAGCCCGATGGCGACACCTGCTATGATTCGTTTTCTGATCATTTCGTCACCTCTCGTTCAATCTACCTGATATTGAAGAAGAATACCTCGGTCCAAAGTCTTATTCAAATCATTTCCATTTCGCTGTAAACTAAAAGTGCCCTCAAGATACTATTGCAATTACGTGTACTAATACATATAATACACTTAAAGAGTGACATTGATTATGAGAGGGTGTGACCCATGTTATACAAAATTGATATGAAGAGTTCTGAACCGCTATACGAACAAATCGTCAATCAAACGAAAGAGCTCGTCATCCGCGGCATTTTACGTCCGGGAGACAAAGTGATGTCTGTGCGCGAACTCGCCACCGACCTCGTCATCAATCCAAATACGGTCAGTAAGGCGTATCAGGAGTTGGAGCGACTCGGCCTCCTCGAGATGCGACGCGGGCGCGGGACGTTCGTCTCCGAAGACTGGGTAGACGATGATGCATCAAGAGAACCGGTCATCGCATCGATCAAGAAGATCGCGATTGATTGCCATTATGCGAACGTGCCGTTAGACGAAGCCATTGACTTATTGCGAACGGAATATGAGAAAGTAGGGGAAGCCAATGCTGAAAGTTGAGCAGCTGAGTAAACAAATCGACCGTCAGACGATTCTGGACGGAATTGACTTTACTGTCGAGTCAGGAGAAATCATCGCGCTCGTCGGACGTAACGGTGCCGGCAAGACGACACTTCTCCGGACGATGGTCGGAATCATCCGCCCAGATCAGGGAGACGTGCTTTATGGAACGAAAAGTATCTTTAAAGATGCCGGATTGAAGCGGGACATCATCTTCGTACCGGATTCGGCGGACGCGCTCAAACACTATACGGTAAACGAGGCGACGGACTTGTATGAGTCAATCTACCCGTCGTTCAATCGTTCCGCCTTCCGTGAGACATTGACGCGTTACAACATCGACAACAAAAAAATTCGCCAACTCTCAAAAGGTCAAAAGGCGCTCGTCACGTTATCGCTCGCTTTCGCCGTCCAAGCGAAATACTATCTGCTCGACGAACCAACGGACGGTCTAGACGTCGTCGCCAAGTCAGACGTGTTGAAACTGATGATTACCCAAGTCGAGAAACGGAACTGCTCGATTATCGTCTCGAGCCACCAGTTACACGAACTTGAACGAATTGCCGACCGCATCATCATGATCGAGAGTGGACGCGTCAAAGCAATCATGTCGCTCGAAGAGGCGCGTGCTCTCAGTATTAAGTGGCAAGTCGTCTTCAACGACCATGTCCCGGTCGAGTTGCTCGAACGAAAAGATATTGAAATCATTAGTGTGACAGGACGTGTCGTGCTGTTCATGGCGAAAGAACGCACAGACGAGCTCGAGGCGTTTATCGATTCATACAATCCGATGCTCATCGAAGAGATCCCGATGTCTCTCGAAGACGTATTCCGTATCCAGTTAGGAGGAGAAGCCCATGCCGTCTAAAGTGTTGTTGAAAAAAGATTGGAAACAAGTGTCGCTGCTTTGGATCTTGCTCGTTTTCTTAGGCGTCGTCGCCTTCACGGTGCCGGTATGGACGCAAATGCAGGTGTATGAGGAACAGATTCGCGATATGCAAGAAAATCCAAGTGATTATTCGGATGTAATCCAAGAAGATATAGAGACGATGACTACCGAGGACTTTTTCAATAGCAATTCTGATTTCGGATATCTAGGAGGACTCGAAGCACTCATTCCGATGGGGGTCGTCGTCTTCTTATTTGTCATCTTCGGTGCGCTTATGGCATCCGTACTGATTGGAAGTGAACGAAACAGTCAAATGTCAGATTTCACGATGTCCTTACCATACACCCGCACCCAGCTGTACATATCAAAATGGGTGATTGGTGTTACAGGGATTGTTCCAGCGACATTGGTAGGGGGGGCATTGATGTTTCTCATCATCCGTCTTTCTGACTATTCCTTCTTACTTGATGGCAATGAGGTCAAAGTGCTCGGATTGATTGTTTTCTTACTTTTGTCGGGCATCTCATTTTTCTCGGTCTCGCTATGGATGGGGTCATTTGGTGGTGAGTCGATCTCACAAGTCGTTTGGACATTTGTGGCACTTGTCTTCCCGATGGGGATTGTAGCCCTCATTCAAGGATCGCTCATAGCCTTTTCTCCAAATCTTTCATATACACTTTTTGACGAGGTATTTGAAAGTGTACCGATGCGAATCCTGTCACCGTTGAATAACATCGTCAATACAGATATGTATTCAATCTTTGATTCTCGAGCGGAGTGGACGGAATTCCTTACAATCGGTTTGTCCAGTTCGATTGTCTTTATCGTTCTAACATTTGGTCTCGGATTGTGGATGTTCAAGGAAGCACCACAAGAAAATAATGGCCGCTTCTTTATGTTCTCGAACTGGTTATGGCTCATCCACATCGTTATCGTTATCTGTTTCGCAATGTTAGGCGGTGTGTTCTTCTCGGGAATTTTTTACCCGCAAAGCGTGATGTTATATGTTGTCGGTTTTGTGATCGGAGCGTTCTTAGCACACTTACTCGCCAAACGCTTGCTTTACCGCTTCAACTTGAGACTCAAATCGTAAGGAGGGACACCTATGAAACGCTTCTGTCTGTTGCTCGTACTCGTCATCTCACTGGCAGGGTGTATGAACCCGGAACCGGACGCCTTTGAATACAAAGGATCGAAAGTCGGGGACAATGCTGCCGTCGTCGGCATTGCCGGAAGTTTGCCGCTACATGAATGCTATCGATCGGTCGAGCTGCAGACGAAGAAGCGTCCTTATGGGTTGACCGTCCGTTACGAAGATCCGGGAATGGAACGAGCGGAACAAGAACGTCTGGCGATTCGGAATGCAGCTGCCTATTTTACCCTCATCCCGAACGCCGAAATTGTCCGCTTTGCATTCCCGAACCGGACCTACGCTTTCTCTCGACCCGAGATGGAGGCATGGTTCGGAACGGACTTCTCAAACATTCGTCATGAAAAAGAATTGCAACAACTTATGAATCAGAAGCTTGAACAACTGGATTCGAAAGATTCCTATTTTAGGCGGGTATGACAGCGATTGGATGACAAATCCAATCGCTTTTTTTGATATTTTCTGAAAATTATCGGGTAAAGGGTAGATGAAAGCGTTTTCTTAGCATTATAATAGGGTTAACTGAATGAGTATTCATTTCCAAGGAGGAACAGCGATGAACAAACCGTGGTTACAAGATTATCCAGAAGGAATGCCCCAGTCAATCGATTATGAGGTAAAGCCGCTCTATGAGGCGTTGTCTCGCGCAGCAAAGGATTATCCAAATCGTACGGCCGTCTCCTTTATCGGAAAGGAGTGGACATTCGCGGAAATCGATGATGCCGCACGTCGACTCGGAACGATGCTTCAAGCGAAAGGGCTTGAAAAAGGCGACCGCGTCAGCCTCATGCTTCCAAACTGTCCTCAATACGTCATCTCGTTCTATGCCGTGCTCTATGCAGGAGGGACGGTCGTCCAGACGAATCCACTCTATACGGAACGTGAGCTAGAAAACCTCGTCACGGACGCAGGTGTCAAAATCGTCATCACCCTCGACCTGTTATATCCGAAAACGCTTCGCGTCAGTGAGAAGACGGAGATTCAAACCGTGATCACGACGAGTATCGCTGATTACTTACCATTCCCCAAAAACAAACTGTATCCAATCAAAGTGAAACGTGAGAACAATATCGTCATCGATACGACCGGATCGACGCCGTTCAAAAATTATAAAGACTTTAACCCTATCACGCCGCTCGACATCGAACCGAAAGAAGATGTCGCCGTTCTTCAATACACTGGGGGGACGACGGGACTTCCGAAAGGTGTCATGTTGACCCATTTCAACTTGACGGCGAACGCCGATCAAATCACGAACTTATTCTATAAGTACAATCGCGGGGACGAGAAACGCGTCCTGTGTGTCGTGCCGTTCTTCCACGTCTATGGGATGTCTTGCTGTCTGAACTTTGGGGTCACGAACGGCTATGAGCTCATCCTCGTGCCACGTTTCGAAGTGACGGATGTCTTGAAGACGATTCAGAAGAAAAAGCCACACTTCTTCCCGGGCGCACCGACGATGTACGTCGGAATCTTGAACGACCCTAAACTGAAAAAGTATGATTTGTCTTCGATTGAGGCGTGTATCTCTGGTTCGGCACCGCTTCCGATCGAGGTGCAAGAGGAATTTGAGAAGATCACGGGTGGTCGCATCGTCGAAGGGTACGGTTTGTCTGAGACGTCGCCGGTCACGCATGCGAACTTTTTGTGGGATAAACGGATTGTTGGCTCGATCGGTGCCCCGTTATCGGACACTTCTGCTAAAATAGTAAAAGCAGACGGAGAGACCGAGGCGGACATCGGTGAAATCGGGGAGATCATGCTGAACGGTCCGCAAGTCATGAAAGGCTACTGGCAGAAGCCGGAGGAGACGGCAGCCGTCTTGAAAGATGGGTGGCTCGCGACCGGTGACCTCGGCTACATGGGCGAGGACGGGTTCTTCTATATCGTCGACCGGAAGAAGGACATGATCATCGCAGGTGGCTTTAATGTCTATCCGCGTGAAATCGAAGAAGTGCTCTATGAACATCCGGCCGTGAAGGAAGCGGTCTGTATCGGTGTCCCGGATCCATATCGGGGTGAGACGGTCAAAGCGTTCATCGTCCTTCGCGATGGCTCGAGTGTGACGGAAGAAGAACTCGACAAACATTGTCGCGAGAAGCTTGCGGCCTATAAAGTGCCGAAGTTGTATGAGTTCCGCGACGAGTTGCCGAAGACGTTCGTCGGTAAGATTTTACGCCGTGTCCTCGTCGATGAAGAGAAGGCCAAACAAGTGAAACAAAGCAGTTGACACCAAGCGTACGCATGATAGAATAATAAATGAATGAACCATCATTCATTTTTCTGCAACGGTAAGGAGCTTGGGGTTAATGACAAATCATATTTCGAAAAGTGACCGAATCATTGATGCGGCGGTCAAAGTAATTGCCAATCATGGCTATCACGGTGCAAAGGTGACAGCCATCGCCAAAGAGGCGGGTGTCGCGGACGGCACAATCTATTTGTACTTCAAAAACAAGGAGCATCTCTTAATCGAATTGTTCCAAGCGAAGATGGGGCTGTTCATCGACTACTCGAAACAACAAATCGGGAACGAGACGACAGCCGGAGATCAATTGTATCAGTTGATTGAATCGCATTTAAAGCAACTGTCGGCCGATTACGACCTCGCTGTCGTGACACAAATCGAATTGCGACAGTCGAACTTGGTGCTTCGCCAAAAAATTGGAGAAGTGCTCAAACCATATTTGAACTTAATCGATTCTGTCGTCAAGCATGGAATCGAGACAGGAGAGTTCGACAAGGATTTAGACTATCGACTCGCCCGTCAAATGATTTTTGGCACAATCGATGAGGTTGTGACGAGTTGGATGGCGAGCGGCTTCAAGTACGATCTGTTGTCGACGCTTCCAAATGTGCACCATATGTTAAAGAAGGGGCTTACGTAACAGTGAGCCCTATCACTAGCTCAAAAAATGAATGCTGATTCATGAATGATGGGAAAGAATTGACTAAAGGGGGATCAACCATGAATATTTTTGTTTTGCTGAAACGTACGTTTGATACTGAGGAAGCGATTCAGCTCGAGAATGGGGAAATTCAAGAAGACGGCGCTGAGTTCATCATCAACCCGTATGACGAATATGCGGTCGAAGAAGCGATTCAAAAACGTGACGCACTCGGGGGAGAGGTCACGGTCGTCACGGTAGGACCAGAAGATGCGGATAAAGAATTGCGTACAGCGCTTGCGATGGGAGCGGACAAAGCTGTTCGTATCTCGATCGAGGACGATGTTGAGGATGCGGACCATGTCACGATTTCAAAAGTGCTCGCCACATACTTGAAAGAACAGGACGCGGACCTCATCTTCGCAGGGAACGTAGCAATCGATGGCGGTAGCGGACAAGTCGCACCACGAGTCGCAGAACTTCTCGACATGAACTACGTGACGACGATCACGGCTCTTGAAATCGATGGCACAACGGCTACGGTCACACGTGACGTCGAAGGGGATACAGAAGTCATCGAAGTCGCACTCCCGCTTCTCGTAACAGCGCAACAAGGGTTGAACGAGCCACGTTACCCGAGCTTGCCAGGAATCATGAAAGCGAAGAAGAAACCACTCGAAGAACTCGAACTCATGGACATCGACCTCGATGAAGATGAAATCGAAGCGAAAATCGAGACGATTGAACGATTCTTACCAGAAGAGAAGAAAGCGGGCCGTATCCTTGAAGGCGACTTGTCGACACAAGTGAGCGAGCTCGTACAACTTCTTCGCACGGAAGCGAAAGTCATTTAAGGGGGAGATCATAGATGAAAGCTTTAGTACTCGCAGAAGCGCGTGAAGGCGCGTTACGTAACGTATCATTCGAAGCCATCGCTGCGGCGAAACAATTGACAGACGATGTGACGGCAGTCGTGATTGGGGATCACGTGCAATCACTCGCACAAGAACTCGGGGAGTATGGTGCAAGCCGCGTCCTCGTCGTCGAAGATGATCGCCTCAAGCATTATACGCCTGACGGCTACGGTCAAGTGCTCCGCCAGTTGATCGAGCAAGAAAATCCGGAAATGATCGTTCTCGGGCACACGGCTCTTGGGAAAGACATCGCACCGAAACTTGCGGCACGTCTCGATGCCGGACTCATCAGCGACGTTGTCTCCATCGAAGGAACTGGATGCGACGCAGAGTTCGTTCGCCCGATCTACTCAGGGAAGGCGTTCGAGAAAGTGAAGTTCAAAGATTCGGTCATGTTCTTCACAATCCGTCCAAACAACATCGACGCACTCGCACGTCAAGCGGGCGCGAGCGTCTCTGTTGAAACGCCGGCCGTCGAATTGAAAGACCTTGCGATGATTGTCAAAGAAGTCGTGCGTAAGGCGACTGGGAAAGTGGATTTGGCGGAAGCGAAAGTCATCGTCGCAGGTGGACGTGGCGTCAAGAGCGAAGACGGATTTAAACCGCTTGAAGAGTTGGCAGAGCTTCTCGGAGGCGCGGTCGGTGCTTCACGTGGAGCATGTGACGCCGACTACTGCGATTACGCACTTCAAATCGGACAGACGGGTAAAGTTGTCACGCCGGACCTCTACATCGCATGTGGGATTTCGGGAGCGATTCAACACTTGGCTGGGATGAGTAACGCGAAAGTCATCGTCGCCATCAACAAGGACCCAGAAGCAAACATCTTCAGCGTGGCAGACTATGGCATCGTCGGCGACTTGTTCGATGTCGTCCCGATGTTGACGGAAGAGTTCCGTAAGCACCTCGTCAATAGCTAATAAGCAAAACGTTTTGGGGTTGTTACCCTCCGTGGTATACTCTGAACATGAATTGCATGAGAGTTCTCTATCAGGACTCTCTCATCTTATTGGGGAGGTTTTTACAAATGGCTATTAAACATGCAACGACTCAATCGTTTGAACAAGATGTAAAAGAGGGCGTCGTCCTCGTAGATTTCTGGGCAACTTGGTGTGGACCATGTCGCATGATCGCGCCAGTTCTCGAAGAACTCGATCAAGAAATGGGTGACCAAGTCCAAATCGTGAAACTCGATGTCGACGAAAACCCTGAAGTCGCAGGTGCTTTCCAAATCCAAAGTATCCCGACACTCATGATGTTCAAAGATGGCGAGCCTGTTTCGAAAACAATGGGCTTCCAACCAAAAGAAGCATTGAAAGAGTTTATCGCGACAGCACAATAATTGCGTAGCAGCCGATTGAGATCGGCTGCTTTTTTTGTTTTGCGGAATAGAAAAGAAGGAAAAGGACAGGCAAGTAGGGAATAAGTTGAGTTATTCCACGCACCCTCAATCCGGTCATATTCCGATACATAACGTCTGATTTCAAATTTTTTTTTGAAGAAATTCCGTCGGCTTCCTTCATATTTAACAGATTCGGAATTTTGACGGGGGAGCGCTTGAACTGGAAGCTTTTATCATGGAAACAGACTGAAAATTTACGCTATACTCATGAGGAAGACATGATGGAGTCAAGTGACCTTACTTTACGGCTCAATCTATTGTACGACTCTGTTCGAAGGAGGAATTTTCTTGTCGCTGTTACATTTAGCTATTTTGTTGCCGCTTCTTGCGGCACCATTCATCCCGCTTTTGTTCCGGGGGATGAAACAAATTCATACAGGCTGGTTCGTCTTGATCGTTCCGGTCGTGCTCGTCACCTACTTCGCCGGATTCATTCCGATTACGAGTGCAGGGGACGTCGTGACAGAGACGATTGCGTGGATGCCGTCCTTAGGGATCAACTTCACGGCATACGTCGATGGACTCAGTCTCTTGTTCGCCCTTCTCATCACGGGAATCGGCGCACTGGTCGTCCTTTATTCGATTTACTATTTGAATAAGGACAAAGAGTCGCTCGGGCACTTCTACGTGTATCTCTTGATGTTCATGAGTGCGATGCTCGGAGTCGTTCTCTCGGACAACATGATTGTCATGTATATGTTCTGGGAGCTCACATCGATTTCATCATTCCTGTTGATTGGATACTGGTATGAGAAAGAACGTTCACGCTATGGTGCACAGAAGTCGATGCTTCTCACCGTGTTCGGCGGATTGTCGATGCTCGGGGGGATTGTCTTACTCGAATCGATGGTTGGCTCGTACAGCATTCGCGATATGGTCGCGAACTCAGGCGTCATCGCCGAGAGCCCGTTCTTCCTTGTCGCGATGGTTCTCATCTTGCTCGGGGCGTTCACGAAGTCAGCGCAGTTCCCGTTCCACATCTGGTTGCCTGACGCGATGGAAGCACCGACTCCGGTCAGTGCGTACCTCCACTCGGCGACCATGGTCAAGGCAGGTCTTTACCTCGTGGCCCGCATGAGCCCGGTCTTCCAAGAATCATCCGTCTGGCTATGGACGATTGCCGGAGTCGGGATGTTTACGATGTTCTGGGGCTCGTTCAACGCCGTGAAGCAGACCGACCTGAAGGGAATCTTAGCGTTCTCGACCGTCAGTCAGCTCGGGTTGATCATGTCACTCCTTGGTCTCGGAGCGGCAGCGCTCCACTATGACGGCATGGATGACAACATCTTTATGGTCGCGACGATTGCGGCGATCTTCCATTTGATCAACCACGCGACGTTCAAAGGCTCGCTCTTCATGATGGTCGGGATTGTCGACCATGAAACGGGCACACGTGATATTCGGAAACTCGGTGGTCTGATGACCGTCATGCCGATTTCATTCACGGTCGCCGTCATCGGTTCATTATCGATGGCTGGTCTTCCGCCATTTAACGGATTCTTGAGTAAAGAGATGTTCTTGAAGGCGACGACGAAAGTCTTCTCGGCCGACTTCTTCGCGCTCGATACGATTGGGATTCTACTCCCGATCATCGCCTTCGTCGGAAGTGTGTTCACGTTCATCTACAGCATCATGCTGTTCACGCGGACGTTCATGGGCAAGGCGAAGTTCGATCAATTGCCGAAACAACCGCATGAGGCACCGATCGGCATGTTAATTTCGCCGGTCATCCTCGCGATTCTCGTTGTCGGTCTTGGGTTCTTCCCGAACGTGTTGTCGAACTCGCTCATCAAGCCAGCCGTCGAGTCGATCTATCCGACACTCGTCGCGCAAGGGCAAGATGTTAAAGTAGATATTTACTTCTGGCACGGTTTGACGCCTGAACTATATATGACAATCGGGGTGATCCTTCTCGGTTCATTGCTGTTCTGGCAAATGGGTAAATGGATGGGCATCTACAACCGGATCCCACACCGTTTGACGCTCAACGGGATGTACGATGGTACGCTCGTCTGGTCGAATAAGGCAGCATATCGCTTTAAAGACAATTACATGACTGGATTCATCCGGTCGTACTTGATCTATATTTTCGTCTTCCTCTCAGGCATGATGCTCTTCAGCATCTGGTGGTTCGACATGTACCGCTTCTCGTTTGAAAACCTGGCTGAGATTGCACCATATGAATATGTGCTCGGAGCCGTCGTCATGCTAGCGGCACTCGCGATTCTCTTCATGAAGTCGCGTCTCCCGTCCATCATCCTACTTGGGGTAGTCGGTTACGGTGTGGCACTGTTCTTCGTCTTCTTCGGTGCACCTGACTTGGCACTCACACAGCTCGTCATCGAGACCGTTTCGGTCGCTTTGTTCTTGCTCGTCTTCTATCACATGCCGGACATCAGCAAGAAGGAAGTGCGGATGCGTTTCAAAGTCGGGAATGCCATCGTGGCTGTTCTCGTCGGGACGACCGTGACGCTTCTCAGCTTCATGGCGCTCACAAACAAATCGCTCACTTCAATCTCAGAGTATTACAAAGAGAATGTGTATGAGCTTGCAGCAGGTAAAAACATGGTCAACGTCGTTCTCGTCGACTTCCGTGGATTTGATACTTTGTTTGAAATTGTGGTTCTCGGGATTGCGGCTTTCGGAATCTACACGATGATTAAATTTAGAACAACACGACGTACGAAAGGAGAAGGTGAACATGAAGCAAAACAGCAGACGCGTCAATGACGTCATTTTGCAGACGGCCGCGATTATCATTTTCTTCATCATTGTCATCTTCTCCATCGACTTATTCTTTGCCGGTCACTATTCACCAGGTGGAGGATTCATCGGTGGATTGATGACATCCGCGGCACTCGTCTTACTTTTGCTCGCATTTGATTCGAAGACGCTCGCGAACGTGCTCCCGATTGACTACCGTCTCATGACGGCGACCGGATTACTGATTGCGCTCGCGACAGGTCTTCACTCGGTTTTCTTGGGTCGTCCGTTCTTGACGCACGCATACGGGAAGTTCGACTTACCACTTCTCGGTGAACAGACGCTCCATACGGCGATTGCGTTCGACTTAGGGGTTTACCTCGTAGTCATCGGAATCACGTTGACGATTATACAAACGATTGGAGAGAGTGAATAATGGAAATCTTCGTTAGCATCATCATCGGTGTCTTGACGATGTGTGCCGTCTATCTTGTTCTCTCAAGAAGTTTGTTACGCATCATCATCGGCACAGCCTTGTTCAGTCACGCGGCACACCTTCTCGTCTTGACGACGGCAGGTTTGAAGACAGGGGCTGCCCCTGTCCTCGTCGACGGTGTGACGGAATTCACAGACCCGTTACCGCAAGCGCTCGTCTTGACGGCAATCGTCATCAGTTTCGGGGTGACGGCGTTCTTCCTCGTACTTGCCTACCGCACGTACCAGGAGCTCAGCACGGACAATATGGAAGAAATGAAAGGAACAGAATCGTATGATTAACTTACCGGTCTTTCCAATCGTCATTCCTGCGCTTGCGGCCATCCTTATGATGTTTATGCCAAAACGGGTCCAGCTGCAACGCGTAATGGCTCTTGGAGCTTTAGTTATTACGGCGATCGTATCGCTCTTTCTCGTGCATACGGTCTCCACGGAGGGGATTCAAACCCTCAACCTCGGGAACTGGCAAGCGCCGTTCGGGATCACCCTCGTATCGGATATGTTGTCAGCCCTACTCGTGACGACGTCGACTCTTCTCACGCTCTTCATCGTGTGGTTCGCCGTCCATTATTTCTCAGACTCATATGAAGGCAACTACTTGTACATCGCAATGCTGTTCTTGCTCGTCGGGGTGAACGGTGCCTTCACGACAGGCGATATTTTCAACTTGTTCGTCTTCTTCGAGGTCTTCTTGATGTCCTCATACGTGTTGATTGTACTCGGTGGACGTGGCGTCCAGTTACGTGAGTCGATCAAGTACTTGCTCGTGAACATCATCGCCTCGGCGCTCTTCGTCATGTCGGTCGCCTTGCTTTACGGAGTCACAGGTACGCTCAACTTGGCGGACTTGGCGATGAAGATCCCGCTCGTCGATAACCCGGACGTCATCACCGTCATCGGTGTACTGTTCGTCATCGTCTTCGGGATGAAAGGGGCACTCGTCCCACTTCACTACTGGCTCCCTGGAGCGTACGTGGTCGCACCGACCCCGATTCTCGCCATGTTTGGGGCACTGTTGACGAAAGTCGGGGTGTACTCGATTTTGCGGACGTACACGCTACTCTTTGACGGGAACGGTGAGTTTTTACAAACGTTTCTCATGGTGCTCGCTGTCCTCACCATCTTCATCGGGATGACAGGGGCCATCGCCTATAACGACGTAAAATTGATCATCATCTACAACATCATGATTGCGGTCGGGGTCATCTTGTACGGAATCTCGGTCAATACGCAGACGTCCCTTGAGGGGTCGCTTTACTACTTGATTCACGACATGATCATCAAGGCGGTACTCTTCATGCTCGTCGGGATGATGATCGGGATCACCAAATCCGGTCAACTCCGTGATATGGGTGGACTCATCACCCGTTTCCCGCTGTTCGGATGGACGTTCTTCGTCGCAGCCCTCTCGCTCGCTGGGATTCCGCCACTTAGTGGATTCTTCGGAAAATTGTTGATCGTCTCAGGTGGGATGGACGAAGGCGAGCTGTTCGGGCCACTTCTCGTCCTCTTGTCGAGTCTCTTCGTCCTCTATTCGGTCATGAAGATTTTCTTGAACGGGTTCTGGGGCGAGGCGAAGCGCGAGTATGATGGACCGCTCGTACCGTATACGAAGCGTTTGATCGTGCCGGTCTTCTTGTTGCTCATCATCGCGGTCGCATACGGATTTGGGGCAGAAGCCATCCATCCGTATATCACGCAAGCGATTGAGCCGCTCGTCAATCCAGAAATCTATATCGATGCCGTGATAAAGGAGTGAATGACAGATGGCTTATCAACTATTGATTAACTTTTTCCTGGCGTTCATCTGGATGTTCCTCACGGGATCGTTCACATCGAGCGGATTCTTCGTCGGGTATCTACTCGGCCTACTCATCCTGTTCATGATGCGCCGATTCTTTAAAGAGGGAGGGGGAGATTTCTATTTCGCGCGTGTCTGGCGTTTATTCAAACTTCTCCTCATCTTCATCCGTGAATTGTTCCTCGCGAACTTCGAGGTGTTACGTCTCGTCCTTAGTCCGAAGCTGAAGATTCAACCAGGAATCTTCCGGTATGAGACGTCGCTCGACAAAGGATGGAAAGTCAGCTTGCTCTCGATGCTGATTACGCTCACACCAGGGACGCTCGTCGTTCAGGTGTCAAAAGACAATTCCGTGCTCTACATCCACGCGCTCCACATGCCGGATAAAGAAGCGCTACAGAAAGACATTTATGATAACTTTGAATCAAGCATTAAGGAGGCGACAGAGTGATGGATTTACTAGACATTCTCATCTACATCTCGCTCGCCATTCTCTTGCTTGCGATGTTGATGATGTTGTATCGCGTCGTCAAAGGACCGACGACGGCAGACCGAGTCATCGCGCTCGACTCGATCGGAATCGCGCTCATCTCGGTCGTCGCGCTACTATCGATTCTGCTCGATACGACTTTGTATTTTGAAGTCATCTTACTACTCAGTATTTTGGCCTTCATCGGAACGGTGGCGTTCTCGAAATTCTTAGAGAGGGGAGAGATTATTCAACATGACCGCGACAATGATCTTTGATCTCATTACCGGCATCTTCACGATCATCGGCGTCTTCTTCACGGTCGTCGCCGCGATCGGTCTCATCCGTCTCCCAGATATTTATTCGAGAACACACGCTGCCTCAAAGAGCGCGACACTTGGTGTCATGTTCGTCCTCTTTGCGGCCGTCCTTCACGTATATGTCGATGAACGGGTGTTTGATGCAAGACTCTTGCTCGGGCTCTTCTTCGTCCTCTTGACGGCTCCTGTTGGAGGTCACCTCATCTCGCGTGCGGCGCACGCGAAAGGGGTCTCGCTCTGGGAGAAGTCGTTACAAGACGCACTGAAAGAAGACAAGGACAAAGGAATCGAATAAGAAAAAGACGGGATTCGCCACGAGGCGAGTCCCGTCTTTTGTTTAGATGAGATAGGTCAGGTCGGAGGCGGCCGTCGGATAGGCGACTTCTAAGTGCTTCACATGTTGATGCGACAGTTTGTTCTGTATAATGAAAGAGAACAGGTTGATGAGTTCAGGGGCGTGGTGACCAATCAAATGAGCCCCGATGACGTGCCCTTTTGCACTCAGTAACACTTTCGAATAGGCGGTTGCGTCGTTGATTCGTGAATAGGTGAGGAAGTGCGACATGTCCGTTTCTTTCACATCGAAGTCAATTCCCTCCGCTTCCGCTTCCTCGACCGTAAGACCGACTTTGGCAATCGGCGGCGTCGCATAGACGATGGTCGGGGCCGGACGCTCGGGGAGTGCCCGTGTATTCCTGTGAAGCATATTGAGTGCGGCGAGACGCCCTTCCTGACCGGCGAATGGAGTGAGCGCGGGATTGGGACTTTTGGCGACGTCACCCGCGGCGTATATGTTCGGATTACTTGTTTGCAGATGCTCGTTCACGTGTACACCGTGATGATCAGCTGTGACACCTGCCGCTTCAAGCCGAAGTCGCTCGATGCTTGGAATTCGTCCTGTGGCGTTAAGGACGACTCCTTCTAGGGTAGAGTCATCTGATAACGTTAAGACGTTGCCATCGATTCGTATTGGCTCGACGTCATGTCGGATGGAGATGCCGATTCGCTTCGATTCCTCAATGAGCCGATGGACGACGTTCGGGTCGAATGCCTTCAACGCACGCGAACGAATGAGAAGTGTCACGTCACTTCCGAAGCGTCGGAAGATATGGGCGAATTCAAAGGCGATATAGCCTCCCCCCACGATATGAATCGATTCAGGCAACGCGTCGAGGTCGAACACATCATCGCTCGTGATGGCTAGTTCGCCACCTGGGATATCAAGCGGGCGTGGCGTTTGCCCCGTAGCGATTAAAAATTGAGTGGCAGAGAGCTCGTGACCATCGATGATGATGGAATCCTCATCGATAAAATGAGGCTCTCCCTGATATAAATCAATGTTCATCTCGTTCCAATGTTGTGTTTTTGTCGTAGGAATCGAGAAGCGATATTCATCAATCCGCTTTTTAAAAGACGACCAATCGAGTGACAGTCTTCCATCGACGCCAAGTTCGCGCATATGTTCCGTTCGAGCAAGGAGTTCAGCTCCTTCGGCAAGCATTTTCTTCGGGTCACATCCGCGTTGAGGACATGTTCCCCCGAACGTCCAATTCTCAATGATGGCGATCTCTTTACCGGCTTCGCGTAAAATGGAAGCGGCTTGGCTCGCGGCGGAACCGCTACCGATAATGATGACATCGTATCGTTTCATAATATAAAATCCTCCTCTGACGAGATATCACACTCTTTTTCCCGTCCAGGAGGAAGCTAAACTGAGGTGAATGGAATTGAGTCATACCGACCACATTAAACATAAATTAGCGCTGCTCCCGGATGAGCCGGGTTGTTATCTGCATAAAAATGAATATGGCGAGGTCATCTATGTAGGGAAGGCAAAAAACTTGAAGAACCGGGTACGTTCCTATTTCACGGGTGCACACGACATCAAGACGATGCGCCTCGTTGCAGAGATCCGTGACTTCGAGTACATTGTGACGGCGAGTGAACTCGAGGCGTTATTACTCGAAATGACGCTCATCAAAAAGCACGACCCGAAGTACAACATTCGCCTGAAGGACGACAAGACGTACCCATATATCAAAATTACGAACGAACCGTATCCACGTCTATTGACGACGCGGAAATTGAAAAAAGACGGCGGGCATTACTTCGGACCGTATCCGAACGCCTATGCGGCGAACGAGACGAAACGTCTTCTCGATAAACTGTATCCGCTGCGGAAATGTCAGCCTATGCCGAAGAAACTCTGTCTGTATTACCATATCGGGCAATGTTTAGGTCCTTGTGAGCTGGCGGTCGATACGGATTCGCAAAAAGAGATTGTTCAGGAAATCCGGCGCTTCCTGAACGGGGAGACGGCTGAGACGCTCACAAAACTGAACGTCGAGATGGGACGTGCCGCTGAGGACATGCAGTTTGAGCGTGCGGCTGAACTGCGCGACCAAATTCGAGCGGTCGAATCGATTATGAACAAACAGAACATGATCACGGCCGATCCGACGGCCCGTGACGTCTTCGGCTATACGCTCGACCGAGGCTGGATGTGCGTCCAAGTATTCTATATGCGTGGCGGGAAGATGATCGAGCGAGATGTCTCGCTCTTTCCGATGCATGGAGAGCCTTCGGAAGAACTCGAAAGTTTCATCGTTCAGTTCTATGAACAAAACGTTGTGCCAAAAGAAATTCTCGTACCCGAGACGGTCCGGCTCGATTTACTGAATGACGCCATCGGAACGAAAGTGATGCAGCCGAAACGAGGGGCAAAGAAACAGCTGCTTGATTTAGCGACGAAGAATGCGACAATCGCCTTAAACGAGAAGTTCGAGTTGCTCGCCCGAGATGAAGAGCGGACGTTGCTCGCGATGCGTGAACTCGGGGAAGTAATCGGCATCCCCAACTTGTCACGTGTCGACATCATCGACAACGCGAACATCCAGGGGGCGGACGCCGTGTCAGCGCTCGTCGTCTTTGAAGACGGGAAGCCACTCAAGAAAGAATATCGGAAGTATAAAATTCGGACGGTCCAAGGACCGGACGATTACGAGACGATGCGTGAAGTCGTCCGTCGACGATTCCGCCGTCTCTTGACGGAAGACAAACGATTACCCGATCTCCTACTGATTGATGGGGGGGTCGGGCAATTGAATGCGGCGCTCGACGTCATTCAAAATGAGTTCGGGCTCGACTTGCCGGTCGGCTCGCTCAAAAAAGATGACCGACATCGGACGAGCCAACTGTTGTTCGGAGAAGGTGGGGGCGTTGTCGAGCTCCATCCACGATCGAGCGCCTTTTATCTGTTGCAGCGGATGCAAGATGAGGTCCACCGTTTCGCCATCACGTTCCATCGCAGCCTACGGACGAAGAAGATGACGAAGTCGATCCTCGATGAGATTCCGGGTGTCGGTCCGAAGCGTCGTCAACAGCTCATCCGCCATTTCGGGTCGATGAAACAGATTCGTCTGGCATCACTCGAACAATTGAAGGAAGCGGGGTTGCCGGAAAAATTAGCGGAGACCGTGCTTCAATACGTGCATGAGGAGACGGATGAATGAGACAGATTACGACAGACGTGGAGAATACAATCGCTTCATTCGTGAGAGCGATTGATGAATTTCTACCAACCGTTCAGCATATATATATTCATGGATCATTAGCGATGGGTGGTTTTCATCCGAAACGAAGTGATGTAGATTTGTTGCTCGTCGTATCAAACGCATTGACTCGGGAGGAACGACAAAAACTCATCGACTGCTGTCTCTCGTACTCCAACGAACCATATCCGCTCGAACTGAGCATCATGACGATGGCGCAGCTAAAAGATTGGTATCATCCAAGTCCTTTTGAGTTTCACTATAGTGAAGGGTGGCGTTCACGTTTTGAAGAAGCTAGTAGGGAAGAAAGAACCGAGTTGCAGCAAGGATTCACCGATCCTGATTTGGCGGCTCACGTCCAAGTGATTTTAGAGCGTGGTATCACATGGCGAGGGCAACCACTTCATAAACTCCTTTCTGGATTCGATTCAGCTCATTTTTCTGATGCGATTCGAGCGGATGCGCTCGACTGTCTTGACTCGATTGAAGAACAGACGGTGTATAGCGTATTGAACTTGATACGTGGCCTGGCCTATGAACAAGAACGTGTTCTGCTCTCAAAACAAGAAGCACTCCATTGGTTAGTGAATAACGGACATTTTCCAGGAAATATTGTCGAAGTTGTTCGTAAGGCGACTCGGAGCTATGAAGGGGGAAGTGTGACGTTTCATCGACAAGAACTCAATGAATTCCGTCGCTACATGTGTCAACAACTTCAGCGGAAACAAAAATAAGAGTCGATGCGTTTGGCATCGACTCTTATTCGTAGTCGTCTTTCCGGTCTAGTTGGACAGTGATTTGGACAGCTTTTCGGGTTGGATCGGCATACCCTTCCGCGACGCACTGGAAACGACCTGCAATCTGTTCGGCTAAAAATCCAGCTTCAAGCTGATAGTATCCTGTCGCTTTGGCCTGAGTCGCAGGTGGTGGGATCAATTCATATGTAAACTTGCTCCCACGTTCCTTCTTGATTGTCAACTCGCCCCAACCTGCCTCTGCGAAGAAAGCAGTCAGTTCATCGTCGGACATCGTCGGGAATTTACGGGCGACCCGTTTTCCTGACCAATAGATGACTTGGGCGTAATCTTCGCCAAGCAAATCCGTCAACACATAGTCGCGAAGCAGTTCAATCGCGAAAATTGGTTGGCTCATCGTTTCCATTCTATCCCATCACTCCAATCTCTCTATATCATTATAACGACCAATTGGAATTTGGTCATCCTGTATTTTTGAAAAGAATGTGGCACAAATCGGCTAGGTTGTCTTGTCATACAATTTTCACAAGAGTAGAATAGGAGACAGAAAGCTATATCTGCATTTGAAAACGCTTTTATTGACAATACGAGCCAATGCTCGTGAAAAGGGGGAACTAGAATGGCAGCGCATCGTGACTACTTCAGTCGTAAAGTCCATTCGCTACTTGGGGTCATTCCAATCGGTTTGTTTTTGATCGTCCATTTGTCGGTCAACTACTACATCGTCGATGGGGTGGAGTCATTCAACAAAGCAGCAAAATTCATGGAGAACTTACCGTATTTGTACTTCCTTGAAGTGACAATTATCGCATTGCCGATGATTTTCCACGGGGTGTACGGCGTGTACTACGCGTTTCTCGGGTCAATCAACTCGAATCGCTATTCATACGCGCGCAACTGGTTGTATCTCTTCCAACGCTTCACAGGAGTTTTCCTCGTGATCTTCATCGCTTGGCACGTTTGGGAAACGCGTCTTGCGAAATTGCGCGGGGTAGAAGTCAATGCGGAGATGATGCAAAACATCGTCGACAACCCGCTCATGTTGATCTTCTACATAGTCGGAATCCTTTCGGCTACGTTCCACTTCGCGAACGGTCTTTGGTCGTTCTCGATCACGTGGGGTATCACACAGTCACCTCGTTCGCAACGTCTCATGAGCTACGTATCAGGTGTCGTGTTCTTGGCACTATCTTTTGTCGGCATCCGTTCGATTTTGACGTTTGCAGGCATCTTGTAATTAGGGGGAATTTTACATGGCAAATCAAAGTTTGATCGTCATCGGTGGCGGTCTAGCTGGACTCATGGCGACAATCAAGTCGGCAGAGATGGGTGTTCCGGTAAAACTATTCTCGCTTGTACCGGTCAAGCGTTCACATTCAGTTTGTGCCCAAGGTGGGATTAACGGGGCCGTCAACACGAAAGGGGAAGGTGACTCTCCTTGGCAACACTTTGACGACACGGTCTACGGAGGCGACTTCCTCGCCAACCAACCGCCTGTCCAAAAGATGGCGGAGAATGCTCCGAAAATCATTCACATGTTCGACCGGATGGGCGTCATGTTCAACCGTACGCCAGAAGGTCTCTTAGACTTCCGTCGTTTCGGTGGAACGCTTCACCACCGTACGGCATACGCCGGAGCGACGACAGGACAGCAACTTCTCTATGCACTCGATGAGCAGGTTCGTCGTTACGAAGCGCAAGGTCTCGTCGAGAAGTATGAGGGCTGGGAGTTCCTTCGCGCCGTCATCGACGAAGAAGGCATCTGCCGCGGTGCGGTATGTCAAGATTTGCGCTCGATGGAAATTAAAGCGTTCCCATCGGACGCGGTCATCTTGGCGACAGGTGGCCCAGGGGTCATCTTCGGTAAGTCGACAAACTCGGTCATCAACACAGGACAAGCAGCGGCAGCGGTTTACCGCCAAGGCGCAGTTTACGCGAACGGGGAGTTCATCCAGATTCACCCGACGGCGATTCCAGGGGATGACAAACTTCGTCTCATGAGTGAGTCGGCTCGTGGAGAAGGTGGACGTGTCTGGACATATAAAGACGGGAAGCCGTGGTACTTCCTCGAAGAGAAATATCCAGCATACGGAAACCTCGTACCGCGTGACATCGCAACACGTGAGATCTTCGACGTATGTGTCAACCAAAAACTCGGCGTCAACGGCGAGAACATGGTCTACCTCGACTTGTCTCACAAAGACTCGAAAGAACTTGACATCAAACTTGGTGGAATCCTTGAAATCTACGAGAAATTCGTAGGCGACGACCCGCGTAAAGTACCGATGAAAATCTTCCCGGCAGTCCACTATTCGATGGGCGGACTATGGGTCGACTACGATCAGATGACGAACATTCCAGGACTCTTCGCAGCCGGTGAATGTGACTACTCGATGCACGGTGCGAACCGTCTAGGTGCGAACTCTCTTCTTTCAGCCGTTCATGGCGGAATGGAAGCAGGGCCTGCGGCAGTCAACTACATGCGTGGTCTCGATCAAGCGACAGAAAGCGTTTCAGAAGCGCTCTTTAACTTCAACGAACGTGAAGAAATCGAGCGATTCAACAACATCCTTGCGATGGATGGAACAGAGAATGCGTATCAGATTCACCGTGAACTCGGTGAACTCATGACGGACAACGTCACAGTTGTTCGCTACAATGACAAACTTGAAGCGACCGACAAGAAAATCCAAGAATTGCGTGAACGTTTCCATAAGATTTCAGCTACGGATACGGCACGTTGGAGCAACCAAGGGGCATCGTTCATTCGACAACTCGACCACATGCTCGACCTCGCACGCGTCATCACACTTGGCGCGCTCAAGCGGGACGAGAGCCGTGGTGCCCATTACAAACCGGAGTTCCCGGAACGTAATGATGAGCAGTTCATGAAGACGACGATGGCACGTTACAAAGATGGGGAAGTCGATATCTCGTATGAAGACATCGATGTTTCGTTAATCCCGCCACGTAAACGGGATTACTCGAAGAAAGGGGCGAAGACGAAATGACGACGCCAATGCAATCTGAACAAAAAGACATCCGCTTCATCATTGAACGCCAAGATGGACCGGATCAAGCGACGTATACGGAAGAATTCACGGTACCATACCGTCCAAACATGAACGTCATCTCGGCATTGATGGAAATCCGCCGTAACCCGGTCAATGCGAACGGGGACAAGACGACACCGATCAACTGGGACATGAACTGTCTTGAAGAAGTATGTGGTGCCTGTTCGATGATTATCAACGGGAAGCCGCGCCAGTCGTGTACGGCACTCGTCGATAAACTCGAGCAACCGATTCGTCTTGCACCGATGAAGACGTTCCCGGTCATCCGTGACCTTCAAGTCGACCGTCAACGCATGTTCGACGCGTTGAAAAAAGTGAAGGCATGGGTTCCAATCGATGGCACATACGACCTCGGTCCAGGACCGCGTATGCCGGAGAACAAACGTCAATGGGCGTACGAACTATCGAAATGTATGACATGTGGTGTTTGTCTTGAAGCGTGTCCGAACGTGAACGACAAATCGGACTTCATCGGTCCAGCGGCGATTTCGCAAGTCCGACTCTTCAACTCACATCCAACAGGTGCCTTCCACGCGGAAGACCGCCTCGAAGCACTCATGGAAGACGGCGGCATCATGCAATGCGGAAACGCACAAAACTGTGTCGAAGTTTGTCCGAAGGGCATCCCGCTCACGACGTCAATCGCTTCGATGAACCGTCAAACGACGCTTCACTCGTTCAAACAGTTCTTCGGTAGTGACAAAGGTCGCACCGGTTCTGCGGTCGAGGCGTAAGCGAGCCGATGACCAAGTACTTTCGAGAGCCAGGTTGGGAAACACGTGTCAAAGCAGGTGTCGCGCTCGATGTGAAAGTCCGCTTTTCGGAGTGCGACCCGTATGGTCACATGAACAACACAATTCCGTTCATCTATTTCGAAGATGCCCGGATCGAGTTGTTAGAGGCGACAGGATTCTCTTTAAAGGACGGATTCGTCGTCGTCGCCGATGCGCAATGTGACTATGTTCGACAAGTCATGCCACGTCAACAGCTGACTGTGCATGCCAATATCTTGACGGTCGGAAACACTTCATGTGATATTCATTACGGGGCATATGACGGAGAGCAACTCCTTTTCGCCGGACGGACAAGCCTCGTTCATTTAACGAAGGAAGGTCGTCCTACGGAATGGACTCCGGAATATAAAAACCGCTTGCAGAATTTTTGCGAATCCGCTATCATTTGATAATGAGTTCACAAACAAAAAATATTCTGCTGGTTCGCCTGTAGAATTGAATTTTGAAGGGAGACCATCATCTCATGGAAAAAACGTTCACAGTCGTTGCTGATTCAGGAATTCACGCTCGTCCAGCTACTCAGTTAGTTAACACAGCTTCTAAGTTCCAATCAGACATCAACCTCGAGTACAATGGTAAAACAGTTAACTTGAAGTCGATCATGGGTGTACTTTCACTCGGTATCGCAAAAGATTCTACAATCAAGATCACTGCTGAAGGTGAAGATGCAGAAGAAGCAATCAACACGCTTTCTGACATGCTCACTAGCGAAGGTCTTGCTCAGTAATTCGGGTAAGGGACGAGGCGCCACTGGCGACCTCGTCTTTTTTTGTCATGGGAACGTTTCTTTTTCCGTCCGAGGTTTTTTGGTAAGATAGGTGAGAATGGAAGTGATGAAAATGAAACGAGCGATTGGAGTCCTCGATTCAGGAGTCGGCGGGTTGACGGTAGTCAAAGAATTGATGCGCCAACTCCCTAAAGAAGAGATCGTCTATATCGGAGATACTGAGCGCTGTCCGTACGGGCCGCGTCCGCACGATGAGATTGAAGCATATACATGGGAATTGATTGAATTTTTATTGAAGAAAGACGTTAAAATGATTGTCATCGCCTGTAATACGGCGACAGCGGTCGTATTGAAGGAGGCGCGCAAACGTCTCGACATCCCGGTCATCGGTGTCATCGACCCGGGTGCCCGCGCGGCTGTCAAAGGAACGCGCAACAAGCATATCGGTGTCATCGGTACGAAGATGACGATTGAGAGCGGTTCATATGAGAAGGCGTTACGTCACGTGGCAGGTGAGGTCGATGTGTATTCACTCGCGTGCCCACCGTTCGTCCCGCTCGTAGAGGCTGGAGAAGTGTCTGGAGAGCGCGTGCGACAAGTGGTGGAGGAAACACTTCGTCCACTTCAACCATCCGAGATGGATACGTTGATTCTCGGTTGTACGCACTACCCACTCCTTGCCCCAGTCATTCAAGATGTGGTCGGACCGGACGTCCACCTCATCTCATCAGGTGACGAGACGGCGCTTGAAGTGGCTGCGATGCTCGATTATCAGGAACTTGAGAATGGATTGGATGCAGTCCCGGCACATGCCTTCTATGCGACGGGTGATATCGACCTATTTGACCGACTCGCGAGCGAATGGCTCGGGCGTCCGGTTCATGCGGAGAAAGTCGAGGTGACCGGCATTGCGTGATACGAGACGATTTGATGAACTGCGCCCAGTCGAGATTGTGCCGCACGTGAACAAGCATGCGGAAGGGTCCGTATTGATTTCAATCGGCGATACGAAAGTCATTTGTACCGCGACTGTGGAGGAGCGGGTACCGAATTTCCTTCGCGGAAAGAAGCAAGGGTGGATCAATGCAGAATATGCGATGCTCCCACGGGCGACGGGAGACCGTACTGTCCGGGAATCGGTACGTGGAAAACAATCGGGACGAACGATGGAGATTCAGCGTCTGATTGGCCGGTCGCTCCGCTCTGTCGTGGATTTAGAACGTCTCGGTGAACGGACGATTTGGGTCGACTGCGACGTCATTCAAGCGGATGGCGGCACTCGGACGGCTTCCATCACAGGTGGCTTTTGCGCGCTCGTGTTGGCCGTCGATCGCTTGATTCGCCAAGGGAAACTTGAAGATACACCGATTAAAGAAGGTGTGGCCGCGATTTCGGTCGGGCGAACGGACGAGCTTGTCTTAGACTTGGATTACCTAGAAGATGCTGCGGCAGAGGTCGATATGAATGTCGTCATGACGGCAAGCGGACGATTCGTCGAAGTACAAGGTACAGGGGAAGAGGCGACGTTCACGCTACAAGAGATGAACGAGATGCTCGCGCTCGCGCAACACGGCATCGAATCATTATTCAAGACGGCGGAAGCGGCACTCGGTGCTTCTTGGTGGTACGTCGGAGAACGTTCGGAGGAGACATTATGAAGTTGATCATTGCGACACACAATCCTGGAAAAGTGAAAGAACTCGAAGGAATGCTGACGCCGCTCGGGTTCGAGGTCGAATCACTACTCGACTATCCGGATGCACCAGAGACGGATGAGACCGGCACGACGTTTGAAGAGAACGCGGCGTTAAAAGCGACGGAGGCGGCAGCTTACTTTGGGCATGCCGTCCTCGCGGACGACTCCGGTCTTGAAGTCGACGCACTTGACGGGGCACCGGGAGTATATTCAGCCCGCTTTGCAGGTCCAGAAAAGTCAGACGAGGCAAACAATGCACTTCTTCTTGAAAAATTGAACGGAGAAACGAATCGTACGGCTCGTTTCGTCTGTGCGCTCTGTCTCGCAAAACCGAGCGGAGAGACGTTGACCGTTCGTGGAACGATCGAAGGGACAATCGGTTATTCCCCACAAGGCGAAAATGGCTTCGGATACGATCCACTCTTTATCGTCCCATCGCTTCATAAGACAGCGGCCGAGTTGGAGCGTGACGAGAAGGCGGTCGTCAGCCACCGTGGACAGGCACTACGAAAACTGGAGGCAGAAATCATACCATTCATGAAAGGATGAAGCTTATGCGTTTTCTAATAGTGAGTGATAGTCATGGTTTGACCGAAGAGTTGACGACGATTTTTGAAAGGCACGAGGCGGAAATTGATGACGCCTTCCATTGCGGGGATTCACAACTCGCCCTTGTCGATGAACATTTGTTACCTTATCGAACGGTTCGGGGGAATTGTGATTTCGGTGGAGATCTTCCCCTCGAACGCATCGAGACGACGGATGCCGGTACGATTTTAATCGTTCACGGGCACCATCATGACGTCAAATTTGATTTGAACCGTCTACGGTATCGAGCGGAAGAAGTGGGAGCGAATGTCGTCTTGTTCGGTCACTCGCATGTGGCGGGTGCGCTGATCGAGGACGGGGTCGTCTACATCAACCCAGGTTCGATTCGCATGCCGCGAGGACGAACGGACAAAACGTATGCGTTACTCGATCTCGAAGCAGGGGAAGCAACAGTGCGTTTCTATCGTTCAGAAGACGGTTCTCACGTCGAAGACTTGGACATCTCAGGAAAACTATGAGTTTCGAATGGGAAATCGATTGACAGGAAACCATTTTTCTATTATAGTTTTCATGTCAATGTCCCAATAGCTCAGCAGGATAGAGCAACGGCCTTCAAGACAAATAGGAGCCTTTATAGGGAAACAGAAACCTATAAAGTGGACGACACTATATCGGTGAAGCCTTAACAGATGATGCTGATGGTAATACCGAGGAAACTCATTCCCGATTGGGTCGAGTTGATTCGAATGTCTATGCATGTAGAGGTAGAATCAATGGAGGAGCATCATGCTCGTGAGGTTCCGTAGAGACTACACGTGTCGCACCTGAAACGGTGAAGATATAGTCCAGACTACAAACAACACGATGTTGGTGACGAAAGTCATGGTGGTAAGCTAAGCCGTCGGTCGGGGGTTCGAATCCCTCTTGGGACGCTTCCATTAAAATAGAGACGCTCTCTACGGAGAACGTCTCTTTTTTCATTTTCCGGGAAATCGATTGACAAGGAATCGCGTCCTAACGGAAGATGAAGGGGAATGGAAGAGAGGGTGAGGGAAGATGGAGAAGGAAAAGGATCAGGACTATCCGTTCCCTGGGAATTGGGCGCGTCTGCATAAGATGATTCAGGAGGCAGATGCTTCTGGGGAACGACAGCGGATCGAACCGATTTTATGGGATTGGTATCAGACGATTCCAGGTGACCCGTTTATTTTCATGGAAATCTTCCAATGTGCAATGGAACGGCCGGACGACCCAGAGACACTCGAGAAGCTGCAGGAACTCGTCAGCATCCATATGTCCGAGGCGGAAGAACCGGCCTCAGGAGGGTTGCAGATTGCGCAGTATTACATCATGCGTGACCAACCGTTTGAAGCGGCGCACTGGATCAACCAGTATCTCGAATGGCAGGACAAGAAGGATACGGTCAACACACAGGCACATCAGGTACTTCAAGTGTTGAAGATGACGGAGTTTCCGGCGGCAATTGCCAAGTTGAAACGAACGCTGACGCGAGGGAGTACGGGGGAACAGATTGAAGCATTACAACATGTTCACTTTCAAATCGACCCGGTGCTCGACAATGTGCTACATGAACTGCTCGTGTCGGAGCGTCCGAAGCTCGTCAAACTGATCGTGTTGGAAAAAGCGTTCGCCGAACTAGATGTCATCGAATGGACGGATGGGGACGTTTCGAACAAGATGACACGAACGGAAGCAAAAGCGCAGATTGAAACGTGGGAGCAGACCGTCTTTTCTCTTCAAAAATCAGTTGAAGGCGATGAGATCGGGACCCAGCTGTTGATGAATTACATGTATACGCATTATCCGTATGTGCCGACCGAAAAAGCGGATGTGGAACAGGCGCTCGTACAGGCGAAACAAGCGATTTTACATGACGAACCGGTCGACGGTTTAGCCGCGGAGATTTTAGAGGCGGACCTTCGCTTTACACAGGCGTTATTAGACTAAATCCTTGTGTGCTTACCGAGGATTTATGCTATAATACGGATTGTTGTACATTTTTGTACGGTATAAACGAATTGTTGGAGGGACTTAGCATGACAGCAAAATGGGAAAAAACATCAGGTAGCCAAGGCGTACTCACGTACGAAGCTCCTGCAGAAGCTTTTGATAAAGCAGTTGACGCCGCATTTAAAACAGTCGTCAAAGACTTGAACGTGCCTGGCTTCCGTAAAGGTAAATTGCCACGCCCAATGTTCAACAAAATGTATGGAGAAGAAGCACTCTATCAAGATGCGCTCGACATTCTCTACCGCGACACAATCCAAGGTGCGGTTGAAGAAGCTGGTTTCGAACCAATCGCGCTCGAAAACATCGATGTAGACGGCACGCTCGAGAAAGGCAAACCAGTCGCTTTCAAAGTGACATTCGTGGTTGAGCCAGAAGCTGAGCTTGGCGAATACAAAGGCCTCGAGTACGAAGCTGTTTCAACTGAAGTAACAGAAGATGAAGTAACAGCAGAACTTGAAGCACTTCAACAGCAAGGCGCAGAACTAGCTGTTAAAGAAGGTGCAATCGAAAACGGCGATACAGCTGTCTTTGATTTCGCAGGTTTCGCTGACGGTGAGCAGTTCGAAGGCGGCACAGCTGAGAACTACACACTCGAAATCGGTTCTGGCCAATTCATCCCAGGATTCGAAGAGCAAATGATCGGCATGACTGCTGGTGAAGAAAAAGACGTTGAAGTAACATTCCCTGAAGAGTACCACGCTGAAAACTTGGCGGGTAAACCAGCGACATTCAAAGTCAAACTTCACGAAGTCAAAACAAAACAAGTTCCTGAACTCGACGACGAGTTTGCAAAAGACATCGACGAGTCTGTTTCGACACTCGACGAGTTGAAAGCAAGCATCCGTGAGCGTTTAGAAGCTGGTAAGAAACAAGAAGCTGAAGGTACAATGCGCGACCAACTCGTAGAGCAGGCAACTGCTAACGCGACAATCGACGTACCTGAAGTTCTCGTTGAACAAGAAGTTGACCGCATGGTACAAGAGTTCGGTTCACGTGTATCTTCACAAGGAATCGACCTTAACATGTACTTCGAGCTCACTGGTACTTCTGAAGAAGCAATGCGCGAAGAGATGAAAGAGCAAGCTGAAGAGCGCGTAAAAGCTCGTCTCGTCTTGAAAGCAATCGCTGACAAAGAAGCAATCGAAGTATCTGACGAAGATGCTGAGAAAGAGCTTGAAGAAATGTCTAAACTTTACAACATCGCCCCGGACCAACTCCGTACGATGCTCGCTCCGCAAGGTGGACTTGAGACACTTAAAGGTGACCTCAAATTCCGTAAAGCGATCGACATCCTCGTTGAAAACGGTAAAGCGAAGTAAGCTGATATTCGAAGGGACGACTGCCTAGCGGTCGTCCTTTTTTCTGTCACAGCACATTGCATGTGTAATTCTTTGAAGTCGCAATATGTTCATGCTACAATTATTTCAACGCAGAGATGTAAAATGTCTTTTCACGGTGCATCGCACCAGAAAATACAAATCGCGATTTATCGCACTTACATCCATTTTCACCACAGAAGGGGTGTATCGAATGTTCAAATTTAACGAGGAAAAGGGGCAACTCAAGTGCTCGTTTTGCGGAAAATCGCAAGAACAAGTTCGTAAGTTAGTCGCCGGTCCTGGCGTATACATTTGCGATGAATGTATCGAACTTTGCAATGAAATCGTTGAGGAAGAGCTCGGTGTAGAGGAAGAAGTCGAATTCAAAGACATTCCAAAACCACAAGAGATTCGTAACATCCTAGACGATTATGTCATTGGTCAAGACCGCGCCAAACGTGCGCTTTCAGTTGCTGTCTATAACCACTATAAACGGATCAACGCCGGTGGCCGTTCGGATGATGTCGAACTTGCGAAGTCGAACATCGTCATGATTGGACCAACGGGTAGCGGTAAGACGCTTCTCGCTCAGACGATGGCTCGCGTCTTGAACGTCCCATTCGCAATCGCGGATGCGACGAGCTTGACGGAAGCAGGTTACGTCGGGGAAGACGTTGAGAATATCTTGCTCAAATTGATTCAATCGGCTGACTATGATGTCGAGAAGGCTGAAAAAGGGATCATCTACATCGATGAGATCGATAAGATTGCCCGTAAGTCTGAAAACCCATCGATTACGCGTGACGTATCCGGTGAAGGCGTTCAGCAGGCGCTCCTTAAAATTCTTGAAGGCACGACAGCAAGCGTACCGCCACAAGGTGGACGGAAGCATCCGCATCAAGAATTTATCCAAATCGACACGACAAACATTCTCTTCATTGTCGGTGGCGCATTCGCCGGCATCGAATCGGTCGTCAAACGCCGCATCGGGAAGAAAGTCATCGGTTTCGGAAACGATCAAGAGAATCGCGAGTTGACGCAAGAAGACTTGCTCGCCCGCGCACTCCCTGAAGACCTTCAAAAATTCGGTTTGATTCCTGAGTTCATCGGACGTTTGCCAGTCATGGCGACGCTCACGACACTCGATGAGGAAGCACTCGTTGAAATCTTGACGAAGCCGAAAAATGCACTCGTCCGTCAGTACGAGAAAATGCTCGAGCTTGATGATGTCGAATTGACGTTCACAGACGAAGCATTGATCGAAATCGCCAAACTTGCGATCAAACGTAAGACTGGCGCGCGCGGTCTCCGCTCGATTATCGAAGAAATGATGCTCGATGTGATGTTCACCGTCCCATCGCGTGACGATATCGAGAAAGTCATCATCACGGATGAAACGATTACGGGTCTTGCCGGTCCGAAATACGTCCTTCGTGACGGTACTGTCGAACAGACAGGGGACAACAAAGAGACAGCATAATTCTTTAACGAAGAAGGCTCAAACACTCGGCACATCCGAGTTTTGGGCCTTTTTGCACAGGAGGCGTTGTATATGGAAAAATTACCAATCCTTCCTTTGCGAGGAGTCGTCGTATATCCGCTCATCGGTGTGACCATCGATGTCGGACGCCCGTTATCCCTTCGGGCGCTCCTTGCCGCAAAGGAGCATGAAACAGATTTGATTGTCGTGACACAGAAAGAAACTGGGAACGAGTCTCCAGAACCGGAAGACTTGTACACGGTTGGAACGCGTGTCCACATCGCGAAGATGAGTGAACTGTCGAACGAGACGATTCGGGTTCGAATCGTCGGGAAAGAGCGCGTCCGTGTCGACTCGGTCGAATCGACAGATGAAGGATGGTTCGCCAACATCGAACCGGTCGAACTCGTAGAAGGGGAAGAGGTCGAACGAACAGCACTCGTCCGTCTGTTGAAAGAACAGTTCGGAAAACTCGTCGCAAACATTAAGGGTATGTCGCCAGATGAGCGTCGTCGTTTCGAGATGTATGAGCGGCTTGAATCGCTCACGGACTATATCACGTCGAAACTCGATGTCGACGTCGAGCTCCGCCAAGCGATGCTTGAAGAGGCGGATGCCGTCAAGCGAGGACTTGAACTGCTTGAAATCATCGCACACGAGGTCGAAGTGATTGAGCTCGAGCAAGAGATGCGCGAGCGGACGAAGAAGTCTATTGAGCAGTCGCAGCGCGAGTACTACTTACGAGAACAAATGAAGACGATCCAACAAGAACTCGGTGACCAGACGCAAGAGTCAGAACCGAACCGCCTTCGTGAGAAGCTAGAGGCGCTCGACTTGCCAGAGACGACGCGGAAGAACGTCATGCGTGAAGCGGAACGATTGAACGTCGTGCCGCAGACGTCTCCGGAGTATGCGGTCATCCGTAACTACCTCGACTGGGTCACCTCTCTTCCGTGGGGCATTGAGACGGAAGATAAGCTTGACGTGAAACATGCGGCAGACGTCCTTGATGATGACCATTACGGCTTAGAATCGGTAAAAGACCGTATCCTCGAGTATTTGGCCGTCCGCCAGTTGACGAACTCGCTTCGTGGACCAATCCTCTGTCTCGCCGGACCTCCAGGGGTCGGGAAGACGTCACTCGCCCGTTCGATCGCCTCGGCACTTGAACGTCACTTCGTTCGTGTCTCACTCGGTGGTGTGCGTGATGAGGCGGAAATCCGTGGGCACCGTCGTACGTATATCGGTGCGATGCCAGGACGGATCATCCGTGGGCTGAAGCAAGCGGAAAGCAAAAACCCGGTCTTCTTGCTCGATGAGATCGACAAGATGGCTTCTGACTTCAGAGGGGACCCGGCGTCCGCGATGCTAGAAGTGCTCGACCCGGAACAAAACGTCTCCTTCTCGGACCACTACATCGAAGAACCGTTCGATTTGTCGAACGTTCTCTTTATCGCGACGGCGAACGATGTCTCACAAATCCCAGCACCGCTTCTTGACCGGATGGAACTGATTCAAATCGGTGGGTACACGGAGCTTGAGAAAGTAGAGATCGCGAAGCGCCATTTGGTGCCGAAACAATTGACAGAGCACGGATTGAAGAAGAGTCAGTTGACGATTAAAGAAGATGCGCTCTATGAAGTCGTACGTCGTTACACACGTGAAGCCGGCGTCCGGAACTTAGAACGCGTCATCGGATCACTCTGCCGAAAAGCCGCGAAACAAATCGCCATCGGGGAGAAGAAACGGGTCACGATTTCGAAAAAGGCGATCATCACGTATCTCGGGAAGCCGAAGTATCGTTACGGAAAAGGAGAGACCGAGGACTCCATCGGTGCGGTTACAGGCCTTGCCTACACGGCGTTTGGTGGCGACACGCTCACAATCGAAGTGGCGCTCGCTCCAGGGAAAGGCAAACTTCAGTTGACGGGTAAACTCGGTGATGTGATGCAGGAGTCCGCACAAACAGCATATAGCTATGTCCGTGCAAACGCAGAGCGGTTCGGGATTGACCCGACGTTCTATGAGCGACAAGACATTCACATTCACGTGCCAGAGGGTGCCGTGCCAAAAGACGGACCGTCGGCGGGAATCACGATTGCGACGGCCTTGATTTCCGCATTGACCGGGAAGAAAGTCCATCGTGATGTCGGGATGACAGGTGAGATCACACTCCGTGGACGTGTCTTGCCGATCGGCGGATTGAAAGAAAAAGCGCTCGCTGCTCATCGAGCCGGGTTGACGACCATCGTCATTCCGAAAGATAATGAGCGAGACATCGATGATATTCAAGAGACGGTTCGTGAGAAATTGACGTTCGTTCCCGTGACGACACTCGATGAAGTACTAGATGTAGCATTTGGAGGAAATTAAATGAAGATCAACAAAGCAGAGTTCGTGACGAGTGCCGTCGCGCCAGACCATTACCCGGTCCATGAATTGCCGGAAGTGGCACTTGCCGGGCGGTCAAACGTCGGGAAATCGTCGTTCATCAATAAGATTTGCCAACGGAAGGCGCTCGCACGGACGTCTTCGAAACCAGGGAAGACACAGACCCTCAACTTCTTCAACATCAATGATGAGATCATGTTTGTTGACGTTCCGGGATATGGATATGCGAAAGTATCAAAGACGGAACGTGAGAAGTGGGGCGTCATGATGGAACAGTATTTGACGAGTCAAGAGGCGCTTCGCGGCGTCGTCTTACTCGTCGATATCCGTCATGAACCGACGGGTGACGATGTGACGATGTACAATTTCTTGAAACATTATGAGATTCCGGTCATCGTTGTGGCGACGAAGCTCGATAAAATCAAGAAGAGTCAGCGTCAAAAACATGAGGCAGCGGTGAAACGCAAGCTTCAATTCGATCCATCTGACCGTTTTGTCGCCTTCTCGGCCGAAACGGCAGAAGGAAAAGACGAGGCATGGAAAGCGATTTACGCACTCATCACAGAAGGCGAATAAGGAGAAGGCGAAGGGATTCCTTCGCCTTTTTGTTTTTGTCAGCCCGCAAGCGGGTAATTATCGTATAATCATAGTTAGTACATAGTCATCATTGTAAACGAGGTGGAGAAATGCAACGCATGTTTGAAAACAAATGGTATCGCGCCCTCTTTTGGACGCTGACCATCTTTTTAGTCATTTGGGTCGGGACACAGATCTCATTCGTGTTTGAACCGATTCAAGTTATTTTGGCACTCGTCACGGTTCCGCTTATTGTGGCCGGACTCTTCTTTTATTTCCTGGTCGGGATTGTCGACTTCTTAGAGAAACGCTTAAAAGGGAAGAGAACACTAGCTGTAGCCATCACACTGATCGGACTCGTGCTTATTTTTACACTTGTCTTCAGTATTCTCGGACCGGTTTTAGGCGAACAAATCACATCGCTCGTCAACGCTATGCCGAGTATCGCAAAAGAACTTCAGAAACAGGCGTTCGCTGTCCGTGACACGTTGCTACAAAATGAGTTCTTTGCACGCTTCATGGCAGAAAATGACGAGATGTTCCGTAACTTGACGACGAACATCACGTCGTACTTAGGTGATCTGTTCGGAAATATCGCCTCGTCATTCGGTCAAGTCGTTGGTTTCGTGACGTCAGCGGTTATCACGATCGTCGTCATTCCGTTCATGCTTCTTTACATGTTGCTCGACGGGAAACGCTTGCCGGACGCTATCGTCAAACTCTTGCCCTCGAGCTATGAGAAAGAGACACGTCATATCTTGCATGACATGCACGAGACGGTGCGGAGTTACGTCAACGCTCAGTTGCTCGTCGCATTCTTCGTCGGAATCACGTCACTGATCGGTCTTTGGATCATTGGAGTGGATTATGCCATCTTGCTCGCACTTTTCATGATGGTAACAAATATCATCCCTTACGTTGGACCGTTCCTAGGGGCTGCACCGGCAGTGGTCGTGGCATTCATTCAAGATCCGATCAAGGTATTATGGGTCATCGTTGTCATCATCGTCGTGCAGCAGATTGAGTCGAACGTCATCTCGCCACTCATTCAAGGGAAGTCGTTAAAAGTACACCCGCTCACGATTATCATCGTCTTGCTCGTGGCCGGGAATTTGGCCGGCATCATCGGAATGCTCATCGCTGTACCGTTCTATGCGGTCGCCAAAACGGTTGTCCAGAATATCGTTCGCATCTATAAATTACGAGAACGAGAACATTATTTGGATAAAGAGGAGCCTGAGAGTTCGATTATCACGGACCCGAACTCGCCAAATCTATAAGAAGAAAGGGTAGGAATGGAGTTTCGCCATTTCTACTTCTTTTTGTCACAAAAAGTTCTTATTTTATTTCAGGAAAATCAAACAGAAGATTATAGTTACCAGATAAGAACTGTTATAATGTACGGTAGAGATTGAAATAAAGAAGAGATAACCGTCGGTGGATTTTAGATGAGGGGAAGAGATACATGCATATTGTCGTCGTTGGACTAAATAACAAGACAGCCCCTGTCGCGATTCGGGAGCAGTTCTCGTTTGGGGAGCAAGAAATCGTGGATGCGATGATTGCACTTCGCGAAGAGAAGAGCATTTTCGAGTCGGTTATTTTGTCTACGTGTAACCGGACGGAGCTGTACGTCGTGACAGATCAACTCCATACTGGACGTTATTACACGAAACGTTTCTTGGCGAACTGGTTCAACCTAGAGATGGAGCAGTTCACACCATACTTGTCGATTCGAGAAGGGGAAGAGGCGATTCGCCACTTGTTCCGTGTCACGTCGGGCCTCGACTCGATGATCATCGGGGAAACACAAATTTTAGGTCAAGTGAAGACGAGTTTCTTCCGTGCCCAGGAGCATGGAACGACAGGAACGGTCTTCAACAAATTATTCAAAGAAGCGGTCACACTCGCCAAGCGCGCCCATACGGACACGCAAATTGGGGAAATGTCTGTATCGGTCAGTTCGGCTGCCGTGACGCTCGCACAAGAGATGTATCAACAGCTTGAAGACAAACAAGTCGTCGTCGTCGGAGCCGGTGAGACGGGTGAATTGACGACACTCAACTTATTTGAAGCAGGTGCGAAACAAATCGCTGTCTTCAACCGGACGGAGAGCAAAGCAAAAGCTGTAGCGGATAAGTTCAAAGGCCGTGCCCATTCGATTCGTGAGATCGCATGTGGATTACTTGATGCAGATATTTTGATTAGTTCGACCGGGGCGAAGGATGCCGTCATTGGATACGACGATGTAGCGGCTGCACAGTTGTTGCGCCGCGAACGTCCGCTTCTTCTCATTGACATCGCTGTGCCGCGAGATATCGATCCAGCGGTCGCGACACTTCCGGGTGTGCATTTGTTCGATGTCGATGATTTGAACGGAATCGTAAACAAAAATCTTGAAGCGCGTCTCGTCGAGGCTGAAAAGATTGAAATGAAAATCGATGAAGCGATTCAAGAGTTCCAAACATGGCTCATCACGCTCGGTGTCGTGCCAATCATGAACGAGTTGCGTGCCCGTGCCCTTGATATTCAAGAAGACACGATGACGAGTCTTGAGCGTAAGCTCGACCATTTGTCAGCACGCGACAAGAAAGTTATCGGGAAGCACATGAAGTCGATCATCAATCAAATGCTTCGTGACCCGATTGACTACATTAAAGACGCAGCGGCTCAACCGGACGCGAACGTTCGAATCGCTCAATTCATCGAGACGTTCGGACTTGATGTCGAGTTGCCGGAACAACCTGTAGACGAAGTGGAAGAAACAGATGCCACTTCTGCCAAAGCACCACTTCGCGCATTGATGCGCTAACAAGACAAAAAGGCGACGCGTGTCGCCTTTTTCTATGAAGGAGAGATTGAACATGCGGAAAATCATTGTCGGCTCACGCCGTTCCCAACTCGCCATGACTCAAACAAAATGGGTCATCGAGCAGTTGAAGCAAGCTGGAGCAAAGAACGAGTTCGAGATTAAAGAAATCGTGACGAAAGGTGACCAAATCGTCGACGTGCAATTGTCAAAAGTCGGTGGGAAAGGGTTGTTCGTCAAAGAGATTCAACAACAGATGCTCGCTGGGGACATCGATTTCGCCGTACACAGCATGAAAGACGTTCCGGCCGAACTACCAGAAGAACTCTATATTAGCTGCATGCCGAAACGTGTCGATGCGCGTGACGTCCTCATCTGTGAGAACGGCTACACGTTCGAGACGCTTCCAAAAGGTTCAATCGTGGGAACGAGTTCACTCCGTCGTGGTGCTCAAATTTTGGCAGCACGTCCTGACCTTGAGATTCAATGGATCCGTGGAAACATCGATACGCGTCTGAAGAAGTTGGACTCGGAGAACTACAACGCCATCTTGCTTGCGAAAGCAGGACTCGAGCGGATGGGGTGGACAGATCGTGTCGACTTTGAAGCGCTCGACCCGGACGTCATGGTACCGGCTGTCGGCCAGGGCGTACTCGCCATCGAGAGCCGCAAGGACGATGCAGAAGTTACAGCAGTGCTTCAATTGTTGCATGATGATGTGACGGCGAAAGCGGCTACAGCGGAGCGCACCTTCTTAAAAGCGATCGAAGGAAGTTGTCACGTTCCGGTCGGCGGTTATGCGACGGTCGATGGTGACGATGTGACACTGACAGGTCTCATCGCGTCAGTGGACGGGAAAGAAGTGCTTCGCGTGACGAAAACGTCAACGGACGGCGTTGCACTCGGACAAGCAGTCGCAGAAGAATTGCTCGGTCGTGGCGGGCGTGAAATCCTCGCCTCGGTCAATGAGTGACGTTTGGTACACGGGAACGAAACGAATGACCGCTTCGCAACGGGCACGGCTCGAGGCGAGCGGTCTTTCCGTTCATCATGTCCCGCTCATTCAGACGAGAGAGACGTTTACACCGCCACCCGTGGAACGATTCGATTGGCTCGTCGTGACGAGTCAAAACGCGGTGCCCGCCCTTCAGAATCTGACGCGTGACGTCAAAGTCGCCGCTGTCGGAGAGAAGACGAAACGGGCGCTCGAAGCCGAAGGGTTCACCGTCTCGCTCATGCCGGAGACGTATACAGGTGAGGCACTCTTTAAGCAGTTACGCGATGTCGTGTCAACCGATGACGTCGTTTTGTTCGCGCGTGGCAATTTGGCGAACACGTCCCATATGTCGATGTTGCCTCATGTACAGGACTGGGTCGTCTATGAGACTGTTCCAGTGGCGTTGACACCGGCGCAACAGCAACAACTCGAAACCGTGAAGGCGCTGCTCGTCTTGAGTCCGTCGGCCGTCGAGGCGCTCACGCCACACTTGTCCCGCTTCAACGGCACGTGGTACGCCATCGGCGAAGTGACCGAACGCGCCGTCCGACAAGTGTCGACGTTACCGATACGAGTGCCAGAATGTTATACTATGGATGCATTAATACAGTGTGTAGGGGAGGATTTTTCATGAACCAGTTTGACCGTCACCGTCGTCTTCGCTCATCGAAGTCGATGCGTGCCCTCGTACGTGAAAATCATGTTCGAAAAGAAGATTTGATTTACCCGCTCTTCATCATTGAAGGGACTAACATTAAACGTGAAGTCAGCTCGATGCCTGGCGTCTTCAATTATTCACTTGACCGACTCGAAGAAGAGATTAAAGAAATCGTCGACCTCGGTCTCCAATCTGTGCTCTTGTTCGGCGTGCCGGAACATAAAGACCCAGAAGGCAGTGAAGCGTATCATGACCACGGCATCGTCCAAGAAGCGATCCGTAAAGTGAAAGAGTGGGCGCCACAGCTCACGGTCATCGCCGATACGTGCCTCTGTGAATACACGTCGACAGGTCACTGTGGTCTCGTGAAGGATGGGGACGTCGATAACGACGCATCGCTACCCCTTCACGTCCAGACGGCGATCACGCAAGCACAGGCGGGTGCCGATATCATCGCACCGAGCTCGATGATGGACGGATTCGTTGCAGCTATCCGCGAAGGTCTCGACCAGAACGGATTCAGCCACATTCCAATCATGAGCTACGGCGTCAAATATGCGTCTGCGTATTACGGACCGTTCCGTGACGCAGCTCAATCAGCTCCTGGAGAAGGCGACCGTAAAGGGTATCAGATGGACCCGGCGAACCGTCGCGAGGCGTTCCGTGAGTCACAATCGGACGTGGAACAAGGTGCTGACTTCATGATCGTCAAACCGGCTCTCGCGTTCATGGACATCATCCGTGACATGCGCGACTCACTCGATATGCCAATCGTGGCGTATAACGTGAGCGGTGAGTATGCGATGATCAAAGCCGCGTCACTCAACGACTGGGTCGATGAAGAACGCATCGTCATGGAAACGATGGTCGGATTCAAACGTGCCGGTGCCGATCTCATCGTCACGTATTTCGCAAAAGACGTCTGTCGCTATTTGGAAGGAGACTACGCATGACATACAACCAAACGCGCTCACAGGAAGCGTTCGAACAAGCCCGCCCGCTCATGCCAGGCGGTGTCAACAGCCCGGTCCGTGCCTATAAATCGGTCGGCATGACGCCAATTTTCGCCGAACGCGGTGACGGCTCACGCGTCTATGACATCGACGGCAACGAATATATCGATTACGTCCTCTCATGGGGACCACTCATCCTTGGTCACCGCAATCCGGTCGTCACGAAAGCGATTCAAGAACAAGCCGAAAAAGGCTGGACGTTCGGGACGCCGACCGAGCTTGAGACGAAGATGGCAGAACTCGTCATCGACCGCGTCCCATCGATCGAGATGGTCCGTATGGTCAACTCGGGAACAGAAGCGACGATGGCGGCACTTCGCCTCGCACGCGGCTACACAGGGAAGACGAAGATTTTGAAGTTCGAAGGATGCTACCATGGACATGGGGATTCGCTTCTCATCAAAGCCGGGTCTGGCGTCGCGACGCTCGGTCTTCCAGACTCACCAGGTGTACCGAAAGAGCTTGCGAGCCATACGCTCACGGTTCCTTACAATGATTTGGACGCAGTCCGCGTCGCCTTTGAAAAATACGGTGATGATCTCGCTGGCGTCATCGTCGAACCGGCCGCAGGAAACATGGGCTTCGTGCCACCACAACCAGGATTCCTCGAAGGACTCCGCGAGATCACGGAACAAAACGGCGCGCTCCTCATCTTTGATGAGGTCATGACGGGCTTCCGTGTCGGGTACAACTGTGCACAAGGGTACTTCGGTGTCACACCGGATCTCACATGTCTCGGAAAGGTCATCGGCGGCGGACTTCCGGTCGGCGCTTACGGCGGGAAACGCGAGATCATGGAACAGATTGCACCGCAAGGTCCGATCTATCAAGCAGGTACGCTCTCGGGTAACCCTCTCGCGATGATTGCCGGTTACACGACACTCTCGCAACTCAAACCGGAGCACTACGCCGAGTTCGAGCGTAAGGCAGACCGTCTCGCTGAAGGCTTCACACAGGCCGGTGAGAAATACAACATCCCACACGACACGAACCGTGCCGGCTCGATGTTCGGTTTCTTCTTCACGAACGAGAAAGTGACGAACTTCGAGAAAGCGAAGTCGGCAAACCTTGAGATGTTCCGTTCGTACTATCAGAAGATGGCGGCGCGCGGCGTCTTCTTGCCACCGTCACAGTTCGAAGGATTGTTCCTCTCGACGGCTCATACGGACGAGGATATCGAGAAGACGATCGCAGCGGTCGAGGCGACGTTCAAGGAGCTTCAAGAAGAGTTTTCACTCTAATCTTGACTGCTGACGTTTCTGTCGCTACAATTATTTAACAGATACGATGAATGGCTTTGATGAGGAGTAGTACGCATACTCCATTCCTTTTAGAGACGCGACCGCTTGGTGAAAGGTTGCGAGGGATGGACGCGGAAGTCGCCTCGGAGCTGACTTTCTGAATGGAGTAGGAAAGTTCGGTCCATCGACCGTTATTCGATTTTGAGGGCGCCACTTGTTGGCGAACTAAGGTGGTACCGCGGAAGATCACGGCTTCTTTCGTCCTTAGCGTATAGGACGAGAGAAGCCGTTTTTGTGTTTATTAAGATATAGAGGAGGCGCCACACATGGCCCATGAGACAAATGAAATTACCATGCCGACGAAGTACGACCCAAGTGCGACGGAGTCAAAATGGTACGACTACTGGTTAGAGAACGATGTATTTAAAGCAGACGAGGACGATTCGAAACAACCGTACACGATTGTCATCCCACCACCGAACGTTACGGGGAAACTTCACCTCGGGCACGCCTGGGATACGACGCTCCAAGACTTGTTGACACGCCTCAAGCGTATGCAGGGCTATGACGTGCTCTGGCTCCCAGGGATGGACCACGCCGGGATTGCGACACAAGCGAAAGTCGAGCAAAAGCTCCGTGAAGAGGGTATCATGCGTTACGACCTCGGACGTGAGAAGTTCCTCGAGAAGACGTGGGAATGGAAAGACGAGTACGCGAAGACGATTCGCGACCAATGGTCAAAACTTGGTCTCGGTCTCGACTACTCGCGTGAGCGCTTCACACTCGACGAAGGGCTCTCAAAAGCCGTTCAAGAAGTATTCGTCCGTCTTTATGAAAAAGGCTTGATCTACCGTGGCGAATATATCGTCAACTGGGACCCGGCTCAAAAGACGGCCGTTTCAGATATCGAGGTCATTTATCAAGAAGTCGAGGGTGCATTCTATCACATGAAATACCCACTCGCTGACGGTTCAGGTCATATCGAGATCGCAACGACACGTCCCGAGACGATGCTCGGTGATACGGCGGTTGCCGTCAACCCGAAAGATGAGCGTTACACACACCTCATCGGCAAGACGATCATGCTTCCGGTCATGAACCGCGAGATTCCAATCGTTTCGGATGACTACGTGGACATGGAGTTCGGTACAGGTTGCGTGAAGATCACGCCAGCCCACGACCCGAACGACTTTGAAATCGGAAACCGTCATGAGCTTCCACGCATCCTCGTCATGGACGAAGGCGGGAAGATGAACGAGAACGCAGGCATTTACGAAGGGCTCGACCGCTTCGAATGCCGCAAGCAACTCGTCAAAGATCTTGAGGCAGACGGCACACTCGTGAAGATTGAGCCGCACACGCACTCGGTCGGTCACTCAGAGCGTTCAGGCGCAGTCATCGAGCCATACCTTTCTAAACAATGGTTTGTTGACATGGAGCCACTCGCGAAAGCGGCACTCGAGGCACAAGGAAACGACGACACGAAAGTCAACTTCGTCCCAGAACGCTTCGAAGGCACGTACCTCCGTTGGATGGAGAACATCCGAGACTGGTGTATCAGCCGTCAACTTTGGTGGGGCCACCGCATCCCGGCTTGGTACCATAACGAGACAGGAGAAGTGTATGTAGGGAAAGAAGCGCCAGCGGACAGTGAGAACTGGACACAAGACGAAGACGTCCTCGACACATGGTTCTCGTCAGCACTTTGGCCGTTCTCAACAATGGGCTGGCCGGATGCGGACGCACCGGACTTCAACCGTTACTTCCCGACGAGCGCGCTCGTTACAGGATACGACATCATCTTCTTCTGGGTATCACGGATGATCTTCCAATCACTCGAGTTCACAGGGAAGCAACCGTTCAATGACGTCCTCATCCACGGTCTCATCCGTGACTCGGAAGGACGCAAGATGTCGAAATCACTCGGTAACGGCGTTGACCCGATGGAAGTCATCGACCAGTACGGAGCCGATTCACTCCGTTGGTTCCTCCTCACAGGTTCGACACCAGGGAACGACCTTCGTTTCTATTGGGAGAAGATCGAGTCGACATGGAACTTCGCAAACAAGATTTGGAACGCGAGCCGTTTCGCACTCATGAACATGGATGGACTCAAAGTGGAAGACATCGACCTCACAGGTGAGAAGACGCTTGCTGACAAGTGGATCTTGACGCGCTTGAACGACACAATCGACCAAGTGACACGCCTCGTCGACAAGTACGAGTTCGGTGAAGCCGGTCGTTACTTGTACAACTTCATCTGGGAAGAGTTCTGTAACTGGTACATCGAGATGGCGAAACTCACGTTATACGGTGAGGACGAAGCAGCGAAGCGCACGACCCGTTCGGTCCTCGCGCATACGCTCGATTCGATCATGCGTCTCATGCACCCGTTCATGCCGTTCCTTACAGAAGAAATTTGGCAACACTTGCCGCACGAAGGCGATTCAATCGTTCGTGCAAGCTATCCGACGCGTCGTGACGACCTTCACTTCGCAGACTCGGTTCCAGCGTTTGAAGCTGTGATGAACGTCATCCGCTCGGTTCGTAACATCCGTGCCGAAGTGAACGCACCGATGTCGAAACCGATCCAGCTCTTCATCTCGACGAGCGACGATGCGACACAAGGGTACTTGAGCGCGAATGAAATGACGATCGGCAAGTTCACAAATGCGACAGAGCTTGAAATTGGACGTGGTCTCACGGCCCCGGACAAGTCGATGTCCGCGATCATGACGGGAGCGGAGCTCTTCATCCCGCTCGCCGACCTCATCAACTTCGAAGAAGAAATCGCCCGTCTTGAAAAAGAAGTGGCGAAGTATGAGAAAGAAGTCGAGCGCGTGCAGAAGAAACTCGGAAACCAAGGCTTCATCGCCAAGGCGCCGGCTCACGTCATCGACGAAGAGAAAGCAAAAGAAAAAGACTACCTCGACAAGCGTGACGCGGTCCGCGCCCGTTTGGAAGAGTTGCGTAAGTAAGACACACCTTCTTTGGAGATTGACTCTCTGAAGAAGGTTTTTTTGTGTTTTGGTAGAATTTGGAGAGATAGACGCAGAAAAGGAGATATGAGATGAGACGAATCGGAGTAATGTGTGTTCTTGTGCTAGGACTGGTAGGATGTACACCATCAGAAGAGACGGAGTCTGTAGAGACGATTGATGTGAAAAAAGTAGAGAAAGTCGGGATTGATGAATCACAGTTCCCCGACGTAGACGTAACCGGGACGATGATTGCCGAAGTACCACCAGGCACAGAAAGGGTCTCGGATGCAGTCGTGGAACAAATCACCCTTCAATATGAAGATGGCTCGACAAGACAGTTGTCGAAAGATCACATTTTAACGGAGACGATGGTCGGGGGAATCGGTTTAGTTGCGATGACCGTCCCTGACCGTGAGAATCCGTTTGGCGTATTCATTCATGATGAAAGAAAGGGATGGGCGCAGCGTGGCATGCAACGTTTTGGGATTCCGGAGACATCATCAGCGTTCGCTCACGGATTAGATCTTCCTAATAAAGAGATGGAGGCCATCAGCGCTGATTATTCAGGTAGCGATTGGCCGGTGAAGCTTTGGACGTTATATGATGAGACAAGCCTCATCAGTATCATTGCGACGGATTCTTTCACTGAAGTAGAAGGGGAGATGTCGGAACAGCCAGAACCGTATGTATTGGAGCAATCATACGGGAACGGTTTATACTATTTAACCCAAGGCAAACTGATTATCGTGACAGGAAATATCTCGGAAGAAGAGTTGTTGGCACTCGCTGATTCGTTACCGGAACCTTCGTCTGTATCGTTTCCGTTTCATGATCCGGAGTAAAGATGAACACGCACACTTATAGAACCGATGAAAAGGAGGGGGCATGTTGCTCAATCGAAAGGAAACGATCCTACGCATTCGTAATGCTGAAATGAATGATGTAGCTGCACTGTCAGAATTAATGGGAGAGTTAGGATACCCGACTACTGAAAAACAGATGGCCACCCGTTTGATGAATATTCAACAAGATTCGAATTATCACACATTTGTAGCGGTGGAAAATCAAGAAATTGTAGGGATGATTGGTTTTTTTAGAGGAGTGTCTTATGAAGTAGATGCATCCTACATTCGAATCATTGCTCTTGTAGTGAAGGCATCTCATCAAAAAAATGGGGTCGGGGCTTCTTTAGTGAATCATGTTCAAGAGTGGGCACATCAACATGGCATAATGAAAATAGCAGTCAATACAGGAAATCGACGAACGGGTTCACACGTATTCTACAAAAAGATGGGCTTTGATGGAACAGGGACAGGCTATTACAAGTCCGTTTAGTAAGAAATGAAGTAATTTTCAAATTGGAGCAGAAAAAACGATGGAAGGACGTCATATATTTTGCCAATCCATGAATTCGATACATGGCATCGAGAATGAAATTCACCAGTCTACGTATCAAATCATCCTACCTATATGAGGTTGTCACAGAATCACAATCATTCAATTAGGCCGAGGAGTTAAGTGACTTGGCAACCCTCATCCTTTCAGCTCAACGCAAAGGAAAGGATGTAGTTCATTTTGGTATATAAAGATATGAGGGGGAGTATTGTGTCTTATCATCACGAATTTGGAATAATCGATTCCATTCATGGGGAAGAGCTTCATGTGGAGTATATGCCGGAAAGATACGGGTGTATTACGGTGGATGGAGAAGAAGTGGAGCACTGGATTGAACAGTTAAATGACATGCGTACATTCTTTCACTTCTATCATTGTCCTGCCCATGGATTGGATGAGTGCGGCATTACATTGATTCCACATGCGTCTTTATCATTCTTTATTGAAGTCGTGTTAAACAGAATGAACAATCAGGCTACTTCGGAATTGGGGAAGCTGATTTTAAAAATCATCGAAGCGCGAGATGAAGGGAAAGATATGATTCATTTTGGCCTTTGAATAAAATGTAAGGTAAAACAATCCCTCGAACAGATTGAAGTGTTCGAGGGATTGTTTTATCACGTGCCACAAAACGTTTGATACGGATACGTCCGTGGTGGACCTGCCGATACGTATTCAGACGGTTGGCCGTAGTTATAAGGGTCACGTAAAATCGTGAGTAGCGCCTCGGTCGGTCCGAAGTCGCCTCGTTCTGCTGCTTGAATCGCTTTTTCAACATGATGATTTCGGGGAATGACGGCCGGGTTATATTGGCGCATGATTCGACTGACGTCCTCGTCCGGGAGACCTTGCTCACTCAAACGTTTCTGCCAAGCGTCAATCCACGCCTTCCCATCTTCCCGGGTTGAGAATGGGAGCGATTCAATTTCACCGAGCGTCAACGAGCGGAACGTATTCGTATAATCTGCCTCCGTCTCCATCATCAACCGAAGCAGTTCATCCGTTAGCGCATCGTCACCGTCTTTTCGGACGAATAGGCCAATCTTATGCGCGAGTCCGGTAAAGTACGTTACTTTATACAACTCGGTATAACGGGTGAGCTGTTTGTTCGCCACATCGACCGCTTCTTCTTTCGTCTCACCAAGGAGCGGCAGCAATGTCTCCGCGAGTCGGGCGAGGTTCCACGACCCGATATAGGGTTGATTCGCATAAGCGTAACGTCCGTCTCGGTCAATCGAACTGAAGACCGTCTCCGGATGATACGTATCCATGAACGCGCACGGTCCGTAATCGAGACCTTCACCACTGATGAACATATTGTCCGTATTCATCACCCCGTGAATGAACCCGATGAGTTGCCAGTTCGCAATCAGTCTCGCCTGTCTTTCGACGACGCGTCCGAGGAACTGTTCGTAACGATTCGGTGCATCGATCAAGTCTGGGTCGTGTCGTTTGATGGCTACTTCAGTAAGTGCGATGACGTCATCGATGGAGCCGGCACCTGCCGCGAATTGGAATGTTCCGACACGAAGATGACTCGATGCGACCCGAGTCAGGATGGCTCCGTGTTTCGGACCTTGACGCATGATGGCTTCCCCTGTCTGAACGACGGCGAGCGCCCGGTTCGTCGGAATGCCGAGGGCGTGCATCGCCTCGCTGATGATGAACTCGCGTACCATTGGCCCGAGTGCGGCCCGTCCGTCGCCCCCTCTAGAATACTCCGTCGGTCCAGAACCCTTCAGTTGCACATCGACACGCTTCCCGTTCGGAGTCACATGTTCCCCGAGCATGAGGGCGCGTCCGTCCCCGAGCATCGTCAAGTTGCCGAATTGGTGTCCGGCGTATGCTTGAGAGAAAGACGTCTCGGTTTGACGATTGCCGGCAAGTAAAGCGATGTCTTGCTTGACATTTTGCGCATCAAGGCCGAGTGAAGCGGCTAATGAATCGTTAAACAAGACGAGTGTCGGGTTGTCGACCGGATGGATCGGTCCACGGTCGTAAAAGATGTCACGTAGTTCGAGGTATGTCGCCTCGAAGTTCCAGTCAGTTGTCATGGCGCATGCCTCCTTCTTCGCTTCGAGTATAGCACAGACTGTTTTCCATAACGGCTGTCGTGAATTTTGATAAGATGAAACAGAAGTGCAAACAGTAGGAGTGTGGAAGATGAAGACGAGACAAGATGTATTCGATTGGTTGAGTGGACAGCTTCGCTTCGGGATCAAACCGGGTCTTGAGCGGATGAGCTGGATGATTGAGCAGTTAGGGTTAGAAGAACGCCCATCCATCCATGTGGCCGGGACTAACGGAAAAGGGTCGACCGTCGCGTTTTTACGGGCGATGGCGATGGAGAACGGCTTATCCGTCGGTACATTCACATCCCCTTACATCATTCAGTTCGAGGAGCGGATCATGTTGAACGGGGAACCGATTCCGGAAGACGCGCTCGTCGACGTGGCGAATCGAGTCAAAGCGTGTGCGGACGATGCGCCAGAGACGTTGACGGAGTTCGAGCTCTTGACGATGATGGCATGGTGCTATTTTGATAACACACGTCCAGACTTGATCATTTGGGAAGTCGGTCTCGGGGGGCGCCTCGATTCGACGAACGTATTGAAGCAGCCACTCGCGACGATCGTCACGTCAATCGGACATGATCATCAAGGGATTCTCGGCGATACGCTTGAAGAGATTGCGCTGGAAAAGTACGGCATCATGAAACGTGGCGTGCCGATGTTCCATAGTATCGAGAAGAAATCGTTGATTGAGTTATTGCATCAAAGAGGGGACGATTTAGGTTCTTCCATTCAAGATGTTCGTCCAATCGTGAAGAAGATTGTGGACGGGGCAGAGACCGTCGTGACGTATGAGGATACGCCATCTGTCGTGCTCGGCTTGACGGGGCATCATCAAGCATACAACGGGGCGTGCGCCGTGGCGGTTGCGCGTCACCTCGGCTGGAGTGATGACGCCATCCGAAGAGGGCTCGAGCGAGCACAACATCCGGGTCGATACGAACTGGTATCGAAACGACCGCGTATCATTCTAGATGGGGCACACAATCAAGAAGGCATCGAGGCGTTAGTATTACAAGCGAAACAAGAACGAAGTGTCACGGTGTTGACGGCGATTTTGGAAGATAAAGACCGCGATACGATGGTTCGTTCACTTCAACAAGTCGGAGATGTATATGAGACGACGTTTGACTTACCGCGTGCGAGAACGAAAGCCCAACTAGAAAAAGATGGGGCGCGCTTTGTCGAATGGAAAGCGTGGCTACAAAATTGGATTGAGTCGCCGTCAAGCGAGACGTTGATCGTGACCGGATCGCTTTATTTCATCAGTGAAGTGAGACGTTTCTTAAGATAAAACATTTACCTGATGTCAAAGAAATAGATGTATATTTTTTCAAGTGGGTGGGATAATTAGTAGTGAAGACTAAAAATAGGGAGGACTATACATTGCGTAAACTCATGCATGTGACCATAATCTTCATTTTACTATTTTCGTTCGTCCCTCAAACTAAATTCGTAGAGGCACAAGAGTTACCGAAATATAAAGTTTTGTATTTAAGAGATGCGTATACAGCAAGCAATGTATTGACTCAAAAGGCTTTAGATACGGCGATTGAATCATATAAAAAGACACTCGTAAGTGATTTAAACAGCTTGAACAAGCTTGAGATTGACTTTATGACGGTCAAGCAATTCAATGCGACTCGTTTCCCGATGGATGGGGCTTACGATGCAATTGTGTTGGGAAGCAGTCCGCTTGAAAAGAAATACCAAGAAGCGCTTGATGACGTGAATAAAATCAAATCAACATCAAATCGAAGTGCAGAGCACGATACCACAAAAATTTTAAATGATTTAACCGATTTAAAGTTAGGTGAAATTACTGATTTTTATGTGAAAACAGGATTACCGGTATATCTTCATAAAGATGTGACACTTGGTAGTAAAAACGTGAAACAATTATCTACACTGAAAGAATTCACGAACGTGAAACAATTTGCTACTGATCAGGCACTCATTTCTGAATTGGTAAAACAACAGAGTATTCGCCCATTATTGGCAAATGTCGATGTCACGTATAATCAAAAACCAATTGAGAACGGAACGGTAGAAGTCAAAAACAATGACCGTAAACCGTTCCAGTTTACCTATCAGTTCGTAGGCACACCGACAGCGAGTACAATCGTCGAATTGTATATCGATTTCGACCATAATGACCGTTTTGATCCGGAAGATAAGGTGACGGAGGTCATCGGCTCATCTGCGACACAATTAGAATTCTTATTGTCACAGCCTACGTATACAGGACCGAAGAACTGGATGATTGTCGCCAAGGATACCGTCACAGGTCGTGCTGACTATAAAAAGGGAACATTCCTTTATATCGACCGAAAAGTAGAGGCGAATATTCTACAGTTGACCGCTGGGACAGGTATAAAAGGACAAATCACTCAATACTTATCAAACATGTTGCAAGACGATAAAGGACAGTACAAATTCACTTTGAACAATGGAACGACGAGTGAATTTCAACAAGGGAAATTTGATTCGAAATTAAATGCGAACGAATATGACATGTTGATTTTTGGCTTCCAAGATTCGTATAACGGGCAAGGCAGTATGAATGTCGCAGCAACGTCTAAAGTCAAAGCGTTTGCAGAGACGGGGCAAGGTGTTATGTTGACTCATGATACGATTTTTAGGTCTGGTGGAGGCAACTCGGCCACTTCTGAATGGGAACGTCAATTTGTCAATGCGGATTCTTCAAAAAATATTTCAGGGCAACGAATTTACACGAACATAGGTTATGGGGCACCGCAACCGACGAGCGTGATTGAAAAGGTACAGGACGGAATTTTTACTTCTTATCCATATGTGTTGGATGATGCGCCAAAAACCATTTCCACAACGCACAACCAATACTTCACGCTTGATTTGAATGACCCTGAAGTAACACCTTGGTATAACTTATCTTCTGATAAAAATAGTCCAAACCGTTCTTACGGGGATGCGAATAATCATTATTACACGTATACAAAAAATAACTTCACCTATTCAGGTGCAGGGCACACAAATAAGTTTGACAAACCAGACGAGCAAAAAATCTTTATCAATACAATGTATCGTGCATTCATCGGCTCAAACCATAAGCCGTACAACGTTCTAGAATCTGTTGCGGATGAGACGGAGTCGTTTGACAAAGACGACATCACAGCCGGGGAAGTGAAAGTGTCATCGGGACAAGACGTGAAAGTGTTATGGCGACCTGGTGACTATGATTTCCGTGATAAGGAATTGACATCTGTCGTGACGTATAACGGTGTGTCAAAAACGTATAAAGGTGTACGAAACTATGATGTGCAGGAACTTGTGATTCCGAAAGACCAAGTCGTTGCCAATCGACCAATCGACGTCACAATCACGACGACGGATTCTCGCGGGGCGAGCGTCACAGACCGATTCGTCATTAATGTAAAAAAAGCAGCGGATACGAGTAAGTTGGTCAACGTAACTCGATCGATTGACTCCTCTACGATTGCCTTGTACGAGACAGGGACGATTAAGTATAACGTCCAATATCCTCAGTCGTTTGATTCGTTAAGTAATCAAAAAGACGGGGAGAATATCCGAATCAACGAAACGTTGTTCAAAGAAACACTGCCTGACCAGTTTGAAGTGGTATCTATCACATTGCCAAACGGTGACGTGGTGCGTCCGAGTGATTCGAAGAAGATTGATTTGGTCTTAAACCCAAATCTGTTCTACGAGTACAAAGATGAACAAAACAAACTTATACGTGGAGATACCAGTCTTCAATTTGATGTGACGGTTCGAGCGACCACCCCATCGGCTTCATTGGTCAAATGGGCAAAAGAACAAAATGAGCTTGTCTCAAAAATTGAGAAATCTTCGGATCAAGAATGGGAAAGTCACATCGACTTATCCAACCGCTTTTCGGATTTGTTGATTGGAATCGGCGCACCATTTGCAAATAGCGCATCGATTCCAAATGTCACGTTGCAGGTCGGCGCGCAACAAACGATTGTTCCGACCATCAAAGATCAATCAGGCGAAACCTTAACGAATCCGAAGTGGAGCACGTTGCAATGGGAAATACTTGAACCAAGAGGTGTTGCCTCGATTACAACAAGCGGGACAAACGCTACAATCCGTGCCTTAAGTCCTGGTGAGAAAAAGATTCGCTTAACGATCGACCCAGGGAACAACCGACCGTTGATTATTGCCGAATCAACACTACGGGTCGTCAGCCCGGCCGAGTCAATCGACATTGGGGATCAATCTCTATATGTCGGACAAAAAACAGTTGTCTCCCCGAAAATATTACCGACCACAGCTCAGTTTGAATCGATTAAAATTGAAAAGTTGAATGGGAATAGTGTGCGGTATAACTTGACAGATCGAGGGCTTGAACTTGAAGGACTGCAACCCGGCGAGACGACACTAAAAGCAACAGTCGTACCCGGTTCGATTTTCAGTGGACTCCAAGTTCAGTCACCGTCGACTACTTTCAAAGTCAGCGTGTTGTCACCGCAACTCGTTCAATCTCCGACCCAGCTGGACTTATGGGTATGGAATACAGACGAAGTTGATGAAGATGGGGTAGCGAAACGAGTCAACGAGACCGCATTCATCCAAGTCGACATCGAACCGCGTGTTACTGAACCGTTCCGATTGATTGGAGATGTGCCTTCCGCATTGACCGTCACTGAACAGGATGGAGGATTCTCCCTCCGCGCGAATGAAGGTTACGGAAAAGATGGTGTCGCAACACCAATCACTCTTCAATCTGAATTTGTGAATACACTATTGAATGGCGTTCGTTCGAATGCGAGTGTCATCCGTGTCAATGAGTATCCGACGCAAATCATGGCGAAAGATATGACGATTCAAGTTGATGACTCCAGCGCCCCAATCCCAGACCTTGGCTTTTGGCCGACGACAGCGACGTGGAGAGACTATCGAATGGAAGTCGTGTCGGGTAGAGAATTTGTCCGAATTGACGCCGGCGGGCAGCAAATCGTCGCAATCAAGCCGGGTGTCGCAAAAATTGAAGTATATACGACATTGCCTCAAGGTAAAACGTTTGATGCGGTAAAAGATACTTTCTATGTTCGAGTGATTCAAACAAATTCAACAGGGCAAGACAATGATCGTTACTGAGTGATGAGAGTGTGGTTTTGATATGAAACGAAAACAAATCATTCTCCTACTGATTGTAGGATTGATTGTGACAAGTATGGGTTGGCTCTTCCTTCAACTTCGAGCCGACCAAGACTTGTCGACGTTGTCTGGTGCATCATTAGTGGACGAGTTGACAAGCCGTACGGAAGTGACATCGGAAGAATTGAACGATTTTCAACAACGTGGTGAATGGGAAGCCGTCATCTATTCATTGACGCATGATTTAGTCGAACCAACGATTGAACAATTGGACTTTGCTCTTTCAGAAGGGACGCCAGATGTGCTAGAAGCATATCTGCAATCAGATATAGATCCATTCCAGTCGATTGACAATGTACCGGTCCTCGCCTCTTTATTCAATGGAAATGAGGATCCCGCGTATTGGAAAGTCGCCGTAGCGCAATTAAAGGACGAGCGACTGCTAACGTATGCGGTGGAAGGGTTGAACTACGAAGCAACCGAACTGTTGCTCAATGAAGGCTATACGATTCAAGATACCGAATCGGTGTTATTGCAGCCGGTCCGTCACAATCAGGTCGAGTTGACGCAACTGCTTCTTGATAACGGCGCGCAATGGACAAAAGAGATGGAACAGACGGCCAAAGACTACAACTCGGATCTCATTTTAAAGATGGGGAACTAAAAAAATCGGCTTCTTCTCAATCAGAGAGGAAGCCGATTTTTTGAATTCATTTCAATTGAACGGGATGACTGACGAAGAATTGAAGTTGATTCGTGACAGGGAGTGTTTCCAATTGATTGAAAACGGAATCGTTATAAGTCAGTTTCAATCGAGACTTTTCGGCCTCGTGAGCTGGAACTTGACGGTCGAAGTTCTCAGCTGGACTTAAGCCGTTGCCCCCAGTAAATTCCCCTCTAAAGACGTTCACTTCGAGTGGTCCTTTACTGTACAGACCTCCGTTGACTTCGAGAATGGATCCGACCGCATACACATAGGTCGGTTCGTTCGAGTCACTATACATGAATGCCTGGAGCGTCGTCGGTGTGTCGTCAAACTCGTTGATTCGGTTCAACAGGATCTTTCCTTTTGATAACAGGATGAGCGAGTTCCCTTTGTCTGCATCAATCGGAAGAATATTGGCTCGGTCGATGAACGTATCACCGAGCGTGTAGACTGTCGAACTGAAGGAGACGTTCCCTTTAATGGTCAAGTCACCACGTACGATCAGTGGCCGTGCAATCGTCAGCTTCTCGAGTGATTCAATGACGACGTCCCCGTCGAAAAGAAGCGGGGCATTCGACTCGGTGATGGATTCCGTGACATACATGGCGCGATCCGAAATGGCATCCGGTAATGTCACGATGGTCGGGTCGGTGAGGGCGTTGTAGGCATCCGCCCGTAAGTACGAAGTCGGGCGTTCGATAATCGAGGTTCCATCTTCCGATAAAACCCTCTCGAGTTCGAATACTTGATCGGTCGAGCGAATCAGACCTTCTCCAAAGATTTTTGAGTCGACATTATTGGTGTAGGCGAGCGGTGTGTCGAGTCGTCGATTTAAAAATTCGATGATCGAGTAGTCGTATTGGAACGGAGAGAAGCGACTTGGGGATACCCCGGCGTCCGCCTTTTCGCCGGCTTGTTCCGTACCTACTGTAAAGTAGTTCTCTTGCTGGCAACTCAAGCAATCGCTCAATTCGACTAAATCGATTCGGCCATTCAGGTGAAGACGACTGGAATCGACATTTTCAATCTGCTTCGCCACACCATCCAATTGGAAGTTCGCTTGACGCATGAAAGCGAGAGGACCACCTGAATAGATATTTCCTTGAATCGTCGGCATGCCGTTCACGTCCAACTGTTGGTCGGACCCGAGGACGTAGTATAAAAAGGACGGGAGAGCCGTCAAGTATAAGTCTTGCGTGTATTCAACGGTAAGCATCGGTTGTTCCGGATTCACTTGTCGCGATGCCGTGACGTTCACTTGGAGAATCGTCGTGAACGGCGCCGTCTGAATGGCGGTATCCGTAGCATCTTTCTTCAGCTCGATGGAATAGCGGACCTCACTATCCGTAGTCAATGCCGTGAACGGTTCGTCACTGACGATGAGCGACTGAACCTTGCTTTGGAATGCCGCTTCCGATTCCATATGAGTCGGGACTTCCGCTTCTCCGTGAAGCGGGAACTGGGTCCGAACCTCATCGGCGATGAGGCGAAGTGCGCTTTTCGCATCTTCATTCAGTTGAGTATCTTCCGTACGGATGACCGTCAATTTATTCGACGCCAAGTTGACTTGCATGGCGGCGAGCGAGAGGACGGCGAGAGCCGCCATCGTCACAAGAACAAGCACGAGGACATATCCGTCTTCACGTTTTCGCATCAGGATGCCTCCTTTCTTAGAATGGGATGGAGCTTTCAAATGTCGTCACAGAATCGGGATTGTTCGACTGAGTCAAATCCATCTCGATTTCGATGAGTCCACCGGTCATGTAAGTCGGGCGTCTCGGATCGAACACGGGATCTTTTAACTGGATGGTCATCCGTTCGACTGTGATTTGTGGATTAGAAGGCGTAAACGAATCCTCTGAGAGAACCAAGTCGGTCGGGACGTATCCCGCCTCCCGGTAAATCATTCCGGCATCCGATATGTCTGGAGCAGACAATCGATAAAATTGAAACGAGCCGTCCACTTCCGTCACGGCGTCAAATTCGGTCCGGTTCACGTCAGAGAGCACGGAGGCAATCAAATAGTCGGCCTCGCTTCGAAGGTCACTCGTCTCGTTCGTCATTTGAAAACCGAGCGTTCCAGTGATAAAGGCCGTAATGATGACGCCGCTCAAAATCGAAGCGACGACGACTGTGACGAGCAACTCGACGAGCGTGAAGCCGTCTTCACGTTTCTCCATCTCAGTCAGTTGTCGGGACAGCCGTTTCAGGGAACGGTTCGCGCAATGTCGCATTCGAAATGACTCCTTTCAAGGTGACGGGCGTTTGCAAACGGTCGGTCGTCACCGAAATTTCAACTTCAATGGTATGTCCGGGTGCAGTGGACAGCGATTGAATGGTTGCGATATACGTATCCCCATGGATTCGGGTATCTTCGCAGAAGTCGCACGTCGAGCTGATCCCGTCCCGATTCAACAATTGACGCAGTTCGAGCGGTTCATCAACGGACGCGGCCCGTCGATTTAGAGTATGTAACGTGTTTTGCGCCACTTGGTTCGCAATCGTTTGATTGAGGCTGTCGTGTGTCGTCTTCAAACTTTGGCTGAAAATCGAAAGTAAAGAAAATGAAACAATTGAAAGAACAACGATGGAGACGAGCACTTCGACGAGCGTAAAACCTTTTTCGGAATGCGACAAGACATTGACCTCCTATTCAAAAAAAGTAAAACAATCGGAAAATAACGTATGCAATACTGAATTAAATGTTATTTTTTGTACAATACATATTATACTAAAGTTATACGCTGAACGGATATATAGAATAGAAGTCGGATTAGACACGGGGGGATTTTACATGAAGCGGTATGGGATGCATCTTATCATTTTGATTGGACTCGTCGTACTCGTGACATTACCGACGATTGGACTCGTCAATTACTTAGATGCGTCTGCTGAGTCGAGTGCTACATATAAAAAAGATACGACGGTCGCAGGTGTCGACGTATCAGGGATGACGAAAGAAGAAGCGGACGTTCGTCTCGATAATGCGATTAAAGATTTTAAAACGGCACCCTTTTCAATCAATTTGATGGATGGGACGGTCATGGAGGTTGGCAAAGAGGTCGTGACGTTCGATGTATCGAATACGTTAGACTCCATCAAAGATACAGGTGCCTATCCGCTATTGACATCTATAGATGAAACGAAAGTCGAGCCTTATCTCGAAGGTCAGCCTGTGACGTTGACGATGATTGCCCCGGCGTTGATGGATGCCGCATCGATGTTGGAGTCATCTGTGACATTAGAGCAAGTCGCGGCGGAAAGCGAGGTTGTCGCCTCGTTCACCGTGAGCCCGACACCAGCCATGCAGTCAGCACTTGATCGGATGAACGGATTCGAGATGGCGGCGGGAGATATCTTCAGTCTTAAATCGTTCGGAGAAGATTACGAGGCGCTCACGACACTCGGTTCTTCATTCTACCGTATGTTTGCGGCGACACCGTTCGCCATTCTTGAACGTGTACCGCATGAAACACTTCCTTCCGGGATGGAACTGGGCTATGACACGAAAGTCGATGAGCGCTCAAACTTTGCTGTTCAAAACCGAGAAGACACATCGTACGCCATCCTCGTCTTGAATGAAGGGGGTTCTGTGACGGTCCAATTGCTCGGGCAACCGTTTGACGCCGCTTTCGAGGCGAGAGTGGAAGAAGTGAGGACGGTACCGCATCAAAAAGTCGTCCGTTTCTCATCATCGCTCCCATCAGGAAGTTCATCGGTCACCCAGTCAGGTCAAGATGGACAGTCAGGTAAGCTGTATCGTGTCACGGTGACTGAAGAAGGAGAGACGATGGAATTACTCGGGTTTGATTTTTATGCCCCGACACCGGAAATCGTGACGAAGAGTTCCGTGCCGCTTCCGCCACCAGATCCGGTCGAACCGGTCATTCCGACATTCCCGGATGAGGACGAGGAGGAAGAAGACCCGTTCCCGAATGATTCGAACGACGACCCGTTTGAGGCAGAACCGCCAGTATTAGAAGAAGAACCTGCAGAAGAGGAGGCAGTCGGATGATTGGCTATTTGATTTTACTCGGCTTTTGGGTACTCGCCACATTGACGCTGTTCGCCTTATCCGTTCCGATGATGCGAAAACGTGAAACGAAACTTGTCATCAGTCTATGGACGGCACTCTTATCTAGCGGCGTCTACGTGATGGTAGAGGAATCACTCGTACAAACATGGTGGGCATGGTTGGTTCTCGTTGTATTGTTGATTGGAGGGGTGGCTGCGAGCGTCTTTGTCGAAGAACGGAATGACAAGGCCGAGCAGGAGGAGGCTCCTCAAAGGATGGTGAAGTAACGTGAGACGAACGAAACGAAGATTAGGTGAGATGCTGATCGAGGCTGCGCTTATTACGACGAATCAGCTCGATGAGGCGCTTGAACAGAAGCGTCCCGGAGAAAAACTAGGGGACGCCTTAATTCGACTAAACCATATTACCGAGACACAGTTGATTCAAATGATTCACGAACAGTTGCATGTGCCAATCATTGAGTTGTACTCCTATGACATCAATGTGACGGTCACGAAGCTCGTACCGAAAGCATTGGCACAAAAGCACGATATCATGCCATTTGAATTGAATGGGAATACGCTTCATGTCGCAACGGCCGACCCACTCGATCTCATTGCCATCGATGACGTCCGTCTTCAGACCGGGATGAACATCGAGATTGGCATCGCGACGAGAGAACAGATTCGAAAGACGATCAGTCGATACTATGAGATGGATCACTCGCTCGTCGAAATTTTAAAAGAGGATGCTCCCGAAATCGAACGACAAGAAACAATCAGTCGAGACGATGCACCGATTATTCGACTCGTGAACCAGTTGTTCTTAAGTGCCATCGACCAACGCGCTTCGGATATTCACTTCGACCCGCATGAGAAACAGCTCCACGTCCGTTTTCGAATTGATGGGGATTTGCGTACCGAGACGGTCTATCCGAAGAAGATTCAAAGCGTCATGCTGACGCGTCTCAAAGTCATGAGTAACCTCGACATCACAGAAAGTCGCCTACCACAAGATGGGCGAATCAAGTACACGCTTCGCAATCGCGCCTATGATTTTCGCGTCTCGACGCTCCCGACGATGTATGGGGAGAAAATCGTTATTCGGGTCCTCGATTCATCGCAAGGGCTGACCGATTTGACGAAACTCGGATTCGGCGAGCGAAACGAACAGGCGTACCGTGACATGCTGAAACGCCCGAACGGGATTATCTTGATCACCGGTCCGACCGGTTCAGGGAAGTCTTCGACACTATACGCTTCATTGAAAGAACTGAATGATGAGACGAAAAACATCATTACGGTAGAAGACCCGGTCGAGTATCAACTTGACGGCATCAACCAAGTTCAGGTCAACTCGAAAGTCGGCTTGACGTTCGCGTCAGGGCTTCGTTCGATTTTACGTCAAGACCCGAACATCGTCATGGTCGGAGAGATTCGGGATACGGAGACGGCTGAGATTGCCATTCGTGCCTCGCTCACGGGTCACCTTGTCCTGTCAACGCTACATACGAACTCGGCAATCAGCTCCATCACCCGTCTCGTCGATATGGGCGTCGAGCCGTTCCTTGTCGCCGCTTCGACGACGGGACTCGTGGCACAACGACTCGTCCGTCGCGTCTGTCGTGACTGCGGTCAAGTCGAACCGGTATCGAAGAGTGAACGTAGCCTGTTCGACGCAGCGGGTGTACACATCGACCACATCGTTCGGGGAAAAGGGTGCTCGTCATGCAACTTCACAGGGTATCGTGGGCGCCTCGCCATTCACGAAGTCGTCCCAATCGATGAAGGCTTGCGCCGGATGATCATGAACCAGGCGACCGAGTCTGAAATGGTCGACTATGCCAAGTCACAAGGAGCGACATTCCTCCTTGAGGACGGGTTAGAAAAAGTCGCCGCCGGTCTGACGACGACTGAAGAAATATTACGAACGGTCATTACGGAGAATGCTTATGATTAATCAATCGATTGAAACCATTTTGACGAATGCGGTCGAGAAACGTGCCTCGGATATTCACCTGACAGCCGGTTCCCCACCGATTATTCGAGTAGATGGGAGTCTCATTACGATGGGCGAGGAGAAGGTATTGCCGCACCATCTTGAAGGATATTTAAAAGAAATTATGACCGATGATATGCGCGAACGTCTCGAGCATGATCGGGATCTCGATTTTTCGTTCGGTGTCCCACGTGTCTCTCGTTTTCGGGTCAACGCCTACTATCAACGAGGCACGATTGCCATCGCATTCCGGTCCATTTCCGGGGAAATCCCGACATTGAACGAGCTCAATCTGCCGACGGTGCTGAAGCGTTTGATTGAGAAACCGCATGGTCTCATCTTGGTCACGGGTCCGACGGGTTCAGGGAAATCGACGACGCTGGCCGCGATGATTCATGAAATCAATCGAACGCAGCGAAAACGGATCATCACGCTAGAAGATCCGATTGAGTATTTGCATTCCCACGATCAAAGCATCGTCGACCAACGAGAAATCGGCTCTGACGTGATGAAGTTCGTGAGTGGGCTAAGGGCCGCCTTACGTCAAGACCCGGACGTCATTCTACTTGGGGAGATGCGGGACTTAGAAACCATCTCGACGGCGATGACCGCCGCAGAGACGGGGCACCTCGTCATGGCGACGCTCCATACGTCGAGTGCGATGTCGACGGTGAGTCGAATCATCGACGCATTCCCAGCCGAGCAACAAGACCAAATCCGGACACAACTCGCCAACGTCCTGCTTGGCGTCGTGAGTCAACGTTTATTTCCACGGATTGATGTGCCGAAAGGCCGCGTCGCCGCCATGGAAATCATGTTGGGGAATCCGGCAGTTGCCAACTTGATTCGAAATGAAAAAGAGTTCCAGTTGCCGACCGTCATCCAGACGAGTCGCCAACACGGGATGCAGTCGATGGATGCCGCCATCGAACAACTCGTTCGGCAAGGGATCATCAACCCGAACGCCGTCCCGACAGAAGAGATGAGGTGATGAGTGATGGCGATATTTCAGTATGAAGGAAAGCTCCTGAACGGGAAGCGTAAAAAAGGTCGCATCACGGCCGTCTCGCTTCGGGAAGCGAAAGAAAAGTTGCGTCAAGAGTCGATTCTCGTAACGGACTTGTCCGAGCTCGAGTCGACCGGACTGAACATGGAAGTGAATCTGCTTCCGGAACGGGTAAAAATCGAGCACTTGATCATGTACGTCCGTCAGTTCGCAACGCTCATCCGGGCGGGTGTCCCGATTGTCCGTGCGACCTCAATCTTACGGGTTCAGACCGAATCGAACGTATTGAAGAAAGCATTGAGTCAAGTCGAAGATGATTTGAAAGAAGGGATTGCCTATTCTGAGGCGATTAAAAAACACCCACGTGTCTTCTCAAACTTCTTCAGTTCGATGGCGCTTGCTGGGGAGACGAGCGGGAACTTGGAGGAGGCGCTCGATCAAATCGGGCTCCAACTCCAAAAACAATATGACGTGAAGCGGAAGGTCATTTCTGCCCTCACATATCCGTTAGTCGTCTCCATCGTTGCCATCGGCGTTGTCGCCTTTTTGATGGTGAACGTCGTTCCGACATTCGCGAGCATCTTTGGTCAACTCGGTGGTGAGCTTCCGCTCATCACGCGAATCGTTGTCGCTGTCTCAGATTTCATCGCGGCCTTCTGGTGGCTGTTACTCGGACTCGCGATTCTCGGAGTTCTCACCTTCACCTGGATGTTGAAACGGGACCGGGAACGGTTCGTCATCGACGGCTTGCTACTGAAGATGCCGATTTTCGGAACGATTGTGATGAAGTCTCAGATTGCCTTGTTGACGCGAAGTTTAGCGGTCCTCCTACAGGCAGCCGTCCCGATTTTGACGGCGATTGAAATCACCGAGCGAATCGTATCGAACCGTGTCATCCGGAAAGGGTTGACTGAAGCGCGTGAAATGATGGCGCAAGGTGTACCACTTCACGAGCCGCTCATGCGAAATGCGAACTTCCCAGCGCTCATGACACAGATGATCGCCGTCGGGGAAGAGAGTGGAGATTTGGATTCGATGTTGAACGAAGTTGCTGAGTTTTATGAGACAGAGGTCGAGACGACTACTGACCGATTGAAGTCGATTATCGAGCCGCTTCTTATCGTCGTATTGGCAAGCGTCGTCGGGGTCATCGTCATCTCGATTGTCGTCCCGATGTTCCAAATCTATGGTGATATTCAGAATCAGTAAAGGGATATGAAAGCTTTTGAAAATATTCCTTTTCAATACTATATTTAGAATGTATAGTAAAATTGTTCTACTTCTATATTAGGTCAAAAGTAATTTATCTAGTTTACACACAGCACATTACACAAAAGGGGAGAATGAATCATGGTAGAGAAGTTGAAAATGATTTGGCAAGATGCCAAACAGTTAAAAGATGAGCGTGGACTCACACTCGTCGAGTTACTCGTCGTCGTCGTTATTTTAGGAATTATCGCAGCCATCGCAGTTGTTGCGATTGGTGGGATAATCGAGAACTCGAAGAAAGATGCAATGGTCGCCGATGCGAAACAAATGGTTAGTGCGGCGAAGTTGTATGTCGCTTCGAATGAAGTCGGTAACGGAGCGGTAATTCGATTCGTTGGAGACGTAGGGTCGGGTGAACTTGACGCTAAAAATATGATTGACACGATGAAAGATCCGTTTGGCGATACATACTCTGACGGAGTAGTTTATGTTGTGAAAGACGGAGATAATAAGTATACGTATAAAGTATGGCTTGAAGGTACAAATAATATTGGAACTGCTGCTACGAGTGCAGATACAGTAGCAAGCAATGGATTAAGCAAAAAAGACGTTAAATAACGTATTAACCAATCTCCGGCTGGCGCTGGGCACTCGCTCAGCCTAGCCGGTTTTCTGTTTTTGGCATATACTGACAAAAGGAGGGTCCTTCCTTGATTGAATCGATTGGATTCCTATATAGCATCGTCCTCGGGGCGGTCATCACATCGTTCACCAACGTCGTCGGGCTCCGCGTGCCACGTCAGCAATCGATCGTGACGCCGCGGTCACATTGTCCGTCTTGCGGTCACGAATTGTCACCGTGGGAACTCATCCCGATTTTCGGCTATCTCGCCTTAAGAGGCAGATGTCATGGGTGTGGCGAGCGGATCGCGCCGACGTATCCGATCTTTGAATTACTTGGAGCCATTGGATATGGCTATAGCTTTTCACTCTACGGATTCAGTGTGATGACGCTACTCGCGTTCGCTTTCTTGTCGACCTTACTCGCTTTGGCGATGTCTGATTTATCGACGATGCTCGTGCCGAATGTCATCTTGCAATTCACGGCACCGGTATTACTCCTCCTCACCTATCTGACAGGGGCATCTTGGTGGACGCCACTTGTGGGGGCGTTGCTCGGATTTTCGCTCCTAGCGACCGTCTTTTTCGTGTCAAAAGGGGGACTTGGGGCAGGGGACGTCAAATTGTTTACTATGATTGGTCTTGTGCTCGGTCCGCGTGACGTGCTGGTCGCCTTGTTTCTATCGAGTTTGATTGGGGCAATTGTCGGGATCGGGTTGATGATCACAAAAAAAATCGGGCGAAAGCAACCGATTCCGTTCGTCCCGTCGATTGCGCTCGGGACGATGTTGACGTTTTGGTTTAGTGAAAGTTTTTTTGATTGGTATTTTGAGTTGATGTAGGGGGAAACGATCATGAGTCGTGGGATAGAGAAAGGGACGGTCACGTATTTTTCGTTTGATGCGCTCAGCATCCACGGGGCCGTCATCAAACAAGGGGTGTTCAAACGAAGCGCCTCGGTTCAGTTAGCAAAAGATGCATACGGAGAAGGGAAGATTCTCGATGAGACGGCGTTCAGTCTCGCTTTCGATGAGCTCTGTCGCAAGTTGAAAGTAAGACGTGGAATGACGTGTGCAATCGCATTGGACGAGACCGAAGTGTTGTCACGGAAAGTCGAGATTCCTTCTTCGATTCCGAAGGACGAGATTCGTGGCTATCTCTTCATGGAAATCGGGAGCTCGATCATCTTGCCGTTCGATGATGTGTCGTTCGATTATGAAGTGTTAGGAGAAGACGGAGTCAAGACGGACGTCATGTTGCATGCCGTTTCGATTGAATTGACGAAGTCGCTCCGTGCGTACATGAAAAAGCGTGGTCTAGCGTTGAAGAAAATCACGCCACGTTCTGTCGCGGTCGCCAATGGGGTCATACGTTTATCGGAGATTGATCCGCTTCAATCGACATTACTCTGGCATATCACGCCGTTTTCACATCAATTGCTCGTCCTTGAGGAAGGGCAGATCCGTTTCATCCGCTCGATTGAACTGGACCTCCCGTACCAAGTCGGGACGAAAGATGGTGTCGTGACCTATACATATGATGGGACAGGCGAGATGAAGGCTAATCAGTTGGATGACTGGTTGAACGAACTCGCTCGCTTCCTCGATTTCTATCGTTACTCGCTGCGGACGGATGGTCGGGCCATCGATGAGTTATACGTCTCGGGAACTGTTCCGGAAGTCGATGATCTTGTCCGTATGATTCAGGCTGAGTCGCTCGTCTCGGTGACGCGTGTCGAGCAACCGCTCGCCATCGCCCACGGGACACCGTTATCGCATCAAATGTTGCCACTCCTCGGGATGGCGATGCTTCAACGCGATCGGGACACGAACTTCATCAACTCGACAGACGTGACGCTCCGATGGCCAATCGTGACCGGTCTCGTCGCCCTTCTCCTTGGAGGAGGGGCAGCCGGATACTTGTACTATGAGGTCGGCCAACTTGAGGCAGAACAGACGCGAATCGAAGAAGAGTTACAGCTCGTCCAAATTTATCAAACGGAACAAGTGAATTCGAAAGCGCAACAAGTGCTCTCGCTCGACCAAACCGTGACGGCGTTGACCGACATGGAAAAAGATGCGGTGCCGGCACTGCGCGCGTTGACTGAGCAGTTGCCTCCTACTGGCTACGTCTTGACGTATAACTACGCGGATGGCTCCATCATGAGCGTTCGAACTCAATTCGAGACGTTAGAGGACTTGAACGCATTCCAGCGCTCGCTCATGACCGATGAGCGATTCCTCGACGTCAAACTCCTCGGTGTGACGACGGAGTTGAAAGCGGATGTGGATTCAGAGGAAGAGGAGAACTCATTAGAAGAAGAGCCGCTCCCACGCTATATCGGAGAGTTCACGTTCATGTTCCAAGACGTGGAAGACGAGTTGACAGAGGAAGAGGACACGGATGAGGAGGTGGTGAGTCAATGAAACGTTCGACAATCTATGCGTTATTTGCGATTTGCCTCCTTGCCGCAATCATCGCACCGGCTTACTTTGGCTATACGTACTACGTCAAACAAGGAGAAGTCGAAGCGCTTGAGCGCGACCTCTCGCTCGAACAGACAAAACTGGAGTTGTTGCGTCAAGAAGGGAAAGCCGTTGATGTAGCGGACTCTCAGACGCTTCAGACACGGGTTCCAACAGTTCCTGCCCTCGACACGGTCGTAGAGGCGTTGTCACAGGCAAGTCTTCTTGCGGGTGTCAATGTGACAAGTATCGCATTTGCGGATGGCGTTGTGGCTGAGTCAGAAGTACCGGAAACGGTCGAACCGTTCAATCCGGCTGATGTGAGTGCGACGAATGAACCGGCTGAACCAACGGATGTTGCACCCGTCAACGCTTCTACGGTCCGTTCGACGGTCAACTTGCAAGCAGAGACGTATGAAGCGCTCGTCTCCTTCTTGGAGTCGATCGAGTCGATGAATCGGATTCACGTGTTACGGACGGTTCAATTTACCGGACCTGCCGAGACGGGACCGAATACGGTCGAAGAAGTGCAGTCCCTCGAGTTTACAGTCGAGCTCGATGCCTTCTATCGTCCGGACCTCGACCAACTCGTTCCAGACCGATACATTCCGGAACCGGCGTTTGAGCAAAAGGATATCCCGGTATACGACTATACGACACCATAAGTCGGCACGTCCCTTCGCAATTGAAGGGACGTGTTTTTCGTCGCGGGTCATTGTGTTTAGGAGGCACGTTGCCTACAATCAACAGTGAAGACTGAAACGGGAAGGAACGCCGTTTTGGAAGAAGAGAAGGAGTCGATACAATGAATTCAACACAGAAGCGTGTCATTCTCGCCTCGATGTCACCGCGACGTACCGAGCTATTGACGAAAGCTGGAATCAAGCATGAGGTCATCCCATCGACCGTGACGGAAGGGACGGACGGTCGGGAGACACCAAGTGATTATGTCGCTCGTCTGGCCCGGGAGAAAGCGATGGATGTGGCAAGGCAACACCGTGATGCCATCGTCATCGGCGCGGACACGGTCGTCGTCTTGAACGACATCATTTTAGAGAAACCGACAGACCGGGAGGATGCGAAACGGATGCTGGAACGATTATCCGGTTCGACCCATGAAGTGCTGACGGGTGTGAGCATCATCGGTGCGACCCAAGATTTGTTCGTCACGACGACGCGTGTGACGTTCTCTGAGATTCCTGAGACCTGGCTAGCGGATTATTTGGATTCGACAGAGCCCTACGATAAGGCGGGTGCGTATGGGATTCAAGGATCGGGTGGTCTCTTCGTCGAGGGAATCGAAGGGGATTTTTATAATGTCGTCGGATTGCCAATCCATCCGCTCGTCAAGACGCTCGACCGGCATGGGGTGACGCCTCGCTTCCTGTGAACTTGAAAGTAGGTGAAGGAATGACCATGGTGCTTGACCGTAGTGTAGAGACCGCCATCGCCAGATTGCTTCAAATCGGAGGACGGGGACCGGACCCGATGGAGACGGCTCGTCGTATCTCGGACGTCTACCCGACGTTACGGGCGTTGTCGCAAGCGTCCGTACACGATTTGTGCAAAATCGAAGGGATGACGAAGAAGAAGGCAGAGCAACTCCTCGCCGCATTCACAATCGGGATTCGATACGTCGAGGAACCGAAAGCGAGTATGCCGACGATTCGTTCGCCGCAAGACGCCTATGAGTTGTTGCGTGATGAATTGAGACTGTTGAATCAGGAGCATTTCGTCTGTTTGTATTTGAATACGAAGAATCAACTGATCGCTCGGAAGACGCTCTTCGTCGGAGGGCTCAACTCCTCGATCGTGCATCCGCGCGATGTGTTTCGTGAGGCGCTCAAGTTGTCGGCAGCGTGCTTTATCGCCGTGCACAATCATCCGAGCGGGGACGCGACCCCGAGTCGGGAAGACATCGAGGTGTCCGAGCGATTGGTCGAAGCAGGCAATATCGTCGGCATCGCTTGTCTCGACCACGTCATCATCGGGGAAGACCATTACGTCAGCATGAAGCAGCGGGGATATATGAATGGGTAAGGAGTAGAGAGCAGGCATCATGATGTCTGCTTTTTTGGATTTCGTTCACATTTTCATAGAAGTCTGGAATACAATGAATAGAAAAAACTGATGGACTAAGGTGATACATGTTCTTCTTTGTTCTCGTCCGTGTAAGATTCTAGAGCTATGGAGCCGTTCGATACTCGGTAGTATTAATAGGTGTTGGAGTCATTCATTAATTAGACACTTTAACCCCATTAAATTTTGGATATAGTTGGAAAAAGGTAAATGGAGATGTAGAATTTGAAGAGAGTAGAAATAATGATGCATGAGTTTGTACATAGGAGGTTACCGAATGTCGCGTATTACAATATGGAATGTGATTGGTTGGGTGTTTCTCATTTTCTTAGGAGTTAGTAAAGCTTTTTTTGATGAGCAATTGTCCTTGATCACGACTGGGTTAGGCGGATTGATTTGTTTGATTTTAGCTCTTTGCATGATTTTTCACGAAGGAAAAGAGAAATCACAACATTCGAATGAATTGTCTGAATGAAGATAGTTTTCTCTAATCGAATCTGGATGTTGATTAGAAAACAAATGAGGTGTTTTTATGGAAAGAATAATTTGGATACTGATGGTCGGATTATCGCTTTTTGTGAGTTACATACATCTAGAACCGACTATCTTCTCTATCGTTGTGTTCATCCTGTTTTTATTTGTGAGCACAGCGCTATTTATGCGGTTCAATCAGGACCACTGGCTCAACCGCGTCTCGCCGCTCGTCGGTGTCGGCGTAGGGGTTCTAGCGCTCATTGCTTATCTCGGTCTGATCGTGCTCTCTTTCAATGAACTCGATCAACTCGGCATCTGGACGGTACTCGTCCGCCTCCTGCTCATGTATGTCGGAATCTATCTCTTCGTCGTGACGACATCGAGCTTTTTGGCAGGAGCGACCCGACTCAAGCCGTCCCGCTTCTTTCGGCCGGTGTTGATTTTCTCGGTATTCTTCTACGGGGCGATGTTACTCATCCCGCTCCAACCAGGATTGTAACCGTTCTCTCCTTAGGCAGACGCTCACTTGCGTCTGCTTTTTTGATTTGCCTTTTTGCCGAAAAGAAGGCAAACTAATAGACGGTGAGACAGGACTGAGATGCGGTTATTGTAAATAACCTGTAATCGAATGAACGTTTTCAAACATGATTTTTCCGTTATAATAAAAAATAGTGTAATGAAGAGAGGAGCAACACCTATGTTTCGTAGTTTTAACCGAGAAATCGGAATCGACCTTGGAACGGCTAACACGCTCGTTTATGTAAAGGGTCAAGGAATTGTTGTTCGTGAACCGTCCGTCGTGGCGTTCCGCACAGATACAGGTAGAATTGAGGCCGTTGGGAACCAGGCCAAAGATATGATTGGACGTACTCCGGGGAACGTCTCTGCACGTCGTCCGATGAAAGACGGTGTCATCGCTGACTTCGAAACGACAGCGACGATGATTAAATACTTCATGGAGCAAGCTCAAAAATCAAAAGGCGGCTTGTTCTCATCGAAGACGAACGTCATGATTTGTGTCCCAAGCGGCATCACGTCGGTTGAAAAACGTGCCGTGGAAGACGCTGCGAAACAAGCGGGCGCTCGTGAAGCATACACAATCGAAGAACCGTTCGCGGCAGCAATCGGTGCAGGTCTCCCAGTTTGGGAACCGACTGGCTCGATGGTCGTTGATATCGGTGGCGGTACGACCGAAGTCGCAGTGATCTCACTCGGCGGCATCGTGACAAGCCAATCGATTCGTGTCGGTGGTGACGAAATGGATGATGCCATTATTCGTTACATCAAGAACAAGTACAACCTCATGATTGGGGAACGTACAGCCGAGACGCTCAAAATGGAAGTCGGTTCGGCGCGCATCGACGCATCGAACGAAGACGAGAAGATGGAAATCCGTGGTCGCGACCTCGTGACAGGACTTCCGAAGCAGATCGAAGTCACGTCTGCAGAAGTGTGTGAAGCTCTTTCGGATACAGTCGAAGCGATTTTAGCAGGGGTCAAGCAAACGCTTGAGCAAACACCTCCAGAACTTGCGGCTGACGTCATGGACCGCGGGATCGTCTTGACTGGCGGCGGCGCGCTCCTCAAAAACTTGGACGACGTGATCTCAGACGAGACACACATCCCGACACTCGTTGCGGATGAGCCACTCGACTGCGTAGCGGTCGGTACTGGAAAATCTCTTGAAATGATGGACGTCCTCCGTTCGAAATCAGGCATCTCGTCACGTCGATGAGAGGTGAGACACGATGAGCCGATTCGTACGTAATAAAAAGCTCATCATCACGCTAATTGTACTGATCTTGTTTTTCGTCATTTTAGGTGTTTCGATTCGAGGACGATCGGAATCAGCCTGGTACCAAGATGTCACGCGTGATGTGGTCGGCACGTTCCAGCGAGTGTTCGCGGTACCAATCGGGTGGATGGACTCAACGGTCTCGTCCATCTCAGATGTCCGCGATATCTACGAAGAGAACCGCCAGCTGAAAGAACATTTGGCGAAGTACGCCGAGGTATCGGTTGAAGCGGATGATTTGCGCCGTGAGAATGAGGAGCTTCGAAAGATGGTCGAAGCAAAAGACGAGTCGTTACGTGACTTCGACCTCATTCCGGCGGAGGTCATCGGTCGGACACCGAACGATTGGCAACGCTACGTCACCATCAACGTCGGTTCAGAACGCGGCGTTGAGAAGGGCATGGCCGTGACCGCGGCGAGCGGGATGGTCGGTCGTGTCATTCAAACGAGCGCCTATACGTCGCAAGTGCAACTGCTCAGCGACAACAACCGGACGAACAACGTCTCGGCTGTTGTCAAAGATGCGGACGGCAAACCGACGTATGGGACGGTTGACGGATTCGATACGGAGACGAACGAATTGTTCTTCACGAAAGTGTCGAATAGCGTCAAGCTGAAAGAAGGAGAAATCGTCTCGACGTCCGGACTCGGTGGACGTTATCCGGCCGGGCTCGTCATCGGTACGATTGAGTCAATCGAGACGGATGAATATGGCGTCTCACAAGTCGCCCGGATTAAACCGGAGGCCGACTTCAATGAGTTCTCACAAATGTACGTGATTGATCGGACACTAGACGAACCGTTTCTAACGGGTCCCGAGGAAGGAGGAGCAGCGGGTGAGTAACATGAAAGTGTTCATCGCCCTGTTCCTCCTTTTTCTTATTGAAGGAACATGGGCATCGATTTTTTCTTGGCACTACGCCACGCCGTTTCTTTTGTTGACGCTGATCGGGTTGATGTTTGTCAGTCTGTACGGTCGATGGGAGACGGCACTCGGGTTCGGGCTTGTATTCGGACTGCTGTATGATATCGTCTACACCGACCTGATTGGAATCTATGTATTTACTTTTTCACTCATTCCTCTCTTAGCCAGCTTCGTGTTAAAATATATAGGTGAGAACTTCTTCTCCGTCACCATTACGTTCACGTTTATGATTCTCGTTTTCACCTTTGCGATTTACGGGATCATGGCGGCGATTGGTGGGACGTTGATGACGATTCAAACACTATTGGTTGAACAGATTCCAGGGACGATGCTCGTCAATGCCATCGCCATCGTGATTCTTTATTATCCGATGACGCGTTATGTGACGACACGCCCTGTTGCGAAAAGAGGGTAGCCATGATGGAGCGTAAACGACACATTACGATTAAAGGACATCGCAACGGCATTGCCATTCACTTCAATCCGAAGAGTGGCATCGACGAGGTGCTTACGGACTTAGAAGCGACATTACAAGAAATGGAGCCGCCGTCCGGAAAGATTGCCCTGAAGTTGCACGCGGGTACTCGTTATATTGACGAGGAGCTGTCACGTCAAATTCGTGAGGTCGTCGCTCGTCATGGCGTTTTTTATATTGAAGACTTGTCGAGCGATGTCATGTTGACGGAAGAAGCGAAAGCGACGTATGGCAGAAAGACGTTCCACTATCACAGCGGGACGATCCGGAGTGGACAAGTCTTGACGTTTGACGGTTCGGTGCTCGTGATCGGGGATATCAATCCCGGGTCAGAGGTCCGGGCGACAGGAAGTATTTATTGTTTAGGGACGATACGAGGAAATGTGCGCGCCGGTGTCGAAGGATGGGAAGAAGCGGTCATCACCGCGAGCCTGCTCCATCCGAAGTTTTTAGCAATCGGCGAACATGTACTCACAGCCGATGACGAGGAAGAACTTCCTGAGATTGAGATGGGTTGTGCGTATCAGACGAGTGATGGGATCGAGATGACACGTCTCCGCCACGTCATGACGGGTCTGAAGGACGCATATGCAATGGAATTACAGAGAGGGTGAGTGGAATGGAGCAAGTAGTGGAGCCTGTACATACAGAAAAGGAAGTTAAAAACGGCAGAGCCATCGTCGTGACATCAGGAAAAGGGGGCGTCGGCAAGACAACGACGACCGCGAACATCGGGACGGGGCTCGCCTTGTCTGGACACTCGGTCTGTCTCGTCGATACAGATATCGGATTGCGTAACCTCGATATCATTCTCGGTCTCGACAACCGGAGCATTTATAACCTTGTCGATGTCATTACGGGTCAATGTAAGTTAAATCAGGCGCTCGTCCGTGACAAACGCTTCGAGGAGATGTATTTACTCCCGGCCGCACAGTCGAAAGACAAGACGTCAGTGAATCCCGAACAAGTGAAAGAAATCGTTGACCAGTTGAAGACGGAATATGATTTCGTCTTGATCGACTGTCCTGCTGGAATCGAGCAAGGGTTCATGAACGCGATTGCCGGTGCGGATGAGGCGATCGTCGTCACGACACCTGAAAAAGCGGCGGTTCAAGATGCAGACCGAATCATCGGGATGCTCGAACAAGCGGAACATATCGATGCGCCGAAACTGATTGTCAACCGAGTCAAGAATCATCTCGTCGAATCGGGCGACATGCTCGACATCGATGACATTATGCGCATCCTGTCAATCGACTTACTCGGTGTCGTCATCGACGATGAGGAAGTCATCGCGGCCGCGAACCGCGGTGTCCCGGTCACGATGAATCCGGATAACTATGCCGGGCAGGCGTACCGGAACATCACGCGCCGTATTCTTGGCGAATCGGTCCCGCTCATGTCGATTCAGACGGAGACGGCACCGGTCGGCTTCTGGGCACGACTCATGATGAAATTTGGAATGAAAAAAGCGTAAAGGCAACGGAAGTTGCCTTTTTCTGTCGAAAGGAGTGATGCAGATGAAGCTAATCTACGAACGAACACCTTCCATTGAACGGGCGATGCTCGTGGACGGCGAACGATTACTCGAAGTCGAGGAACGGTTTGTCGACCAACTGTCTGTCGGGACCATCGTCGAAGCCGCAATTGAACGGATTCACCCGTCACTCGGCGCAGCCTTTTTGACGGATGGGGAGACGACATACTTTCTCCCGATCGCAGAGACGCTCCGTGCGCTCGCCTCGTATCCGGAAGTACCGGCCATCGGGCAAGCGGCAGTCGTCGGGGAAAAGCGACTCGTCCAAGTGACAAAAGAAGGAATCAACGGAAAGCATCATAAAGTGACAGAGAACATTCGGTTCGGCGGACGATATCTTGTGTATTTCCCATTTGGCCGTCGGCAATTGTTCAGCCGGAAGCTCGACCTCGTCACGCAGGACCGCCTCTCAAAGGCGCTCGACTTAACGGAAGAGGAAGGGGTCTTATTTCGGACGGAAGCCGGACAAGTGGCGCCGGAAGCGTTACAGGAAGAACTGAACCGATTGCGTAACCGTTCGACCGTGGTGATCGAGCAACGGTTCGGGCAAGACGAGCTACTATGCGAACAATTCGTGAGGCGTCATGCAGTCGAGTCCGTGCTGTTGAATGACAAAGAAGGGCAAACGCGACTCGAACGATTGGATGTCCCGGTGAAACGTCATATCGGAAAAGGACGGATGCCTGAAGCGAAACGTCTCGACGGAGCCATCGAGAAACTGGAGAGTCGTGCCGTTTGGTTGGATGGCGGGGCGTTCGTCTTAATCGAACAAGTCGAGACGATGACCGTCATCGACGTGAACAGTGGCAAAAATGTCGCCGTCAAAGACAAGGGGCGTGCGGCCGATACCATCAATGAAGCCGCGCTCTATTCGATCATGGAGCAGTTGCGTCTGCGAAATATCGGCGGCATGGTCATCATCGATTTCTTACGAGGTTCAAAAGAAGGGCAGACCCGTCTCCTTAAAAAAATGAAAGAACTCGGGGCGCGTGACCCACGACGTGTTGAAGTGTACGGCTTCACACGGATGGGGCTGTTCGAGCTGTCGCGAGAACGGACCGGGCGCTCGATTCAAGACCGGATGTTTCATGCCGGCAAGCCTTCAAAATTGGCCATCTTCTCACAGTTTGAACGGTCGCTCCTTGATTTGAATGATCAATACGAAGCGGTCGTGCTCTCACTTCCTAAGAAGTGGCATGACGCTTCCTGGCACGAATTTGACATCGAGGTGCATCTCGTCGAAGGGGAGCCGGAGTTCCTCTTTTATGGGACGTCCGAAGAATGTCAGAATTTCTTATCTCATCGTTGACAATGATTAATTGAGAATGGTATTATCTATAACGTTAGTTCGTTTGGAAGCACCCAAATGGCTACAACCGCACAGAACGGGTTTTTAAAGGTTTTTGCCCTGCCCAGGATGGCGAGTCTGAGTTTAACAAGGAGGTGCACGTATATGTACGCAATCATCAAAACTGGTGGTAAGCAAATCAAAGTTGAAGCAGGTCAAGAGATCTACATCGAAAAACTCGATGCTGATGTCGAAGGTACTGTAGAATTCGGTGAGGTTCTTTTCGTTGGTGGTGACGATGTTAAAGTCGGCGCTCCACTCGTAGAAGGCGCTAAAGTTGTCGGTACAGTGGTAAAACACGGCCGCGCTAAGAAGATCACTGTCTTCAAAATGAAAGCTAAGAAAAACTACCGTCGTAAGCAAGGTCACCGTCAGCCTTACACGAAAGTTCGCATCGAGAAAATCGAAGCGTAAGCTATGATTCGGGTCAAGGTAAGACGAGACGAGGCGAAGTCGATTCGCTCTGTCGAAGTGACTGGTCATGCCAATTTTGCAGAACCTGGTTCTGACTTGGTGTGCGCCGGTGTTTCAGCCATCATCTTTGGTGCCTATAACGCCGTCGAAACGCTTGCGGGTCAATCGCTTCTTGTAGAAATGGCAGATCAAACAGAGGGTGGTTACTTTTATGTCGAGACGTATCCTGACTTATCACCGCAGGATATGGAACGCACCCAACTGTTATTAGAAGGGATGCTCGTGCAGTTAGACACGATCGCCCAAAGCTACGGTGAATATATCCAAATTGAACAATAGGAGGTGGACCTCATGTTACAATTGAACCTTCAGTTCTTCGCTTCGAAAAAGGGAGTTGGTTCGACTAAAAACGGTCGTGACTCAATTTCGAAACGTCTCGGTGCAAAACGCGCTGACGGACAAACAGTTTCAGCTGGATCAATCCTTTACCGCCAACGCGGTACAAAGATTCACCCAGGTGAAAACGTTGGCCGTGGTGGCGACGACACTTTGTTTGCGAAAGTTGACGGCGTAGTACGCTATGAGCGTCTTGGTCGCGACAAGAAACAAGTGAGCGTTTACCCAGTCGCGTAAGTTGAACGACGCAGAAGACTCTAGCCACTTATTTGGTTAGAGTCTTTTTTTCTAGGAGAGGATCAAATGGATTCAGAACAGACACTCGAGCTCTTATCGACCGTCCGTCACGAATGGATGAATCGGCTTCAATTGATCTCGCTCTACGCGGCTCTCGATCCGACTAAGCTCGAGGAACTTTACGAACGCTATCGGAAACAGGCCGACGAAGAGAGTGCGCTCGTTCGTTTGAACGTGCCACAGACGAGCCTAGTCGTGATTCAAGCGAATTGGGAGGGACGGATGACGTATACGATTTCAACCGACCAACTCGCCATCGATGACGCGCGAGTGGCAGAGATGCTTGTCCGCTTGTTAGACAACACGGATGGGCCGATTCATGTGACGTTCACGGACGGACTGATGGTTCGCGTCACGGGCACTGTCCCGGACGATGTGAAGGCATCAGCCGATTTGTACGAACAGAACGTAGATACCACTACGTTTCACATAAAGGAGGGGAAATAAATGTTTGTCGATCAGGTTAATATTTTTGTAAAAGCTGGAGACGGCGGAAAAGGGATGGTCGCTTTCCGTCGCGAGAAATACGTTCCAGACGGTGGTCCTGCAGGTGGTGACGGTGGTCACGGTGGAGACGTCATCTTTGAAGTAGAAGAAGGATTGCGGACGCTCGTTGATTTCCGCTATTCGAAGAAGTTTATCGCCCATGATGGCGAAAAAGGGATGTCAAAAGGGATGCACGGACGTAAAGCGAAACCGCTCATCGTCAAAGTCCCACCTGGCACAATCGTGTTCGACGCCGAGACGGATACCGTCATCGCGGACTTGACCGAGCACGGCCAACAAGCGACGATCGCGAAAGGCGGTCGTGGTGGTCGCGGGAACTGTCGTTTTGCGACGCCTGCCAACCCGGCTCCGGAAATCGCGGAGAACGGGGAACCAGGTCAAGAACGTGAGTTGCGTCTCGAGTTGAAACTCCTCGCAGACGTCGGTCTCGTCGGATTCCCTTCTGTCGGGAAGTCAACGCTTCTCTCGGTCGTCTCGTCGGCACGTCCGAAAATCGGTGCGTACCACTTCACGACGATCACACCGAACCTCGGTGTCGTAAAGACAGCGGACGACCGTAGTTTCGTCATGGCCGACCTTCCAGGTCTCATCGAAGGAGCGAGCCAAGGCGTTGGTCTCGGTCACCAATTCCTTCGTCATATCGAACGGACGAAAGTCATCGTTCACATGATCGATATGAGTGGTATGGAAGGACGCGATCCGTTTGAAGACTACACGACAATCAACCGTGAGCTCGAGTCGTACAACTTACGTCTCCTTGAGCGTCCACAAGTCGTCGTGGCGAACAAAATGGATATGCCGGACGCAGCGGAACATCTTGAAGAGTTCAAGAAGAAGGTAGGGGACGATGTCAAAGTCTTCCCGATCTCAGCACTCGCTCAAGACGGTCTTCGCAACTTGTTGATCGAAGTGGCGAACTTTGTCGATACGACACCAGAATTCCCACTCGATGAGCTCGAAGAGAAGACAGCGACGCCTCGTGTCGTGTATCGTTATGAGAAGGAAGAGAAAGGTTATCAAATCCACATCGATGAATACGATCGCTTCGTGATCACGGGACCTCGTATCGAGAAGCTCTTCAAGATGACGAACTTTGACCATGATGAGTCGATCAAACGATTTGCTCGTCAAATGCGTCAAATGGGCGTCGATGACGATCTTCGTAAGTTGGGTGCAGAGGACGGTAGTGTCGTCGCGATCCTCGACTTCGAATTCGAGTTTGTGGAATAAAAAAATTATTTGTTAAGAAGAAACGGAGTGTGAAGCTAACGTGGACCCTGTGCCCTCGTCAAGTTTAATTCTATATGTAGTTCTCGTCATGTTGTCAGCGTTTTTCTCATCAGCAGAAACGGCGCTCTCGAGTGTGAACCGGGTCCGGATGATTCGGATGGCGGAAGATGGCGACAAAGCCGCAAAACGTGTCCTCAATCTCGTCGACCGTTTTGATGATACGCTCTCGACGATTCTCGTCGGGAACAATATCGTCAACATCGGTGCAGCGACCGTCTCGACCGCCATCGCCACGAGCATCTTCTCAGGCGGGACAGGTCTCGTCATCTCGACGTTTGCGACAACGGTCATCATTTTGATATTCGGTGAGATTTTGCCGAAATCACTCGCCAAAGAGTTTGCGGAGAAGTACTCGCTTCTGATTAGTGGAATCCTTGTATTCCTCGTCAAAGTCCTCAAACCGGTGACGATGATTTTTGGCGGTTTGAAAAAATTAGTGCTACGTCTGTTCGGGATGAGTACGAAAGAACCGTCAGTGACGGAAGAAGAGTTGAAAGTGCTCGTCGATATGGGAGAAGAGGAAGGTGTGCTCGGAGAGACGGAAGCTGAGCTCGTCCATAGCGCCTTTGCCTTCAACGATATTACGGTCGACGATGTGCTGACGCCACGAATCGATATTCTGGCCGTCGACATCGACGATTCGCTCGATGAAATCAAAGACACGATTTTCAGTGGTGGACATTCACGTTTGCCGGTCTACAAAGACTCGATCGACAACGTCATCGGTGTCTTGTCGGAACGTGATTTCTTGCGTTCGATGATGAAGGATGAAGTGACGGATGTCCGTTCGCTCATCCGCCCACTCACGTACGTGTCACCGCAGACAAAATTGATTGAACTACTTCCGATTCTCCAGCAGAAACAATCTCACATGGCTGTCGTCCTCGATGAATTCGGGGGCACGGCGGGTCTCATTACGTTAGAAGACATGCTTGAGGAACTCGTCGGCGACATCTGGGATGAGCACGACGAATCCGTCGTCTATCTCAGACGTCTCCGTGAAGGGGTCTATGAGTGTATGGCTGACATGAACGTTGATGAATTCGCAGAAGAGATGGGGATTGCAGAACCAGACGTGGATTCCAACACGATGGGCGGTTGGTTCGTTGAATTGCTCGGCGACATTCCGGAGAAAGGTGCACAAGTCACGTATCAAGACATGACGTTCACCGTTCTCCATGTGGAGAAACGCCGTGTCCGGAAACTGTTAGTGGAGACTGGACAATCTCAGCAAGAAGACATGCAAGAAGCATAAACAAAAGGGATGATTCGCACATGGCGGATCATCCCTTTTTGCGTCATACGGATTGGCGTTCAATGCGCTCAATCAGTTCATATGGTCGTACTTTATAAATGGCGTAAGGCATATAGGTCGGGTCCATGGCATCGAGGAAGCGCATCTGGAAATGCTCGCGTTTGATGTAGTCGCCGACGTTGCTTGCGTCAACTTTATAGAATCCAACTTCCTGTGTCTCGCCAGCCTGCGGTCTGAGGTCCCCTGATACATAAGTGGCGCGGAAGGTGACACAGAGGACGCGGGACGAAACGTTTTGATAAATCCCAGTGATCCCTTCTACTTTGATTTCCGCACCGGTCTCTTCGCGCACTTCACGATGGATGGCATCCACGATGGACTCATGTTCTTCCACTTGTCCGCCAGGCATCTCGAACGAGTCGTTCCGATGCATGTTTTTGACGAGGAGAACCTCACCCGCTTCATTCGTGATATACGCTGTCACACAAACAATCGCACGCGGCGGCGTATAGTGCCCGGTCGGCATCATGAACTCTTCGCTTGACTTGATATACAGCTCTTTTCCGAGGCGAGCCCGCTGTTTCATGGCGTCTCGTCGCAACGTACTGCCACGATAATCCCGTTCGACTTGCTCATAGTGTTCACGGTCCCGATATTCCCATAGTGCCATGACCTCGGACTTGTCTTCGGTCACCCAGCGTCCGACGAGACGGGCGCCATGCGACGCCTGGATCGGGTAAATGTATGTATGGAAAAAGTCGGTGAATTCTTGCAGGCGTTCAGGTCGAATCGTATACGTCTTACGGCGATGGAACATGATGATTCCTCCTTTTTCGTTGTGCGGTGTCCTATATGTGTGACCGCGATTCGCTTACATGGTTCTTATTCGACAGATGTGAGCGTTTCCCTTTCCAACAAAAAAAGAATCAGCTCCAGTTAAGCTGATTCTTTCACACGTTTTGGTTGCTGACGAACATGTCGAACGATGAGGACGATTCCGACAGCAAGAGCCAAGAAGGGGATGACATCGTCCATGAAGTGACCGATCATGCGCCAGTTGCTACCAAGCATCATCCCGACATGGATGAAAAGGAATGACCAGACGGCGAAAATCAAGGTCGTCACCGACAAAAACTTACGGAACGATAGACGCATCACCCCGGCGCTCACGGCGAACAGTTGCCGCCAAAAGAGACTGAGGCAGACGATCCATGCCCCGTATTTCTCAAACCAGCGCTCGGCCCGGAGTTGCTTGTCTTGCCGAATTCGAAAATACCGATACAGTTTGAGCGCGACGGGACGCCCACCATATCGACCGATCCAGTACAGACCGATTTGGCTGAGCGTGAAGGAGACCCACGCCAGTAGGAACGTCAGGAAGAAGGGCGCGTCATGCGAGTCGACGAGGAAGCCTCCGTATGCGAGAACGAGTTCGTTCGGGATGAATTGAACCAAGATACCGATGGGAATGCTGAAGACCCCACAGACAGCGAGTAGATGCTCGAGGACGTTCAAGACGTAGCCCTCCTTTCAAATGATTTCAGGAAAGATGTTCCATCCATCAGTATAACGGACATGACTGAAAAGAAAAAGAAGAGATGTCACATATTCGTGACGTCTCTTCAATCTAATTCGGAGACGAGAATCCCGAGGCGGTCCAATTCTTTCACCGCAGCATCGATTGCCTCTTTATGGTCTGATTCGAGCGTATGGATATGGAAACCACCCGTCAACTGGGAGAGTGGGGAAGCCCCATGCGTCTTCACACGTTCGAGGAAGGCACGGACGTCGCGGCGACTCTTCACCATGAGTTGTCCCGTGATGGACCCGTATACAGGATGGTCGATGATGACGTCTTTGATGGTGACCCCTTCATCGACGATGGCGTTCATCTCCGCCTCCATCTCTTCTGCCGTATGACGACAAGCTACCTTTTTCGAATAGGTGGATGGGGTGAGGTCTCCGTGCAAGTAGACGTACCCACGAGCGGTCGCAACGATTTGATGACCTTTCGCTTTTAGTAACGATAGGTCTTGGACGATGACCTGGCGACTGACGGATACATGTCTTGCCAGTTCAGATCCTGTGATTGGCTCATTGCTCGATTCAATCAATTGTAATAGTGTGCGACGGCGTTCTTCACCGGCTAAACGTTTGTTCATGATGTTCGACTCTCCTTGCTAAAATGACGATGGCATCGGCGAGGGCCGATGTGTCTTCGGCGGTCGTATGCGCGCCGAAGGAAATGCGGACGAGTCCATGACAGGCGCTCGTCTCATATCCGAGTGCCTCGAGCATGCGATTTGGTCCATTTTGACCTGCTCGACATGCCGACCCAGCCGATACTTGGAATCCGAGATCGTCGAGCTCGGTCATCCACCATTGTCCGTCGCGTTGATGGGAGACGAAGGAGAAAATGGCGGGACTTTGTTCATCAAACTCGAGCCAATGGACATGCGCTGACGTCTTCTCTTTCAAGATAGCACGAAACGCCATGAAATTTCTCTGAAAACGTGTCAATTGTTCCTGACGTTCTCCGAGTGCTTTTGCAAAGGCACTGATTCCAGGAACGTCAATCGTTCCGGGACGAATCCCGTATTGATGATGCCCCGGATAGTAAGGGGGAGGAATCAGACGTTCCATGTAGAGGGCGCCGACTCCTTTCGGTCCACCTACCTTGTGGGCACTGAACGAATAGGCATCGATGCCTTCGACAGAAATCGGGATTTTCCCGAGTGCCTGGACCCCGTCCACATGGAAGAGGATTTTCTTATATTTCAAGAGGCATTGGATGTGGTGGAGCGGTAACACCCAACCCGTGTCGGAATTGACGTGCTGGAGCGTGACGAGCCCGATGTCACGATCGAGTAGGTGGGTGAACGCATCTAAATCAAACTTCCCATCCTTCAGTTTCAACCGATGAACAATTATCCCTTCCCGTTCCCATTCTTCAAGTAAGAGGGCGACGGAATCATGCTCATGCCAAGACGTGATCACCTCTTTGCCCTTCATCCGTTTACGCAAGCTTGTCAGGGCGATGTAATTGCTCTCCGATCCACTTCCAGTGAATAATAATTTTCCTCGTAACATATCAAGCCCGAGCGCCTGTTTGATCAAGCGTCTTGCCTCTGTCAAATAATCTTCTGCCATATAACCTTGGGTATGGAGTGATGATGGGTTCCCATAAACGTTTTTGGCCATCGCCACGTAATGGTCTAATGCTGCATGCGTCATCGGGTGTGTAGCGGCGTAGTCGAAGTAGCGGTTCATCATGGACTCCCCTTTTCTCATGTTGTCTTCTACACAAAATTATGCGAAACTAGTTTACAAGTCAACATTACATATGAAAAACAGGTGATGTACAAGTGTCTTTACACATAGAGAAAACTGACATTTTGATTATCGGAACGGGACTTGCCGCCGTCGCGACGGCTTTGCATCTACCAACATCATTCTCTGTTCTTCTCGTCTCGAAAGGTGAGATGACAGAGAGCAACTCCGATTTGGCACAAGGCGGGATTGCGAGCGCGTATCTTGAGAAATCGAGTACGGCCCATAAAGAAGACACGTTGCTCGCCTCTAAAAACACATCGTGCGCTGAGCGAGTCGACATTCTCGTAGAAGAAGGTCGTCAAGCGATTGAAGAAATAGAACGATTCGGTGTCCGGTTCGACCGTGAAGAGGGCGGCTATGCCCTCGGACGTGAAGGCGCGCATCGATTGAATCGAATCTTTCATGTCGGTGGCGACGAGACTGGACGTCATGTCATGAGGCAATTGCGTCAGTCGATGCCCGATAACGTGAATGTATTGGAACGGATGCTCGTGCACGATCTCATCACGAAAGACGGGAAAGTCGTCGGTGCGATGGCGTTTCGGGATGAAGTGCCCATTCGAATTGAAGCCGGCGCTGTCGTATTGGCGACAGGTGGCATCGGTGGGCTGATTGATTGGACTTCAAACGCGCGTACCGTGACCGGTGACGGTCTCGTTCTGGCAAATCGATGTGGGGCCAAGCTGACACATTTACAGCGGATCCAATTTCATCCCACCTTACTAGCGACCGACGAGCCTCATCTCGTGACCGAGGCACTCAGGGGAGCCGGAGCGACGCTCGTTGATGACGAAGGAAACCATGTGATGGCGCATCATCCGCTCGGAAGTCTCGCGCCTCGTGATGACGTGGCGCGGGTACTGACGGAACGAATGGGAACGGTGTATCTCGATACGACAAACGTGACACGGCTTCGTGAACGGTTTCCAAAACTTGCGTTGACATGTGACAGGCTCCAAATCGATCCTCGCCGCATTCCGGTACGTCCTGGCCTCCATTTTCATATGGGTGGAATCGAAGTGGACGACATGGGACGGACAGACGTTGACGGATTATATGCCGTCGGTGAAGTGGCGGATGCGGGCATCCATGGGATGAATCGTTTGGCCTCGAACTCACTTTTGGAATGTTGGGTGTTTGGAAAACGAGTCGCGCGGGCGGTGCGATTGAATCAGACGACCACGGCGACGAAGGAGACGTTGGTGTACGACATCTCACCTGTGGCATTTCAAGCGTTACGTGCTCAAATTGGAAGATGGTTGACGATTTCACCAAGTCTTGATGAATTGAAAGGTTTCTTACAAAATACCCAAACGTTGACCATGACGAAACACGTGACAAGACAATTAAGTGAACAAACTTTACAACTCGATGCGGCGCGTCTTCTCGCGCAAAGCATCCTCGAAATGGAGCGGAATGATGAATACGATATACCTACGCGAACAGCTACGTCAGTTCTTGATTGAAGATATCGGGTATGGGGACCTATCGAGTGCGCTGATTGATGGACAGGACGAGTCGGTCGCAACGATTGTCGCCAAAGAACAAGGCATTTTCTGTGGGAAACCGATCGTAGAAGAGCTGGCAACCATGCAGCGGCTTGAATTGGTCTCTTGCCAAGAAGACGGGAGAGTGGTGACCCCTGGAGACGAGCTCATCGTCTTGAGAGGGAAGACGCGCGCGATTTTAGAGACTGAGCGCGTACTGTTGAATGTCATCCAACATACGAGTGGGATTGCGACGATGACACGACAGTGCGTGGACGCGTTACACGATGACTCGATTCACGTGACCGATACACGTAAGACGACCCCGGGACTGCGGATGATTGAAAAGTACGCCGTACGTGTGGGCGGGGGATACAATCACCGTCTAAGACTCGATGACGCCGTCATGATCAAAGACAATCATATCGTCGCACTTGGTGGCGTGACGAACGCAATTCAAGTCGCACGAGAACGTGTCGGCCATACGACCCCGATTGAAGTTGAGGTCGAGTCGTTCGAACAACTGATGGAGGCGGTTCAAGCCGATCCGGACATCGTGATGCTTGATAATCGGACGCCAGATGAATTGAGAGAATGGGTCCGTCATATACCGACGCACATCAAAATTGAAGTGTCTGGTGGCATCACGCTCGACACGATTGACGATTATCGAGGCATTCGCATCGATGTCATCTCGCTCGGGCAATTGACTCATTCGGTACGCGCGTTCGATTGCAGTTTGAATTTACAAGGAGGAATGAAAGATGCAACTACTCGGAACACTCCCACCGACGTACGCTAACCTGTCGGTGGAGGAGATGGAGACTCGGATTCAGGCGGTCAAAGACCGACTCGGGACGCGTCTCTTTTTACCGGCCCATCATTATCAAAAAGACGAGGTCGTTCAATTCGCGGACGCGACAGGAGATTCGCTCCAGCTCGCACGGCTCGCAGAACAGATGAGCGAAGCCGAATTCATCGTCTTTTGTGGTGTCCACTTCATGGCAGAGACGGCGGACATGTTGACGCGGGACGACCAGATTGTCGTCTTACCTGATATGCGTGCCGGCTGTTCGATGGCAGACATGGCTGATATCGATCAGACGGAGATTGCTTGGGAAGAACTGACGGAACGATTTGGAGAGGACATCATCCCGATTACATACGTCAATTCAACAGCGGCCATCAAAGCGTTCGTTGGGCGTCACGGCGGGGCGACCGTTACATCGTCGAACGCCCATGAAATCGTTCGGTGGGCGCTTGAGACAGGTGAACGCATCTTGTTCCTTCCCGATCAACATCTCGGGCGGAACACGGCGTATGATCTCGGCATCCCACTCGAGGCGATGGCTGTTTGGGATCCGCTCCGTGAAGAATTGGTCTCAGAAGGCGATGACGATCAAGTGAAAGTCATCTTATGGAAGGGACACTGTTCTGTCCATGAGAAGTTCACGGTATCGCAAATTCAGGCGTTCCGTGAGCGTGAGCCGGATCGTCGCATCATCGTCCATCCGGAATGTACATTTGATGTAGTCCAGGCTGCAGACGAGGCGGGATCGACATCGTATATCATCGACAAGATTGACGGGAGCGCACCGGGGACGAAATGGGCGGTCGGAACGGAGATGAACCTCGTCAACCGTCTAGCGGCGACGTACCCACACCTCGATATCGTTTCATTGAACCCGTTCATGTGTCCGTGCCTCACGATGAATCGAATCGACTTGCCACATCTACTGTGGGCGCTCGAGTCGCTCGAGACGGACCCTGTGAACATCATTCGCGTCGATCATGAGACGACAGAGTTCTCGAAACGTGCACTTGAACGAATGCTTGCACGGTAATCGCTTCAGGACAGGTAAACGCCTGTCATGAGACTGTAGACAAAGTATAGGTCTTATGCCCAATCCGGGCACGGCTCGCTTTCCTAGGAGCAAGCAGGGCACCGGAAGGACGAGTTCGAACATGTTATTTGTCAACAAGCTGAGGACAGGTAAACGCCTGTCCTTTTTTCGTGTCGCCCATTATGGTACAATAAATGCAGTTTTTCCGACCGAAAAGGAGAGTACACCGTGATTGAATTCGTAAAAGGACCCGTCGCCTATGTGTGTGCGGAATATATAACGTTAGATGTCTCGGGCGTCGGCTACAAAGTACATGTGCCTAACCCGTTTTTTTATCGTGAACAAGACGAACATGTAATCGTGTTTACGCATCATTACGTGCGAGAAGACCAACAGACGTTATACGGTTTCCGTTCACGTCGCGAGCGTGAGCTGTTCAATAAACTCCTCAGCGTGAGCGGGATCGGACCAAAAGGTGCGCTTGCCATCGTCGCGTCCGGCGATATCGACGCGTTGATCGATGCGATCGAAACCGAGAACGAGAAATATTTGACGAAGTTCCCGGGAGTCGGCAAGAAGACGGCCAAACAGATGGCGCTCGACTTGAAAGGGAAGTTATCCGTGCTCGCACCGGATTACGTGCCGAACGAAGGGTTGTTCGCCCAAGGTGCATCTGAACTCGATGAGGCGTGTGAGGCGCTCGTCGCGCTCGGCTACTCCGAACGGGAAATCGCAAAAGTCCGCAGTGCTTTAAGCGGAGAAATCTTGACGACCGACGCGTACATAAAACGCGCGCTACAGCTGTTACTGAAATAAGGAGGAAGCTATGGACGAACGATTGTTGTCACAATCTCATCAGCAATATGAAGACTCTGAAGAGTGGAGCTTACGTCCGCAGCGCTTCGAGCAATATATCGGGCAAGAAAAGGCGAAAGGCAATTTGTCCGTCTTCATTCAGGCCGCCAAACTTCGAAATGAGACGCTCGACCACGTGCTCTTATACGGTCCCCCAGGACTCGGGAAGACGACGCTCGCCCAAATCATCGCCAACGAGATGGGTGTCGGGATCAAGACGACCGCCGGCCCGGCGATTGAACGACCGGGTGATTTGGCCGCAATCCTCTCGACGCTCGAACCGGGAGACGTCTTGTTCATTGACGAGATTCACCGCTTGAGCCGGACGATTGAAGAAATCCTTTATCCGGCGATGGAAGATTACTGTCTCGACATCGTCTACGGGCAAGGCGAGATGGCACGAAGCGTCCGCATCGACCTACCACCGTTCACGCTCGTCGGGGCGACGACGCGGGCCGGGATGTTGTCGGCACCTTTACGTGACCGTTTCGGCGTCACGTTGAAGCTCGAATATTATGAAACACATGAGTTAGCGGCCATCGTCAGCCGGACGGCCCAGTTGTTCCGCCTCCCCATCTCACCTGAGGCGAGCGGTGCGATTGCGAAACGCTCACGAGGGACGCCACGGATCGCGAACCGTCTCTTACGACGTGTCCGTGATTTCGCACAAGTGGCTGGTACGAAAGAAATCGATCCCGTGCTCGCATCCGATGCGCTCGACCGGCTACACGTCGATGCGCTCGGACTCGATGAAGTCGACCATCGATTGCTTCGGGCCATGGTGGAGCGGTTCGGAGGTGGACCGGTCGGGCTTGAGACGCTTGCCGCGACCATCGGTGAGGATGCTCAGACGATTGAGGATGTCTATGAGCCCTATTTATTACAACAAGGATTCTTGCAGCGCACGCCGCGAGGACGGATGATCACACAGTTTGCCAAGTCGCATTTTGGTTATGAAGAGGAAGAGGAGTAAGGTATGCAAGACATTCAATTGAACGTAAACGATTATGATTTCGAATTGCCAGAAGAGTTGATCGCGCAAGTCCCATTGCTCGATCGGACGAGCTCACGCTTGCTCGTATTAGACCGCGAGACAGGGGACATCGAACATCGTCATTTCCGTGACGTGCTCGATTACTTGAACGAAGGGGATGCGCTTGTCGTCAACGATTCGCGCGTCTTACCGGCACGTCTCTTTGGGGCGAAACAAGAAACAGGCGGGAAAGTCGAACTGCTCTTGTTGAAACAGACGGAAGATGATGTATGGGAAGCGCTCGTCAAACCGGCGAAAAAAGTTCGCGTCGGATCCATCGTCGAGTTCGGGGACGGTCTTCTCCGTGCGGAATGTGTCGAGGAACTCCCAGAAGGCGGACGTCGTTTCAAGTTTGACTACGACGGCATCTTCTATGAGATTTTAGATGAGCTCGGAACGATGCCGCTCCCACCGTATATTCGCGAACAACTCGATGACCAAGACCGCTATCAAACGGTCTATGCCCGTGAACGAGGCAGTGCGGCCGCTCCGACAGCCGGTCTTCATTTCACCGAGGAACTGCTTGAAGCAGCGAAAGCGAAAGGGATTCGGTTAATCCCGCTCACGCTTCACGTCGGCCTCGGGACGTTCCGTCCGGTGACGGCTGATTCGATCGAGGAACATACGATGCATAGTGAATATTTCGAGTTGTCGGCTGAATCGGCATCTGCGCTTCGGGAGATTCGAGCGAATGGCGGTCGCATCTTCGCGGTCGGCACGACATCAACGCGAACACTCGAGACGATCATGCGAGACCATGGGGACTTCGTCGAGTCATCGGGCTGGACGGATATCTTTATATACCCGGGTGTCGAGTTGAAGGCGATCGATGGATTGATCACGAACTTCCACTTGCCTAAATCGACGCTCGTTATGCTCGTCTCGGCGTTCGCGACGCGCGACATCATCTTACACGCTTATCGGACTGCGGTCGCAGAACGATACCGCTTCTTCAGCTTTGGAGACGCGATGCTCATCACGAGGAAGGAAGTAACAAAATGACAAAACATGCAGTCACATACGAACACATCCACACATGCAAACAGACCGGAGCGCGGCACGGAATCGTCCATACGCCGCACGGGTCGTTCGAGACACCGGTCTTCATGCCGGTCGGGACGCAAGCGAGCGTCAAGACGATGGCACCTGAACAGGTCAAGGCGATGGGTGCGAACATTATCTTGTCGAACACGTATCATCTTTGGGTTCGTCCAGGACACGAGGTCATCAAACAAGCGGGTGGTCTTCATAAATTCATGAACTGGGACGGGGCAATCCTCACGGACTCGGGTGGATTCCAAGTGTTCTCACTAGCCGACCTCCGAAACATTCAAGAGGAAGGCGTACATTTCCGTAACCATTTGAACGGTGACAAGTTGTTCTTGTCACCAGAAAAAGCGATGGAGATTCAAAACGCCCTCGGCTCTGACATCATGATGGCATTCGACGAGTGCCCGCCTTATCCGGCGACACATGAATATATGAAAAAATCGGTCGAGCGGACGAGCCGTTGGGCGGAACGTTGCCTCGAGGCACACGAACGTCCAGAAGACCAGGCGCTCTTCGGCATCATCCAAGGTGGAGAATATGAGGACCTTCGTCGTCAAAGCGCCCAAGACCTCGTCTCACTTGATTTCCCAGGATATGCGGTCGGTGGTCTCTCGGTCGGTGAACCGAAAGACGTCATGTATCGTGCCCTCGAATTCACGACGCCGCTCATGCCAGAGAACAAACCACGCTATTTGATGGGCGTCGGCTCACCGGATGCGTTGATCGAAGGGTCGATTCGTGGAATCGACATGTTCGACTGTGTCCTTCCGACACGAATCGCACGTAACGGAACGCTCATGACGTCGAAAGGTCGCGTCACCATCAAACAAGCGAAATATAAGACGGACTTCGGGCCAATCGATGAGAAGTGTGACTGCAACACGTGTAAGAACTACTCGCGTGCGTACGTTCACCACTTGATTCGAGCGGATGAGATGTTTGGTCTTCACTTGTGTACGACACACAATCTTCACTTCCTCGTGAAGTTGATGGAGCAGGTTCGTCAAGCGATTCGTGAAGACCGCTTGCTCGATTTCAAAGAAGAGTTCTTTGAAGAATACGGATACAACAAGCCGAACGCAAAGAATTTCTAAGCAATCATGTCGGACATTGTGTGACAATGCTTCAGTTTCACGGTATAATGAACCTGATATTGAAGGAAAGGGTGAATGTTACTCATGGAAACAATCGTTGCGTTATTACCAATGATCTTGATTTTCGTCGTATTTTACTTCCTTTTGATTCGTCCACAGACGAAACGCCAAAAAGAAGTACAAGCGATGCAAAACGCCCTCGAGCGTGGCGACAACGTTGTCACAATCGGTGGTTTACACGGCGTCGTTCATCAAATCGAAGACACACATGTCGTTTTGAAATGCGATCAATCGCTTCTCCGCTTCAACCGAAGCGCAGTTGCGGAAGTCGTGAAAAAAGCGAATGCCTCATTTGAGGAATAAGCAAGTAAGCGTCTGACCGATACGGTCAGACGCTTTTTTGTGTCGATAGAAGTTGGGGGAGGATCCTTCGAGCGGCCTCTTGTCCGCCATAGACGGCTCTTGCGAACGGACCGATGATCAAATCGGCGTAAGGGCCTGTCAAATAGAGACCAGGTGCCCACTCGAGCTGCTCAGTTAAAACCGGAGTTCCGCATGGAGTGAGGGGGAGGTTGAATTGTTCCATCAAGGGCTGAAGAAATGTCTCATTCACAGGATGAGGTCGAATCCCGGTACAACAGACCATTTCTTCGCCGGAAAGCTTGTCACCATTCACAAATAACGAATCGTCTTTTCGTTCTACTTCTCCGATTAGATGTGTGATGGCATTCGATTGAATTAATCGTTTCACCTTTAATACGAGATCATTCGGGGCGGAACCTGGCTTCCGTTCCCGGACGAGGAACGAGCGCTTTGTCGTCCAATCGTCCTTTAGTCGATGGAAGCGATCAAGTCCTTTTGGTCCCATGAACTGTCGATCGGCGTCAAATTGACTCACTTCGAGCGGACGTCTCGTCACAAGGGTGACACGGTGACCTTGTTTGGCACGCTTCACCACATAATGAAGTGCCGTGATGCCACCGCCGACGATGATCACTTCATCTGATTCGTTCGACGGGTCTTTCATGAAGACATGCCGACAATGTTCGTCAGTCCACTCCGGCAACACGACATGTCCAGATTGCCCGATGGCGACAATGACCGCATCGGCCGTGATGAGACGACGGTCCGTTCGGACATGATAACGTGCCTCGTCTTTTCGAACAGTCAGCACACGCTCATCTCCGAGGAAACGTTCTTGAAGACGATAGTCGTTCCATGACGTCTCGGCATGGTCGTTGAACAGTTCGAGCGAAGGACGTCCGAACGTATCTTTGAAATGATTAGAACGATAGGCATAGCGCGAAGCGAACTGCTTCAGCGCATGAGGGTTCGAAGAAACGTGATGCACTCGGGTCGAACGCAGATGCGACATGGAGATGGATGCCGTTTGTTGTTTCCAGTTCGCTAACGGGTCAGTGAGTCGATCGACAATAATCAAATCCTCTAAGCATCCGCCTTGTTCCATATATGAGATGGCGAGGGTCATTCCGTGGACACCAGCACCAATGATTAATAACTTTGTATGTTCCACAATCATAAAGAATCCTTTCAAAACGTAATAATTACGATTTAAAGTATACAAAGATGGCTTCTTTTTGTCAAAACGAATCGGATTCAAAATTTATCCACCTCATTTCGAAAAATCGATTTGATTAGTGAAAACGTTTGCATTAATGTCAAGTTGAGAAGAAATCCGAGATGAAGGAGAACGAATAACATGGACGTGAAACGATTGATTAACCCGATGAAGAAGTGGAAAGGCTGGACCATAAAACGAAGTGGTACGAAACAGAAAGGACGCTCGTCCCTGAGACGACGGATGTCCATTGCACTCATTCCGACGATCATTGCGCTCGTCATTGTCGGCACGCTCGGATCTTATCAATTGAGACAATCGACTGCCGCTTATGACCGGGTCCTCAGTGAAGGCATGCAGGAGATGCTGCTTGCGGAGAATCTATCACTAGCGGTGACGGATGCCGAACGTTATTTGAACTACTATATGCTTGTAGCCAATCCGAAGACGCTCATCAGTCTCCAGGGTGTTCAAGAACAACGAGACGAATTGATGGCTTCGCTCAAGGCATCTTCTTCAGATGAGAAAATTTTGTCTTGGTTGGGCGATTTGGAGAAATTTAATGAGCTACTAGACCGTGAGATGAACCGTGCCGTCGAACTTCGTCAACAACAAGACGAAATCGGCTATAAGACGGTGCTCAATACAAGTGTGACACCGACGACGGACCGTGTTCGGATGACGGTGACCGACCTTGTTGAATACAAGGACGAACTCCTCGCATCCGAGACGAAAGCTGTACAGGCTGAAGCGGAGAGTTCAATCCTCTGGATGCTCATCATCAGCATTGGCGGTGTCGTGATTGGAATTCTGTCTTTACTTGCCTTACAGCGCCTCTTCTTAAAACCGATCAATCGACTTGGTCGTCAGGCACGCATCATGGCAGAAGGGGATTTGACGGGAGAAGATATCGAGGTCGCCTCTAACGATGAACTAGGAGACCTCGTAACGGCATTCAATGAAATGAAGCATAACCTGGTCGGCTTGATTCGTCGGGTTGGAGAAGCGTCGGACAAGGTGACCGCTTATTCTGAAGAACTTTACGCAAGCACAGACCATGTCGCGACAACGACCCAAGGCGTCTCGCGATTGTTCGAAGAGATGAACGTGGCTGCGCAAGGATCCTCGAAGCGAGCGGAAGAAGGAACGATTGGCGTCAATCAAGCGGTCGATGGATTGAATCAAATCGCTGCGGCATCGCAAGGTGTGAATGAGCAGACGATACATACACTCGAGGCGGCGAACGGTGGACTCGAGACCGTTCAATTGGCAGAGAAACGAATGCAAGAAATTCGACGTGCCAACGAGCTCACCCAACAGATGGTGAACCGTTTATCGAATCAGTCGCTTGAGATTGAAAAGATTACCCGTTCCATCACGGCCATCACGGAACAGACGAACTTACTTGCTTTAAATGCGGCGATTGAAGCGGCACGTGCGGGTGAACACGGAAAAGGGTTTGCCGTCGTCGCGGCAGAAGTGAGAAAGCTCGCTGAGGAATCGAAGCAATCCGCCATTCAAATCCAGACCGTCGTCCGTGACATTCAACGTGACACGGAACAAGTCGAATCGGCGTTCGAAGAATCGAGCGTACATGTGGAGAACGGGGTATCACAAATGGGAGAAGTGGCTGAGGCGTTCCGGGAGATCGTGTCGGTCATTGAAGAGACGTCGCGTCAAATGAGTGAGATTGCGGCAGCGACAGAGGAAGTGAGTGCCAACACGACTGAAGTTGCTGTCTCTGTTGAAGATATGTCGACGAACGCCGTTTCGACACAGCGTAGCGTCGAAGAAGCGGGCGCCAATGTTGAGGAACAGCTGGCAGCCATTCAAGAGATCAACGGTATCGCTGAAACGATGAGTCACATGTCGTCTGAATTAAAAGATGTCGTTCATGTGTTTAAAACGACTTAACAAATGCCCTGACGCGCGCGTCAGGGCATTGCTCGTTACATTAATAGGATTAGACTCGTCGCCATGACGATCATGCCAGCAACCATTCCGTACATGGAATGATGGGCATGTCCGTATTCACGGGCGGCAGGGAGCAACTCGTCAAGCGAGATGAAGACCATGATGCCACCGACCGCCGCGAACAAGAGTCCGAAGACGGTGTCGCTCAAGAACGGCATGAGTAACAAGAATCCGATGGCCGCTCCAGCTGGCTCGGCAAGCCCTGACAACATCGAAAGCTTGAACGCCTTCTTCCGTGAGCCCGTCGCATAATAAATTGGGACGGAGACGGCAATCCCTTCCGGAATGTTGTGTAGGGCGATGGCGATGGCGATGGCCACGCCGACGGCTGGGTCATCTAGTGCCGAGATGAACGTCGCAAGTCCTTCAGGGAAGTTGTGAATCCCGATGGCGAGTGCCATGAAAATCCCCATTTTTTTAAGTCGATTTTGTACTTCTGGATGGTTGATTGGAGCCGCTTCATTTGTCGTCGTCGTTGCGAGTTCATGTGTTGTCGGGTCATTCTGCATCGACTCAACGAACTTGACTTCGTGTGGATTCTCCATTTTCGGAATGAACTTATCGATCATGCCAATCAAGAACATTCCACCGAAGAATGCGAGGACGGTGTAAATCGTTCCCGTATACTCTCCGTGGGCGCCGACGAGTTCCTCGAGCGCCTTCGGGAAAATCTCGATGAACGATACATAAATCATGACGCCTCCGGAAAATCCAAGCGAGATGGAGAGGAATGCCGTGTTCGTCCGTTTCGCAAAGAATGCGATCATACTCCCAATCCCTGTCGCAAGCCCTGCGAACAAGGTGAGGAGAAACGCGAAAATAATTGTGCTGTCCATGTGGAAAGACTCCTTTGATGTTGTGATGTTAGCTACATCATACATGAAGTTTTGCCCTTGTGCAACATTTAGTCTTATACGCAAATTCAGTCAAACAATCTGTGAAGGTCGTTACAATTTTAGGAAAATGATTGATAAATGTTTAGAAAATTTGTAATGTTAACGAGAGAAGTTTTTATCAAGAACAGTGGTTTAGAAAGGAAATAGTCGTATGTACAAAAAAGGCAACATTGCGATTTTTGCAATCATCATGATTGCGACAATCCTGCTCGCAGTGTTCACGACACCATGGGTCGTCAAGAACACGAACCTCGGACTCGACTTAAAAGGTGGATTCGAAGTTTTGTATGAAGTACAACCGCTCGAAGACGGCGACGTCATCGACGAGTCGGCGATGAATGCAACCGTTCGCGCCATCAATAACCGAATCAACGTCCTCGGAGTTTCTGAACCGGACGTTCGAATCGAAGAAAACAATCGCATCCGTGTCCAGCTCGCGGGCGTATCGAACCAAAACGAAGCGCGCGAAGTTCTCTCGTCTACGGCACAATTGACATTCCGTGACGTGAACGACAACGTCTTGCTCGATGGGAAAGACTTGGCGCCGCGTGGGGCAGCGCTCAGCTACAACCAACAAGGACAACCGGTCGTTGAGTTGACGCTTCAATCGGCTGACAAGTTTGGTGAAGTGACATCCGAGATTGCACAACTTCCAGCTCCTGAGAACCGTCTGGTCATTTGGCTCGACTATGAAGAGGGCGACACATATGAGGAAGAAGTTCAAAAAGAGAACTCGAAGATTGTGTCAGATGCTTCGGTAACGAGCCCGATCTTATCGGATAAAGCCATCATCTCAGGTGGTGGAATTGACGCGGAAAGCGGTCAACGCCTTGCGGACATCTTGAACGCAGGGGCGCTCCCGGTCAAACTTGATGAGATTTACTCGACATCTGTATCGGCCCAGTTCGGTCAAGATGCTTTAGAAGAAACGGTATTTGCCGCAACAATCGGAATCATCGCTGTATTCCTCTTCATGTTGTTCTTCTATCGTCTCCCAGGACTCGTGTCGATCATCACGCTTGTTCTGTACATCAACTTGATCATGTTGTTCTTCAACGGAATCAATGCGGTCTTGACGCTCCCAGGGATTGCGGCACTCGTCCTCGGGGTCGGTATGGCAGTCGATGCGAACATCATTACCGCGGAACGAATCAAAGACGAGCTCCGCTCTGGAAAATCGGTCTTATCGGCATTCCGTGCAGGTAACCGTCGTTCCCTCAGTACGATCATCGATGCCAACTTGACGACGCTCATCTCGGCTGCGGTCTTGTTCTATTTCGGACAAAGCTCGGTCAAAGGGTTCGCCGTCATGCTCATGATCTCAATCGGGATGACGTTCATCTCGAACGTATTCATCTCACGTTATTTGATGCACCTCCTTGTCTCAAGTCGTCTGTTCGACAAACGCAAAGGATGGTTTGGTGTGAAGGAGAGTGAAATCCGTGAACTTTAAGCTTACTGAATGGAATTACGTGAAACATATGCGCACGATGTTCTTGGTTTCGACGGCAATCGTCGTTCTCGGAATTGGTCTCTTGTTCTTCCGTGGGTTGAATCTCGGAATCGATTTCGCTTCAGGGACACGTGTGGAGATATTAACGGAAGAACGTGTATCGCAAGAAGAATTCACGAAAGCGTTTAACGATGCCGGAGTTGACCAAGAGATTTCAAGCGTCCAATATGCAAATGAAGGTCGCTTGGCATACGTGACGTTCGTCGGTCAATTAGGGCAAGAGGAAGTCGCGAACGTCAAGACGGCGTTCACCGAACAGTTCGGGAACGACCCGAATATCAGCACCGTCTCGGCTCAAGTTGGTCGTGACTTGGCGAAAAATGCTTTGTATGCGGTAGCCGTCGCTTCGATCGGGATTATTCTCTACATCACGGTGCGTTTCCAATTCTCATATGCACTTGCAACCGTTATTGCAATGTTACACGATGCCTTCTTCATGATCGTCGCGTTCTCGCTCTTTGGAATCGAGGTCAACTTGTACTTCATCGCCGCGGTCTTGACCATCATCGGTTACTCAGTCAACGATACGATCGTAACGTTCGACCGGGTCCGTGAGAATATCATTTCGTATGAGAAAGAACGAAAAATCAAGTCGATGGACGTCTATGAGTCGATCATCAACAAGTCGATTCAAGAGACAATCGTTCGGTCCGTGAATACGGTCATCACAGTACTCGTTACAGCCATCGCCTTGTATGCGTTTGGGGCAGAGTCGATTCGTAGCTTCTCGCTCGCACTCATCGTCGGACTTTTCATGGGGATGTATTCTTCGATCTTTATTGCATCGTATTTATGGCTCCTCATCAAGCGAACGACAATCAACAAGAAAAAAGATACGCCGGTCACAGAGGCGTAACAAGTGGGTCTCCCTTCAATCGGGAGACCTTTTCAAATGTCAAGACGGCACATCTTTCACGTGGTCTGCTATAATCTACAATTGATTGGAGTGAAGGACATGTACCATTCGAAGAAACAGTGGCTCTATCCGGAAACGAATCCGGCCGATGTCACGCGTTTACAAAACGAATTAAATATATCAGCACAACTGGCGACGTTGCTCGTTCAGCGTGGTCATCAAGACGTAGAAGCGGCCAAGGCATTCTTGTATGCCGAGGATGAACTCGTCTTTCATGACCCGTATTTGTTTGAACAGATGGAGAAAGTCGTCACCCGCATCAAACAGGCAGCAGACGATGGGGAAATGGTGCTCATCTATGGTGACTATGATGTCGACGGGGTCAGTGCCTCATCTGTCATGTGGCATGCGTTGACCGAAATCGGTGTCATGGCCGAGTGTTATATCCCAAACCGTTTCACTGAAGGATATGGACCGAACAAAGAAGCGTTTCAATGGGCGGCGAACGAGGGATTCACTTTGGTCATCACGGTGGACTGTGGAATTTCCGGGATTGAAGAAGCCACACTCTTAAAAGACCTTGGCGTCGATTTGATCATCACGGACCACCACGAGCCAAAAGAGACATTGCCGGACGCCTATGCAATCATTCATCCACATATCGACCCGGGATATCCATACGATAAACTCGCTGGTGCGGGAGTCGCTCTCAAAGTGGCGCACGCCGTTTTAGGGAGAATGCCGGAAGAACTCCTTGATTTGGCCGTCCTCGGAACGATTGCCGACCTCGTCCCACTCGACGGAGAGAATCGGTTGCTCGCGAAGAAGGGGATTGCTGCGCTCGAGGCTTCAAAACGTCCAGGTATTTTAGCGTTACGTGAAGTGTGTGGTCTCGGTGACAGCGTGTTGAACGAAGAATCAGTCGGTTTCGCGTTCGGTCCACGCATCAATGCCGCGGGTCGACTCGATTCGGCGATGCCGGCACTTCAAATGCTCCTAGCCGAACATGTGGAGGAAGCGCTCGAGCTCGCGAAACAGCTCGATAAGCAAAACAAAGAACGTCAAGACATCGTCAAGACGATTGCTGCTGAAGCGAAAGAACTCGTTGAAGCGTCGATGACCGAGGACCGTGTACTCGTCGTGGCGAGTGAGAAGTGGAATCCTGGCGTTGTCGGGATTGTCGCATCTCGTCTCGTCGAAGCGTACTATCGTCCAGTCATCCTCCTTTGCCACGACCCTGAGACGGGTAAGGCGAAAGGATCGGGTCGCTCCATCGATGGATTTGACCTCTTCAAGGAACTTTCGAAGAATGAAGATATTTTGCCACACTTTGGCGGACATCCAGCTGCGGCTGGGATGACCCTTCAGTCGGAACATGTCGCCGAACTACGAGAGCGACTGAACCGTCAGGCGGAGTCCATCCCGGATGACGTGTTTGTACCACGAGTCAACGTCGACTTGAAACTCTCCGTTAACGACGTTTCGCTCGACTTGATCTCAGAGATTGGAAAGCTCGCGCCATTTGGTATGGGGAATCCATCCCCTCGCGTCGTCGTCGCAGATGCGAAACTGCGTGATATTCGCCAAATCGGACGTGACGCCACCCATTTGAAAGTACAGCTCGCAGGAGACAAGCGTGAGCTCGATGGCATCGGATTTGGATTCGGACACGTTGTTTCAGAGATTTCAAAGATGGCTCATATCTCGGTGATGGGGAGTCTTCAAGTGAACGAATGGAATGGGATGCGCAAGCCTCAGCTCATGATACAAGACTTACGCGTCGATGACTTCCAGGTGTTTGACTATCGTGGGAAGAAAAAATCGATGCAAGAGTTGAAAGATTTGCCGAAAGAACAGACGTCATTTTTATCTTTCCAAGGGACGAACGAAGATTTTCCACTCCATGAAGGAGATGAACCGCTCAACCGTTTCGTCGTCCTGCTCGATCTTCCTGATGATGAAGAGGTACTCGCAGAGAAACTTCATGAAGGGGTCGAACGCATTTATTGTGCATTCGGTCAAGGAGACTCGTTCTTTGAACGTCTTCCGTCTCGCGAGGATTTCCGAACGTATTATGTCCATATGGCGACATGCGAACGGAAAAATCTTCGTGAAAACCTGATTCGTCTGTCAAAAGAGCGAAAATGGTCAAAAAATACGATTCAATTTATGCATCAAGTATTTTCTGAACTCGAATTTCTTGTTACAATGGAAGACGGACTGCCTGGAGTCAATCCAGAAGCACCGAAACGCGATTTGACCGAGGCGCCGTGCTATCAACGCCGGATTGGGCGCCAACAACTCGAAGAGCGTTTCGTATACGCGTCATTGGCGGAGCTCAAAGAGCGGTTACAATCGTTGCGATCGAACAAGATGCAGGAGGCATACACATAAAATGGATTTCAAACAGCATATTAAAGAAGTAGCAGATTACCCGAAGGAAGGAATCAGCTTCAAAGACATCACGTCACTCATGCAAAATGGCGAAGTCTACAAGAAATCGGTAGATGAGCTCGTCGCTTATGCACGTGAACGTGGAGCCGAGTTGATCGCTGGACCGGAAGCGCGCGGATTTGTCGTCGGTTGCCCGGCAGCATATGCACTTGAACTCGGGTTCGTACCTGTACGTAAAGAAGGAAAGTTACCACGTGAGACAGTACGTGTATCATACGGTCTCGAGTACGGAACAGACATCTTAACGATGCACAAAGATTCAATCCAACCTGGACAACAAGTCGTCATCTTGGATGACTTGCTCGCAACAGGTGGTACGATTGAAGCGACGATTAAAATGATTGAACAACTCGGTGGAGTTGTGGCGGGAATCGGGTTCTTAATCGAACTCGATGGACTTGGTGGACGTGAGCGTCTCGAAGGATACGACGTGTTCTCCCTCATCCGCTACGAAGACTAATTTGAACGGGAAGCGACATGCTTCCCGTTTTTGAATAGTTTTTAAGGAAAATAACCTACAACCTTTGACAGGTCGTCAGATTTTTTCGATAATGGTTATAAAAATCACAGAATCTTGAATACAAACTACTACCATGCTGCGACGAATCCGAGGCGATTGGAGCGGTTAGAAAAAGGGTGTCGAATGTTATGACCAAAAAACAAATCGTAAGTATTGAGGATCTTCTCGACGCGCTCGGGGAGTATATGGGTGACGACGATATAGCCGAAGTGAAACGCGCTTACGAATACGCAAAACTTCATCATACCGGTCAGTTCCGACGTTCGGGCGAGCCCTATATCCTCCATCCGGTCCAAGTGGCCGGCATTCTCGTTGATATCGGCTTAGATGCCACGACGATTATTGGAGCGCTCTTGCATGATGTTGTCGAAGATACGGATATTTCGTTACAGCAATTGACGGACGATTTTGGTCCGGACGTGGCCATGCTTGTCGATGGCGTCACGAAACTTGGGAAGATTAAATATAAATCGAAAAAAGAAGAACTCGCCGAGAACCATCGGAAGATGATTATCGCCATGGCAGAAGACGTGCGCGTGATTTTGATCAAACTTGCGGACCGGCTCCACAATATGCGGACGCTTCAGCATATGCCGAAAGAAAAGCAAGTTCAAAAGGCAGAAGAGACGCTCGAAATCTTTGCTCCGCTCGCACACCGGATGGGGATCTCGACGATCAAGTGGGAGCTCGAAGATATTTCATTACGTTATATCAACCCGCAGCAATACTACAAGATCGTCTCGATGATGAAACAAAAACGGACGGAACGGGAAGCGCTCGTCACCTCTGTCATCACGGAAGTGAACGGGGTTCTTGAAGAAGTGCATATCGATGCCGACGTGAACGGTCGACCAAAGCACATCTATTCCATCTATAACAAGATGGTGAAGCATAAAAAAGAGTTCAATGAAATTTACGATTTGATGGCGGTCCGCATTATCGTCGATTCGATTCGTGATTGTTATGCCGTGCTCGGGATCATCCATACGCAATACAAGCCGATGCCGGGACGCTTCAAAGATTATATCGCCATGCCGAAACCGAACATGTATCAGTCGCTCCATACGACAGTAATTGGACCGAAAGGTGAGCCGCTTGAAGTCCAAATTCGGACGAAAGACATGCATTTCATCGCTGAGTTCGGGATTGCGGCACACTGGGCGTATAAAGAAGGGAAAAACGTCTCGACGAACGGATTCGACGAGAAGATCGCACACCTTCGCGAGATTCTTGAGCTTCAAAAAGATACGACCGATGCCGAAGAATTCATGGAGTCGCTCAAAGTCGATTTCTTTAGCGATATGCTCTACGTCTTCACACCGAAAGGGGACGTATTCGAATTGCCGAAAGGCTCTGTCCCGATCGACTACGCCTACCGGATTCATACGGAGATTGGCCATCGCATGACCGGTGCAAAAGTGAACGGACGGATGGTGCCACTCGACTATAAACTTGAGACGGGTGACATCATTGAAATCATCACGTCGAAGCACAGTTATGGACCGAGTAAAGACTGGTTGAAACTCGCGGTTTCGAGTCAGGCGAAGAACAAGATTCGTCAATGGTTCAAACGTCAACAGCGTGAAGAGAACGTCGAGAAAGGGAAAGATCTCGTCGAGGCAGAAATCAAGAAACTCGGTTTTGAACCGAAAGAGATTATCGATGAGCCGGCACTCAGTATCGTCGTCGAGAAGTTCAACTTCGGAAACGAGGAAGAGATGTATGCCGCTGTTGGCTATCAAGGCATCACGGCCGCTCAAGTCGCACATAAATTGACGGAGAAGCAGCGGAAAGAACCGAAACTCGAACTTTCTGAAGCAATCAGTGAATTGAAAGTCAGTCAGGCGCCGAAGAAGAAAACGACAGAAGCGGGCGTGACAGTCAAAGGGATTGACAACATGCTCGTGCGCATGAGTCGTTGCTGTAACCCGGTCCCGGGAGATGAAATCGTCGGATACATCACACGTGGACGCGGTGTCTCGATTCACCGAAAAGACTGCTTGAACATCGTCAACGAACAACATCCGGAGCGTCTTCTTGACGTCGAATGGGAAGTCGGACAGGCGAAAGAGAAGAACTATAACGTCGATATCGAGATCACGGGATATGATCGTTCTGGTCTCTTGAACGACGTCCTACAGGCGGTATCGGCGACGAATACGAATATCGTGGCCGTCAGTGGTCGGGGCGACCAAAACAAACAGGCCCGCATCTCGATGACGATCTCGATTCCGAACGTGAATCACTTGCAGAAAGTCGTCGAGCGTATCAAACAAATCTCAGACGTGTATTCGGTCAGCCGAGTCATGATGACGTGACGAAAGGAAGAGGAACGTGCGTGTATTATTGCAACGAGTGAAAGAAGCATCGGTCACAGTCGAGGAAGAAGTCGTCGGGGCAATCAACGCCGGATACTTGCTACTCGTCGGTGTGACACATGAAGATACAGAAGAGGAAGTGAACTGGCTCGCCGACAAGGTGACCGGTCTCCGTGTCTTCGAGGACGATCAAGAAAAGATGAACTTATCGATTCAAGACGTGTCCGGTCAAATTTTGTCGGTCTCTCAGTTCACTTTATATGGAGACACGATGAAAGGACGGCGACCTGCTTTCACAAAGGCCGCCAAACCGGACATGGCCGAAACGCTCTATGAAAAATTCAATGAGCGACTCCGGGCGAACGGGCTCGTCGTCGAGACGGGACGCTTCGGTGCGATGATGGACGTCGCACTCGTCAATGACGGACCGGTCACACTCATGCTCGAAAAAAACGCTTGACAGATGCCGGCTTGATTCGGCATCATGAAGCATATAGTCAAACACCTACGATAAAGAAGAGTACGGTCAACCCACCAGCAAAGAGAGCGATGCCTTGGCTGAAAGCATCGACTGGATGATGACCCGAACGACACTTTGGAGGTGCTCCCTTGAAAACGAGTAGGGGGAGCCGTCTCATCGGGCGTTAACCGATTTCGAGTGGCAGAGTTTCAAGCAATGGCTCTGCAACGAGGGTGGTACCACGGGAAACTTACACAGGCTCTCGTCCCTTTGCGGACGAGGGCCTTTTTGTATTTTTAAGGAGGGAAATGTGATGATGAAAGCACCACGCGGTACACAAGACCTGCTTCCGGGCACGGTCGAGACGTGGCAATATGTCGAGGAAAAGCTTCGCGACATGAGCGCCCGTTATAACTATAAAGAGATCCGCACACCAATCTTTGAAACAACGAACCTGTTCACACGCAGTGTCGGGGAAACGACGGACATCGTCCAAAAAGAGATGTTCACGCTCGTGAAGAAAGGGAAAGACGAGTACACCCTTCGCCCAGAAGGAACGGCATCTGTCGTTCGTGCGTTCGTGACGAACAAACTGTTCGGAAATCCGGACCAACCGACGAAGCTCTACTACATGGGACCGATGTTCCGTTATGAGCGTCCACAAAAAGGTCGCTTCCGTCAGCTTCACCAATACGGTGTCGAAGCGATCGGCAGTAGTGACCCGGCCGTTGACGCTGAGGTCATCAGCCTCGCCTACTCGATTTACAAGTCGTTCGGGCTTCAGAAAATCAAAGTCGTCGTCAACTCGCTTGGGGACGCGGAAAGCCGCAACGCCCACCGCGATGCGCTCATCCGTCACTTCGAGCCGGTGGCAGGTGAACTTTGCCAAGACTGTCAGTCACGCCTGTATAAGAATCCGCTTCGCATCTTGGATTGCAAGGTCGACCGTGATCACCCGTCGATGAAGACGGCACCGTCAATCCTTGAATATTTGAACGAAGAGTCGAAAGCATATTTCGACCAAGTGCTCGCACAACTTGACGCACTCGGTGTCACGTATGAAGTCGACCCGACACTCGTTCGTGGACTCGATTACTATACACACACGGCGTTTGAAATCATGTCCGAGGCAGAAGGATTCGGAGCCATCACGACACTTTGTGGGGGCGGACGCTATAACGGTCTCGTACAAGATATCGGTGGACCGGACATGCCGGGAATCGGTTTCGGGATCGGGTTGGAGCGCCTCATCCTCGCATTGGAGAATGAAGGAGTCTTACCTGAACTCGAGACCGGACTTGATGTCTTCATCGTCGCGCAAGGCGAGAAGGAAGTCGAATTGACGGCGACACGCCTCTTGCAACTCCTCCGTATGGAAGGGTTCAAGGCAGACCGTGATTACCAAGGACGCAAGTTCAAAGGACAATTTAAACAGGCGGACCGCCTGAAAGCCAAGTTTACAGTCATCTTAGGGGATGACGAAGTCGAGCGCGGGGCAGCCGCCTTGAAAGATATGACGACTGGTGAACAAGTCGACGTGCCACTCTCGGCCGTCGCAGACAAAATTCGTGAACTATCGGAAGGAGCAGGACAATGATCGGACGCACACATATGAACGGCCGCGTGACAGAGTCACTCATCGGCCAAGAAGTACAATTAAAAGGATGGGTACAAAAACGTCGTGATCTCGGAGGACTCATCTTTATCGACCTTCGTGACCGCACAGGAATCGTCCAAGTCGTCGTACGCCCGGAGAACGAAGCAGTCCACCAACTCGCGGAGACGATTCGTAGCGAGTTTGTCCTCGACGTGAAGGGAACGGTACTCGAGCGTGAGAACAAGAACCCGAACATGCTGACAGGAAACATCGAAGTCATCGCGTCCGAGATTAACATCTTGAACGCGGCGAAGATGACACCAATCCCAATCGGTGACGAGGCAGAAAACGTCTCAGAAGACCTTCGCCTCAAATACCGTTACCTCGACCTTCGTCGTCCAGCGCTTCAAGAGACGTTCCGTCTCCGCTCGAAAACGTCGAACACGATTCGTAACTTCTTGACGGAGCAAGAGTTCCTTGAAGTCGAAACGCCGATTTTGACGAAGTCGACACCAGAAGGCGCACGTGACTATCTCGTCCCGAGCCGTGTCCACGGTGGTGAGTTCTATGCACTCCCGCAATCACCACAGCTCTTCAAACAGTTGCTCATGGTCGCAGGATTTGACCGTTACTTCCAAATCGCGCGCTGCTTCCGTGACGAGGACCTTCGTGCAGACCGTCAACCTGAATTCACGCAAGTCGACATCGAGACGAGCTTCATGGACATCGAAGACTTGATGGCGATGATGGAATCGATGATGGGACAAGTCATGGAATCGACGCTCGGTCGTACGGACACACCAGCGAAGTTCGAGCGCATGACACACGCGGAAGCGATGCGTCGTTTCGGTTCAGACAAACCGGATACGCGTTTTGGCCTCGAACTCATCGATGTGGCTGACGCTGTGAAAGGTGCTGGATTCAAGGTCTTCGACGCCGCACTCGAATCAAACGGACAAGTCAAAGCGATCAACGTCAAAGGTGAGGCGGACAACTTCTCACGTAAAGACATTGATAAGCTTCAAGAATTCACAGCAGTCTACGGTGCGAAAGGTCTCGCATGGCTCAAAGTGACAGCGGAAGGCTTGAACGGTCCAATCGCGAAGTTCTTCGACGAGACGTACGCGCAGAAGTTGATCGAAGCAACGAATGCAGAAGCAGGTGACCTTCTCCTCTTCGTCGCATCAAAACCAACTGTCGTCGCAGACAGCCTTGGCGCACTCCGCGTCAAACTCGGCCACGAACTTGGTCTCATCGACGAGTCGAAGTTCAACTTCCTATGGGTGACAGACTTCCCACTCGTGACGTTTGAAGAAGAAGACGGTCGCTTCTATGCGAACCACCACCCGTTCACGATGCCAAACCGTGAAGACCTTCACCTGCTCGAAACAGATCCGGCAAGTGTACGCGCGGTAGCGTATGACCTCGTCTTGAACGGTTACGAACTCGGTGGCGGTTCACAACGTATTTATGAGCGTGACATCCAAGAGCGCATGTTCAAATTGCTTGGCTTCACGCAAGAAGAAGCAGTTGAACAGTTCGGCTTCTTACTCGAAGCGTTCGAATATGGTACACCACCACACGCGGGAATCGCACTCGGTCTCGACCGTCTCGTCATGATTCTTGCGGGTCGTTCAAACCTTCGTGACACGATTGCCTTCCCGAAAACGGCTTCGGCAAGCTGTCTCTTGACGCAAGCACCGAGCCCTGTCGCGGACGCGCAACTCGAAGAGTTATCGATTCGTACGGCAATAAAAGAGAAAAAATAAGTATTCAAAAGGAGATTCGCCGCGGCGAATCTCCTTTTTTACAAGGGAACAGATGTGATCCAGTTTTCTTTAACTTCTTGAACGACTCGGTCTGGGTTGTCCCAATGAAGCATGTGCGAAGTAGATGGAATGGCCTTTATCAGGGCACCAGTCAATTTGGCTAACTGATTTGACGCATCGACTTTAAACGGCTCATCTTCTGCTGGAAGTGTTGCCCGCAATAGAGTGATTAAGTTTGTTTGGACACGGGGCAAAAACTCTAAAATTTCGTCACGATACATCGACTTGATAATCGCTGCACCTGTTCTTCCTCTAGCGTGCCAATAGTAGCGGTTATTTTTATGTAGAGCTAGGTCTTGAGTGGCCAAGTCTAAAAGCGATGAACGTCTTGAAATACCATCGTATACCGCAATCGTCTCAAATTCATTCCATGACTCACAATATCCTTCGAAGTCCTTTTCATAAAATGCAGCTTCGCTTTCAGGAGAATCTCCACGAAGTCGCTTACTTTGATAGCCACCATCAATCAAGATTGAACCGTCGACACGTGTGCCATATTCAATCAAATAGTAAAGGTGAATGAACGATCCCCAAGAATGAGAAAGGAAATAAAAACGATTCACATTGAGCATATCGAGTAATTCATTCAGCCACTCACAAAATTGTGGGAAATCGTATGTATGGTCATCTTGAAAAGATTGGGACATACCATGGCCCGGTGCATCGATGGCGAGGATAAAATAGTCATCTTTCAGTTTATCCGCGACTTCGATGAAACTGAGAGCGGTACTGCCGAGACCGTGCAAACAAAAGATGACGGGTTTATTGCGTTCGCCCCATTCAGTAACACGGACGTCGATGTTTTGACAATGAATCATGTAGCGTTTCAATTTCAAATCCTCTTTAAGTATATAGAAAAAGAAGGGTCGAACGAACAGTACAACACCTTCTCATCATTGTTGATTAAACTAATTACCTATCATTTATATGACTCGCATCAGATTTCGATTTACTCGATTCTATAACTACCGCTATGAAAAGAAAGACAGCAAGACCAAAACCAATATACGTAAAGTTTATGAAAAAAGCGGATAAGTTTTCTTGAAAGCGGATGCTAAACCATACCCAAAGTCCAGTAATGAATACACCCCAGATTGCGGTGGGATAGTTAAGAAACTTCTTTTTGAACCACATGATACAACCTCCTTTTCAAAATTGTACCATACGGAATGAGTATAAATACCTTATATCCCTATTTTTCCATTTCTTTACCTGTTCGCTGCAACGCAAACCCGAAGGCAAAGAGCGAGGCGATGACGGCGGACATCGTGTATACCGAATCAATGAACGCCAGATAGATTCCGAACAGTCCAAGACCGAAACTCAAGAAGAAGAGAATGAGCAGTCTCGGATGTTGTTTCAGCGTCTGTTTCATCGGCTCGGAACGTTCAACTGACAACCTGTGCCGTCTGTGACGAGAAGATTCGAATTGAACACTTGCCCGTCACTCTTCAAGACGAGCGTACGACGGTCTTCAAGGAAGTCGATTTTCATTTGTTCGTCTAAAAACACTTTCGTCCAGTTTTTGATTAAGATTGGTCCAAGGTTCGAGTCGATCTCGACGTCTTCCGGTGTCGTCTCCGTGACGTATCGGATCTCAAAGATTCCACTGTTCCCACAGCCACAACCTTCTGTCTCGTAAAAGAGGTGCATTTGTCCCTCGCGTTCGCCTTTCAATGACTCGATTCGTTCGAGGGCGCGTTCTGTAATGTGTACATGCATGTGTATCACTCCTTACTTTTATTATACGCCGTTTGAAAAAAGAATGAAAAAGGGATGCATCCTGTTTTCCACCTTTCGGAAAAAAGCGTACACTTAATGATGAGAAGGGGGAAGAGAGAATGATTTCACGTTTTTTTAGTTATTATCGACCACATAAAAAGTTATTCCTACTCGATTTTTTATTCGCAATTCTCGTCGGACTGCTTGAACTTGGATTTCCGCTTGCCGTTCAATGGTTCATCGACGACTTGTTGCCGGGTGGGGAATGGAACTGGATTATCATCGTCAGCATCGGCCTGTTGATTCTATACATATTGGCCATGATGATGCAGTACGTCGTCAACTACTGGGGACATAAGCTCGGCATCAACATCGAGACGGACATGCGAGAAGAGTTGTTCACGCATATCCATAAACAGTCATTCCGCTTCTTTGACAATCATAAGACCGGACATTTGATGAGCCGGGTCACGAACGACTTGTTCGATATCGGGGAAGTGGCGCACCATGGGCCGGAAGACTTCTTTATCGCCATCATGACGTTACTCGGTGCGTTCGGGATCATGTTCTCGATCGACCCTGAACTCGCACTCGTCACCGTTGTCGCAGTACCGTTCCTCATCATCATGATCACGTATGCGAATAAGAACATGAACAAGGCGTGGCAAAAGATGTACACGAATATCGGGGAAGTGAACGCACGCGTCGAGGACAGTGTGTCTGGGGCACGCGTCGTCCAATCGTTTACGAACGAGGCGTTCGAGATCGGACGTTTTCAAAAAGACAACAACTTCTATCGCGGCTCGAAGATTGAAGCGTATCGCGTCATGAGTACGTCGCTCGCAGGTATTTATATCACGACGCGTCTTATGACGTTGCTCGTCCTTGTGTACGGGGCGTACTTAACGTACGAGGGTCAGCTATCGTACGGACAACTCGTGGGATTCATCTTGTACATGAATTTACTCATCAAGCCGATTGAAAAGATCACGGCGCTTTTAGAAATGTATCCGAAAGGGATGGCAGGGTTCAAACGATTCACGCAGTTGCTTGATGAAGAGCCGGACATTGAGAACCGAGCGGATGCGACCGAGGTCGAGACGTTGACAGGCGATATCGTCTTCGATGACGTCTCATTCGGCTATTCAGACTACCGCCAAGTGTTGACAGATATTGACTTGTCGATCGAGGCAGGGACGACTGTTGCCTTAGTCGGGACGAGCGGGGCAGGGAAGACAACCATCTGTTCACTCATTCCGCGTTTTTATGACGTCACAAAGGGTGCCATCTCGATTGACGGCATGGATATCCGGAACATGACGAAAGAGAGTTTACGTCGTCAAATCGGAATTGTGCAACAAGATGTCTTCTTATTTGCGGGTACGCTACGGGAGAACATTGCTTACGGGAAACTGGATGCGACCGATGCAGAGATCATGCATGCGGTGGAAAAAGCACATCTCGGCACGCTCGTCGAAGAGCTCGAGCACGGTCTTGATACACAAATCGGAGAGCGTGGACTAAAACTCTCCGGAGGTCAGAAACAACGCATCGCCATTGCGCGTATGTTTTTGAAAAATCCGCCGATTTTAATACTCGATGAGGCGACCTCGGCGCTCGATACGGAGACCGAGGCCATCATTCAGGATTCATTAAATGAACTGGCAGCAAATCGAACGACGCTCATCATCGCGCACCGTTTAGCGACTGTAAGGAATGCCGACCGGATTCTTGTCGTGACGGCAGAAGGAATCGTAGAAGATGGAACGCACGAAGAACTCAGTCAAAAAGGTGGCGTCTTCACGAACCTGTTACAACGTCAACAACTATAAATCGAGGGCTGCCTGATAAAGGGCGGCCCTTTTTTGGCGTGATAACAGCATTTCGTGGGTAAATACTTATGGATGAACGAAAGCGGAGGAGGCAAAATACCATGAAAGCTGTACAAGTCGTAGGATATGGGGACGTTGACCAACTCCAAGTGGTTGATATCCCGAAACCGTCTCCGAAAGCAGGAGAAGTGCTGATCAAGGTACGCGCCTGCGCGATTAACAATACGGAAATATGGATGCGAGAAGGGGCTTATGGAGCTCGGGAGAAGTCAGGATGGCGCCCGGAAGGCGTCCAGTTCCCACGCATTCCCGGTTCAGACATCACTGGTGAAGTCGTCGAGCTCGGATATGGGGTCGACCAAGGGATGATGGGTCGACACGTCGTCTTATTCCCGTTCACCTCGAGCGGACCTGAACGGAAGGAACACTTGTCGGACGATATGTCCTTTATTGGATCAGAGTATGACGGGGGCTACGCGGAGTATGTATCATGGCCGGCTGACCTTTGTTTTGACATGCCGCTTGATGATTTCGTCGAGAGTGCAGTCTTTTCCGTAAGTGGTCTCACGGCTTGGCATATGAACGAGCAGTTACACATCCGTTCCGGTGAGACGATTGTCGTCACTGGGGCAAGTGGCGGGGTCGGCTCACTCAACATCCAAATTGCGGCGAACGTATTCGGGGCGAATGTGTTCGCTATCGTCGGTGATTTGAAAAACGAGCAAGAGTTAAAAGCGCTTGGGGCGACCGAAGTGTTTTCCTACCGTTCTGAGACGCTCGCCGATGATATCATCGCTGCGAACGGTGGCCCGGTCGACGCGGTCCTTGATGTCGTGGGAGATGCGCTATTTGATGTATCTCTAAACATCTTGAAAAAGGGAGGGAAGTTCTGTATCTCTGGTTCGGCGGGAGGACAGACGACCCATCTCGACTTCCGGACGCTGTACTTGAAACATATCACGATGTACGGGTCTGTTCTCGGGACACGATATGAATTCGCGGAGATGTTGCGCTCGATCGCCGAAGGGAAGCTAAAACCGGTCATTGACCGGACGTTCCCGCTTGAAGAGGCACGTGAGGCACAGGCGTATTTTAAACAATCGGGTAAGTTCGGAAAGATTGTGCTCATTCCGAACACATAAAAAGAGAGGAGATCTCCTCTCTTTTTCATGCGAATTTTACTTTGAGACGATCGACATAGGCGATGAACAGGCGGAACCGTTCTAGCCAAAACTGGAAGAATGGACCGATGAGGAAAATCGATAAGACGGTACCGAAGAAAAGTGGCCCGCCGAGTGCCCAACCGATGAGACAAGCGGTCAGTTCCATCCAAGTCCTCATGGCACGGACGGACGTTTGGAAACGGTCTGCTAAGGCAAGCGTCAATCCATCGCGTGGACCGGCACCGTACCCGACGGCGACATAGAGACCAGCTCCCATGCCCATCACAAATATGCCGAATGTGAGCCAAACGACATTTACAAATAAGCCATCGAATGTCGGGAGCCATTGCTCATTTAATATCACGTTCATGAACACCCCAACGAAAACCGCGTTGACGAGCGTGCCAAATTGAGGCCGGATTCGGTCGAGTATGTATTTGAATAGGACGAGTAGAAGTCCCACGCATAAGATGACTGTCCCGATTGAAATCGGAAGATGGTGAGCGATACCGATATGAAGGACGTCCCACGTGGAAACCCCGAGATTTGCCGTGATCATGATGGATGAACCGAGCGCGAGTAAGAACAACCCGGTCATGAAAAGACCCCATTTGAAGAGAATGCGTAAAAGATGGATGGATCGGACGTGCATGAACATCGCCTCGTTTCAATAGAATGATTGATTTATCTTAGCATAGGCGATTGAAAAACATGAAAAAAACGCCTCAGCTTATTGGCTGAGACGCTGGGTTCATTTCTTCGGTGATTTCTTTGCTTTGTTCTTTTTATAGTAATCGTAGACGAACGGTGCGACCGCCGTCGCGATTTTAATCAATGTTCCCATTTTGCCTTTCTTAGCCATTATGTTGCACCCCTTTCTCTTCTAGAAGAATATATTCCACATAATTTGATTTTGAAAACATATCTCGAGCACATTCCATCTTCATGACAAAGATTATAACCCATCATACTATAGGGTGGAGGAGGTCTAATGATGAAAACAATCATATGGTACCAAAATGATTTACGTATTGATGATCATTTACCGCTTGAAGAGGCACTTCGCCATGACGATCCGATCGAAGGTCATTTTTTTATCAGTCCGAATCAGTTCGTTGAAAATCGTTATGGCGTCATTCCACTTGGGAAGGAGCGACTTCATTTCCTGAAGGAGTCGCTAGAAGATGTGGCAGGTTCGTTAGACGCACTCGGGATCCCATTTTTTGTTCATGTTGGTCATCCGCTCGAGACGCTCGACCCGGCCGACCGTCTCTTGTTTCAGCGGGCAGTCGGGTACAATGAGCGCCGACGTGAAAATGAAGTGATCAAAAAATGGAAAGGGGAGTACGAGACGTTCGGTGGATTCACGTTATTTGAAGAGGGGGATATCCCGTTCGAGAAGATGCCATTTCTCTTCACGGAGTTTCGAAAAGCGGTCGAATATGATGTACGCCCCCGAGAACTGATTTCCCGTAAGGCGACAGCTGCCACACGCGAGGTGACGTTCCCATTTTCGATTCAAGAAGTAAAGCAAGACCCGAGGACGGCCTTTCCATTCAAAGGTGGCGAATTGGCTGCGAAACGTCGATTGAATGACTATTTGTCCGTGCCGATTCGAACGTACAAAGAAACGAGAAATGGTTTTGGTGTCGATGACTCGACGAAGCTATCTTCTTATTTAGCGAACGGCTCGTTATCACCTCGACGGGTATTCTTTGAACTCGAGGCACATGAACGAACGCATGGGGTAAATGAATCAACGTACTGGCTGTACTTTGAACTATTATGGCGTGAGTTCTTTCAATGGGTCGCACTCGAGCAAGGGAAAAAATTATTTCGATCACAAGGCATCCGGTCGAAACGGAAAGACTGGCGAGTCGAGGCGGATGTCATTGAAAAATGGCGAAAGGGAGAGACGGGTGTCGATTTCGTCGATGCGTTCATGCGCGAACTGAATGCGACGGGATGGATGTCCAATCGGGGAAGACAAATCGTGGCTAACTATTTCGCAAAGGAGTTGAAACAAGACTGGCGCTACGGGGCTTCCTACTTTGAATCAAAATTGATCGATTACGACGTGGCGAGTAATTGGGGGAATTGGGCGTACCAAGCGGGTGTCGGAAACGACTCAAGGGACCGCCGTTTCAACATCGAGCGTCAACAGTTCACGTATGACCCGGACCGTGCGTTTCGTAACAAATGGTTGTGACCAAACTGTCACGAGAAGTCGGCGTTTCTCATTGACTTCTTTTTACAGAAGCGCTATAGTTAAATCAACAGATGGGATACCTGAGGTGTACGAGAGCCGCCTTCGTTATTTTGAGCCAACACTTTGAATACGGGAGACCGAACTGCTAACCGGATCAACTGCCTCATCACGTGCAGGAGGACTTGTGAAGGAAACGCTAGGTCACCCACCTGCATACGCAGGTTCAAAAGCAAGGCATCGTCACGGCACTCCGGGCCCCATCGATTTTTTTTGTAAATACGTCGCGAGACGTCTTTTTTTTGAATATAATTCCGAGTAAAATAGTATGAGAAAATAGGATTAGTTGGAGGAAGAAATATGTTACACCAGTTTTCACGAAATGAATTGGCCATCGGCTCTGAAGGCCTTGATGCTTTAAAGAATAAAACGGTCGCAATTTTAGGCATCGGTGGCGTCGGCTCGTTCGCGGCAGAGGCACTTGCACGTAGCGGTGTCGGACGCATCGTCCTTGTCGATAAAGACGACATCGACATCACAAACGTCAACCGTCAAATCCATGCACTGTTGTCGACGGTCGGTCAACCGAAAGTCGAAGCGATGGGCAAGCGTCTCCTCGACATCAACCCGGACTTAGACCTCGTCCAATTGAAAATGTTTTATACAGAAGAGACATACGAAGAGTTCTTTGCTCAAAAGATCGACTACGTCATCGATGCATCAGACACGATCATTTATAAGATTCATTTAATCGTAGAATGTAAGCGTCGCGGCATCCCGGTCATCTCGAGTATGGGGATGGCGAACAAAATGGACCCGACACGTATTAAAGTCGTCGACATTAAAGATACGTCATACGATCCAATCGCGAAGATGGTCCGTACCCGTCTACGTAAAGAAAAAATCTACAAAGGCGTCCCAGTCGTCTTCTCAGATGAGTCTCCCATCGTGACACGCGAAGACGTGAACGAAGTCGTCGGGAAGAAAGACGCGCCAATCCGCAAAGCGAAGATGCCACCGAGCTCGAACGCGTTCGTTCCATCGGTTGCAGGGCTTGTCGCTGCCGGTTATGTCATCAACGACTTGCTTGAAAAAGCGGGCGTCGAAATCAATCGCATCCAAAAATAAAACGACGCGGGCTCATTTCGAGTCGCGTCGTTTTTCCCAATAGTCGAGCCGCTTTTGAATTTGTTGCTCAAATCCACGTGGCGTCGGTTTATAGTAATTTGGTCGTTTTCTAGCCAAATTCTCTGGCCAGTAGTTTTGAGGGACGAACCCGTCTTTTTCGTCATGTGGGTATTTGTATCCGACCCCGTTTCCGAGTTCACGTGCTCCTGGACTATGGGCGTCACGCAGGTGTACGGGTACAGGCCCACCCTCGACTGTCCGGACGTGATGGAGCGCCTTGTCAATCGCGGTGATGACCGCGTTCGATTTCGGTGCGGTCGCCAAATAGAGAACGGCCTCGGCAATCGGGATGCGGGCTTCCGGGAAACCGATATATTCGCTCGCACGAGCCGCCGCATCGACGATGAGTAGCGCGTTCGGATCGCTCATTCCGATATCTTCGGCGGCATGGACGTAAAGGCGACGCATGATGAAGCGTGGCGATTCGCCAGCCTCGATCATGACGGCTAACCAGTAGAGCGCCGCATCCGGGTCAGACCCACGGATCGATTTGATGAAAGCCGAGATGACGTCATAATGTCGATCACCCGTCTTATCGTATTTAATCGACTTCTGTTGAATCGACTCTTCCGCGACCTCGAGTGTGATATGAATCTCTCCGTCCACCTCAGGCGTTGTCAAGACGGCAAGTTCGAGTGCGTTCAATAGGACACGGTAGTCACCATCCGCCATTTTGATATAATGGTCTGCAGCAGCTTCATCCATCTGGACGGGATAATTTCCGAGACCACGTGAGTCGCGTAGCGCTCGCTCAAGGACGGTACGTAACTCCTCGGCACCTGGTGGCTCAAGTCGAAATACGGTCGCTCGTGACAAGAGGGCGGCGTTCACTTCAAAGCTTGGGTTTTCGGTCGTCGCTCCGATGAGGACGAGCTTTCCGGACTCAAGGGCAGGGAGGAGCGCATCCTGCTGAAGCTTATTGAACCGGTGAATCTCATCTAAAAAGAGAATCGTGCGCTCGTTTTCATAATCAAACCGGGACTCCGCTTCACGAATGACGTTCCGCAATTCATCAAGTTTGGCTGTGACGGCGTTCAATTGGACGAATGTCGCTTTCGTGTAATTCGAAATGACACGGGCGAGTGTCGTCTTCCCGGTGCCCGGTGGACCATATAAGATAATCGTACCGAGTCGGTCGGCTTCGATGGCACGGCGAAGCAGCTTGCCCTCGCCGATGATATGGCGCTGTCCGATCACGTCATCTAACGTTTCGGGGCGCATGCGGTTCGCGAGCGGTCCGCCATTCGATTGATGAAACAAATCAGGCATACGTAACCATTCCTTTCGACAAACGTTTGTTCGATTAGTATAACAGAAGGAGACTTGAAGATGAAAATATCTACAAAGGGCCGCTATGGCTTAACGATTATGATTGCATTAGCGCGTGAGACAGATAACAAGCCGCTCAGTTTAAAGAAGATTGCCGCACGCCATGAGTTGCCGGAGCATTATTTGGAGCAATTGATTGGTCCACTCCGCAACGGGGGACTCGTCAAGAGTGTACGGGGTGCGTACGGTGGCTACCAACTCGTCAAACCGGCAGAAGAAGTGACAGCAGGTGAAATCATTCGCTTGCTCGAGGGACCTTTAGCCATCGTCGAAGAATCTGAAGCAGATGATGCGGTGAAACGAAAGCTTTGGGATAAAATCAAAGAAGCGATTGATACCGTCCTTGATGAAACGACACTCGCGGACCTCGCTGAAGAAGAGTCAGACGGCTACATGTTTTATATTTAAGAACGAGGTGACCTTAGATGAACTATTTTGATCACGCTGCGACGACACCGATGCGACCGGAAGTCCTCGAAGCGATGACACCGTACTTTTTAGAGACGTATGGGAACGCGTCGAGCATCCACGGAATTGGACGTAACGCTCGGGCGGCGCTCGATTCGTCACGTCGCGTCCTCGCGAAGTGGATTGGTGCTTCACCGAACGAGATTGTCTTCACGTCAGGTGGGACGGAATCGGATAACTATGCCTTGTTCGGTGCGGCATATGCCCATCAGGAAAAAGGCAAACATATCATTACGACAAAAGTCGAGCACCACGCCGTGCTTCATGCGATGGAACAGCTCGAGCGTGAGGGCTTCGACGTCACATATCTCGATGTCGATGCTTCGGGAGCCGTCACTGTCGACGCCGTTCGTTCAGCCTTACGAGATGACACGATTCTTGTATCGATCATGTATGGCAACAACGAAGTCGGGACGCGCCAGCCGATTCACGAAATCGGGGAGTTGTTACAAGATCACCAGGCTCTCTTCCATACCGATGCGGTACAAGCACTCGGTACAGAAGAAATTGATGTGAAGGCGATTCATGTCGATTTATTGTCGGCGTCCGCACATAAAGTGAATGGGCCGAAAGGTATCGGTTTTCTTTTCATGAAAACAGGTGTAAAATTAGCGTCACGTTCTTTTGGTGGACAACAAGAACGTAAACGTCGAGCCGGCACGGAAAATGTTCCGGGTGCCGTCGGATTTCAAAAAGCAGCTGAACTCGTCATGGCAGAGCGTGAGACCCGAGTGACTCTCTATGAATCGCTCGATCTGGCACTGCGTCAGCGCCTGGACGAATTAGGCGTGTCTTATGAGGTGAACGGGTCAAATCGTTTACCTCACATCGTGAACTTATACCTTCCTGGAATTGACCTTGAACCCTTCCTCATCATGATGGATATGCGGGGCATGGCGATTTCAAGCGGAAGTGCCTGCACGGCAGGGTCGGTCGAACCGTCCCACGTATTGTCGGCGATGTACGGGGATTCAGAGCGGACGCGTCAGTCTGTTCGAATCAGTTTTGGCCACGGTAACTCGGTCGAGGACGCGAAACGGCTCGCGGAGCGACTACAAGAAGTCGTCTCGACATTTATGAACGGAGTGAGATAGATGAATTTACGCACGAAAGCCCCTGAAGAGACGACGGTCGTCGTCGGCATGTCAGGTGGCGTCGATTCATCGGTGACGGCCCATGTGTTAAAAGAGCAAGGGTATAACGTCATCGGGATTTTTATGAAAAACTGGGACGATACGGACGAGAACGGTGTGTGTACGGCGACAGAGGACTATGAAGACGTCATCGCCGTGGCGAACCAAATCGGGATTCCGTATTACGCGGTCAACTTTGAAAAGGAATATTGGGACCGCGTCTTTGAATATTTCTTAGCGGAGTACCGTCTCGGTCGGACACCGAACCCGGACGTCATGTGTAACAAGGAAATCAAATTCAAGGCGTTCCTTGACCATGCGCTTCGACTCGGTGCCGATTTTGTCGCGACTGGACACTATGCGCAAGTGAAATATGTTGATGGCGAGCACCGTCTGTTACGAGGAAAAGACGACAACAAAGACCAAACGTATTTCTTGAACCAATTGTCTCAAGACCAGCTCGCGCGGACGATGTTCCCGATCGGTCATATGGACAAGAAAGATGTACGTGCGATTGCCGAAGAAGCAGGACTCGCGACAGCGAAGAAAAAAGATTCGACGGGAATCTGCTTTATCGGTGAGCGGAACTTTAAAGAGTTCTTGTCGGAATACCTTCCGTCACAGCCAGGTGAAATGCGGACGCTCGACGGTGTCGTCAAAGGACGTCACGACGGGTTGATGTATTATACGCTCGGACAGCGTCACGGTCTCGGAATCGGTGGCGACGGTGATCCTTGGTTCGTCGTCGGGAAAGATGTCGAGAACAATGTGTTGTTCGTCGGACAAGGCTTCCATCACGACGCGCTCTATTCAGATGCGCTGCTCGCTTCGAAACTGTCATGGACGGGAGCCGCTCCTACAGGAGAGTTCCGGGCGACGGCGAAGTTCCGTTATCGCCAACAAGATGTGCCGGTCACGGTCGCTCCACTCGAAAATGGCGAAGTCCTCGTCAAGTTTGACGAGCCACAACGTGCCATCACGCCAGGACAAGCGGTCGTCTTCTATGACGGCGACGTCTGTCTCGGTGGGGCAACGATTGACGAAGCGTACCGCAACGGCAAACGACTCGACTATATCGGATGAGGTGATTGATATGAACGCAAACGAACAAGGCATCCAAGCGATGCAGCAAGGTGAATTCGAACAGGCAGCCAAACACTTCAATGAGGCCATTGAAGCGAACCCGACAGACCCGACTGGTTTCGTCAACATGGGGACGTTGCTTCAGGCGATCAACGATTATGATCGTGCCGTCATCTTCTATGACAAAGCGATTGAACTCGATGGCTCGTTCGGTGCCGCGCACTATGCGAAAGGCGCCCTTGCCTATGAACTTGAGCAATTAGAGTCAGCGGAGGCGTCGCTTCGCCAAGCGCTCCTTTCAGGGATGGACGATGCCGATCTTCACTTCATGCTCGGCTTGACGTACAAGGCGATGGGTGACTTCGTTCGCGCGATGCCACGCTTGCGTGAAGCGAAGAAGCAATCGCCGGAAGACGTAGAAATCACGTTCCAGTACGGACTTGCCCTCGCGCAAAGTGAGCAGCTCGAAGAGGCGGTCGTCGCGTTAGAGGAGACGCTCGACCTCGATGCGAGCCATACGGATGCCCGTTATAACTTGGCGATCGCGTATGCGTTCTTGGGTGACCAGGAACGGACGTATGCTGAGTTGCAACGCGTCTTAGAGATGCAACCGGATCACGAACTTGCACGTGACGCCATTGCGAAGATGGATGCATTGCTTGGAAACTGAAACGTATGAAGACGAAAGTGCCATCGCAATAGAGCGATGGCACTTTCAGGCTGTAGACAAAGTATAGGTCTTATGCCCAATCCGGACATGGCTCGCTTTCCTAGGGGCAAGCAGGGAGCCGCATCGCGACTGCGTCACTGCTGGGTCTCCCTTTGCTTGCTATTCCCTCGGGAGTCTCGCCTGCCCGTTCTTGGTCACCTTTTGTCCTTCATCCCATATAATGGTGTGAGAAGAACACACAGGGGCGGATCTGATGATCAACAAGTCGACACCATCCATCCTTCACGGTCTGACGAACGGAACGGATGTTGAACAGCGGCCCGAGGAGGATGATCTCGGCGTTTATCTTCCCTTTCCCCTAAAACATCGATTCAAAGTAAATACCGAGCTTTTTCTTCGGCCGTCGTGGCCTTGGAAGAAGACAAACGGCCGCCAGATGACGACCGTTTGCGTTGCTCGCCCGACGGCGCCCCGACTCCGACAGGAAAGCAATCCGACGGAGACCCAGCAGCGACCTAGGTCGCGATGCGGCTCCGGGATTGCCTGCGGAAAGCGTGGGCGCCGGACAGGCGAGCGTTATGATTCATGTTAGTCAACAAGCTGAGTGCCATCGCAATAGAGCGAAGGCACTTTTTTAGGGATCGAAATCAAAGTTGTTTCGTTGTGATTTTGACGGGTTCTCCGGCAAACTCGCCGTACGCCTCGTCCATATTTTTCGTGTACAGTTCGATGATGTTATGGCTCGGGTCTTTGAAGTACGCAGAGCGTTCTTTCCCATTTTTCGTCTCATCCTCGTCCCACGTCCGAAGTTTTACAGGGACGTCGGTCTCATCTAGCATTTCGAGTGCCTGTTCAAACGACTCCATCGGAACGAAGAACGCGCAGTGGACGTGGACACCACCTTCATCATAGAGCGTGTCCCATTCTGTCACGTCTTGTTTCCGGTTCGCATCCTCTTCTTCCGTAAAGTTACGTTTCAACCAAAGACCTAACCGTGTGTTCCCGCCGATATAGAGCCACGTCGCCCACGGTTCGTTCGCTTGTTCTTGTGATTCACTCGGTTCGGCATCGTCCCCGACCCATTGTTCGACGACGGGAAGCCCTAATTTTTCATGCCAAAAGGCTACGGCTTCGTTCATGTCTGTCACTTCTAACACGAGTTCGCATAATCCGCTGACTGGAATTCGTTTGCCCATAGATGACTCCTCCTTGAATGTGTCATTCGAACAGTTCCCCGTTTCTTTAAATCAAAAACGCGACTAGCTGTGTTGAAGTGGGGGAATGACAACCTATAGAAGGAGGTCGAGTGGCTTGCGAAAATTCAGCATGGTCAGTGTCATTTTGTTTTTCATTGTCGAGTACGTCTGGTTGAATCAATTATTTGAATCGGTAAATGAACGATTAGCAGACGGGAAATGGACGAATACGATCTTATATCAAGTGGTCGTTGAACCACGTGGACTCTTAACGTTAATCTTCCTTTTATTCGTAGCGCTCCTTGTCGTGGGATGGGCTGTTCACTATGTATATAGTGAGCAAAAGTCTTGGCAACATACATCTGAACATGTCGGTATTGGTTGGGTCGTTCCATTGATTTTGGCAGTACTCGGATTCCTCATTCCGAACGTATATCTCCAAGTCGGGATGTTACTCCTTCAAGTAACATTTATTCCGCTCATCCCATTCATCCATCAGACCGTCCCATTTTGGAAAGTCGTGACGAACTGGTTGATTCAGTTGGCGGTCATCGGACTCGTCCTGTTCGGGGCGAGGGGGGTGCTTCAGGACTCTATCCGCATCGAGAAGACCGAGCTTTTCACAAAACTCGAGGCATATCAGGCGTCTGGCGACCTGGATAGGATCCAGCGTTTAATTGAAGAGGTGGACCTGGATCAGGTTGAGCGCATTTTGGACCGGGTCGATATCGAACAGTTGATACGTATTTTGGAGGTCGTCGATCTCGACCGAATCGAGCAAATCTTGAGTCTATTCGACTAGGGCATTTGTTCAATCGATTCATCTCGGGCTATAATGGATGATGGAAAAATAGCTGGAGGTGTCGGATATGATGGCAGCACCTTATGAGTTGACTGGAAAAGTCATTCGCGTCCTGTTTCAATCAGAAGAAGAGGCGCATACGATTGCGCTCGTACGTATAAAAGAAAAGAATTTTGAGACGGATGAGACCGAGATGGTCATCGCAGGCGTCGGAGTCGGCATTGAGAAGGGCGAGACGTATAAGGCGCACGGTCGTCTCGTCGAACACCCCCGATTCGGAAAACAGATGAAGGCGGATTGGATTCGCCGTGTCGTCCCGATGACGAAACGGGCTGCCGTCCGCTTTTTGACGAACGGGTCTTTCCCTGGAATCGGTCAAAAGACGGCGCAGAAGATTGCAGATTCTCTTGGGGACGATTGTATCGACCAGATTGTGAAACATCCGAGCATCCTGTCCGAGGTCGACGGATTGAAAGAAAAGCAGGCACGTGTGATCACCGAGCGCCTGAACGTCTTATATGGGGTTGATCAGTTGCTTTTATTTCTCGCTCCATTCGACGTGACACCGCGTCTCGCCTCAAAAATCCATAAAGAGTATGAAGGACGAGCGATGGAGACGATTGAGAAGAATCCGTATGCGCTCATGTACGACGTACAGGGCATCGGCTTCAAGACGGCGGATGCCATCGCGGCGCACTTCGGGATTCAAGGCATTCATCCCGAACGCATCGCGGCAGCGGTGCTTTACGTGTTAGAACTCGAACAAGGGAACGGTCATCTCTACGTGACGGCAGAACAACTTGAAGCCGAGATGCCTCGAATTATCGGGGCGGACCCAGGTGAGGCGCTCGTCACGGCATTAGAGTCACTTGCCAAAGAAGAACGGGTCGTCATCGATGATGGGGTCGTCTATCACCCTCGCGTGTTCCGTGCTGAGCGAAAAGCGGCAGAAGAGTTGGCGCGCATCATGGCGACATCGACAACAGAGGATGTGGATATGACGACCATCTTTGATGCGGTCGGACGTGTTGAGGAAATGTTTTCAATCGAATATGCGACCCAACAGCGAGAAGCGATCGAACTTGCGCTCAAGTCACCGCTCATGGTTCTCACAGGTGGTCCAGGTACCGGGAAGACGACGGTCGTCCGAGGGATCATTCATGCACTCAGCGACGTCTTCGATTGGAAGTTAGATCCCGTTCCGAACCAACCGTTCCCGTTCGTCTTGGCCGCACCGACGGGTCGAGCGGCGAAACGCCTAAGCGAGTCGACCGGGCTACCGGCCTCGACGATTCATCGGCTGTTAAAGTTCGACGGTAGTTCGTTCCAAGTCGATGAGACGAATCCGCTTGTCGGGAAAGTGCTCATCGTCGATGAGGCGTCGATGATTGACATCTTCTTGTTCCGAAGCTTGCTCAAGGCGGTACCGAACGGCATGAAAATCTTGTTCGTTGGAGACCGCGATCAGCTCCCGTCTGTCGGACCGGGGCAAGTACTTGCCGATTTGATGGCGACAGAAGGGATTCCGGTCGTCCGCCTCGACGTCGTCCACCGTCAGGCGTCGGAATCGAGCATTCTCCGACTTGCCCATTCCTTGAACGCCAAAAAGATGCCAGAAGATTTATTGGCGGCGCTCCCGGACCGGCGCTTCTATACGGCGAACCAAGAGACGGCACTTCAAGCGATTTGTCAGATGGCAGGAGCGGCTCTCCGAAAAGGATATTCACCGTTTGATATTCAAGTGCTCGCACCGACGTATCGAGGGGTATGTGGAATTGACGGACTGAATGAAGCACTTCAAAACGTATTCAATCCAAAATCAAGTGCCCGTGAAGTGAAGCATGGGACGCGCATTTACCGAAACGGTGATAAAGTGCTACAACTCGTCAACAACGCCGAGGAGAACGTCTATAACGGGGACATCGGGGAAATCACGAACATCTTCTACGCGAAGGAAAACGTCGATAAGGTCGACAAGATTTATATCCGATTCGACCAGACAGAAGTCGAGTACAACCGTAGTGAATGGGACCAGTTCACCCATGCTTACGCCATCACGATTCATAAGTCACAAGGTTCCGAGTTCCCAATCGTGCTCATGCCGGTCTTCTTCAACGGAGGATTCCGGTCGTCGCGTAACTTGATTTATACAGCTGTGACTCGGGCGAAGAAAAGTTTACTCTTGTTCGGAGACGTGCGTGCGCTCGAGGCGGCGACGCGAGAAGAGGAGCCGGTGCGACGGACAAAATTGGTCGAGCGCTTAGGCGGGAAGTCTTGACGTCTTTCCGAACGCGTGTGATAATGACGAATAGACAACTGAAACGATACAGACGATGAAGGAAATGAGTACGTCGTCACCGCCTCTACAGAGACATCTTCCTAGGCTGCGAGAAGATGGGGGTCGGCCGACCGAAGCTATTCTGGAGTCCCCACTCAACCTGGGCGCCTCATCCACGTTAACGGATGTTCGAGGCACGGTGTTCTACCGTGCGAACGAGGGTGGTACCACGAAGCGATGCTTTCGTCCCTTTCCACAGGGGCAGGCATCGCTTTTTTTCGTTTCGTTCAGAAATAAGGAGGAATTGTTCATGAAACCGCTCAAATCATTGACTGGCGCACAAATTCGCCAAATGTACTTAGATTTCTTCAAATCAAAAGGGCACAGCGTGGAGCCGAGTGCTTCGCTCGTACCGGTTGAAGACCCAACTTTGTTGTGGATCAACTCTGGTGTTGCGACTTTGAAAAAATACTTTGATGGACGTGTCATCCCAGCGAACCCACGGATCGTCAACGCTCAAAAATCGATTCGTACGAACGATATCGAGAACGTCGGGAAGACAGCACGTCACCATACGTTCTTCGAGATGCTCGGGAACTTCTCAGTCGGTGAATACTTCCGTGAAGAAGCGATCACATGGGGCTGGGAACTGTTGACGAGCGACGAATGGTACGGACTCGATCCGGACCGTCTCTCCGTCACGATTCACCCGGACGATGAAGAATCAAAACAAATTTGGTTGAACCTCGGCATGCCAGCTGACCGCATCATCCCGCTAGAAGATAACTTCTGGGAAATCGGTGAAGGTCCATCTGGTCCAAACACGGAAATCTTCTTTGACCGTGGTCCAGCATTCGGGGACGACCCGACAGACCCTGAACTTTATCCGGGTGGGGAGAACGAGCGTTACCTTGAAATCTGGAACATCGTGTTCAGCCAATATAACCATGACGGACACGGAAACTACACAGAGCTTCCGCGTAAAAACATTGATACAGGGATGGGACTCGAACGGATGGCGAGCGTCCTTCAAGACGTACCGACAAACTTCGATACCGACCTCTTCATGCCGATCATTCGTGAAACTGAAAAAATCAGTGGCGACGTATACCGTCAAGACAGCAGCAAAGACGTCGCATTCAAAGTCATCGCGGACCACATTCGCACAGTATCGTTCGCAATCGGTGACGGGGCACTCCCATCGAACGAAGGACGTGGCTATGTCCTCCGTCGTCTTCTCCGCCGTGCGGTCCGCTATGCGAAGATGCTCGGAATCGAGCGTCCGTTCATGTATGAGCTCGTCGACGTCGTCGGTGACATCATGGTCGACTTCTACCCGCAAGTGAACGAGAAGAAAGACTTTATCAAGAAAGTCATCAAAAACGAGGAAGAGCGTTTCCACGAAACGTTGAACGACGGACTCGCGATTTTGAACGAAGTCGCAAAAGCACAAAAAGCAGCTGGGTCAAACATCATCAGCGGTCAAGACGCATTCCGTCTTTATGACACGTACGGCTTCCCGCTCGAATTGACAATCGAATATGCAGAAGACCATCAGATGACGGTTGACGAGGACGGCTTCAAAGAAGCGATGAACGAGCAACGTGAACGTGCACGTCAAGCGCGTGCTGACGTGGAATCGATGCAGATTCAGTCGGGTGTGCTTGCAGACATCACGATGCCATCGACATTCCTCGGATACAACAACCTTGAGACGAACGCAAAAATCATCAGCTTGATTCACAACGGCGAACTCGCCGACGTCGTCGCTGCAGGAGAAGAGGCACAAGTCATCCTCGATCAGACGCCATTCTACGCCGAGAGCGGCGGTCAAATCGGTGATAAAGGACAAATCGTCGGCGAAGACTTCCTTCTTCGCGTGAAAGATGTGTCGAAGGCACCGAACGGACAGAACTTGCATACGGTCACGGTCGAGTCAGGTGTGGCGAAAGCCGAAGTAGCCGTCACGGCTTCTGTCGACCAAGCATCGCGTCAAGCCATCGTCAAGAACCACACGGCGACGCACCTCTTGCACCGCGCACTCAAAGATACGCTCGGAGAGCACGTCAACCAGGCGGGTTCACTCGTGACGCCAGACCGTCTTCGTTTCGACTTCTCTCACTTCGGTCAAGTGACATCAGAAGAGCTTCAATCCATTGAGCGTCAAGTGAACGAGAAGATTTGGGCTTCAATCGGTGTCGATATTGAAGAGATGAACATTGCGGATGCGAAGGCAAAAGGCGCGATGGCACTCTTCGGCGAGAAGTATGGTGATGTCGTTCGTGTCGTATCAGCAGGGGATTACTCGGTTGAGCTTTGTGGTGGGATTCACGTCTCCAACACGGCTGAAATCGGACTCTTTAAAATCTTGTCTGAATCAGGGATTGGCGCTGGGACACGTCGAATTGAAGCGGTCACAGGAGCTGGCGCATATGAAGTGATGAACCAGCAAATCGAAACGCTCGAAGCGACAGCGAAACTGTTGAAGACGAAACCACTTGAAGTTCCTGCACGCGTACAAGCACTTCAAGCTGAAATCAAAGAAGTCGAGCGTGCTTCAGAATCGCTTAAAGCGAAGCTTGCAAACATCGAGGCATCTTCATTAACGGATGCGATCGAAACGATTGGTGGCGTCCAATTGATTGCGAAACGCGTCGATGGACAAGACATGGATGCCCTTCGTAGCATGGTCGACGACTTGAAAGGGAAACTCGGTTCTGCCGTGATTATCCTCGGGTCGGCAAATGGGGAGAAGGTCAACCTCGTCGCAGGCGTGACGAAAGACCTGAACGACCGTGGATTCCATGCCGGAAAACTAATTAAAGAAGTCGCGACACGCTGCGGTGGTGGCGGTGGCGGTCGTCCAGACATGGCACAAGCAGGTGGCCGTGATGCAACAAAACTGGACGAAGCATTGAAGTTTGCTTCACATTACGTCGAATCACTGGCATAATAGAGTGTGAAGTGCAAACGGAAAGAGGTGGATTCTTGTGAGCCAAATGGATCGCACGATGCAATTCAATTTTCCAGAAGATGATCAACGTGCTAACACACGTGAGACGCTGATTACGGTATATCAAGCACTCGAGGAAAAAGGTTATCAACCGATCAATCAAATCGTGGGATACTTACTGTCAGGTGACCCTGCCTACATTCCACGTCATAATGATGCGCGAAACTTGATTCGCAAAATTGAACGGGATGAACTTCTCGAAGAGTTGGTCAAATCGTATTTGAACGATCGTAGAGAGGATTAATATGAAGCGAGTCATGGGACTCGATGTCGGATCGAAGACGATTGGTGTCGCGGTGAGTGACCTGATGGGATGGACGGCGCAAGGTGTGGAGACGGTCTACTGGACCGAACCTGACTTTGACGAAGCTGTCCGTCTCCTTCGTCCGTTTATCGAGCAGTACGATGTGAAAGAAGTCGTCGTCGGTCACCCGAAAAACATGAATGGAACAGTCGGTCCGCGAGGTGAAGCGTCCGAGGCATTTGCCGAGGCGTTCACAGAACAGACAGGCTTACCTTGCGTGTTGGTGGATGAACGATTAACGACGATGCAAGCGGAACGGATGCTCATTTCAGCAGATGTCAGCCGCAAAAAGAGAAAAGCGGTCATCGACAAAATGGCGGCCGTGATGATTTTACAAAACTACCTGGATCGTTCCGGGAAATAAGGAGGAATCTCTCATGGCAGAAATCCGTCGTGAAGAAGAAATGTACCGTATTCCAGACGAAAATGGAGACGAACATTTATTTGCAGAAATTTTCCGTATGACGAGCGACCGTTCGAAAAAGACATTTGTCGTACTCGAACCGGTCGGCGCACCAGAGACAGAAGATGAAGATACGATTGAAGTATACGCATTTGAAATTGAAGAACTTGAAGATGGCGAATTCATCTTGAAGCTCGTCGAAGACGATGAAGACTTCGATGAGGTCATGGAAGCATTCGACATCGTCAATGACGAAGTCGGTCTAGACTAAATAGGGGACGGGCGGCTAGGGAATATCCCTCGTCGCCTCTCTTTATAAAAAGAACAGGGGAGAAATGCATGAATCATCCATCTATGTCAGATGAGAAACGTGCCCGCAACCGAATCGTCCGTCGCATTACGGTTGTCATCCTGGCCATCTTCCTTCTCGTCATCGCCACAGGATCGGCGCTCACATATGTCTTTGTGAAGCGCTCCATCGAACCAATCGATCCATCTTCGACTGAAACGGTTGAGATTGAAGTCCCGCTCGGTGCTGGTTCGGGATATATTGGTGAATTATTAGAAGAGAATGGGCTTGTAAGGAGTAGCACGATTTTCCGTTTTTATACACGCTTTAAGAACGAATCGTCGTTCCAGGCGGGGACATATACGTTATCTCCGTCACAATCAATCGATGAATTGATTGAAACGTTGCAAACAGGTAAAGTCATTGTGGTCCCTGATATCAAGCTCGTCATTCCAGAAGGATTCACGATTGACCAGGTGATTGCGCGACTTGCGAAAGTGGCCGAAATCCCGAAAGAAGAGATTTCTGAGCAGTTGAGCGACCGTGAATACATTCAATCTCTCGTAAACGAGCATGAAATGTTGACGGAAGAAGTCTTGCAGGAAGGCATCTATCATCCGCTTGAAGGATACCTGTTCCCAGCCACATATGAATTCAATAAAGGCGTAACGCTCAATGAAATCATCGATGAGATGTTACTGCCAACCGAAAGTATGTATCAAGAATACAAAGATCGTTTAGCCGATTCAGGACGTACGTTCCATGAGACGCTCGCGCTCGCATCCGTTGTCGAGAAAGAGGCGGTGTCAACGGAAGACCGCAAAGAGATTGCCGGTGTGTTTGAGAATCGCTTAAATGACGGAATGAAGTTACAATCTGACCCGACCGTCTGGTACGGAACGGGGGAAACATCGATTTTCACTTCATTCGCGGACTTAGAGAACGACTCTCTATATAACACGTATCGTTATGAAGGCATTCCGATCGGACCGATTGCGGCCGTGAGCCGTGACGCATTTGAGGCGGTGCTCAACCCGAACGATACGGAGAACATTTACTTCTACGCGCGCCCTCCACGTGAAGGGTTCCCGAACGGGGAAGTCTTGTTCGAGGTCGACTATGAGGATCACCAACAAAACGTCAATAAGTACCGTTCCGAATGGGAAGCGTTTGAAGAAGCAAACAGTAATTGATGGGACGACCGGAAGCGGATGCTTCCGGTCGTTTGAATGAAGAGAGTTAAGAGGTGGAACGAGTGGACCATGCATCCTATGAGGGATATGTAGAAAAACTGATCAATGACCGCTCCCCGCTATTGACGGAGATGGAGGCGTTCGCGCGTGTCCATCACGTCCCAATCATGGATTTGACGGGTTCGGAAGTATTGCTCTCCTTATTGGCGATGCAACGGCCGACCCGAATTCTCGAAGTGGGGACGGCCATCGGCTATAGTGCCATTCGCATGGCGGAGTTGTTACCCGATGCAGAAATCGTCACAATCGAGCGAAATGCTCGTCGTTTTGAAGAAGCGACGGGATTCATCAATCGATCGGATGTACGCGATCGGATTACGCTCATTCACGGCGATGCCGTCGAATTGATTGGATCGATTGAAGGTGAATTCGATGCCGTATTTATTGATGCGGCAAAAGGACAATATCAAAAATTTTTTGATGGGTATGGCGCTTTAGTACCAATTGGTGGTACGATTTACAGCGATAATTTGTTTTTACGAGGGGACGTCTTGCTAGAGGACGTGTCGGTCTTAGACCGACGCCGACGCCGGCTCGTTCGTCTCGTGAAGCAGTTTACTGAGCAATTGATGGCACGGACCGATTATCATACTGCAATTTTGCCCCTTGGTGATGGCCTAGCAATCAGTCGTAAATTACGATGAGGAGGACTTAACTTTGATGCAACATAAACCCGTCATTATTGGCGTGGCCGGGGGTACCGGATCAGGAAAAACGACCGTGGCCCGCGCGCTCGTCGATGCGTTTCAAGGTCAATCGGTCGTCATGATCGAGCAAGACGCGTACTATAAGGATCAATCAGAGATGACCATGGAGGAGCGATACAAGACGAACTACGACCACCCCTTCGCCTTTGATAACGATTTGTTGATTGAACATATCCAACAGTTACAACAACATCAGGCGATTGAGAAGCCGGTCTATGACTATGCGGCTCACACGCGTTCAAGTGAAACCATCTTGATCGAGCCCGTCGATGTCGTCATCGTCGAAGGGATCTTGGCACTCGAAGATGCGCGTTTACGAGATCTGATGGATATCAAAGTGTTCGTGGATACAGATGCGGACGTTCGAATCTTGCGTCGCATGCAGCGTGATATCAATGAACGTGGACGTTCAATCGACTCGGTCGTGGCGCAGTACACGAATGTCGTCCGCCCGATGCATTTGCAGTTCTGTGAACCGACGAAGCGTTATGCAGACATCATCGTTCCTGAAGGCGGAGAAAACTTTGTCGCGATCGATTTACTCGTGACGAAAATCCGTTGGGTGCTCACTGAGCGCAATCGCGCTTGAGGAAATAAATCGTTTTCAATTCAACCCTAGCTGTAATATACTAGGAGACAATGAAGGAGTGACAGAAATGGCTGAAAAACAACACTATATGACGTTAGACGGAAAAGCGAAGATCGAACATGAATTAAACGAACTGAAGACGGTCCGCCGTAAAGAAGTCGTTGAAAATATTAAGATTGCTCGTGACTTCGGTGATTTGTCAGAGAACGCGGAATATGACGCGGCGAAAGAAGAACAAGCGATGGTCGAAGGACGCATCGCACAATTAGAAGAGATGCTCCGTAACGCGGTCATCATTCAAGATGATGCAGGCGATAACTCGGTTGTCTCAATCGGGAAGACGGTAACGTTCTTCATCCAAGAAGATAATGAAGACGAGACGTATACAATCGTTGGTGGAGCTGAGGCAGACCCGTTCACAGGGAAAATCTCGAACGAATCACCGATCGCCAAGGCACTTCTTGGACGTACGATTGGTGATGTGGTCACGGTGCAAACACCAGGTGGCGACATGGTCGTCGAAATTAAAGAAATCAAATAAATTGTTGAGCGACCTCCTATCTGGAAGTCGCTCTCTTTCTGAGGAGGAAACGGAATGAAAGTAGGCATCATCGGCGCGATGGAAGAAGAAGTGAATTTACTTCGGAACGAGTTGACAGAACGAGTAGACACTGAAATCGCGAACTATCATTTTTATGAGGGCTATCTTGGCAACATGCAAGTCGTCATCTTGAAGTCAGGCATCGGGAAGGTCAATGCAGCCATCGGCACGACACTTTTGATTGATAAGTTCAAACCGGACGTCGTCATCAATACGGGTTCTGCCGGCGGTTTTAAAAAGGGGATGAAAGTCGGAGACGTCGTCGTCTCGACGGAAGTTCGTCATCACGATGTCGACGTGACGGCATTCGGGTATGAGTACGGACAAGTACCAGGTATGCCGCCAGCGTATGAGGCGGATGCCAAGCTCGTCAGCGTCTGTAAAGATGTCATTGAAAACTTGCCGGACGTGAACGTACATCAGGGATTGATTGTGACGGGAGATTCGTTCATCAATGATTCGAAACGCGTGGCGGACATCCTCGGTCATTTCGATGGCGTCGCAGCGGTCGAAATGGAGGCTGCTCCAATCGCTCAAACGTGCTATCAGTTTGGTGTCCCGTTCGTCGTCACACGCTCGATTTCAGACAGTGCAGACGAAGAGGCGAACTTGTCGTTCGACGAGTTTTTGGAGACGGCATCGATCAACTCTGCGAAGATGGTCATGGCTGTCACGAAGCGTTTAGAACAAGCTTAATCCAGTCAACACAAGGAGGATGCATTGACATCCTCTTTTTATTCCCTTATATTAGTACCAGATACTAAGAATAGGGGTCGACGATATGAATATTGGAATCATCGGCATCGGATCGTTCTTACCGGACAATCGGGTGACAAATATCGATTTAGAAAAACGAATGGATACGAGCGATGAGTGGATTCGTACTCGTACAGGCATCGAGGCACGTCATTTAGCTGAAGGAGATGTGACAGTCGCGGATATGGCGACACGCGCCGCTGAACGGGCGTTACAAAGTGCGGGCGTTACAATCGACGACATTGAAGCGATCATCTGTGCGACGGCCACAGCACCAGCTTTCCCGGCAACCGCATGTGTGGTGCAGGCGAATCTTGGCGCGAAAGCCGCCGTCGCCTTCGATGTGAGCGCGGCATGTAGCGGTTTCATCTTCGCGATGGACACGGCGAAGAGTCTAATGGATTCAAAAGGATTGAAAAAGACGCTCGTCATCGGCGCAGAGAAGATGGGAAGTCTGATTGATTGGGATGACCGATCGACGGCTGTCCTCTTCGGGGACGGAGCAGGGGCTGTCGTGCTCGGGGAAGACGAGATTGCTTCAATTGACTCACTTGTGCTCGGAAGTGACGGGACAGGTGGTAAACATCTGTATGAAAATGAAGAAGGTAAAATCGTCATGAACGGTCGCGAAGTCTTCAAGTTTGCCGTTCGGAAGATGCCCGAAATCGTGCTTGAAGCGCTAGACAAAGCAGACAAGACGTTGGAAGATCTTGACGTCCTCGTTCCACACCAGGCGAACCGTCGAATCATCGACGCTGCGATGGAACGGTTACACTTAGAAGAAGAGAAAGTGGTCATGACCATTCAAGACCATGCGAATACATCAGCAGCTTCCATTCCACTCGCTTTGGCCGAAGCGGTCAAGTCTGGCAAAATCCAAGATGGACAAACGGTCGTCATCGCAGGGTTTGGTGCCGGACTCACCTGGGGGGCTAGCTGTCTGACATGGAATCACGCAACCATTACGGAGGGGAATCATTTATGAAACGAGTAGTAGTGACAGGATTAGGAGTCGTATCACCATTAGGAAACGATGTCTCAACAATGTGGGATCGCCTGTTAAAAGGGGATAACGCGATTGATACGTTGACGAAAATCGACATCAGTCAATATCCGGCTAAGGTCGGGGCGGAAGTGAAGGAATGGAATATCGATCATTTAGTCGAACCGAAGGAAGCACGTAAGATGGACTCCTTCATCCAATATTCTTTACTTGCGGCAGACGCTGCCCACAAGGATAGCGGACTCGACGTGAAAGCCATCGCGGACGATGTCGGGATTTGGATTGGAAGCGGGATTGGTGGCGTCGAGACGATTGACAAACAGTCGGCCATCTTGCATGACCGTGGACCACGTCGCGTCAGCCCGTTCTTCATTCCGATGATGATTCCGAACATGGCGAGCGGACAAGTATCCATCTATCTTGGAGCAAAGGGACCGAGCAACTGTTCCGTGACGGCTTGTGCGTCAGGAACGAACTCCATCGGGGAAGCGTTCCGTGTCATTCAACGTGGCGATGCGATCGCCATGTTCGCAGGTGGAGCGGAAGCGCCAATCACACCACTCTCGTTCGCAGGATTCTGTTCGAACAAAGCACTTTCAACGAATCCGGACCCGAACACGGCGTGCCGTCCGTTCGATGAAAACCGTGACGGATTCGTCATGGGTGAAGGAGCCGGGGTGCTCGTCTTAGAGGAGTATGAACATGCGAGAGCACGTGGTGCGAAAATGTATGCTGAAGTTGTCGGATATGGGATGAGTTCGGATGCTTACCATATCACAGCACCATCCCCTGAAGCAGAGGGCGGATCGAAAGCGATGAGTGAGGCGATTCGAGACGCCGGAATCACGCCAGAAGATGTTCAATACATCAACGCGCACGGAACGAGTACACCACTCAACGATATGCTCGAGACGAAAGCGATTCGTCGTGTGTTCGGGGAACACGCTGATAAGCTCGCCGTCAACTCCTCAAAATCGATGATCGGTCACCTTCTCGGTGGTGCAGGTGGCGTCGAGGCCGTCATCACAGCACTTTCGATTCATGAAGGCAAGATTCATCCAACGATTAACTGCGAATCACCAGCTGCAGATTGTGATTTAGATTATGTACGTGAAGGAAATCGGGAACTTGACATTCGTTATGCACTCAGTAACTCACTCGGCTTCGGGGGTCACAATGCGACACTCGCATTTGCAAAAGTGACGAACTGACGGTAGAAAAATCATTCAAAAAAGGTTAGGGTATAAGGGTTGGTCTAACAGAAAGGAGTGCAACGAATGAAAAAGAAATCATTCATCGTGGCCGCCTTGTTAGGTTCAGTCCTTATCCTTTTTTTATTTGTTTGGAACGAACAACGAGAGCAGTCACGCGAACTAGTGCCAGTCGAAGAACAACAATTGACGATTTACGGGGAGTCGCTTCCGACTCAGCCGGATGTCATGCTAGCAATTGATCCATCATCTCAAACGATCCTATCCCATCTATATGAAGGGCTGTATCGATTCGGAGCAGACGGGTCCATCGAACCGGCGCTCGTCGAGAAGTTAGAGCGATCCGAAGATGGGACGGTCTATACATTCACATTAAAAGAGAGTGTGACGACAGAAGGAAATGCGATTGACGCGCAAACGTTCGTCGATCACTTCCAAAAACTCGTGGACGTTGATACGAATTCACCGTTCAGCTTCTTACTCGCAGATGTTCAATCTGCAAAAGAAATCGGGCTTGGTCAACAAGAACCGGATACGCTAGGGGTCAAGGCAATCGATGACCGGACGCTCGAGCTGACTCTAGTCCGTCCGATGGAAGGGTTCGAACAAATTTTAGCGATGCCCGCATTTTTACCTCAACCAAAGGTGAAAGAATGGGATGAGCTAGAGACAAACGGTCCATTTAAAATCAAGGCAATCGAAGATACGACCATCTCGTTACATAAAAATGAAACGTACCGAGAAGCTGAACAGGTCACACTCGAAACGATTACCATCAAGAGTGAACCGAACTTGTCAGAAGCGACAGGGATGCAACCCGTCCCTTACGATTTTGACGTCTCCACGATTGATCAAGAAGGATTGACTGTACGGGACGTTCCACGGAGCGGAGTCTTTTATTTAAAGCCGAATGTAAAAAAAGCCCCGTTTAATGATGTAGCGTTTCGACAAGCCATCGCATTGACGCTTGAGCGGTCGGAAATCGAGGATTCACTCGCGCGAGCGGAACAGACGACAGAACGATTACTCGTCATCGACCAAAAAGCTGCGATTGCACAATTGGAAGGAAACGCCGACCAATTGTTTGACACTGTGAAGAAACGGCTGAAGAAAGATGAACTCGAAATCGAGCTGCTCAGCTTTGTCGATGACGAAGCGCGTCAAATCTCCGCAAAATTAAAGAAGAATTTGGAACAGTTGGATGGTTTGACCGTTAACGTCATCGAACTTCCCCTAGGAGAAAAAGTTAGGAAAGAAGTCTCAGGGGATTATGCATTTTCATTATCAGGCTGGCAACCGGACGATCCGATGTTATCCGCCTATTTGACTCAATTTGAAACAAACGACGTGCTGAATTCAAGTCGATATGCCAGCGAATCATATGATCAATTGATGGATCAGGCTCGCGAGACGGACCGGTTGGAAGAGCGAAATGAGATCTTCCGAGAAGCGGAGGCACAGCTGTTAGAAGAGGCTGTTGTTATGCCAATCTATCAAGCTGGACGTTCTTATATGATTGAAAAAGAATACGATCAAATCGGATTTCCAGTCACTGGTCCTTCATATGTCCTAACCTTTGCGAAAAAATACGAAAATTGAGCTAAAAGCCCGCCACTGTAGGCGGGCTTTTTGACTATGGATAAAATTTTTTAGAAAAATCAAAATAAACACTTTGCAAAATTATCAGAATATTGTATTATTGCATCAACGGGATTTTGGTAACAAATACTGTCAGAAGAAATGACTGAATTTTCTACCATCATTCACTTCGTTAAAACGAAAAAATCAGGGGGTCATCGCAATGAATAAGAAAAAAGGTTTTGCTTTAGCATCATCGGTTACACTTCTATCTAGTGCATTCCTAGCTGCATGTTCGACAGGGGAAGAAACAGATTCTTCACAAGGATCAACAGGCGAAGGTTCAGCAGATGAAGCGCAAGTCCTCAACTTGCTCGATTCTTCAGATATTCCTTCACTTAACCCGACACTCGCAACAGATGCTGTATCGTTCAACGTATTGAACAACGTTAACGAAGGTCTCTACCGCATGGACGAAGAAGACAACCCGACTCCGGGTATGGCTGAAGACCACGACGTTTCAGAAGACGGGAAAACGTACACGTTCAAAATCCGTGAAGGCGCGACTTGGTCAAACGGGGAGCCTGTCACAGCGAACGACTTCGAATACGCTTGGAAAGAAGTACTCAACCCAGATAACGCATCACAATATGCATACGTTATGTCAATCATCGAAGGCGCAGAAGCGTACAACACAGGTGAAGGCGAGCGCGATGCTGTAGGCGTTAAAGCAATCGACGATCAAACACTTGAAGTTAAATTGACAGCACCAGCTGACTACTTCCTCGGATTGACTAGCTTCGGCGTATTCATGCCAAAACTCGAGTCATTCGATACAGAGCAAGGCGAGAACTTCGGTACATCTGCAGAGACGACTCTCTACAACGGACCGTTCAAACTCGACAGCTGGGAGCGCGAGCAAGGCTGGAAGATGGTCAAGAACGAAGACTATTGGGATGCTGATACAGTTAAACTTGAAGAAATCAACGTTAAAGTCGTTAAAGAAGTTTCAACGGGTGTTAACTTGTATGAAAACGGTGACGTTGACCGCACAGGCTTGACTTCTGAGCTCGTAGCCCAGTATCAAGACAGCGAAGAGTTCTCAACTGTCGTTGAACCAACACTCTTCTACCTCCAGTTCAACACAGCTGTGGAAGAACTTAACAACCAAAAAATCCGTAACGCGATTGACAAAGCGTATGATAAAACAGCAATCTCAGAGACGCTTCTTGCGAACGGTTCGATTCCTGCGAACTACCTCGTACCAAAAGATTTCGTAACAGGTCCTGACGGCAAAGATTTCCGTGAAGCGAACGGCGATATCGGTGGATACAATGTGGAAGAAGCTCAAAAACTTTGGGAAGAAGGGCTTAAAGAGCTCGGAACAGACAAAGTTGAGCTTGAGCTCCTCAACTATGACTCAGAGTCTGCGAAGCAAATCGGTGAGTTCATCAAAGGTGAACTTGAGAAGAACCTTCCAGGCATTTCGGTATCAATCAAGCAACAACCGTTCAACAACAAACTTGACCTTGAGAACAAAGGTGAGTTCGAGTTCACATTCGCTGGATGGGGACCTGACTACCAAGATCCAATGACATTCGTTGACCTCTTCGTCACTGACGGACCATACAACCGTGGTAAGTGGTCGAACGAAGAATTCGATAAGTTGATCGAATCTGCGAAATCAAGCACAGATGCTGAACAGCGTTGGGCTGACCTTCAAGCTGCAGAGAAAATCGTTCTTGAAGAGAACGCAATCTCGCCAGTTTACCAACGTGGATCGGCTCGCCTCACGAAACCTTACGTTAAGGGAATCGTTGAGCACGCATTCGGTGCGGACTACTCTTACAAGTGGGCTTCAATCGAAGGCAAAGAATAATCAAATCATCTTACGAAGAGAGACAGGGACGCCTGTCTCTCTTTTTATGTACATTTTTTTATACAAAAAAGAACTCTCACATGGAGAGTTCTTTCACAACAATCTTATTTTTTCACTTTGGCGCGCTTACGACTGAGACCCATCGCTTTTTCAATCTTCGCGAGATTCTTATTTGCGACGGCTTCAGCTTTCGCACGACCGGCATCAAGAATTTCATCGAGTTCTGGAGAATCAATCAATTCGTGATAACGAGCTTGAATTGGTTCAAGTAGAGCAACAACCGCTTCAGCCACATCTTGTTTGAACGTCCCATAGTTCGAGTTCTCATATTGTCTGACGAGATCATCGATTGGGGTCCCCGTCGAAAGCGAGTAAATTTCTAACAAGTTCGAAATCCCCGGTTTGTTCTCCCGGTCGAACGAGATGACACCACTCGAGTCTGTGACGGCACTCTTAATCTTCTTACGGATGACATTCGGCTCGTCGAGCATCGAGATATATCCTTTGGCATTCGTATCCGATTTCGACATCTTCTTCACGGGATTCGTGAGAGACATGATCCGTGCGCCTTCTTTTTGAATGAGTGGCTCTGGGATTGTGAATGTCTCATAATATCGTTTGTTAAAGCGTTCCGCCAAATCACGAGTCAACTCGATGTGTTGCTTTTGGTCGTCTCCGACTGGAACGAGTTCCGTATTGTATAACAAGATGTCAGATGCCATGAGCGTCGGGTAAACGAACAGCCCTGCGCCAACGTTCTCACTACCTTGCGACTTGTCTTTATACTGCGTCATCCGGCCGAGCTCACCCATGCCGGCGATACAAGTTAACATCCAACCGAGTTGAGCGTGCGCCTTCACTTCAGACTGAACAAAAATCGTCGCTTTTTCTGGGTCGAGACCAGAAGCCAAGTAGAGTGCCGCTAGTTTTCGAGTGTTGTTCATTAACTCGACACGATCGAGTTGAACGGTAATCGAATGTAAATCGACGATACAATAATACGCATTGTTGTCATCTTGAAGATCGACGAATTGCTTCATTGCGCCTAAGTAGTTCCCGAGCGTCACGACGCCGGTCGGTTTGATTCCTGAAAAAATCGTTGCCATGTGTATACACCTCCGAAGAATATAAAAAACCGCAGTCGTCCTCCCGAATAAATCGGGACGAATAACCGCGGTGCCACCCAAATTTGCATATCATATGCCACTTGAACGCGTTAACGGGCGTGAGCCGTCTCGCCATACTGTTGTTCAAGCGAGCCACTCCGAAGTCCATTCATTCAAAAACTTTTCATCTACTCGCAGCACCGTAGACTCTCTGGGGAAAAGGATAGTTGAATTACTTGTCTTCATCCAAATGTTCTTATTCTGCATTTAGTTTAGCACAGGATTCAAGTGACGAAAAGATTAAATCAATGCGACGAGGAAGGAAAGAGCGATACTCCCGACACCGACATATACCCAGTTCCACGCTGAATGTTTACGAAGCTGCCGATCTTCCGGGTCCTCTTCCTCATCCTCTTCGTAATCGGCATCAATTTCCTTCAACCTTGCGCGTCGATTGCGTTTAAACCCGTACATGATTCCGTCAAATAGACCGGATGCACTCATATGGGAGAACATCCCGATGGCAAAGAGGAGTATACCTGATACAAATAAGCCACCACTTAAGTGAAACGTGAAAGATTCACTTCGGAAATAAGAGAAAATCGACCAAACGGTATAGAGAAGTGTGACAATTCCCCAAACAAAAAATATATTTCGAAACTTTTTCAACGATGTAATCTCCTTTCAATCGATAAAAGAAATGTGTCAACATTCCGTGTTTCTTCTATGATACTAGGAACGTAGGGCATAAAGCGAGTAAGAAAATGATGTCGAATGATAGCGGTTCATTCAATAGTTGACAGTTTCATTAAAAATTTCTTACAATAGCCCTAACGTTCTTTCGTCGAATACTTTATGAAATATTCAGAAAATTAAAGAAAAAGTAAGATGTTCATTCGACGATCGGCTAGCTTTTCAAAATGAAAGGGGAAATCGCAATGAAGAAAAAATCGATTTTGCTCATGATGACGATCATCTTGGCACTCGGTTCAGTTCTCGCGGCTTGTTCAACAGGCGGAGACTCTGATGGCGGCGGTTCTTCTTCAAACGGAGAAAAAGTTCTTCGTTTGACGGATACGTCAGATATCACAACAGCCGATCCGGCTCTTGCTACAGACGCGGTCGCATTCAACTTGATCGCCAACACAATGGAAGGTCTTTACCGTCTTGATAAAGATGGAAATGCCGTACCGGCACTTGCTGAAGGCGAACCAGAAGTAAATGAAGACGGAACGGTGTACACGTTCACACTTCGTGATGCGGAATGGTCAAACGGTGAACCGGTCACAGCTAATGATTTCGTTTACGCTTGGCAACGAGCTGTCGATCCTGCAACAGGTTCACAGTACGCATACATTATGAACACAATTAAAAACGCTGAAGCGATCAACACTGGTGATACACCAAAAGAAGAGCTCGGTGTTAAAGCAATCGATGAGAAAACTCTCGAAGTCACACTCGAGCGTCCAGACCCATCATTCCTTTCACTTACTTCGTTCGGTACATTCACTCCGATCAACGAAGCATTCGCTACAGAAAAAGGTAAAGACTTCACGACTGGTCCTGAAAACCTTCTTTATAACGGACCGTTCACATGGACTAAATGGGATCGCGAACAAGGTTATGTCTTGACGAAAAACGAATCATATTGGGATGCTGAGAATGTTGCTCTTGACGCGGTTGACGTGAAAGTCGTTAAAGAGACATCTACAGTCGTCAACTTGTATGAAGCAGGTGAAGTCGACTATGCTGGTCTCGCATCAGAGCAAGTCGCCGCATTCCAAGAAGATGAAGATTACAACACAGGACTTCGTTCTTCAGTCGGTTACTTCAAATTCAACCACGAAAATGAAATCTTTAAAAATGTTGATGCTCGTAAAGCAATCGCACGTGCAGTCGACCCATCAGGAATCATTGACCAACTCTTGAACAATGGTTCGGTAGCGACGACGTCATTCATTCCGAAAGACTTCATCAAATATGAAGACGGAACAGATTACACAGAAGGCGTTGAATATTTCAAAACAGATGCTGCTGAAGCTGCATCACTTTGGGAAAAAGCAACTGGTGGTAAAGCGACAACAATCGAACTCCTCTCGTTCGATAGCGAAGTATCGAAACAAATCTCTGAGTACATGAAAGGTCAAATCGAGTCGAACTTGCCGAACGTAACGGTTGAGATCGCACAACAACCTTTCAACAACAAACTTGAGCGTGAAGCAAAAGGGGACTACCAAATGTCATTCGCACTTTGGGGACCTGACTACCAAGATCCGCTTACAAACCTTGGTATCTTCACTTCAGAGAATGGACAAAACGACATCAACTACTCGTCAGCTGAGTATGACAAGTTGATTGATGAGGCATCTGCTGAAACGAGCATCGATGCACGTTATGACTTATTCAAAGAAGCAGAAGCTCTCTTGATTGAACAAGATCAAGCAATCATGCCAATTTACCAAGCAGGTGTGGCATACTTGATCCGTCCAAATATCGAAAACTTTAACCGTCAATTATTCGGTGCTGATTACCAGTACAAATACGTTGATATTAAGTGATGGAAGGAGGGGGCATGCTTAAAGCATGTCCCCAATTTTCTAAAAAATTCTAGTGAAGTAAAAGAAAACACTGTTCAAATGTTTTGTTGGTAAAGTATAATGTAGTAACAGTGAAAATTCAGAATAATCTCTGAAACGAGTATTCTTTGTTTTCAACCGCTGTACTAAGAGCCTTGAGATGACGTCTACACTTATCTTTCAGAAAATTCCTTTCATTTTGTGAATTTGAAAAATGGGTCATATGTCATAGTAAAGCTGTTGGTGCAAGTAGTAGAAAGAATCAGAAAAAAACAGGGGGTTTTTATTCATGGGACGTTATATCCTACAACGGCTGACTTACGGCCTCATCACGTTCTTCTTGATTGCCACGTTCACGTTCTTCCTGATGGACCTGCTCCCAGGTTCGCCGTATCAGAACCAGGAAAAACTGACAGAATCACAAATTCAATTGTTGAATGACCGCTACGGACTCAATGATCCGCTTCCGGTCCGCTATGCTACGTACATCGGAAACATGTTGCAAGGTGACCTTGGCGTATCATTCCGTACAGCTAACCGTCCAGTAACTGAGTTGATTATGGAACGTATCGGTCCTTCGGCACAACTAGGGCTCCAAGCATTAGTTCTCGGAACTCTTCTAGGTGTATTGTTAGGTGTTGTCGCAGCGATTCGTCACAATACGGTCATTGACTATGGTTCAATGTTCGTATCGGTAATCGGGATTTCCGTCCCATCGTTCGTTTTTGCAGCCCTCCTTCAGTACTATGTTGGAGTTAAATTACAGTTACTCCCGGTCGCATTCTGGGAAACGCCAGCTCATACGATTTTACCAACCATCTCACTATCGCTAGGGGTAACGGCAGCCATTGCCCGTTTCGTCCGAACGGAGATGCTTGAAGTCACCGGACAAGATTATGTCACGCTCGCAAAAGCCAAAGGGTTGACGGGTAACGCGATCGTATGGAAACACATGGTCCGTAACGCCATGATTCCTGCCATCACGATTCTCGGACCGATGACAGCAGGGCTCTTAACGGGTACGTTCGTCATCGAGAAAATCTTTGCGGTACCTGGTCTTGGTGAGTTGTTCGTTACGTCGATTACGTTGAACGACTATTCTGTCATCATGGGAACGACATTGTTCTTCTCAGGCTTATTCATTATTATCATTTTGCTTGTCGACTTGCTCTATGGGGTTGTGGACCCACGTATTCGTCTTGGGGGGAATAACTGATGATTGAAAACAAAAAGAATTACGAACAGTTCGACCAAGACATGTTCACACCAGTTGAAATGAATGAACAGCTTGGCGAGCGAATCGCTGGGAAAAGTTTAAACTTCTGGCAAGATGCATGGATGCGTTTAAAGAAAAACAAAGCAGCCATCATCTCGCTGTCTATTATTTTAATTCTTGTCGCTCTCGCTTTATTTGGCCCGATGCTCTCAAGCCGAGATGCATATGAACAAAACATCTCGCAAGCGAAGCTTCCGCCTAAAGTCACAGGACTTGAATGGGCTGGATTTGATGGATTGGCAACACTTGGCGGTCGTGAAATCGACTTCTATGAACAGAAGAATGTAGAAGAAAACTTCTGGTTCGGTACAGATTATCTCGGTCGTGATCTTTGGTCACGTATTTGGGAAGGGACACGTATTTCTCTCTTCATCGGGTTCGTCGCTGCTATCATCGATACAATTATTGGTGTCGCATACGGTGGAATCTCAGCTTACTTCGGTGGACGTACCGATAACATCATGCAACGTATTGTTGAAATCTTGACAGGTGTACCAAACTTGATTTTGATCATCCTGTTCATCTTGATCTTTGACCCGGGTGTCTTCACCATCATCCTTGCCATGGCCATCACCGGTTGGATCGGGATGAGTCGACTCGTTCGTGGTCAGATTCTCAAGCTTAAAAACCAAGAGTTCGTCTTGGCAGCTCGCACATTGGGTGCATCTAGTACGCGTTTGATTTTCAAACACTTGATTCCAAACACATTAGGCGCGATTATCATCACGCTCATGTTCACGATTCCATCTGCCATCTTCTTCGAGGCATTCCTCAGCTTTATCGGGATCGGGCTTCAACCACCACAGGCATCACTTGGTACGTTGATCAACGATGGATACAAAGAACTACGGACTTTCCCGTTCCTTCTTATTATCCCGTCTGTCATCATCGTCTTGCTCATGGTCAGCTTCAACTTGCTTGCTGACGGTTTGCGTGATGCGTTCGATCCGAAAATGCGTAAATAAAAAAGAAAGAGGGGGACTCGTGCATGGAAACGATTTTATCAGTCCGAGACTTAGAGGTCTCGTTCCACACATATGCAGGAACAGTTCAAGCTGTTCGTGGTGTTTCGTTTGATTTGAAAAAAGGCGAGACGCTCGCCATCGTAGGAGAGTCGGGTTCAGGTAAATCCGTTACTTCGAAGGCGATTATGCGTCTCATTCCGAACCCTCCAGGTGAGATCACGAACGGAGAAATCATGTTCGAAGGAAAAGACTTGGCGAAGCTTTCGGAAAAAGAAATGTTAAAAATTCGTGGTCGCGACATCGCAATGATTTTCCAAGACCCGATGACGTCACTCAACCCGACGATGACGATTTACAAGCAAATCGCTGAAGGGTTGAAACAGCACCAAGGGTTAACGGGAGAGGATGCGAAGAAACGCACGCTCGAATTGTTGACACTTGTAGGGATTCCAAACCCTGAAGCACGTTTGAAACAGTACCCACACCAACTTTCTGGTGGGATGCGTCAACGGATCGTTATTGCGATTGCACTCGCATGTAACCCGAAAGTGTTGATTGCCGATGAACCGACAACAGCACTCGACGTAACAATTCAAGCGCAGATTCTTGAACTGTTAAAAGATATTCAGCAAAAGACCGGCACAGCGATTATCTTCATCACGCACGACCTTGGCGTTGTTGCGAACATGGCTGACCGTGTTGCTGTTATGTATGCAGGACGTCTCGTTGAAAAAGGAACGGTTGATGAAATTTTCTACGAACCACGTCACCCATACACATGGGGGCTTCTCGGTTCGATGCCGCGTCCGACGGATGACCGCAATGAAGCGTTACCGGCAATCCCGGGTACGCCTCCGAACTTGCTCGATCCTCCAAAAGGGGATGCGTTCGCACCGCGTAATCCATACGCAATGAAGATTGATTTTGAGAAAGAGCCACCGATGTTCCAAGTAAGTGATACACACTTTGCTTCAAGTTGGTTGTTACACCCACAAGCACCAGCGGTTAATCCGCCACGTGCGATTCGTGAACTCGCTCTCAAATATCGTCCAGACAGTGCGTTCGCAAAATCGTTTACGAAAGGTGGTGCTGAATAATGGAACGCGAGAAATTACTCGAGGTAAAAAACCTGAAGCAGCACTTTAAAATTGGTCGTGGTCGCGTTGTCAAAGCGGTCGACGGGATTTCATTTGATATTTACAAAGGTGAAGTGCTTGGACTCGTAGGTGAGTCTGGTTGCGGTAAGTCAACGACAGGACGTACAATTATCGGTCTCTACGATGCGACGGATGGCGATGTTGTGTTCAAAGGCGAAAACGTCCACGATAAAAAATCAAAAGCAGACAAGTTGAAATTCAACCGTGCGATGCAAATGATTTTCCAAGATCCATACGCATCGCTTAATCCGCGTATGACGGTCGCCGATATCATCGCAGAAGGAATCGATATTCATGGTCTTGCGAAGACGAAAGAAGACCGCATGAACCGCGTATATGACCTTCTTGAAACAGTCGGTTTGACGAAAGAGCACGCAAGCCGTTACCCACACGAATTCTCGGGTGGTCAGCGTCAGCGTATCGGGATTGCCCGTGCCCTTGCGGTTGAACCGGACTTCATTATCGCCGATGAGCCGATCTCAGCACTTGACGTTTCGATTCAAGCGCAGGTCGTCAACTTGATGAAAGAATTGCAACGCGATCGCGATTTGACGTATTTGTTCATCGCCCACGACTTGTCGATGGTTAAATACATCTCTGACCGTATCGGTGTTATGTATCAAGGTCACCTCGTAGAGCTTGCGACAGCAGATCGCCTTTACGAGAACCCAATTCATGCATACACGAAATCGCTCCTTTCAGCGATTCCGCTTCCGGACCCGGAGCATGAACGTACACGTAAGCGGATCGTATACGAGTCAACATCAAAAGGTCCAGTTGGACGTTCAGATGAAGATTCAAGCATCCCCCCACTTCGCGAAGTTGAGCCAGGACACTATGTCTCGCTCACAGACGAAGAGTACGAAGCGTATAAAGCGCAACTCGTGTAACGAAATCAATCCTGACTCATTTATTGAGTCAGGATTTTTTTTGCACAAAAAATCACCTATTAAAGTAGGTGACTGATTATCCGTTTGAGATGCGTGGTAAATTAGCAAGACGCTCGACGATGGCATCGATTTGACGGACGCGAGCTAGCGCATCTTCAATTTCCATTGTTTCATAATGGTGAAGACCGCCTGGCTGCTCCACATACGTGTCCGCATCATGGACGAGTTGTTGCAGTGGGGTCCGTTGGATACGACTCGGTGGTAAATAGGAATCCGTGTGCAACAGAATCATGACAGAAATCTCTTTTGCCCGGGCTGGATCTTCCCCTAATCGAATTAATAGTTTATGAGCCCGTTCAGCCCCTTTGATCGCATGGATATCGTTCTGACGATACAAATCATAATTCCATTTACCTTCTGTATACCATTCATAGTGTCCGATATCATGAAGAAGCGCAGCTTTCGTCGCCAAATCTGTATCAAGACCACGTTTCGTTGCCATTTCGAGAGCGCGTTCACAGACGTCGACCGCATGTTTTAAGCCAGATCGAGTTAGATATTTTTGGGTAACCGGATGTTTCATAATCGTTTCTAAAGTGATTCTCATCATCGCTCTCCTCCCTAAAAATAAAAAGGTTATTTCTATAAACTATACAGGTTTCTTCAAGTCATTGCAAACGATATTGATGTAAATATGAGATAAACGTGTAAGAATGATTCACATTTCACAAACGAGTGTGCTATAATTTAAATGTAGATATAGTGCAACTTCAAGATTTTCAGAATCGGTAATGCTCGGGCGGTTCCTTACGCTGTATGGGGGTGAGAGGCCATGAAAGAACGTGACAAAGTTCTGCGAGAGAAAAAGAGACTTTTGAAAGAAGTATTGAAGAAAAAGTTGAAAGACTTACAAGTCAAGCCAGGGAAAGAGACGGTGTCTCAACCGGTTTCTCGAATCCCTGCGTCTTAAGTTAGGTCGTTCAAGGTCGCATTCAACGAATGCGCCCTCTTTTCATATCTGATTGATAAAGAATATCATTGAAGTTTTGATAAATAAGAATTACTATAATTAAGTGGATGCGAATTTGGGTATACAAATAGAGTCACTTAAAAAGATGGACGCATACTCGATCAGGGAGGAAGAAAAATGGTCACACTTTATACGTCTCCAAGCTGTACATCTTGCCGAAAGGCACGGGCTTGGCTCGAAGAACATGATATCCCGTTTACAGAACGAAATATATTTTCAGAACCGCTCTCATTGAATGAGATTAAACAAATTTTACGTATGACGGAAGACGGGACGGATGAAATCATTTCGACTCGCTCGAAAGTCTTCTCTAAAATCGATGTGTCTGTTGATGCGCTATCTCTTCAACAGCTTTACGATTTGATTCAAGAATATCCAGGGCTTTTACGTCGTCCGATCCTCATTGATGAGAAACGTTTACAGGTCGGATATAACGAAGATGAGATTCGTCGATTCTTGCCACGTAAAGTTCGGACGTTCCAATTACAGGAAGCCCAACGTCTTGTGAATGAATGAGAGCATACTGTTTAAGCAGTGTGCTTTTTATTATCGATTATTTCCTATAAAATAAAGTTATAACCCTTCATCTAGATTGAACGATGTTAAAAAGGGTACAAAGATAACAAGACAATTTCCCCTCTCCTCCTTATGTGAATTGGGAGCGAGGTGAGAAGGGAGTGGACAATCGTGAAAATTGAGCGCATCAATGATAATACCGTCAAATTTTTCATCACATACGTGGATATCGAAAAACGTGGTTTTGCTCGTGATGAAATTTGGTACAACCGAGAACGTGGCGAGCAGCTGTTCTGGCAAATGATGGACGAGGCTCACGAACGTGAAGACATCTCGTTTGATGGTCCACTATGGATTCAAGTACAAGCTTTTGAAAAAGGTCTAGAAGTGACTGTGACAATCGCGAAAAATGTAATGGACACGGAAGACGATTCTGAACTCGGTTCGCTTCTTCGATCAGCAATCGATGAGGCACGGGATCAACAATCGGTACTCGACCAATTGAGTGAGTTGGATGAACTTGAAGCCGAGGCAGATGCTTGGGCACCACTCGCGATGGAAACAAATGATTTCGAGGCAATCATTTCGCTGAGTAAACGTACAGGAGACATGTTCAGCGATCTTGATTTGAAACTATATCACTATCAAGACCGTTACTACTTGTGGATTGATTTCCCGGATGAAATGGAACCGGAAGACGAAGAGAATGCACTCAGTCTTTTAGCAGAGTATTTAACATTCAGTACACAGACGCAACCGATGCTTGAAGAGTATGGAAAACTCATTCTCGATGGCGACGTCTTTGCGAAAGTGCGTCACTATTTTTAATGGTACATCGCCTGTTCAGTTGGACAGGCGATTTTTTCAAATCGACGGTAAAGAGGTGTTGGTATGGTGAGACGAATTCGATTACTACTTGATGACAGCGCATGGTTTGTCCCATTTTTATACGGAATGGGTGGCATCATACTAACGGCATTCACTCAAGTGTTTGGGGAGTTTTTCCGAGATTTATTACCTGAATTTATTTATTTAGACCTGGATTCAGCCGCGTCTGTGTTGTCTTCGACATTTACGAGCCTGATGACGATGATGACGTTCAGCTTTTCCACGATTTTAGTCGTGTTGACGACGTACTCCTCTCAGTTTTCTCCTCGGACGATCAACAACTTTTTGACGAACACGTCGGCCAAGCATACGCTCGGTCTTTTCATCATGACGACGGTTTATGGAATTTCGAACTTATTCCTCGTCCGTACGGCAGATGAAGGCGTCGTATTGTCGTCTGGGATCAGTGTGCTCTTAGTCATTGGTTCAATCTGGGCATTCGTCAAGTTCATCCAGACGGTCAGTGTTTCGATTCAGGCGGAACGTCTTTTATCCGAGTTACATAAAGAAGCGCTCTCTGTCATCAGTGAGCAAAAAGATGTGATTGAGTCGGATGAGGTTCATCTCGTCTTGCCTCGAGCTGTCCATTCATTGGAAGGTCAAGCGGTACGAGCTCCGCAAACGGGGTACATCCGATTGTTTTTAAGAGAGAAACAAGGAGATCATGAAACGGACTTTGAGTCCGTCGTAGCCGTCGGAGATTTCGTTGCCAAAGGTGATTTACTCGGGTTTTGGAAAGGCGAGGACGCACCGGATATCGAGTTGTTTGAGATTGGGGAAGTGCGTTCTTCGATGCAAGACCCGTCATTTGCGATTGAAAAATTGAGTGAGATTGCGCTACGTGGTATTTCTCCAGGAATCAACGATCCGAACACCGCAATTCATGCGATTCATTACATCGGGGATATTTTACGAGAGCTTTGTGAATTACCGGATGGCGATTTTCTGTATTCGAACGGGAAGTGCGACTGGCATGTGAAGCGAAAAACGCTTGAGACGATTCTATTTGAATCATTATCACCGATGCAGACTTATGCCAGCCGAGATATCTTCGTGATGGGGTCTGTGTTTGAAGCGATTCGAATGGCACGCCTCCAAGCGCATGAAACGCTCGATTCGACCTTTGAGGACATGATTCAATATTTTGTGGATGTGATTGATTGGGATCGTCTTCATGTGAAAGAACAGAACTATTTACACAATAAGATCAATCGGGCTAAAAAGATGGCGACATGAGTAGAGACCACCTGTTTAAAAGAAGAGGTGGTCTCTGTTCAAGACAATGTATACCCGCCATCGACCGTGATGGCTTGACCGTTAATATACGTTGAGGCATCCGTCAACAAAAATTCGACGACCGGTGCTACTTCCTCAGGGAGGGCGGCATGTCCCCGGAAATGATGGGTCATCGCCTCTTTAAACTTAGCTTCCCCGCCGTATAGCTTGTGACTGAGAGGTGTATCAATCGGTCCGAAACAAACGGCATTGAATCTTACTTTTCCTTTCATTCGGTGCGCGAACGTTTTGGTTAAGGCCACTACGGCCGCTTTTGAAGCAGCATAGTGCGCGAGCATCGGAGGGAACTTGACGTGCCCGACGATGGCGGCATTGTTGACGACACTCGCTCCTTGGTCAAACAAGGGAATGGCGCGCTGTGTGACGGTGTTCAGTGCATACAGGTTGACCTCGAACACCTCAGTATACGACTCATGTGTCAAACGCTCAGGGGTGCCCGGTCTGCCGAATGTGGCAGCGTTATTGAATAATCCGTTCAAGGTCACACCTTGCTCTTTTAACTGAGCGAAAAGATGATCGATGTCCTCTGTCGAAGCAAGGTCACATCGAATAAATGTGGCTTGTCCATTTGAATCAGACTCGAGGGCGGCACCTCTCGTTTCGTCCCGACCAATCCCGATGACACGGTGCCCCTTACCAGTCAACTGCAAAGCGACGGCGCGACCAATCCCACTTGTCGCACCGGTGATTAGAAAAGTCCCCATAATTTATTCGCTCCCCTCAAAAAGATGATGTTACGATGTATAATTAATGATAATACATGACAGAAACGAGGTCAGCTTATAATATGTTGCGACGCATACAAGTACTCTTTTCCCTCATTTTGCTCGCAGGACTCATTGCGATATTATCGTATTACTGGAGCTCACAAGTAATCGGATTGTTCTCGATTCTCGTCTTTTTGACAACGTTCAGCATATTGCTCGTCATCTTACTTGAAAATCGAAATCCACAACGTACGCTCATTTGGGCAATTGTCATGATTGGTTTTCCGGTCATCGGATTATTCGCATACTTTGTATTCGGTCAGAACTATCGCCGTAAACGTATGTTCAAAGAAAAAGCGATGCTTGATGAAGAGACGTACTTGGCCTATCGTCAGAAAGCGATGACGTTGTCGCCGTCCCTCATGTTCGCCCACGACGATTACGAGAAGCTGATGCATTTGACTTCTTCGTTGAACCAGTTACCGGTCTCATCGAATACGTATACGCAAGTCTTGACGAACGGCCGTGAAAAATTTTCGAAGTTATTGCCGGCTCTGAAAGGAGCGTCCCGACACATCCATCTAGAGTATTATATTTTCCGGGAAGATCGCATTTCTCGGGAAATACAGCGGATCTTGATCGAAAAAGCGAAGGCGGGGGTCGAAGTCCGATTTTTGTATGATGCCGTCGGGTCCATTCATACGAGCGGCACGTTCTTTGAAGAGATGAAGCAAGCCGGTGTCCAAGTCCAGGCATTCTTTCCAGTTGTATTGCCGCTCGTTTCAAGTAAGACGAACTATCGAAACCACCGAAAAATCGTGGTCATCGATGGTACGGAGGCATTCACAGGTGGCTTGAATGTAGGGGATGAGTACTTGGGTGAGCACTCTAAGTTCGGTTTTTGGCGCGACACCCATCTGTATGTCAGAGGCGAAGGGGTATCTGAACTGCAATTGATTTTCTTGCAAGATTGGTATTACATGACCGGGGAACGCCTGTTCACACCGTTCTATCTAGAACCGCTTGAAACGGTAAGAAGTGCGAGCGGAGGGGTCCAAATCGTTGCAAGTGGACCGGATGAACCGTATGAGACGATGAAGTCCATTTACTTTTCACTCATCAATGCTGCGAAAAAATCTGTCTACATTTCGTCACCTTACTTGATTCCGGATGAGGACATTATGAGTGCCTTAAAGACGGCGTCATTATCAGGAATCGATGTCCGCATCGTCTTACCGAGTTATCCGGACCATAAAATCGTGTTCTACGCGAGTCGGTCCTATTACGAAGAACTGTTACTCGCCGGGGTGAAGATTTATCTATATGAAAAGGGATTTATGCATTCAAAAGTCATCGTGGTGGATGATGGATTAGCCACGATCGGGACGGCGAACATGGATTTTCGGAGCTTTCATTTGAACTTCGAGGTCAATGCGCTCCTATATAACACGAATTCGGTCCATCAGCTGAAACAAGACTTATATGATGATTTCGAAGGGTCTCACGAACTCGTATTAGAAGAGTTCGCGAAACGGTCATTCTTTATCAAACTCGTTGAATCATTAGCTAGAATGTTTTCACCATTGCTATGAGGAGGGAGCAAGATGCGGTTTGCAATCGATCGGGAAGGGGATATCATTGATTCCTTTACATTAAGTCGGATGCAAGCAGAGCAACTTGCTCCTTTTCGATGTCCGACTTGTCAGGAAGTATTGATTGTGAAGCAAGGTGTGAAGCGACGGCTGCATTTTGCGCATATCCACACCTGTGGGAGGGCTGAATCGGTCACGCACCATCAGGATAAATGGGCGGTGTGCCAGTGGCTTCAAGAGAAAGGCTATCCAGTCGAGCAAGAGGTGACGATTAAGAATCGTCGAGCTGACGTACTCACGAACATGGACGGGCAGCACACCGTGTTCGAAATTCAGGCATCTCCCTTGCGACCGGAAGAATACGCCGAGCGAACGATTGATTATCGACGAGCGGGGCTTGATGTCATTTGGATCGCGAGCGGTCTCGATTTGAGAAGCAATCAATCGTTTCAACCATGGATGCGTCTAGAACTGTTTCAGCGACATCGGTTATTGACGGTGAAAAATGGGAGATTGTTACGCTTCAATGGATTTCCGATTTCGATTAAGTATGGAATCGGAAACTGGGAAATCTCATCTTCCGTGAACACGTCACCGTACGAAGCTTACTACCGGTTCGATGCTTTTGAATGGACAGAGATGATTCGTCGTAAACGTATGTCGCCCCTTTATCCATCTCTGTTAAATCGACGGCTCATATTGAATCGGCTCTATCCACTTGGTCTGTTACCCGCATTATTACCGACCGCCTGTTACCTTCCGCTATCATCGCTTTGGGGAATTCGTGTGCATCCGATTGATTTTCAAACCGTTCTTTATTTGAATCGCTACGAGTCACCTCACGATTCCGTGGAATGGAGTATTCAAAAAACGTGTCGACAATTTGGGGTGACACCGACAAGCGACTTTTCCCAGTCATTTCATGTACAATGGAAACAACTCTTGAATGCGAGTCGTCTATCCTGTGATGTCAGGTCATGGCCGCATCCGAAGCATTACGAGGAGGCCAGACATCACGATACACGTTTGTTTCAAGGACTTCAGCGATTGATCTTACAATCGACTTAATCATCGAAAAGGAAGTGGACGTATGTCAGAGGTATTGACTAGACAACAAGTTCCAGTGGAAGAAACATGGAACTTAGAGACCATCTACAGCAATGACGAGGCTTGGGAATCGGATTTTCAAGCGTTAAAAGAGAAAGTGCCGGCATTGATTGGATTTAAAGGACGCCTTGGAGAGTCGGCGGAGACGTTATACGAAGCGTTGCAACTTCGGGACGATCTCTCACGTCAGTTACATAAGCTATATACGTATGCGCACATGCGCTATGACGAAGACACGGCGAATAGCCATTATCAAGCATTGAATGATCGTGCCGGCTCACTTGCTTCTCAAGTTTCAGCGCAACTCGCGTTTATGACACCTGAGTTGCTTTCGATTGATGAGAATCAGATTGAAGCATTTATGGAGCAGAATGAGTCACTTCGCGTTTATCGTCATGCATTCGATGAGTTGGCACTTGAGCGTCCGCACGTATTGACAGAGGCAGAAGAAGCCATTTTGGCTCAAGCGGGAGATGTGCTCGGTCAATCGAGCTCGACGTTCGGTATGCTCAACAACGCGGATTTGAAATTCCCGAAAGTGAAAAACGAAAAAGGGGAAGAAGTCGAGTTGACGCACGGTCGATATATCACGTTCCTTGAATCGGCTGACCGAAGCGTTCGCGAAGGGGCATTTAAAGCGATGTACGGGACGTACGCGCAATATTTGAATACGTTCGCCTCAACATTGTCAGGAAGTGTGAAGAAAGATAACTTCTATGCAACTGTGCGTAAGTTTGAAAGTGCAAGACAGTCCGCACTCCACCATAATGCGATTCCGGAGTCTGTATACGATGGCCTCGTAGAAGCAGTGAACGAACGACTCGACTTGTTACATCGTTATGTCGCGTTACGTAAGCGAGCGCTCGGCTTAGATGAGTTGCATATGTATGACCTCTACACACCGCTCGTCAAAGATGTCGAGATGAAAGTGTCATATGAGGAAGCGAAACAATGGATGGTAGACGGTTTGGCACCACTCGGAGAAGAGTACGTCCAAATTGTCAAAGACGGTCTCGAATCGCGATGGGTCGACGTGCGAGAGACGCGTGGTAAGCGTAGCGGTGCTTACTCCTCGGGAGCGTACGATACGCAACCGTTCATCCTCATGAACTGGCAAGATAACGTCAATAACTTGTTCACGCTCGCACACGAGTTCGGACACTCGGTGCATAGTCATTACACACGCACATCGCAACCATATCCGTATGGCGATTACTCGATCTTCGTTGCAGAAGTGGCATCGACGACGAACGAAGCTTTGTTAAACGACCACTTGTTGAAAACGAGAACAGCGAAAGAGGAGCGTCTCTACTTGCTGAACAATCAGCTTGAAACGTTCCGTGGAACATTGTTCCGTCAAACGATGTTCGCTGAATTCGAACACATGATTCATCAAGCTGCTCAAGAAGGCGTATCGCTCACTCCGGAGTACTTAAATGAAACATATCTCGAGTTGAACAAACGTTACTTCGGAGACGAGATTGTCATCGATGAAGAGATTTCATATGAGTGGGCGCGCATCCCACACTTCTATTACAACTACTACGTCTATCAATATGCGACAGGGATTTCGGCATCTGCTGCACTGTCACAACAGATCATGGAGGAAGGGGAGCCAGCCGTACGTCGTTATATCGATAACTTCTTGAAGGCGGGTTCTAGTGACTATCCGATTGAGGTGCTGAAGGCGGCTGGTGTCGATATGACGACGAAGGAGCCGGTATTGAAGGCGCTCGATCAGTTCGAGGCAGTTCTTGATGAAATGGAATCATTATTGTTCTCGTGAACAATATGTGACAATATGCACAAAGAGGTTGTCAGGTGATTCTGTACTAGGTATATTATAAGTGTGAAATCAATCACAAACCCCTTTATTGACCGTAAACTTTCTCCCATCTTGTAGGCCTTCCCCGGGCCTCAAGGTTCGATGTCTCTTGTCCCCGCTTGAGACGTCAAAAACCCCATGGCTCCCCGGCCATGGGGTTCTTTTTTATTTCGTTTGAGCCCACGCTTCACCGCTGCATCCTGGCACAGGACGGCAACGCTGTTGTAGGGAGAGCTTCTTCAATTCGCGTTCAATTACTGTCTTCTCTAAGTCTAGAATGTACGATAGCTCTGTGATGGTCGAAGCATCATAGCGTGCCAACACTTTGGCTACATCCCAATCGGTCGTACGGCTCGGTGCATAACCTAACAATTCAGTCATGACCGATTGATAGACATCGTACGGATATACTCCTTCAATCTTCAATGCTTCATCGCGCGTCACGAATGTGAGTGCGGGCAATGACTCAATCTCCCAATCTTTCAACACTTGATGGTCGACAGCTAATGCATTCAAGAGCTGGTTCGATTGAAGATCGGCTTCAAGTTCACTTAAATCAAGGCCATACTCTTCGAAAGAACGTGCGATTTCCCATAAATCGATTGAACCAAGTTGTTCGCCAGAGAATAGATCATTCACATGCAAATGACGCAAAAAGCGCATCGCATGACGTTTCCCTTGCAATTCCAGCGCTTTAATCATGGTGAGAAGGCGAACTTCTTCCTGACATCCGCCAACACAGCTAGGAACGGTAGAGACCATTCGAAAACGAATCACATGTCCGTATTCAATCTCTAACTTTTTGATCAGTGTCATCACGTGAAAGTTCTCAGGACTTGAGATGTCCATGAAATAGAATAACTCCAATGGCTTATACGTTACTTGAATAGGAGTTTCTTCCAGTGAACAGGATGACCCATTACATTGTTCAAGTTCCATTTGTGTCGCCTCCTCTCGTCAAAAAACTCATTTAACTTTGTAAACTCATTGTAGCAACGAAAAAAAAAGGTTGGCAATGTATCTGCTCAACCTTCCAACCGACTCATTTTTAATTCCATGAATCGGACGATTTTATTTTTGGCGGGACGATAGGGGAGACCGTGTTTTGCAAGAAGTCCTTCGAACGCACGTTTTCCCTCTTCTTCATTCGTCACTTCAAATTCTATTTCATAGTCGCTCGTCTCCAAATAATGGCTTTCGTCCAAAACGAGTAGACCGTCTTCTATCTGTAACTCTGCCCGATTCGTCTCGAGTCGACCGAGGTGTTCGAGCGGTGCATTCAGCTGGAACGGGGCCAGTGCCTGCTTCATTTGCTCGTCATGAATGATTCCGTACTTAAACAGATCATCAGCCTCATCTTCTGTAATTGTGGCATGTGTCTCAAGCAATCCGACCTCGTTTGGTTGCTTCAACGTCAGCACTTGACCATGTTTCTTCTCGCGAATGCGAAGCGCTGCCCCGTTCGCTTTTAGTTGAAAGGAAGGGGTGTCGAAATAATCATTCGCCTGCCAACGAACTTGGTCATCAAGCTGATAGGCACGTAGGAGTGTCTCATACTCGTCTTTCGTCAACATTGATTTAAATTCAATTTCCACTTCTTGGGTCATGAATCATCGCTCCATTCTATGAACAATTGTTCGTTTATGATACCATACAAACGGATACATACGGAAAGGACGCGTTTTTTCCGGAAAAGAACGAAAGTGGTGACAGCGTATGCAATCAGTGAACTGGGATCAGTTTTTAGTACCATATCAAATCGCGGTAGACGAGTTGAAAGTCAAATTGAAAGCCGTTCGTAAGCAATTCAAGTCCCAAAATGACCATTCTCCGATTGAATTTGTCACAGGTCGAGTGAAGCCGGTCGGGAGCATTCTCGAGAAAGCGAAACGAAAGAATATCGCTGACCATGAATTGGCGACGGATATGCAGGATATAGCGGGATTACGAATCATGTGCCAATTTGTCGATGATATCGTTCACGTCTTGGATTTGCTACATCGTCGAACAGATTTTAAAATAGTGGAAGAACGCAATTACATTACCCATCAGAAAGACTCGGGCTATCGATCGTATCATGTCATCATCGAGTACCCGGTCCAAACGATTCACGGTGAAATCCCGACGCTCGTTGAAGTGCAAATCCGCACGCTTGCGATGAATTTCTGGGCCACAATCGAGCATTCATTGAATTATAAATATGATGGCGACATGCCTCTTGAAGTGCAGGAACGATTGAGACGCGCAGCCGAGGCGGCCTTTTTACTCGATGCCGAGATGAGCCAACTCCGCGTTGAAATTCAGGACGCCCAGCAAGTGTTTCGGGATAAAGAGATGAACGTGAAAACGGATGAAGACTAGGGGGGAACCGATATGCAGTTTGCGATTGTATCGAGGGGAGATACGCGATCAGCGGAGATCGCCCAGGAACTGACTGAAAAACTTCAAGCCGCCGGGCATACATTATCGGAACAGCCCCGAATTGTAGTGTCGGTCGGAGGGGACGGGACGATGTTACAGGCGTTTCATAAATACATCGACCGACTCGATGAAACGCTCCTTGTCGGGATTCATACCGGGCATCTCGGATTTTATGCCGATTGGCAACCGGATGAGTTGGATGAACTGACGGAGATGATCACGAGCGAATCGTTCGAGCCGGTCTCCTATCCGCTCGTTGAGGTGCTCATAGACTATGAGAACGGGGAGACCGATCGTCGACTGGCGATGAATGATTGCACGATTAAGAACTACAAGCGCACGCTCGTCTGTGATTTATCGATTCGAGACGATTACTTTGAAACGTTCCGTGGAGACGGATTATGTATTTCGACGCCATCGGGTTCGACCGCCTACAATAAGGCACTCGGTGGAGCGATCGTACACCCATCGATTGAAGCCATTCAAGTGACCGAGATGGCTTCGATCAACAACCTAGTGTATCGAACGATCGGCGCGCCGCTTCTCTTACCAAAACACCATCAAGTGAAAATCAAGCCGCACACGAAAACCGAATTTGAATTGGCGTTTGACCATCAGGAAGCGTTGTCCTGGTCGGATGTCGTCTCGATTCGATGCGCGGTCGCAAAAGAAAAAGTGACGTTCGCTCGCTTCCGGCCCTTTCCATTCTGGCGCCGAGTTCGCGAATCGTTCATCGAGGAAGGAAAGTAACGAATGCAAGGGTTTACGATTCGTCGCGTTGTGGAGAAAGCCATCCCACTTCGCGACTTTTTAATGCAAGATATGGGCATTTCTCGAAAGATGCTCACGCTCGTGAAGCATGAAGGCGATATTGAAGTGAACGGTATGCACCGCACCGTAAGGCATGAACTCGAACAAGGAGATGAAGTGATCGTGCGATTCCCGCCCGAATCCCCATCACTCGACATGGTCGCTTCGGAAAGACCGATTCGAATCCTGTATGAAGACGATACACTGTTGGCGGTCGATAAACCGGCAGGGATTGCCACGATCCCATCACGACTACATCCAACCGATACACTTGCGAACGCTGTACTTGGCTATTATCAACGCATCGGTCTGTCATCTGCGATTCATGTGATCAATCGACTCGATCGTGATACGAGCGGTGTCGTCTTATTTGCAAAGTATGGATTCATCCATCATCGATTTAGCGAACTTCAGAAAGCGAATGGATTGATGCGTACGTACAAGGCATTGGTCGAAGAAGAAGTGACGCCACAAACGATTGATGCACCGATCGGGCGTGCCGAGAACTCGATTATGGAGCGAGTCGTGACAACTGAGGGACAACGCGCCATCACGCACATCCTCGCAAGTGACCCGTTTGGGAGCGGCTCGTTATTGACGATTCGACTCGAGACGGGACGGACCCATCAGATTCGCGTGCATTTGCGTCATATCGGTCATCCGCTCATTGGGGACTCCATGTATGGGGGGACAGCTCGTATGCCCCGTCACGCCCTTCACAGCGCGTCTGCGCGATTCATTCACCCGATGACAGGGGATACGATTCAGATTGAGGCGCCGATTCCGGAAGATTTTCGAACTGTATAAAGAAATCCCTCAAGGTTAGACCTTGAGGGATTTTGTCAATCATCATCAAACATATAGGTTTTTGATTTAGAGGCCACGTTCATGACGAGACCGATGGCGATCATGTTCATGATAATCCCTGTTCCGCCATAACTGACGAATGGAAGGGTGAGTCCGGTGATCGGCAAGACGCCGATCGTCATACCGATGTTTTGGAACACCTGAAACGTGAACATGGCGATGACGCCGGTGACGATATAACTTCCGAACGCGCTACTAGACTCTAACGCAATGTGAATCATCCGATAGAGGAATAGGAAGAAGACGATGATCACGAGAGCTGCGCCGATGAACCCATAGTGTTCTGCGATAACAGCAAATATGAAGTCCGTTTGGGATTCCGGTAAATAGACGAGTCCTTGACCGTATCCCGCCCCGAACATCTGTCCAGAACCGATCGCCTGTAGCGATTTGATCAATTGGAATGCCAAGTCATCTGAATATTCGTAAGGATAAATCCAGGCCTGGAAACGGTTAAGGGCGTGTCCGGGTACGAATGCTTGTAAGACTTCGAAATGGGCAAAGAACAGATACATGAACGTGCCGATGGTCAAAGCGGCGGCGCTGAAGAGACCGAGAAGCCACTTCCAACCGATTCCCGAGACGATGATGATGGCGCCGAGCATCGTCATCAGGACGAGCCCAGTTCCTAAGTCCGGTTGTGTCACAATCAGCCCGAGCGGCGGGATGGCGACTAGTACCAGTTTCACGAGGAGCCACGTATCGAGTTGTGACGAGCCGTAACGTTTATTGTGCTCGTAGACGATGGTCGACATGGAAATCAATAAAAAGAGCTTCATGAATTCGGCCGGCTGGAAACTGAATCCAGGCACGTTATACCATCCATATGCCCCATTGATGTTCGGTACGAGCGACGTGTCACGAAGCGGAATCAGACCGACGAGCAGAAGTAGACCGAATGCGTATAAGTACCAATGGATTTTCCGGAGTTGCTCATATTCGATCGTCATGATTGCGAACATCGCAAAAAAGCCGATGACATAACGAATGCCTTGTTCAAGAGCGAAGTTGATATGTTGAAGTCGCGTTGGCAACATCGGTTGAGCGGTATAGATTGCACCGAGACTGATGATCATCAATAGGAAGACGATGGTCAACAGTGTCGTATCTAAACTTTTAAAATATGATTGTATACGGTTCATAATGGAGTCGAATCACCCTTTCTATACGTATTTTATCTTACCGCAACTTAAAAAAATCGCAATACGTAACGAGTCGGTTGACAAAACAGAAACCTTTCTGTAATCTGAGAACAGATATTATCACCAGGTACTAAAAAGGGGAGTTTATGATGTCAATTTTTCCAACATTAACGAATAAAACGTACGTCGTCATGGGGATTGCCAACAAGCGCTCGATTGCATGGGCCATTGCCAAAACGCTTGATGAGGCAGGGGCGAAGCTCGTGTTAACGTATGCGGCAGAACGATTCAAATCGGGTCTCGAGTCACTCGCAAGTGAGTTGAAGCAAGAAGCGATCCTACTTGAGTGTGATGTGACGAATGACGAAGCGATTGATTCAACATTCCGTTCGATTCACGAACAAGCGGGCGAGATTCAAGGAATCGCGCATTCGATCGCGTTTGCTGACAAAGAAGCATTGCGCGGTGAATTTTCAGAAATGACACGTGGTCAGTTCGCACAGGCGTTAGACATCTCAGCATATAGCTTGACGGCAGTCGTGAAAGCGGCGAAGCCTTACTTCGCACAAGACGCCTCCGTGATCACTCTCACGTACCTCGGCGGCGAGCGTGTCGTTCCGAACTACAACTTGATGGGTGTCGCTAAAGCGGCCCTTGATTCGAGTGTCAAGTATTTGGCGAACGAATATGGTCCTCACGGTGTGCGTGTCAACGCCATTTCAGCTGGTCCGATTCGTACATTGTCAGCCAAAGGGGTCGGCGATTTCAACAGTATCCTTTCTGAACTTGAACAGAAGGCGCCGTTGCGTCGAAATGTTTCGGCAGAAGAAGTGGCTTCGACAGGTCTCTTCCTCCTCTCGGGAATGGGAAGCGGCGTGACCGGAGAAGTCATTCACGTAGATAGCGGATACCATATTTTATAAGTTTGGGAAATGGCGCAGTGATGCGCCATTTTTGTATTACCTCGTGAATAAATCGGGTAAGGACCTATGAAGGAGGTCAGATCATGGGTCCTTATCAGATTGATTTTACTGTCGTGCAATACGTCAACCGACAAGTCCAGCCATCAGGTCGAGCGAGCATCGAACCGGTGACACGAATCAAGCGTGTCCAACGAATCCGACCTCGACGTGAAGAATGGCTTGAAGAAGAGCAAGAAAAAAACCCCGGTCGCTATGTCGACCGGAGCATATAAGGTTAGCCTCGGAAACGGAACGTCTCATAGACGTTCCATGTTTCATTTTCGAGTTCATACATGACGGCCATCCGAGTGATCGTCTCTTCGAAATGAACCTGCTCCATCCGCATACGTTCGAGGACATCGAACAGCTCGGCATCGGTCAAATCTTGACCAATCGTGATGTGCGGCAAGAATTCATATTTCGGTGCTTGGCTGAGCACATCTTCATGCAGTCGTTGCTGAAGGGTCGACAAATCACGTGTCGGCAACACTTTTAAATACAAGACATTGTTCGTTGGTGCGAAAGACCGAACGCCATCGACTTTTAACTGAATCGGTTTAGTCGAATCCGCAACTTGTTGCAAGTACTCGAGTACTTTCGGCAAGTCTTCTTCTGACACCTCTGTCCGTTCTTTAATGGTCACGTGAGGTGAAATCAACGCATACTTTGTGTCATAGCGTTTTCGATAAGAGTTCGCAAAATCTTGCACTTGTTTTGACGGAAATAAGACTACCCCAATCTTCATTCCTCTTCCCCCTTTAATCGTTTAACCTACATGTTCATGATGACCGATTTAATGTGGGAAGTCAAAGCAGGGTTCGTCTTTTTTCAATTTTTCAGTATAATGGTTATATCATATAGAGAGACGATGACTCTCTGAACGAAGGGATGTGAAGCAGGATTTCGATCCTGCGCCTATTATGAAACACGTACCACACTCACGTGATGTCCGAGAAGCGGCTCGTGCTCGTTTGATCGAACGCGGGGTCACGATTGAATCGATTGCTGAAATCGTATACCAGATGCAGGCACCCTATTCGCCACATCTTTCTTTAAAAGATTGTATGGATTCTGTCGAGGCGGTTCTTGACAAACGTGAACTACAACATGCGATTCTCGTCGGTTCAGAGCTCGACATGTTGGCTGAAAAGGGCCAATTATCTGAACCGCTTCTGTCGATTATCGCCTCAGACGAAGGTTTATTTGGAGTGGACGAGACGATTGCGATCGGTGCCGTCAACACATATGGTTCGATTGCCGTTACGACTTTCGGATACTTAGACAAGGCAAAAATCGGTATCATCAAACAACTCGACACGAAGATGGATGATGGGCAAGTGCATACGTTTATGGACGATCTCGTCGGTGCCATCGCTGCCAACGCTTCAGGACGATTGGCGCACCGATTGCGAGATATGGTCGATTTCGGAGAAGAAGAGATGCGTGAAAGAAAAGGGTTGTATTGATGAAGTGGACACCGCAAATGGTGGTCATCACCGGGACGTTCGCTTATGTGATCGTGTCGGTGTTTGTCGTTTTTGGGGCAGTCGATCCGATGAACACATTCGTATATGAATGGTTACAGCCGCTACCGGATCGAGTGTTTGCCTACGTGACAGAGCTCGGGAGTGTAAGAATACTTATAGGTATATCGTTTCTTTGGATGGTCTATTGGTTGGTTCAAGGTGATCGTATTGAGGCGTTTCGCCATGTAATCATCGTCATCGTTACGCTTGTCGGAACACAAGTTCTAAAGCTTTTACATCGAATCGACCGACCGCTTATTGATGCGTCCCTCGATGCGACGACATACAGTTTCCCGAGCGGACATGCCTCAGGATCGCTTGCACTATATGGATTGACAGCTTATGTACTGTATCGAAAGAAACAGTCGAGAGTCGTCATCTTCATTCTCTTGTGCCTCGTCCTTGCGGTCTCGCTCAGCCGAGTCATCTTAAACGTTCATTACTTTAGTGATGTGCTTGGCGGTTGGCTCGTTGCGTTGACGATGATTGCATTGTCTGAATGGATCATAAGGAGGAGAACGGTTTGATCGTTGTGGTAGATGTAGCAAAATGGTTATTCGTTCAAAAGAAAGAAGCTGATGAGGTATCAGTTCCCACGATTTTAGTGGAAAAAAATCGAGAAGGGGCGACATGGTTCACCTCGATGAAAATTTTGTTCCAGTTAAAGAAATGGACGGGTCGACGTCGTTTTGTTCCCCTTTTACTGTGTGATGAGCACACCTATCGTTCATATGAAGTTTTTCATGTCGATGCTGTGCCGTCGTTGGCTCTACTCGACGGGGGGCGGACGTTACTAGTGGACAATAAACGAGATGAGTCATTTGATGTTGTGATACGGGAAAGCGGATTGGAAACAGAAAAATCGATTTTATTGTTCGCGCTTCAGTATATTGAACAGATGACGAATGAATCAGTCGTTTTTGCCGGAGATGAGTCGATTGATGCGACCCGGATTGTCCCGACAGCATTGTTGGATAAGGCAGACCGCTTAGAATCTGGACGTCGTCTATTTGAATGGATGCATGATGAAGACTTACGTAAGGAGAATCAACATGACTGATTGGGAAATGACATTTCAACAATTATTGGACGAACAAGTGGATGAAGTGAACGTGCCACGCGAAGAGTTTTTATCCGTTCGAACCATTTTGATTGAGAAAGGTTGGCTCTTTCAAGTAGTAGGAGAGGCCAAGCACGGTGGCGTGACGATTTATCGCAGAAACCCGGTCACGGCGAATTCATCATTGGAAGAGACGAAGGAATGACATGACTTCAGTCAAAACAACAAGGTCTGCCTCCCACTTGGAGAGCAGACCTTGTTTTGTTTAAGCGTTTGAAGCGAGTTTGATTTTTTGTCGTTTCATCTTGTGTAGTAACCAAGCATAGAGGACTTCACAAGAGTTGTGAGGAAGGGTCAGCTCCACAAGAGGGTGAGCGTGACCAAATATAGTGAAGCGCGAATGGTCTTCGTCGAGCAGAGAGACTTGAATATCCGTCGCATCCTGTAGTGAAATGCGTTGTTCCCCTGCGTGAGCATCTTTAAGTTTCAGCATTTTTCCATTCGTCGCAAACTTGGTGAACGATGAGACTCCTTGTACTTTCAGTTGTTCCATTTCGTGTATCTATCCATCGCGTGATGAATAGATTTTCACCTCGCTTTCTCTATATTGCCTTCCATTCCTCCAGAAGGTTATTCCTAGTATAACGCCTTGTTCGAAAAAGAAAAGTGTTAATTTAACAAAAAATTAAGACAATTTGTTATCAATTTTTAAGAATAGCGTTCAACCCTGTCTGGTATGGGAAGAAGGTTGAAACAATCGGTCTGAAAATAACAAAAAAGAACCTCGTTTCCAGAGGTTCACAACTATTCATTACATGTATGACCTTATAATCGTTCAATCTGCCATGTACGACGACGGTACAACAATTGCCCTTTTAAGGCGATGGATTCTTTCTTCGCATCGAAGTCTTCTTCAAGAACGGACATGTCTTCATAACGGCCCGCTACATAGAATGAGATGACAATTTGGCGATTGAACAAACTACGTTTCGTATGATCGAAATCGATGATCAGACCTTGAGGTGCCAAATCGAGTAATTCATCGATGACGGGAAGTGGAATCGGAACAAAACTGATGTTACGAATGTCACGATCAAGTTTACTTTGCAACATGTTTTGGACGAAACGATTGATTGTCGACCAATCGCGAATATAAAGACTGCTATGTCGATCGTTTGCTTCATTGAAGAACACAATCTCATTATCGAGCGAATCCAAGAACGGCTTCTTGATTCCGCGTTCCATATGACTTAAAAACAAGATTTCTGCAATTTCATGATCGGACAGAGTTTCGAGCGTATTGTAGTCCGGAAAATCGATCGCTGTAAACGTTGTTTGGTTATTCAAATACTTAGACGAGAACGAAGATAGTTCGTGCGCTTCAATATAACGGAAACGCGACCTCGAGGATTGTCTCATCCCTTTGATGTCCGTTCGACAAATAATCATCGGTCTCGTCACGGAAAGCGCTTCTGTTACATCCGCCAACGTCACACCATGCAGTGTGAAGCGTTGGACGTCCCGGTCTTGCTTCAAATAAAAGAGTTGTTTTGACATATGGTATCCCCTCAGTTTGACATACTACGATTATAGTAGCAAAAACACGTGTTTTCTGCCATCTTGAGACGGTACCAGAGGGTTGAGTTCGATACATTTGGGAAAATAGAAGTATAATTGAGGAAACGAATAGGAAAGGCGGGTTCCACATGTGGGGATTAAAACGTAGTTTTCCTGAGCTCGCTACGCCCCGGTTTATCCTGCGAGAGCTAGAACCGCGTGATGCTAGAGCACTTTATACCATTTTATCCACTGAGGAAGTGATGCGATATTATGGGTCGGACCCGTTGCTTGCCGTCTATGAGGCGAAGAACGTGATCGCTTACTTTAAGGATCAATTTCAGCAAGGGAAGGCCATTCGTTGGGCGATATGCGATCGGATGACGAACGAATTGGTCGGAACGATTGGATTTCATAATTGGACGCCCCAATATTATCGCGCCGAAATCGGGTTTGAGGTTTCCCCTCATTATTGGAGACAAGGGGTGGCTTTCGAAGCTGCTTCAGCTGTCATCCAATACGGTTTTGAAGAATTCAAGTTTCATCGAATCTCTGCGTTGGTCGCACCAGGGAATGAAGGGTCGAATCGACTCGTTCAAAAATTGGGATTTATTGAAGAAGGACTTCTACAAGATTATGCATATAGCCATGGCCGATTCATGGATTTGACGATGTATCGGCTACTCAAAACAGAATGGGAAGAAAAGGAGCACTCGATGATATGAAAGCACTCGTATTGCTACATGGGCTGTGCGGTTCTCCAAAGTACTTTGAACAGTTGAAACCGTTATTGAATGCCGAAGTTCACGCGCTCACATTACCTGGTCATGCCGGGACGGACGTGGGACCAGAAACGATGGATCAATTTGCGGACTGGGTCATCGGAGAAATTCGTCTTCGGGGTCTTGACCGTCCGCTCATATGTGGGCATTCTTTCGGAGGCTATGTAACGACTAACCTCGTGCGTCGCTATGGAACAGAAATATCGGGATTTGGATTGATTCACTCCACGGCGGCCGCTGACACAGAAGCGGCGCGGGAAAAGCGAAACGGTGCCATCCATCAAGTCATTGAAGAAGGAGTCAAGCCGTTTATTGACGGAATGATTCCAAATGTCTTCTCAAGCGATTCCGCCCCGGCGCTCATCCAACAAGCAATCGCAATCGGATATGAAATGACGGTCGAGGGAATCGTGAACGCGCAACAGGCAATCCGCGATCGTGAAGACGAAGTGGACACCATCGAAACGACTGACCTCCCCGGCCTATTCATTTACGGCTCAAAAGACCCGAATATGAATGAAGAGCGGGCGTTTTTAGGTGCGTCACGACATACGAAAGCAATCGTTCCGTTCAGTCATATGGGGATGATGGAAGCCCCTGAAGAAGAAGCGAAAATCGTGAACGAATGGATGCGGGAGGTAGAACATGGAAAAGTATAAATTAATCGCTATGTCAGGAAGTCTTCGCAAGAAATCTTTCAATACCGCTCTTTTGCATTCGATCATTGAACTGGCTCAAGAGGATTTCGACATTGAAGTCGTCTCCATCGAACTTCCACTGTTCAATGACGATTTGATTGATCCGGATGAACCGGAAGTTGTGGCCGCATTGAAGCAAGCTGTTCGGGAAGCTGATGGGTTATTGATTGTCACTCCTGAATATAATCATAGCATCCCGGGCGTCCTGAAGAATGCAATCGACTGGCTTTCGCTCGAGCCAGGAACGCCACTTCGGGATAAACCGGTCATGATCGCCGGGGCCTCGCCGGGCATACTTGGAACCGCCAGATGCCAAATCCATCTCCGACAAGTATTTGCCACAAATCGTGCAAATGTTTTACCGGGAAATGAAATTTTCATCACGTATTGTAAAGAAAAGATTGATGATAGAGGGTTGCATGATGAGAAGTCGATTAATCAAATCAACAAAACATTATTGGAATATCGTAAATGGATTGAATTTTGGAAGCGTAACGCAAAAAATTAACTTGAAGTCGCTCATGTTGTTTGATAGAAAGGAATTGTGAAAACAAACACAAGAGGAGCGACACCAAAATGGAAACTTACATCGAACTGTACAATGGCGGCGAATTGGGTGATCGGGCGGTAATGAACGATGGGATGACATTTGGACGGATGACGATTGTTGAATTGTTCTATCAATCCAATCATATTTTTGGTTACGTGAAAGAAGATGGTGAAAAACGTTTCTTCCTTGAACCGATTTCAGAGGACGACACGTTTACTGTGGATGGGACGACGTATTCACTCCAACAGTTTATCGCGTTGTTTTAAGTAAATAGATGGTTGATTGAACGCAAGCGACTCGCTTGCGTTTTTTTGTCATTTTCGTCACGATGAAGAGTGAGGTGATGAGGATGAAACTAGTAGCAATCGAACCGACACCAAGTCCGAATAACTTGAAAATCATTGTGGACCCTCCGTTTGAAGGGAGAGGCACAACGTACGATAAAGCGAGTACGGATGCCCCAGCCATCATTCAAGAAATTATCGGGCTTCGAGGCGTCAAATCCGTTTACGCCGTGTCTGATTTTCTCGCTGTCGAGCGACATCCGAAACATGATTGGCATGACGTCATGAATGAGATCCGACGGGCGTTCGGGGAACAAGTTGAGGAAGTCGAATCCACAAAGATGGATACGGACTATGAACCGGTTCATGTATCCGTCCAATTCGTGCTCGATGTACCGATGCAATTAAAACTCGTCAAAGGGGACGAGGAAAAACGAATCGGATTGTCGAAACGATTCGTCGATGCAGCGATGGAAGTTCAAGCACAAGTGAAGAATGTCATTCAAGACCGTCGTTGGGTAGAACAAGCCCCACGCTATGGTGAATTGGATGAAGTCAGTGTCGTCGCACAAGAAGAATTGGAAGCGGCGTATCCTGAAGAGCGCATCGAGCGGATCGTGGCCCGGGCGTTTGGTCGTGAAGCGGATTTTGAGGCGAACGCGAACCATCTGCAGTCGGATAATTGGAAAGATCGGATGGCATTCTTGGATGAACTCGAAATCCAACATGAAAACATGCCTTATTTCCGTCGTGCCTTGGAAGATTCCGTGATGGCGATCCGCCGACAGGCGGTCGTCATGATCGGGATGTTTGAAGAGCGACGTGAGGAATATGTCACATATATCGAACAAGCCTTAGTGGACGCTTCTCCTATTGTGCGGCGGACGGCTGGGGATACGGTCTCCGACTGGGCATTACCTCAGTCCCAACCTTCCATGATTGAGGCGTTAAAGGATAAAAACAAACTCGTACGTTGGCGAGCGGCTCGTTTCTTATTCGATTGTGGAGATGAGCGGGCTGTACCTGCCTTGTCGATTGCGGAGGAAGACCGCGAGTTCGAGGTCTCTTTACAAGCGCGACTTGCGAAAGAGCGGATCACGAGCGGAGAGACAGCACTCGGGACAGTATGGCAACAAATTTCGAACCGGTCGAAATGAGATTTCGTTCGACATGTATTGAATCAAATTGATTTACAATTTAAGGTAAAGAGGAGCGTCTGTAGTACGGATTGCTCCTTTTTTTCATGAAATCATATGCACATTTCCCCAATTGACTAACATTTGATGTAAACGTTTCGACAATAGGTAAAATGTCATTGTTGTGCTGTCGAACGATAGGACATATATCTTGGTTTCAGATTGGTACACTAGGTTTATCACAGATGAACAAAGGAGCCATACTTATGATATTGTTTGCAGAAACGCCTGAACTTGTAGCTTATAAGGAAGTAGTAGGAGAAACGATGGTCGTCACGTTTGAGTCGATGCACAGTGAGACGTTCTCTATCACGGCTCAAGTCCGGTCTGATCTCGATATCGCAGATTCATTGTTCATGACCGGTTGGCAACAATACATGGAACAAACTAAAGTTTCGTAAAAAAGGTAAATAATATAAGGGAAATCATTACAAACGTCTGCACATTGTATACACTAGTGCTATAGACGTTTTTTATTTTGTTGAGGAGAGTGGGATTCATGAAGAAAACTTGGTTGCTCGCCGTAGTGACGGCAATCTTATTAGTCGTAGCGGGATGTGGGAAAGAAGAGGCGAAACCGAGTCAAGTAAACAGTGATTCGTCTGAACCACCGGCTCCATTGACGCTCGACACGGAAATGGCATACGATGCGTCGGCAAAAACGTTATCAGCTACGATTTCGATGACAAACCCAAATGAGGAAGCAGTCGATGTAACGTTTAATTCGTCGCAACGTTTTCAGTTAGTTGTCAAAAAAGGGGATCAAACCGTATTTGATTACGGAAGTGATTATATGTTCACAGAATCTGTAATTGAGGAAAAATGGGAAGCGAATGATAAAAAAGTATTCGACGAAGTCTTCCCACTGACATTAGAACCAGGCGAATATTCGGTCGAAGTGATTGGGCTCGGTCAAGTTGACGGGGCACCTGAAATTGCTGTGACAGATGAGACGACGTTCACCGTTGAATCTGCTACAACAGAAACTCCGGATGAAGGTACGTCAGAAACACCGGAAGAAACGCCTGCAACAGAGCCGCAATCGGACGGCGCGTTCCGTGATGTACAAATTGACTTGAATGACACGATGATTCAAGTGAGCGGATATACGGATGAGGTCGAGTTTGAGTGGTCTGTATCAGACGGACATAATGTTTACGCTCAAGGTGCAGCCGAAGTGACCGGCGGTGGTTTCTCATTTGGGGTATTGCTCGATGAAGCACCGGCGAAAGATCAACCATTGTTCTTAGAGATGACACCAATCGGTGGAGAGGTCACATCATTTAAAGTTCAATAAAACTATGGCGGAAACTGTTGTTTCCGTCTTTCTTTTTGAGACGCTAGTTGACGGGGTATAAGGATTATCAGACAATAAAGCAAAATGAGAGCATAGTGGGAGGGTAATCCATGCAACAACATATCATTGAATCAACACATGTCAAACCGACCATCAACCCGAAAGAAGAAATTCGTCAACGTATCGACTTCTTGAAAGCATATGTGAAACGGGCTGGTGCGAAAGGACTCGTCCTAGGGATCTCGGGCGGGCAAGACTCGAGCCTTGCCGGAAAGCTATGTCAACTCGCCATGGAAGAGCTTCGTGAAGAAACGGGTGACGAGTATACATTTTATGCAATTAGATTGCCTTATGGTGAGCAACACGATGAGCATGACGCGCAACTTGCGCTTGAGTTCATTCGTCCGGACAAATCGTTCACTGTTAACATCAAGCCTGCTGTTGACGCGTCGGTAGAAGCGTTTCACTGTGCAACGGGTCTGGAATTGAGTGACTTCCATAAAGGGAACACGAAGGCACGTGAGCGGATGAAGGCGCAATACGACATCGCGGCAACGTTCGGTGCACTCGTGGTCGGAACGGACCATGCCGCAGAATATGTGACGGGATTCTATACAAAACACGGTGACGGTGCTTGTGACCTCACACCGTTGACCGGTTTGAACAAACGTCAAGGGAAAGCACTTCTCCATGAACTTGAAGCGCATGAGCGTGTGATTTATAAAGTGCCGACGGCCGACCTTGAAGATGGGCGCCCTGGACTACCTGATGAAGTCGCGCTCGGTATGACATATGATCAGCTGGACGACTATTTGGAAGGGAAGACGATCGACCCGACAATCGCCGAGCGAATCGAGACGATTTTCAAACGTTCACGCCACAAACATCATATGCCTGCCTCGTTGTACGACGAATGGTGGCAATAAAAATGGAGAAGCTGTCTCGAGGCAGCTTCTCCTTTGTTGTCTCACGCTTTTTTAAATGGGACGAACTGAATGATCAGGATGCAGGTGAAAGCGATGAAACTGAGGAGTGGGATGGTGACGAATCCAAAATAGTTGACCCAACGAATCAGGCAGTCGTTCGTACAGAAGGCTTCACCATTCGGGATCCGTTCTAAAATGACATGATACAGACTGATACACCATCCGGCACCGACCATAATCCCTACGAACAAGCGGTTGACGTCTCGTGCGGTCAACATGATAGTCAAGTAGTAGATGGCTAGCGGATACATAAAGATGCGTTGGAACCAACACAACTTACAAGGTAAAAAGAGCATGATCTCTGAAAAATAAAGGCTGCCGAGCGTCGCGACGGTCGCAACGATAAAGGCGAAATGATGACGTTGCATCAGATTTCCTCCTAACAATCAAATTGATGATTAAACATGATATGATACATTGAAACAAATACTTATTCAGTATACAATCTTTCAAACGATAGAGAAACAGGTGACGTGATGCAAGTTTCGGAAGTAGAAGTGTTAATTATTCTTGCGGAAGAATTGAATATGCGTAAAGCAGCCGAGCGGTTGTTTGTCTCACAACCAGCGCTCAGTCAACGGCTCGTGACCATCGAACATCAGTGGGGAAAGAAGATTTTCGTTCGCTCCACAAGAGGGCTCGCATTGACGCCAGATGGGGAGAAAATCATCGAGTTCGCCAAAAAGATGTACAGCGAAGAACAAGAACTGAGGGGTGAACTGACTGCCAATCAAGGGGAAGTGTACGGGACGTTGAAAATAGCCGTCGCCTCCATCATGGGACAATATTGGTTACCCAAGGTATTGAAGACGTTCGTCGAACGCTATCCGTCTGTCCGTGTCAAATTGGTCACCGGATGGTCGAGCGAAATGATGCGTTATATGCTCGAAGAGAATTTTCATATCGGAATCATTCGAGGGAATCCGGATTGGCGAGGGGAACGGATGAAGTTGTTCTCCGATTCCTTGCATTTGGTCGATCTAAAAATGACCGACCTCTCCCAACTAAAAAACAATGAGCGCTCGTTTATTCAATTCAAGAGCGACTCGACGTATTACCAGGAAATATTAGAGTGGTGGCAGGAACGGTTTTCGAGCCCACCTCTGACGACGCTGGTCGTCGATCAAATCGAGACATGCAAACAGATGGCGTTACACGGAATCGGGTTCGCGATTCTTCCGGAATCGACCATCAAAGATGTGAACGAGATGAATAAGATTCCATTGACGTCGTCGGGTGGCGTGCCGCTCGTCCGAGACACGTGGATGCTTTCGACAGAATCGATGTTGGAGCTGGCGCAAGTCCAGGCGTTTTGGAAAATCGTCGAAGAAATTACGAAGGAGACTGAGTTATGAATTGGGCAATTGAAGCGAGACGACAGCTACATTTAATTCCGGAAGCCGGATATGAAGAGTTCAAAACACAAGCGACACTTGAGCAATTGATTCGATCGCTCGATTCGTCACGTGTTCATATCACGCACTGGCGAACAGGTCTTTTCGTCCGGGTAGATGGTCTCGTCGGTGAGAAGACGATTGGATATCGGGCTGATATGGATGGACTGCCCATCACGGAAGAGACGGGGCTGGAGTTCGCATCGATTCACGAAGGCATGATGCATGCATGCGGACATGATGTGCACATGTCGATCGCACTTGGATTAATTAAACGAGCGGTCGAGGAACCGCTCAACCATCACCTTGTCGTCTTTTTCCAACCGGCCGAAGAGGGACCGGGTGGTGCCGAACCGATGGCGAAATCAGAATTGTTCTATCACTTCCGTCCGGATGCATTGTTCGGCTTACATGTCGCGCCTGAATATCCTGTCGGCATGGTCGCCTCACGACCGGGCGTGTTGTTCGCGAGTGCGCGAGAGCTCCATATCACCATTCATGGAAAAGGGGGGCATGGTGCTTTCCCTCACGCGGGAATTGACGCTGTAATCGTTCAGGCCGCTCTCATCATGCAACTGCAAACGATTGTGTCTCGTAACATTGACCCGATGGGAAGTGCGGTCGTCAGTATCGGAAAAGTCGCAGCAGGAACGAAAGAAAATATCATCGCCGATACGGCCAAACTGGATGGAACGGTCCGCGCCTTGTCTGATAAAGAAATGGTCGTGCTTGAAAGCCGGATTCGTCAAATCATCGCCGGAGTCGAGATGACGTATAACGTACAAATCGACCTTGAATTCGGCAATCGGTATCACGAAGTCGTCAATGACGAACGTTATCTTTATCAATTCGAGGAAGCGGTTGAAGAGGTCGGCTATTCTTATAAAACATGTGTCCCTGCCATGACTGGTGAGGATTTTGGATATATGTTGAAACAGGTCCCCGGATTTATGGTTTGGTTAGGAGTGAACGATATGGGGTCAGGACTCCATCAATCGACACTCAACCCGGATGAACGTTCAATCGAAGTGGCCATCGATCTGTTCGACCATTACTTCCGAACTGTCATGATTCAATAACACGAAGCGGTCTCGATTGAGTCCGCTTTTAGTGTGCCCAAAAAGGAGTGAACGAGTGAGAAAAAGGGAAAGATTTATTCATGTAAAGCGACGATTCTGTGGCGATTGCTCAAATGTGAACATTTTGCGAACTCGAGCATTGAGACATTACAGCGCAATATAAAATCATTATGATGTAAGTATCGAAGGGTATTCATCTGTGATTGTCGTTTCATACATGGGTTCGAAGCGATAGAGAGAGATAGGAGGTAATCAATAGATGTTTCAAGATCCTGTCCTGATGAGTCGAGCATTGACGGCACTCACATTAGGTTTTCATGTGATTTTTGCCACACTCGGCGTCGGGGTTCCACTTTTAATTTTATTGGCAGAATTTTTAGGAATTCGTAAAAAAGACCCGAAATACACGCTCATGGCTCGACGCTGGTCGCGCGGCTATGTCGTGACGGTAGCGGTTGGGGTTGTGACGGGTACGGCCATCGGTCTGCAACTTTCACTCCTATGGCCGAACTTGATGCGCGTTGCGGGTCAAACGATTGCGCTCCCGCTTTTCATGGAAACGTTCGCCTTCTTCTTTGAAGCGATTTTCCTTGGTATTTACTTGTACACGTGGGATCGATTTAAAAATCCGTGGCACCACATGCTTCTCGGGATTCCGGTTGCCGTCGGTGCATTGTTTTCAGGGTTCTTTATCACAACGGTAAACAGTTTTATGAACCAGCCTGTAGGGTTTGATATTGTCGATGGTCGATTGGCAAATGTCAGCCCGCTCGAAGCGATGTTCAGTCCGGCCATGCCGACGAAAATGGCACACGTGTTGACTTCGGCTATTTTAACATCCGCGTTCATTCTAGCTGCGATTGCAGCCGTTCAGTTGTTACGTCAACGCCGAAATCAACTCGACAAGATGTCAATCGAGTATCATAAGAAAGGTCTTCGTCTGACGATGACGGTCGCTTTGATCTTTGCGATCGCGACAGCGCTTGTCGGTGACTTCTCAGGTAAATATTTGGCTAAGTATCAACCAGATAAATTAGCAGCTGCAGAATGGCATTTCGAAACCTCCTCCGAGGCCGAATTGATTTTGGGCGGATGGTTAGAAGATGATGGGCAAGGTGGCTATGAAGTTCGAGGCGCCTTGAAGATTCCTTACGCCCTCTCTATTCTTGCAGGTGGTGTCCCGAACTATGAAGTGACGGGTCTCAATGAATTTGCGAAAGAAGATCAACCGCCGCTCTTCGTTCACTATCTATTTGATGCGATGGTCGGAATTGGGATGCTTCTCGCGCTCATCTCCTTCCTGTTCGTCCTTGGACGCTATATTAAACGTTTGAACCAGTTCAGCAAGCCGATGCTCTTTGCGATTGCAGCCGGTGGACCTCTTGCCATGGCGGCGATTGAGTTTGGGTGGTTCTTCGCAGAGTTTGGTCGTCAACCTTGGGCGTTATATGAGTTGATGCGTACGAGTGAGGCGGCTACGACATCAGCGAACGTCGGTTGGATGCTTGTCGCTTTCGCGATCCTCTACGCGGTACTCGGAACAGTGACTGTGGTTGTCCTATCACGCCTGTTCAAAGAGAATCCGGTAGGAAAAGAACTAAAACAATCCGAGCATCGTGGTGAAGCGATGTTTGCGGATGAAGTGTGATCGGAGGGTATGACATGCAAATTCAAGAATTAGGGATTGCCGTCTTATGGACGTTTCTATACGGCTACCTCATCGTCGCATCGATTGACTTCGGTGCAGGCTTCTTCGCTTTCTATAGCCGCTATACGAAACGTGATCACTTAGTGAACCGTCTCGTCAAACGGTATTTGTCACCGACATGGGAAGTGACGAACGTATTCTTCGTGTTCTTCTTTGTCGGGATTGTCGGATTCTTTCCGGACACTGCTTATTACTATGGTACGGCCTTGCTCGTTCCAGCGTCTGTCGTGTTAATCTTGCTTGCGATTCGTGGTAGTTTCTATGCGTTTGCTAACTATGGGTCAAAGGAGAGCACGCTTTATATGTTCCTCTATGGGGCGACGGGACTACTCATCCCAGCTTCGATGTCGACGGTCTTAACTGTCAGCCAAGGTGGTTTCATCACGGAGACAGAGAACGGTGTCTTCTTTGACGGGGCGAAGTTGTTCACCAACTTCTACTCGTGGACGGTCGTCATCTTGGCGATTGTCTCCGTCCTCTATATTAGTGCGATGTTCCTCTTGTTCTATGCGGACAAGGCACGTGACCAAAATGCCGTCGAACTCGTTCGGAAATGGGCTCTATTTTGGAGCGTCCCGACAATTATCGCATCGGGTCTCGTCTTCTTTGGGTTGAAGTCACAAGCTGCGTGGCACTACGAAAGCATCCTAGGAGGGAACTGGTGGTGGTTTGCGATGAGCTTCTTGTTCTTCGTCATCGCCGTCTCCTTCGTGTATATGAAACGAAATTACGGGATTGCCTTCTTGATGGTCATGGGTCAGTTCTTCATGGCATGGTTCGGCTACGGATACTCTCACTTGCCATACATCCTGTATCCGTATATCGACATTAATGGAAGTGTCGTCAACGAGTCGATGGCGGTGGCACTTGTCATCGTATTCATCTTAGGGTTGCTCCTACTCGTTCCGGCACTCTATCTCTTGCTCCGTTTGTTCTTGTTCGACAACGACTACGTACGAGGGAAACGCTCGAGTGGAAAAGCATAATGGCAAGAACGGGATTTCCTTGATTTAAAGGGAATCCCGTTTTGTTTTTTATATAGAGTTTTGAAGTGGAATCAGTTACACTGAACGAAGAATCAAGAAGAGAACATGTGTAGGAAAGGGATGTAGCATCATGACAGGTGAATTTGCAGTCATCGGGTTAGGACGATTTGGAGGGTCGATCGTCCGAGAATTGTCTTCAAATGGATATGACGTCCTCGCCATCGATTCAGATGAGGAACGTGTCAATGAGTTTATGGGATTGGCAACCCATGCCGTGATTGCCGATACAACAGATGAGAATGTGTTAAAGAGTTTAGGGATTCGTAACTTTGAACATGTGATCGTCGCCATCGGGGAGAATATTCAAGCTTCCATTTTGACGACGTTGATTTTAAAGGAACTCGGTGTCCAAATCATCACGGTCAAGGCGACGAACGATTACCATGAAAAAGTACTCCGTCGAATCGGGGCGGATAACATCGTCCACCCTGAGCGTGATATGGGCGTTCGAATTGCCAATGGATTGATGAGCCAAAGTATCCTCGACTACCTCGAATTATCGAATGAACATTCGATTGTCGAAATTAAAGCATCGGACAAGTTATCGAACAAATCCCTCATCGATTTGGACTTGCGAGCGAAGTACGGGGTGAACATCGTCGCGATTCGTCGCGATGACGATGTCCTGATTTCTCCTCAAGCGGATGAGATGATTTTATCGGAAGATATCCTGATCATCATTGGGAAGGATACCGATTTGGATAGACTAGAGCGCACTCTTCGTTCGAGATAAAAGAAAAGACCTTTGGAGCGATGCCGCGATCGTTGAATCGATTGATCCAACTCGACGGTTTGACTCCGAGGGTCTTTTTTTAGATGAGCTTCATCGCCTTTAGGCCGTACTCAATCCCATCTTCAAGGATGGATTTCGTGACGAAATCCGCCACGTCTTTCGCTTCGGTGCGACCATTGCCCATGGCGATTCCTGTCCCTACATACTGAAGCATGGCCAAGTCGTTCAATGCATCTCCGAAAGCATACGTATTCTCCAGACGGTAGCCGTTGGTCTCAATAAAGTGACGGATGCCGTCTGCTTTACTGGCTCCTTTATTGATCACGTCCATCGCATGAGGGTGCCAACGGATAAAATCGAACTCACGATAAGCATTGATGTAATGATGCTCGTCTTCAGGCGTGCAATACAGTAACGTCTGATACACATCCTCTTCTGCGTGGAAGTTCGGTTCGAATGAAGGGATCGGCATGTCGAGTTCGCCGAGCGATTGTTCAACGATGGCGTCATTCGGTCTTGAAGCACCACCACGGTCCTGACCCAAATAGACGAGTGTATGGTCATTTGAAGAAGCGTGCGTCGTCAAGCGACCGAGTGCATCTTTCGAGAGCGTGTTACGATAGACAATTTCACCTTTGTGCACGACAATCTGACCGTTGTAACAAACGAGACTATCAATCCCGACACGTTCTGGGATGTCGGATAGCATGGCCGGTCCTCGTCCCGTCGCGATGAACGTCTCGACGCCGTTTGCCTGAAGTGCTTGAATCGCTGAAATCGTGGAAGGCGGGATATAACTACCTTCATGTAAAAGCGTGCCGTCAATGTCGAAGAAAACAACCTTTTGATCTTCCATTTGATTCACCATTCTTTCTCTTTATCTAAAAAATATGTTTTCTGAACCCACTAAAAGGATAACACGAAATAGGGAAACTACCACGAATATCACATCGTTAGTGAAATATTGTCATGATATGAGCTATAATGAAAAAAGAATCTTACGGGCATATTCGAGAATCACTTATGTTTCACATAGATGTATTAATAATTGAAGTAAGGAGAGATTAAATGAAGTTTGTTAAGAACCACCAAACAGCCGTGTTCGCATTGGGCGGACTCGGAGAAATCGGGAAGAACACATATGTTGTTCAATTCCAAGATGAAATCATCGTCATCGATGCGGGAATCATGTTCCCAGAGGATGACTTGCTTGGAATCGACTATGTGATTCCTGATTACTCGTACTTGATTAAAAACAAGGACAAAGTAAAAGGGGTATTCATCACTCACGGTCACGAAGACCATATCGGGGGAATTCCATTCTTATTGAAGCAAGTTCAATTGCCGATTTACGCGACGAAGCTCGCGCTCGGATTGATCAAAGTTAAACTTGAGGAGCATGGGTTGCTTCGTGAGGCGGAGCTCCATGAGATTGATGAGGATTCACTCATCAAATTCCGTAAGACGAGCATCTCGTTCTTCCGCACGACGCACTCGATTCCGAACTCACTCGGTGTCGTCGTCAAGACGCCACAAGGGAACATCGTCCATACGGGTGACTTCAAGTTCGACTTCACTCCGGTAGGCGAGCCGGCAGACCTTGCCAAGATGGCGGAAATCGGAAAAGAAGGCGTACTTTGTCTCTTGTCCGATTCAACAAATGCAGAAGTGGAAGGCTTCACGATGAGTGAGAGCGTGGTCGGTGGGACGATTAGTGAGACGTTCCGGAAAGCGGACGGTCGAATCATCTTTGCGACGTTCGCATCGAACATCTATCGTTTGCAACAAGTGGTCGATGCGTGTGCCGAGACAGGTCGTCATCTCATGATTTTCGGTCGTTCGATGGAGAAAGTCATGACGATCGGACAAGAACTCGGTTTCATCAACGTGCCAAAGGGTATGATTATTGAGGCGAATCAGATGCGTCACTACGACCCGAATGAAATCGCGATTCTTTGTACCGGATCGCAAGGGGAACCGATGGCAGCGCTCAGCCGTATTGCGAACGGGACGCACCGTCAAGTGTCAATCATTCCTGGGGATACGGTCATCTTCTCTTCTTCTCCAATCCCAGGTAACGCCATCTCGGTCGGGAAGACGATTGACCAGTTGTATAAAGCGGGAGCGGATGTTGTCTACGGTAAGTTGACGAACATTCATACGTCAGGTCACGGTTCGCAACAAGAACAGTTGTTGATGATTCGTCTTCTGAATCCGAAATTCTTCATGCCGATTCACGGCGAGTACCGTATGTTGAAAAAGCATGCTGAGCTTGCTGAATCGGTTGGAATCCCGAAAGAGAACAGTTTCGTTATGGATAATGGCGAAGTGCTTGCTGTCGACTCGGAGTCGGCTGCGGTCACTGGTAAAATTTCTGCGAACGCTGTGTATATTGATGGGAATGGAATTGGTGATATCGGGAATATCGTATTAAGGGATCGCCGAATTCTGTCTGAAGATGGACTCGTTGTCGTCGTCATCAGCATCGATGGCAAGACGCGCAAACTCGTCTCAGGGCCGGATATCATCTCACGTGGATTCGTCTACATGCGTGAATCAGGTAGTCTGATTCGTGATGGCGAACGATTGTTGAAGAAAACCGTCGAACAAGGATTGTCCAATAAGCAGATGAAGTGGTCGGAGATGAAACAACTCGTTTCAGACACCCTCACACCTTACTTGGCACAAAAGACGCGGAGACACCCGATGGTCCTGCCGATTATTATGGAAGTATGATCTGACGGGCTGTAGGAGACTACAGCTCGTTTTTTTCACCGCAAATGAGGAGGGGGAGCTTATGTCGAAGAAACAGGGAAAGAAAGGGTGGCTGAAATGGGGAGCCGCAATCATTGCGGTCATTTTTCTCATCACGCTCGTTTATCATCAAGTCAAACCATTACCGGAAGGCGTGTCGAGACAATCTGAACCGTATCTCATCACAGATGACCAAATCGATTTTCTTCATGATTTGACCTATCAAGGGGAAGATGCAGAGATTGTCGAACAGGAGATATTTAGTGAAGTTGAACGAGCGATACGTGAGGCAAAAGAATATATCGTCATGGACTTTTTCTTATTCAATCCTTATTCGAATGAAGACCGACAATATCCGGACATTACATCGCGCCTATCTTCAGCATTGCTTGAGCAAATGAAACGATATCCGGACTTGAAAGTCGTCTTTATCACAGATGACATCAATACCAGCTATAACGGTCATGTTTCTGACCACTTCGATGTACTGGAGGAGGCAGGGGTAGAAGTCGTGTACACAAATCTCGACGAACTTCGTGACCCAAATATTCTTTACTCCACGTTTTATCGAATGGCGCTTCAATGGTTTGGGGATAGTCAAGACGGGTGGCTACCGAATCCGATGGCCTCTTCGGCACCGGACATAACGGTACGTGCATATTTAAGGTTGCTCAACATCAAAGCGAACCATCGGAAAGTGATGGTCACCGAGAATGAAGGCTTTGTACTTTCTGCCAATCCACATGATGCCAGTGGATATCACTCGAATGTTGGTGTCCATTTAAAAGGACCGATTTTAAAAGAAATCGTTGAAGGTGAGCAAGCGGTCGCAACGTTCTCGAAAGGGGATGCACGGCGCTTCCCAGATGATGAAGCGTTGTCGAAGATTGAAAATGCGCCGAGCGAGGCACCGATGGAGATTCGTTATGTCACGGAAGGGAAGATTCAAGAGTCGGTGCTCGATGCAATGAATGGGGCGGATGATGGGGACACCATTTGGATCGGAATGTTCTATTTGGCAGATCGGAATATTATCCAAGCAATCGAGGATGCCGCCGGGCGCGGGGTGACGGTGAACTTGATCCTCGATCCGAACACGAATGCGTTCGGGCGATCGAAATCAGGGTTACCGAACTTACCGGTGACGGCAGAACTGAACACCGTCAACCCGGAGCAAATCGAGATTCGCTGGTATGATGTCGGCAAGGAACAATATCATCCAAAAATCCTGTATGTGGATGGTGAAGAAAAGACAGTTGTCTTAGGTTCGGGGAACTATACGACCCGGAACATGAACGATTACAACCTGGAGGCAGACGTCGAAGTGACAGGAGATGTGGATACAGCCTTCTTTGATGAAGTGGACGAGTATTTTAATCGTCTATGGAACAATGAGAATGGCACGTATACGGTAGCGTATGATGAGATTCAAACCGATCTCCCAATCGGAAAGTATATGATGTATTGGCTCCAAAAAGTCACATGGACGATGACGTATTAAAAAACAGCTATCCTCAAAGTTTGGGGATAGCTGTTTTGACGTTAGTTCGTCTCGATTGGATTAAACTCATTCGTGTATTCGTATAAGAATTTCCCGGTCTCTTTCAAGACGTCACTTTTACGGTGAAGCGAGAAATGGTCGTACGGCACCGTCTCTGTCTGAATGTTGTTCGTATACTCTTCAAGTAACAGCGAACTTGCCGGCTCAATCAAATTGAATTCGCCGCCTCGTCCAGAGAAGGAGAGTACCTGAACGGACCTCGGCCATGTCTCAAGCTTAGACTGGAATGCTTGCAGTCCGTCTGAGTTGGGGGACAAATCACGGATGGCAGGGCTTCCGGTATTAATGCCGAAGTTACTGGCAGATAAACCGAAGTTTGCAAGGCGCGTCCCGCCGAACGGGCTATCGAACGTCACAAACTTATCGACGATGTATGTCTCTTGATTCAGGATATAGTTTGCAGCGGCTACGCCACCCATGCTATGGCCAATGATATACATCCGATCGAATGATCGATTTCTCGTTTTTTTATATGTTTCAATGGCTCCATTCAACCACTTTGTCTGATTGTTTAAAGAAGCCTCTGCATCTTCGAACTCGATTCGGACAATCGGACGAGTTGAACTAAAATCATATATTTCACAGTCGGTCTTGCCTTTGACAGTCACGGTACAAAGCGCCCCATCAGTCGCTTGACCACTTTGTTCCATCGCTTGAGAGAAGCGGAGAAACGTCCGGTCTGTCCCGAGTAGTCCATGAACTGCAAACGTAGGGATAAACTCATTCGTTTGAGAAGCTTGGCGAATCGCCTCGGATTGACGCTCGTTTGCCAACTCTTGTCGGAATGTCCCGACAATCAAAATGAGCGAGAGGGAGACAATCAATAACCCTAACAGGCGTGAACGAATCGACGTTTCTCTAGGGTTGCCGACGTTTCGTCGATACTTGCGCCAAATGAAATAACTTAAGATGATAGCTGACACCAATACGATGATGGTGATCACCCATGCTTTAACGTTCGGCACATGGGCGACTAACTTTACATTGTTTTGGCGTCCTCCGTACACTTGCCACTCGACATGCTTCATAGAACGGAGGTCTAGGCCAGTTCCATCCTCAACGAATACGCCGGTCGGAACAGTCAAGTTAAAGCGAATGTCGGCTTGGCGGATATATCGTTCAGCCAATTTTTTTGGGGAGCCGGTTAGTTCGACGCCGGGTAAGTCGACCCGGTCGAGACGGAGGTCGAGATTGGTTTGTAACGTATAGGAATCAAACCAAATGCCTTCCTGTTGATCGATGTCGAACTGAATATCCGGAGGAACTAAAATACCGGCTGGTCCCGTTTTCCATTCCTCTTTAATCTGTTGCAACTCGTCCACATTTTTAAATGTCTTCTTTAAGACCATGCCTTCGTAGTCATCAGGACTTGAATAATCTTCTGTTTCATATCCGTTCTCTTCCGCCTGCTCTTTCCAAGTATCCCAGTCGAGCCTGAGATTGAGCAATTTCATGACAGGATGATCACGGAACGCGTAAGTCGTTTCGAGCGAAACAGATTGGTCATAGTGAACAGTCGCATCATAATTGATTCGCACACATCCACCGATTAAAAGAAATAAAAATGGGAATAGTAACAACAGTGCCCTTTTTCTCGAGCTAAACATGTTAAATCGGTTCGCCGTATGTTTCTAACGGGTTCGACATATTGATGCGGTCATAGAACATGATCCCATCTAAATGATCGAGCTCGTGCTGACATACGACAGCGCGCATTCCGCGCAGGCGAAGCTTAATGGGCTTCCCATCGCGGTCGAACCCTTCTAACGTGATTCGACGAAAACGAGGTACATTTCCTTTGACCACGCGATCGACCGATAGACAGCCTTCGCCGCCATTCAAAAATGTCTGCTCGACGGAATGACTTGTGATTTTAGGATTGAAGATGGAGAGTTTGAACGTCTCTTCCTCTTCTTGTAGCAAGACTGTGAAGAAACGACGATTCACACCGAGTTGTGGCGCGGCGATGCCGACCCCACCTCGCAACTCGTATTTCTCGCTCATCTCTGGGTCTTGACTATTGACGAGGAACGCCTCCATCTCGTCAAGTAACGCCAAATCTTCTGTCGTTGGCGGAATCGGTACTTCAGTTGAGCGCGCGCGAAGCCGCTCGTCTCCTTCGCGGATGACATCTTTCATGGTTAACATACACAACTTCCTTTCTATCAAACATATATGATTGATTATATCATATTTAAACAGGAAGGAATGTGGATGGTACAGAAGGTGAAATGAAAATAATACAGTGGTGAAAAGGATGTCATATCCCTTGAATGTAAGCGTTTCATTTCGGTAAGCATATTTTTTGCGTTATTGAAACAACCCGTTTTATACTAACAAGGAAACGGCAGAAGAGGATAACTTTTCTGAATCACGTTAATACAGATTGCTTTTTTGGACAGATACACGTAAGATTTGAGATAGTGTTTGATCACAAAAAAGACAATTGTCTCATAGTTGAAAGGATGAGGTGAAACGAATGAACAACGTTCAGGTACTTCAAAACGTGGAAGAAAACTTCCAAACGTTCCGTATTCTCGACGAGAAGGGTGAGGTCGTCAACCAAGATGCAATGCCTGACCTAACGGACGAGCAACTTCAGGAACTCATGCGCCGCATGGTCTATACTCGAATCTGGGACCAACGCGCCATCTCACTTAACCGTCAAGGTCGCTTAGGATTTTACGCGCCAGTGGCAGGTCAAGAAGCGACGATGATCGGGACGCAATACGCGCTCGACAAAGAGGACTGGATTCTTCCAGGATACCGTGATATCCCGCAACTCGTATTCCACGGACTTCCGCTTTATCAAGCGTTCTTGTTCTCACGTGGACACGTGGCAGGAAACCGCATCCCTGAAGGTGTCAACGTATTGATGCCACAAATCATCATCGGTGCACAAATCATTCAAACTGCGGGTGTGGCAATGGGCCTCAAACGCAACGGCAACAAAAATGTCGCTATTACTTACACAGGTGACGGTGGCTCATCACAAGGTGACTTCTACGAAGGATTGAACTTTGCAGGTGCATTCAAATCGCCAGCAATCTTCGTCGTTCAAAACAACCGTTTCGCTATCTCGACTCCTGTTGAAAAGCAAACAGCAGCTAAAACGATCGCGCAAAAAGCTGTTGCAGCTGGAATCAACGGAATTCAAGTAGACGGAATGGACGTTCTTGCAGTGCTCGCAGCGACTCAACAAGCTCGTGTCGATGCACTCGAAGGAACACCGACACTCATCGAGTCACTCACTTACCGTTACGGACCACATACGCTCGCTGGGGATGACCCAACACGTTACCGTACAAAAGAACTCGACACAGAGTATCAAGAAAAAGATCCACTCGTACGTTTCCGTCTCTTCCTTGAGAACAAGAAACTCTGGAACGAAGACATGGAGAACGAAGTGATCGAGCAAGCGAAAGCTGACGTGAAAGAAGCAATCAGCCAAGCAGACAAAGAACCAAAACAAAAAGTTTCGGACTTCATCAACAACATGTTCGAAGAACTTCCTTCAAACTTGAAAGAACAGCTTGAAGAATATACTGCAAAGGAGTCGAAGTAAGTTATGGCTCAAATGACAATGATCCAAGCGATTACTGATGCGATGCGCGTTGAAATGAAACGCGACGAGAAAGTACTTCTTTTCGGAGAAGACGTTGGTAAAAACGGTGGGGTATTCCGTGCGACGGAAGGTCTCCAAGACGAGCTCGGCGAAGACCGTGTCTTCGACACGCCACTCGCTGAATCAGGGATTGGTGGTCTTGCGATCGGTCTAGGTCTTACTGGATTCCGTCCGATCATGGAAGTTCAATTCTTCGGATTCGTATTCGAAGTTTTCGACTCAATCGCAGCTCAAATGGCACGTATGCGTTACCGTTCAGGCGGCGCTTACAGCCAACCAATCACAATCCGTTCACCATTCGGTGGTGGAGTTAAGACACCTGAGCTTCACGCGGACAGCCTTGAAGGTTTGATGGCTCAGACACCTGGTCTTAAAGTCGTTATTCCATCGACTCCGTACGATGCAAAAGGTTTGTTGATCGCGTCTATCCGTGACAACGACCCAGTCGTGTTCCTCGAGCACATGAAATTGTATCGTTCATTCCGTGGCGAAGTACCTGAAGGTGAGTACACAATCGAACTCGGTAAAGCGGATGTGAAACGTGAAGGTACAGACGTTTCAATCATCACTTACGGTGCGATGGTGCACACGTCACTCAAAGCAGCGGAAGAGCTTGAAAAAGAAAACATCAACGTTGAAGTCATCGACCTCATGACAGTGAGCCCGCTTGATATCGACACAATCGTAGAATCTGTTAAGAAGACAGGTCGTGCGATCGTCGTTCAAGAAGCACAACGTCAAGCAGGTATCGCGGCGAACGTCGTAACTGAAATTCAAGAGCGCGCAATTCTTCACCTCGAAGCACCAGTTCTTCGAGTAACTGCACCAGACACAGTCTTCGCATTCGCACAAGGTGAAGACATGTGGTTACCTGACCATAAAGATGTCGTTGCAAAAGTTAAGGAAGTTGTGAACTTCTAAAATCGTGTCGAATAAACGATGAGGGAGAATTGTCTCCCTTGTCGTGTTTACATGATGAATTGATGGGAGGAAAAACCAGTGGCAGTATTTGAATTTAAATTACCAGATATCGGTGAAGGTATTCACGAAGGTGAAATCGTCAAGTGGTTCGTAAAAGCAGGGGATACGGTCAAAGAGGACGATGTTCTTTTAGAAGTACAAAACGACAAAGCAGTCGTTGAAATCCCAGCTCCAGTCGACGGTACAGTCAAAGAAGTTAAAGTTTCTGAAGGTACAGTTGCCGTAGTCGGCGACGTCCTCATTACGTTTGACATCGAAGGCGATGCACCAGCAGGTGAAGAAGAAACACCTGAACAACCGAAAGCAGAAGAGAAGACAGAAGACGTAAAAGAAGATGTGAAAGAAGACGCGCCACGCGACGTTCAACTTCACAAATCTGAGCGTGTTATCGCTATGCCATCTGTCCGTAAATATGCACGTGAAAAAGGTGTCGACATCCGTGAAGTCAACGGTTCTGGCGACAACGGCCGTGTATTGAAAGAAGACATTGATGCATTCGCAAACGGCGAAGCACCGTCTGCAGAAGCTACAACAGAGAAAACAGAATCTGTAGCACCAGCAGCAGCTGCGAAAACGGAAATCAAGCCTTACGAGTCAGCGACTCCTGAACTTGAAACACGTGAGAAAATCCGTGGAATCCGTAAAGCCATCTCGAAAGCGATGGTTAACTCGAAACACACTGCACCACACGTTACACTCATGGACGAAGTCGACGTTACAAAACTCGTTGCACTCCGCAAAGACTTCAAACAAGTCGCGGCTGACCAAGGCGTGAAACTCACGTACTTGCCATTCGTCGTGAAAGCATTGACTGCTGCAGCAAAAGCATTCCCAACAATCAACGCTTCAATCGATGACGTGAACGAAGAAATCGTCTACAAAAACTACTACAACATCGGTATTGCAGCTGACACGGACAACGGACTCGTTGTACCAGTCGTAAAAGATGCAGACCGTAAATCAATCTATGCACTTGCTACAAACATTAACGAACTTGCAGGTAAAGCTCGTGAAGGTAAGCTCGCTGGGGAAGACATGAAAGGCGGATCGATCACAATCACAAACATCGGTTCAGCTGGTGGACAATGGTTCACACCTGTCATCAACCACCCAGAAGTTGCGATTCTCGGTATCGGCCGTATCGCTGAAAAAGCTGTCGTGAAGAACGGTGAAATCGTTGCTGCGCCAGTACTTGCACTTTCATTCAGCTTTGACCACCGCCTCATCGACGGTGCGACTGCACAAAACGCTCTTAACATGGTGAAACGCTTGCTCGAAGACCCAGCACTTCTAATGATGGAGGGATAAGAACATGGTAGTAGGAGAATTCGCACAAGAAACTGATTTGCTTGTCATCGGTGCCGGTCCTGGTGGATACGTTGCCGCAATCCGTGGCGCACAGCTCGGAATGAAAGTAACAATCGTTGAGAAAGGCAACTTCGGTGGTGTCTGCTTGAACGTCGGATGTATCCCATCGAAAGCGTTGATCACAGCAGGACACAACTTCCAACACGCTAAAGGACATGATTCAATGGGAATCACATCTGACAACGTGTCAGTGGACTTCACAAAAGTTCAAGACTGGAAACAGTCAGTCGTTAACAAATTGACTGGCGGTGTCAAAGGTCTCCTCAAAGGAAACAAAATCGAGATCGTTCAAGGTGAAGCGTTCTTCGCTTCTGAAGACACAGTTCGTGTCATCACTGAAGACAGCTCAACTCCTTACAAATTCAAAAAAGCGATTGTCGCGACTGGTTCTACACCAATCGAGATCCCATCGTTCAAATGGTCTAAACGCGTCCTTTCTTCAACTGGCGCATTGGCACTTCCTGAAGTACCGAAGAAACTCGTCGTCATCGGCGGTGGATACATCGGTATGGAGCTCGGTACTGCATACGCTAACTTCGATACAGAAGTTGTCGTTGTAGAGGGCGCTAGCGACATCTTGTCTGGTTTCGAACCACAAATGACGCAAATCGTTAAGAAGAAGCTCAAGCAAAAAGGGAACGTCACAATCCACACGAATGCACTTGCTAAAGGTGTTGAAGAAACGGAAGATGGCGTAACTGTTAAGTTTGAAGTAAACGGTGAAGAGCAATCTGTTGAAGCGGACTATGTCCTCGTCACAGTTGGTCGTCGTCCAAACACAGGCGACATCGGTCTTGAGAACGCGGACGTTAAAATCAGCGACCGTGGAATCATCGAAATCGATGACCAGTGTAAAACATCGAACGAAAACATCTATGCAATCGGTGATATCGTTCCTGGACCACCACTTGCACACAAAGCATCTTACGAAGCGAAAATCGCAGCGGAAGCAGCAGCAGGTAAGCCAGCTTACCTCGACTACTCTGCAATCCCTGCAGTCGTCTTCACAGATCCTGAACTCGCAACGGTTGGTTACACAGAGCCACTCGCAAAAGAAGAAGGACTCGACATCACAGTTTCGAAATTCCCATTCGCAGCGAACGGTCGTGCACTTGCACTTGACGAGCCAGACGGCTTCATGAAGCTCATCACACGCAAAGAGGACGGTCTCTTGATCGGTGCTCAAATCGCGGGTACGGGCGCTTCAGATATGATTGCTGAGCTTGGCCTTGCAATCGAGGCTGGTATGACTGCTGAAGATATCGCACTTACAATCCACGCTCACCCATCACTCGGTGAGATGGCTATGGAAGCTGCTGAAATCGCAATGGGTATGCCAATCCACGTTGTAAAATAAGTTCGTCAATAAAACCTCTCTCACGATTCGTGGGAGAGGTTTTTAATGTAGGTGACGACACGCTCGACTTCCTTGAATCCGACCTTCTCGTGAAAGCGTTGACTGTCCTCGTTTTCAAGCTCGGTATCCGATGCCAGTTCTATACAACCGTGACGGACCGCGAAGGTTGATGCAGCATCGACCAAACGAGAGGCGACACCTCGATGGCGCTCTGATTCACTGACATAGATTCCTTCCACATAGGCGGTCGGGGATGTACTAGAACCTGGCACATAGTCATGCCGGAAACTGAGCTGACAAAAACCAACTGCCTCCCCATGTTCATTTGATGCGATGAAATAATGCATTTTTTTTGAGGCGAGACCAAGTTTGACTTCCATTTGTAATTCTTCAATGGGGGCATCTGGCCATAGATCGTGCATGAACTGGACAAGAGTTTCTACGTTTACCTCTGTTGCATAATCAATCTTCATTGTCATTCTCTCCTTAGGTTTCATACTTGTAGTATAAAGGAAAATACTTAAGAGAGAAGGGAGGGAATCCTGATGGCATTCGATGAGGAGTTATTGTATACCGTTTCCGAGACGAGTCGGGTCCGATTTACGGGGATTGAAACAGAAGCCGCCCGTTATGATTTTGGTTTCGTCTATACACAGCAATTCATGGGCAAGGTGTTAGTCGTCTGTATGCAAACGGGTCAATCGGCCCTTCTTGATTTGCATGCTTTAGAAGAGCCGCGTCAATTGTATCCGATGCTCGGCATCAACTTGAACGACACAGAGCACGTCGCTGAATTTTTACGACTTTGCTTGGTCGAAAAAACACACGCATCTGAAGAAATTGATACTTGAAAAAATGTAAGCGTTTTCTTATAATAGGCACTAGGGGAAGCAATTCGATCATCTACAGCCACCTTTTCTGAGATGACATAAAAAATGAGCCGGTCATGATGACCGGCTCATTTTTTGTTTAGCGAATCGCTTTTGTTTGTTGGATGACTTTAATCATTTGCAGTGACTCATCTTCAAGACCTTGTACGGGAAGACCCGCTTCAATGTTGGCCATGATGTATTCGAGTGTCGACGTCGTAATCAATTCACCTGGAATGATGATTGGAATTCCTGGTGGATACACCATGATGAATTCCGCTGAAATACGCCCAACTGCGTTTTCGAGAGGAATCGTCTCCGTCTCTTCATAAAACGCATCACGAGGACTGAGCGCAAGTGGTGGAATCTCTGGGAGCATGATGGATAATGAGTCGTTCCCAGACTTTTGGTAAACAGAAACGACGTCTCGCATCGCTTCAATCAACGCTTGAATTGTTGATTCGTCGTCCGCTGATGTGACGATGAAGAGCACATTCAATAAATCGGACATCTCGACTTCGATGCGGTGTTTGTCGCGAAGATATTTCTCGACTTCAAATCCAGTTACCCCAAGTTCACGCACGGATACAAGTACTTTCGTTTCATCCAGCGCGTAAGTCGATTCAGAATGCAACTCGGCATGACCGTATACCGATAAGTTCGGCATGTGATTGATCGCTGTACGGGCCGTTCTAGCAAGCTCGAGTGCACGCTCATTCATCGTGTGACCCTTTGTCGCTAACTGTCGACGTGCCGCGTCGAGAGAAGCGAGGAGCAAATAGGATGTTGACGTCGTTGTAATCATAGAGAGCATCGCGTGAATTCGTTCTGGCGAGACGAGTCCGCGGCGTACGTTCAAAATCGAACTACCTGTCATTGAACCACCAAGCTTGTGTACACTCGTCGCCGCCACATCTGCTCCCGCTTGCATCGCCGAGAGTGGAAGTTCATCGTGAAACGGGAGATGAACGCCGTGTGCCTCATCGACAAGTACAGGAACGTCTTGTGCATGCGCGACGGACACGATACGCTCTAAATCACCTGCGACCCCGAAATAAGTCGGGTTGATAACGAGTACGGCTTTCGTGTCCGGATGAAGTTCAAGCGCGCGTTCTACGGCACTAGCCGTGATTCCGTGGGCGATGCCGTATGTTTCATCAAATTCCGGGTGGATGAAGACCGGGTGGGCACCCGTTAAGACGAGCGCGGACATGACGGATTTATGGACGTTCCGGGGCACGATGATTTTTTCGTTCGGGCCAACGACACCCATGATCATCGCCATGATGGCACTCGATGTTCCCTGAACAGAGAAAAAGGTCTCGTCAGCACGGAACGCCTCTGCCGCCAAGCGTTCCGCTTCAGCGATTGCCGCTTTTGGATGATGGAGGTCATCGAGTGGGGCAATGTTAATCAAATCAATTTTTAGGGCGTTTTCACCAATAAAGTCACGAAACTCCGGGTCCATCCCTTTTCCGCTTTTATGACCAGGAATGTGGAACGCAATCGGGTTTGAGTCGACATGTTCAAGCAACGTGTCAAATAGTGGCGTTTCGAGCTGAGTAGCACCTTTTAATTTCAATCGTAAATCCCCCTTGAATCAGTTTATTTATAAGATGAATAGTATCGTTATGATATATGTTGTTTTTAAAAAAAGAAGCAACAAAAAAACTATAGAGATTTCTGGCTCAACTTGCAATAGTTTTTTTTGTTGTTACAATGGGTGTCGAGGTGAAACAATATGCAAATCAACTATCCGATCAATCCGGATTGGACGACTGACGAATTGATTGAAGTCGTCGAGTTTTATAACGTCGTCGCACAAGCCAATGAAGGTGGGGTGGAACGAGAGATTTTTCTCGACTCCTATCGTGCCTTCAAGCAGATCGTAACATCTAAGTCGGAGGAGAAACAACTGAACGCGGTTCACGACGAGCAGACAGGTTATTCCACGTATCGTACGGTTCAGGCGGCAATGAAGTCCTCGAGTAAAATGATTAAACTGTAAGACCGAGCATGCCCGAGCAAATTCAGGCATGCTTTTTTGTTATTTCTCCTATAAATCGGGTACAGTTCATTAACACCAAATCAGGTTTAGGGACCTCAGAATTGGGAATATATCCATTAAGATAAAAAATTCAAAATAGTCAGACAATTCTCTTTCTTTTTCGAATTTTATCTGATATACTCAATTCAACTCATTAAACCGTAACTTGTAGCCCAACAAAAGGAGTGTGGCATCTTATGAAACAAGTGATTGAGGCATTCAAAAGAAAAGACGCAGAAAAACGGATCCCGGTGCTGCGCTTAGAGATTGATTATGAATTGGCAACCCTCTTCGATGCGATGGCGTCACAAGATGATGCTACAGTTCAGGCTAGCAAGCATCGGTTAGAGAAGTACCGCCAAGAATTATTGCGTCTCGAAGCCTAACCATTACACACACATTCAACCAGTATTCCGAGCGGATACTGGTTTTTGTTTGGTACAATACAGTTGAGGTGATCACAGATGATAGAATGGTTTGCAGTCGACTTAATCAAACAAGCGGGAGAACTGATTCGTCGCGAGATTGATCAAAGTTATGAAGTGGAACGAAAGACGGGAAAAGGGGACTTGGTCACTGAAATCGACCGAGCGGTGGAACAACTGATTGTCCGTCGAATCCAACAAACATTTCCGGAACATCAGATTATGGGGGAAGAGGGGACGACAGATCAGCCAGAACAATTGACCGGTACCGTCTGGTTTGTCGACCCGATTGATGGGACGTTAAATTTTATTCATCAAAAACGTATGTTTGCCATCTCCATCGCGATCATGATAGATGGGGTCGTGGAATATGGATTCGTCTATGACGTCATGGCGGATGAGATGTTCATGGCGCGGAAAGGATACGGGGCGACATTGAACGGTCGGACATTGACGACCCTTCATGAACATCATGTCCGAGACGCATTTTTAAGTATGAATGCGACGTGGGTCACGCCGAACCACCAGATTGCCCCGGAAATACTCGCTCCGATTGTACGAGACTCGATTGGGACGCGAGCCCATGGTGCTGCATCGCTTGAATTAGCCTGGCTTGCCGCCGGTCGCGTGGACGGCTACATCACCATGCGTAATATGCCATGGGATTATGCTGCTGGAAAGTTACTCGTAGAAGAAGTAGGGGGACGTGTCGTTTCCTTATATGGTGAGCCGATTCGCTATGACGGAAAAACATCTGTCCTGGCAGGGAGTGACTCATTTGTAAATGACGTCATCAAACATTACGTCATCGCAAAAGGGGTCACGGCTGAAGCAAAACCTGACTTACACATCGTGGAACATGATTCGTATGAAGAAATCCGCGATCTACTCGTCTTGGCGAATCCGAATGAAACGATGGTCCGGGAACAATTCGAGGAAGGGCGTACGTACAAAGCGTTACTCGGTGGTGAGATTGTCGGTGCATATATGCTCGTCTCACACGGAGACGAGCGGGTTGAACTCGTCAATATCGCAGTGAAACCCGAACGTCAAAACCAAACCATCGGTCAACGCATGTTACAAGACGCAGTGAAGCGGGCCGCCTTGATTGGTGGAAAAGAACTACTCGTCTGTACAGGGAATTCAAGCATCATGCAACTGCGTTTTTACCAACAAGCTGGATTCCGATTCGATTCGGTGGAACGCGATTATTTTCGTAATCACGGGTACGATGACATCGAAGAGGATGGGCTCGTTTTACGCGACCGCATCTGCTTGACTCGTCCGCTATAAACGCAAGTAAAAGGGTTACTCCGACATGATCGCGGAGTAACCCTTTTTTATGATTGACGGTCTGAAAGAATACGGCGACGCAATTGAATGCCAAAGTATGTCGCTACGCCACTTAACACGAGGCTTCCTAAAATAATGGCGGCGCTTCCCTCGGCCACCCCGATTCCAATGCCGACGAATCCTGCGACAACGGCCGTTGCGATCAATACAAACATTAGCTGCATGGAGGTTCCTCCTTATTTTCTCTTATCCTCCCTATTGTATGATAAAAAACACGGGATGAAAACGTTCACAGTCGATTCCACTCGACAAAGGTACTGTGACGTGTGCTATACTCTTAAAGTTGAAGAAAAGTTGAAATTTTTTAAATAAGAGAGGAATAACTACATGAACGTAAGAACAAACCTTCGTAACGTAGCCATCATCGCGCACGTTGACCACGGTAAAACAACGTTAGTCGATGAATTATTGAAACAGTCTGGTACTTTCCGGACGAACGAGGCAGTCGCAGAACGCGCGATGGACTCGAACGATATCGAGCGTGAGCGCGGAATCACGATTCTCGCAAAAAACACAGCAATCGATTATAAAGAGACGCGCATCAACATCGTAGATACACCAGGTCACGCAGACTTCGGTGGAGAAGTTGAGCGAATCATGCGTATGGTAGACGGCGTTATCCTTGTTGTCGATGCGCGTGAAGGCTGTATGCCACAAACTCGTTTCGTATTGAAAAAAGCTCTCGACCAAGGACTTCGTCCGATTGTCGTCGTCAACAAAATCGATAAGCCGATGGTTCGTCCACTCGACGTTGTCGATGAAGTTGTTGATCTCTTGATCGACCTCGGCGCAGATGAAGATCAACTTGAATTCCCTGTCGTCTACACATCAGCAGTCAGCGGTTCAAGTTCGTTCGATCCTGACCCAGAAAAACAAGAAGATACAATCACGCACGTGCTCGACACGATTCTTGAAAACACGCCGGCTCCAGTGGACAACTCAGACGAGCCACTTCAATTCCAAGTGACGATGCTCGACTATGATAACTACCTCGGTCGTATCGGTGTAGGTCGCGTCTTCCGTGGGAAAATCAAAGTCGGTGAGCAAGTATCGCTTTGTAAGACAGACGGTACGGTGAAGCAACTTCGTGTCACGAAATTGTTCGGTTACTTCGGCCTCAAGCGCGTCGAAATCGAAGAAGCAAAAGCAGGGGACTTGATCGCTATCGCCGGAATGGAAGATATCAACGTCGGTGAAACGGTAACGCCAGTCGGTAAAGAAGAGCCACTTCCGCTCCTTCGCATCGATGAGCCGACGCTTCAAATGCGTTTCATGACAAACAACTCTCCGTTCGCAGGACGTGAAGGCGATTTCGTGACAGCACGTAAAATCGAAGAACGTTTGATGAAACAACTCGAGACGGACGTTTCACTCCGTGTCGAAAACACAGATTCACCAGACCAATGGATCGTATCAGGACGCGGTGAGCTTCACCTCGGGATCTTGATCGAGAACATGCGTCGTGAAGGTTACGAGCTCCAAGTGTCGAAACCACAAGTTATCATCCGTGAAGACGAGAGCGGCACGAAAGTTGAGCCGTTCGAGCGCGTCATCATCGACGTACCTGAAGAATACACAGGTTCAGTCATGGAATCGATTGGTCTCCGTAAAGGTGAGCTTGCGAACATGAACACGAATGACAACGGTCAGACTCGTATGGAATTCCTCGTGCCATCACGTGGTCTCATCGGTTACCGTAACGAATTCTTGTCAGCGACACGTGGATACGGAATCTTGAACCATACGTTCGAAGAGTATCGTCCGTATATCGCTGCTGATATCGGTGGCCGTCGTAGCGGTGTTATGGTATGTATTGAAAACGGGAAGTCGACGGCTTACTCAATCGGTGCCCTCGAAGACCGTGGAACAATCTTTATCGAGCCAGGTACGGATGTGTATGAAGGAATGATCATTGGGGAATGTAACCGTGACGTTGACCTTGCCATTAACGCCGTTAAAGGCAAGCAATTGACGAACATGCGTGCTTCTGCAAAAGACTCGACACAAGTCTTGAAACGTCCGCGCGTCTTCTCACTTGAAGAGTCGCTCACGTTCTTGAACGATGACGAGTACTGTGAAATCACGCCGGAGTCAATCCGTCTCCGTAAGAAAATCTTGAACAAGAACGAACGTGAGAAAGCTGACAAGCGTCGTAAACTTGGTAAAGAATAAGTTAGCAGAAAGGGGACGCTTCGGCGTTCCCTTTTGCATGGAATAGTGTAGAATGGATGTGTATGAAATAAAGGGGGACTCTTTGTCTTGAAAGCTTCTCAAACAATCGATATCACACAGATTGACGTTCCGTGGATCGCTTCGATGCTAGGTGTCGGCAGTGACCCGAACGACTTTTCCGTCGGGTTCAATGCACTCGTTGTCACGGTCATCTTACTGACGATCCTTGTCTTTAAACTTGGTTTTGCGAAACAATTGGCATGGTGGAAGTCGCTCATCGTCTATATTCTGCTTTCACTTGGAGCAGGTACGATGGCACTCGTCTTTTTCACATGGCCAATCCCGGAAGTGCTTGCCGTCATGGCAATCGTGTTAGCCATTTATCGTGGTCGCCTCTGGTGGAACCGCCGTCAAGATGCGGTAGAATCATAAAAAATACGGGCGTCTCCTCGGAGGCGCCCGTTTGCATTACCAATTTCGTTTCTGTCGAAATGTAGGATATAACTTGAACTGTCCAGATGCGGCGCGTTCAGCCGTTCGTTCGCTGATTCGCTCCTGACACTCTTGACACATATACGTTTTCGCCGGTTTGTTACGCAAGCGTTTTGCTTCAAACGACCATGAGTCGATCGTCTCGACTTTATCGCAAAGAGAACATTTTACACGCATCTTTTCACCTTCCTCTATACGATGAGTATAGCATGATTTCAACCGTTAAAAGCAGGGAATTGAACGGGTAAGGGAGAATGGTACAACCATACCCGGTTAAAAGGAGGGGAGTTGAATGGCGAGTAAGGCAACGTTTGAATTGACAGTTGCGCAAGAGCGCTTGTTGAACGACATGCCGTTAACATTTCTCGTCGGTTTTGACGAGGCGAAGCGTTGGCCGATCAGCCATGCCATCAGTTGGGTGCAAGCGTTAGATGCCGTCACGATCCGGTTCGCATTAACAAGAAATTCACATATCGTGACCATCTTGACGACAGAAAAGACGGCTGGCCTCATCTTTATCGAAGATGGCCAGTCCTATCACGTTTTACTCTCATCGATTCGAGAGTTCGATCCGGCGGTTAAACCGAGCCTTCATCTTCGTTTTTTTGAAGGACATGTCGAAGAAGTGAGGAACATCTCGTTTTATGGAGCAGCTTACGCACAGCCCGAAATCACGAAAACGTATGATATTCGAGCGGCGGAAAAGCTTGACCGTGAAGTGAAAGAAAGTCTTCATTCTTGAATACCATCCTATATTCGAGGGGCGGCAAAGTCTATGAAAAAAACGTATGTACTCGATACGAACGTACTCCTACATGATCCGCTATCCTTATTTCAATTTGAAGAACACGACGTGGTCATTCCAGCCATCGTCCTAGAAGAGTTAGATGGAAAGAAACGAAACATGGATGAGGTCGGGCGGAACGCCCGTGAAACGTCACGTGTCCTCGACCAACTCCGAACATCGGGAAAACTCCATGACGGGGTCCCGCTTGAAAATGGAGGACGTCTGTTTGTCGAAATCGGTCATGAACACCAGGTCGATATTCCGTTCGATGTCATGACGAATGATAATCGCATCTTAATGGTAGCGTTAGGATTAATGAAACAATACGAGCATGACACGAATCACAAGGTCGTCGTCGTCTCAAAAGATATATTGGTCCGTGTCAAAGCGGACGCTATTGGAATTGACGCAGAAGACTATTTGACAGATCATATCGTTGATACGACGGACTTATACGCCGGCTATCGAGAGATTGAAGTCGATCAGTCGCTCATCGATGAATTTTATAAAGTTCGTCAATTGCCGACGACGGCCTTGACGAAACAAGTGCTATATCCGAACTCGTTCGTCGTTTTAAAAAGTAATGTGTCGAAAGCGAGTGCACTTGCTGTGGTCGATTCGCTTCAACCGATTTTACGACCGCTGGCACTCGATGCAGATCATATTTGGGGAATTCATCCGCGAAACGTTCAACAGCGGATGGCCCTCGACCTGTTGCTTCGAGATGACATTCCGTTTGTCACCTTACTTGGGAAAGCCGGTACCGGGAAGACGCTCCTTGCCCTAGCAGCAGGGCTCTCGCTCGTCGAGGATGAACAGCGTTACAATAAGCTCGTCGTCGCTCGTCCGGTCGTGCCGATGGGGAATGATATCGGTTACTTGCCAGGGGAAATGGAAGAGAAGCTTCGTCCTTGGATGCAACCGATTTATGATAACTTGGAATTTTTATTTAATGCGAATTCAAAAGACGAGCTCGGAAATATTCTAGCCGGTATGAAATCGATTCAGCTCGAGGCGCTCACCTATATTCGAGGTAGAAGTATGCCGGACCAGTTCATCATCATCGATGAGGCACAGAACTTAACGAAGCATGAAATCAAAACGATTCTCACTCGCGTTGGAGAGAACTCGAAAATCGTTCTCGTCGGTGACCCGTATCAAATCGACCATCCGTATTTGGATGAATACTCGAACGGCTTGACGTACGCGGTGGAACGCTTCAAAGGACAAAACGTCTTCGGACACGTGCAACTCGTAAAAGGGGAACGTTCGTCACTTGCACGATTGGCGGCTGACCTACTATAAGAAAGATACAAATAACGCCGAGCTTCGTGCTCGGCGTTATTTTGTATCGAGTTGTAACGACTGGACGTTCGTCCGTTCTAAGAAGGCATTCGAGATCATAATCAATCCCGTGATGATGAACAGGGCAGAAAATCCGAAGTGTGCCACGATTTGGGATCCAAATAGCGGTCCAAGTAGATTCCCCATGAACTGAGCGGACTGATTGTATGAAAAGATGCGCCCCGTTGCAGAGACCGGCGTATGCTGGCGCAGTAGCGATTGAACGGACGGCATCAAGGCGGCCGTTGCGAACCCGATTCCGAAACGCAACAAGATGAGTTGAGTCGTTGAGGTAACGAATGCTTGCGGAATCAAGAAGAGGCTATAGAGGAGCAGTGCCCAAAACAAGATGCGCTCCGCTCCGTGTCTGTCCGATAACCGTCCGAGACGCTGCGCCGAAACGAGAGCGGCCAGTCCCGGAGCGGAGGCGACAATCCCTGCCATGAAGGCGAGCACGGTAGTGTTCGGATTCAATTCACGTACGTATAATGTCAAGAGCGGTCCAATGGATTGTGTCGAGAACTGAATGAGGAATGTTGTCACAAACAGTCCGACAATCAACTGTGGATGTCGCAGTGAGGCGAAAATCGATTTCATCGACGCGAGTTCTTCGCGTTTCACTGGGACAAAATCTTCTTTTACGAACCAAAGTGTGATGAGGAACGTCAGGAAGAGTGCACTTCCGGTAAAGAGAAAAACGGATCGAAGCCCAATCCAGTCTGCGAGCAGTCCGCCGATGAGGGGACCGAGTAGACCACCAGTGATTCCACCGGTTGACAGGGTACCGAGCGCCCAGCCACTTTTCTCTTTTGGTGTTTGGGATGCGACCAACGTGATGCCGGCTGAGATAAATCCAGACACGGCCCCCATGAGTAAACGCAACCCGACGAGTTGATACACGTCTTGGACGAAGCTGATGAGGAACATGACGATGGCCATCCCGAGACTGGCTCGGATGAGCATCAGCTTTCTTCCTTTTCGGTCAGCCAAGCGTCCCCACATCGGAGAGACGATGGCGGCTACGAGGAACGTCGCGCCGAACGCAATCGCAGACCAAGTGACGACGTGGTCCGGATTCTTTACCCCGAGTTGTTCGATGAACAATGGGAGGAATGGAAGGACGAGACTCATCGACGCGGCGGTCAAGAAGCTACCGATCCAAACAACCACTAAATTTCGTTTCCATAGAGGTATCGTAAGCGTCACGACCTTTCTTATTCAATTTGTAGTCAACACTCTATATACTACACTTTGTGAACTAAAAAGTCCAAAAAAAGAGAAGGCGTGACCCTTCTCATTGATTGCTTAATACGGTGATATGATTGACTTGGCGAATGACCTGATCCTCATATAATACATAGACAGGTCCGTCAGTAAGTACTTTTCCGTCTTTTGAAAATTGTAAATATACGCGCGATGCCTCGCTGAGCGATAGAGTCAATATGGTCTCCCCGTAAAAACGGACATGTGTCGCGAGTTCAATCGGTTCGGCATTGTTTAAAAATGGCGTGAGCGGCATGGCGAACGAGTCGCGTAATGCTGCATCCTTATCTTGTCGCGACATCGGTTTATTGTGGTCGATTCGAGTTCCTTGTGACAATCCGTCATCCCATGCTTTCCCCATTTTCGCATAGTATGCCTCACGATCATTCTCCGTCACCGAGTCCAAATCTTCAATCTTTCGTTTTCGTTCGTCAAAAATCCATACGGTCGGGTCAATCGTCAGACTGTGGCGAACTGCTCCATCAAGTGGAAAAATCATGCTTATATCCCCCTTCATACACATTACACGTTTCATTATAGCGCTCTTTCTCGTAAAATGGAAAAGAGGAAGAATGTCGCGTTCATTCATACTGTACATTGAATTATGATGAAAGATAATGTACAGTTGAGTTATGACAAACAGTCTGTCATCGTACGGAGGAGGGGTCGTAGTGGCGACAAATTTGGCTGCAATCCAACGGGAGCAAGCGCTTCAATTACTCGAGGCGGATGCTGAAAAAATCCGTTGTCTGATTGAAGTGCAGTTAGAAAACCTAAAAATGCCGAAGTGCCCGCTTTATGAAGAGGTGCTTGATACACATATGTTTGGACTATCGCGCCAAATTGATTTTGCGGTTCGTCTTGGACTCATTTCAGACATTGAAGGTAAAGGACTGCTCGATTCATTGGAACAAAAGTTGTCTGCTTTGGCAGAAGCTTCAGAATTATGAACCTTATACTCAAACTGTGCAAGTGGCGCTGTTTGAGTATTTTTTTATAAGGGTTGTCGGATTGTTTTACATAAGGAAGTGAATACATGAAAACACGGTTTCGGTATTTTGATTTTGCGTTGTTTTTGTCAGTGCTCTTGCTCGTCGGGCTCAGCTCGATCATGATTTATAGTGCGAGCGTTTGGAATCGTGGGGATTACGCGAATAGTAGTTTATTCTATCGCCAGCTCGTCTACGTTGGAATCGGAATCTTTGTCTATTTGATTGCGACATTGTTCCGATATGAGATGTTTCGGAAAAAAGGCATTCGCCTCGGTCTTTATGCGCTCTCTGTCGTCTTGCTATTTGTCACGTGGGCGATGCCTCCATTGAATGGGGCAAAGGCGTGGCTCATCATCGGCGGAATGACCATTCAACCTGTCGAGATTGCGAAGTTCGTTCTCATCATACTGCTTGCGAACTACTACCATGAGCTATGGAATAATGAGTTGAAAGGACTCCCTGGTCGACTGGCGCGGGCCGCTATCACGAAAAAGGGGTTGCGTGCACAAATCGGCGCCTTCTTCTTAGTACCGGTTCTCTTTTACTTCTCGTTCTACGCCATCGCAATCAATGGACAGCCGGATATGGGTGGGTTATTCGTCCTCGGTTCCATCATGTTGCTCATGTGGTTCGGTGTCGGGGCGCCGCTTCGAATTTTGATTCCGGGGATTTTAGCTGGGATTGGTACTGTATTCGTATTGTTCACGACCATCTTCTCGGAGAATCAACGAAGTCGGATTGAAGTCGTGTTCAACCCGTTCATGGACCCGGAAGGATATGGACACCAATTGCTCATGTCGATTATCTCGATCGTACATGGGGGATTGACCGGAGTCGGACTTGGGAACAGTTTTCAAAAGTATGGGTATTTGCCAGAACCAGAAACCGACTATATCATGTCGATCATTGCGGAAGAGCTAGGATTCCTCGGTGTATTGACGGTTTTAGTCCTACTCTTCTTCATCGCTTTTCGCGCGATCCATATCGCCAATCATGCGGATAGTCACTTTGCGATGTTCGTGTCGTTTGGGATTGCCTCACAAATTATGATCCAGACGGCCATCAATATCGGTGCGATGTCCGGTTGGTTCCCAGGGACAGGCGTAACCTTGCCACTGGTCAGTTATGGGGGAACATCGCTCATCATGATGATGGGTGTTCTCGGGGTGCTCAGCAGTATCTCGATGCGTAACCGTCATCGAGAGGCGACACGACGAGAAGAAATTCGGGTGAAGTCAGAAGAAAACGTTCAACGTTCATCACTTCACGTCGTCAGGTAAGGAAACAAACAAACTTCATTAACGGGGGGATTTCATTTGAAACCAATTAAAAAGTTACTTGTTGCAAACCGTGGGGAAATTGCCATTCGCGTATTTCGCGCGGCGACAGAGTTAGACATTCGAACGGTAGCCGTCTATTCACAAGAAGATAGCGGCTCCTTACATCGCTTTAAAGCCGATGAGGCCTACTTGATCGGTATAGACAAAAAACCGATCGATGCGTATCTCGATATTGAAGACGTGATTCGAATCGCTAAGGAGTCAGGCAGTGATGCGATTCACCCGGGATATGGTTTCCTTTCGGAGAACATTGAACTCGCACGACGTTGCCGTGAAGAGGGCATTATCTTTGTCGGACCGCATGAGTCACATTTACATGCGTTCGGTGATAAGGTACGAGCACGTCAGAGTGCGATTGCAGCGGGTCTTCCTGTCATTCCGGGTTCGGATGGGCCGCTCACATCATATGAAGACGCGGAAGCATTTGCGAACGAGCACGGATTCCCGCTCATGGTCAAAGCGTCGATGGGTGGCGGAGGTCGCGGAATGCGTGTCATTCGAACAGAAGCGGAAATGAAAGATTTGATTGAACGTGCGAAATCAGAAGCGAAGCAGGCGTTCGGTTCTGACGAAGTGTACATAGAAAAACTCGTCGAACGTCCGAAACACATCGAGGTGCAGATTCTTGGGGATGAGCACGGTCACATCATCCACTTGTTCGAGCGTGACTGTTCGGTTCAGCGCCGTCACCAAAAAGTTGTCGAAGTGGCGCCGTGTGTGACCTTGTCTGATGCATCGCGCCAAGCGATTTGTGATGCGGCGGTCCAACTCATGCGTCACGTCGGCTACGTCAACGCCGGTACAGTCGAGTTCTTGGTGACAGAGGATGAGTCGTTCTACTTCATCGAAGTTAACCCGCGCATTCAAGTGGAACATACGATCACAGAGATGGTGACGGGCTTTGACATCGTTCAAACGCAATTGATGATCGCGCAAGGTGAGTCGCTCCACGGCGATATGATTCAAATGCCGAAGCAAGAAGACATTAAACTTCTCGGTTATGCGATTCAATCACGTGTTACGTCTGAAGACCCAGGCAATAACTTCATGCCGGACACAGGAAAAATCATGGCTTACCGTTCTCCGGGTGGCTTTGGTGTTCGTCTTGACGGTGGGAATGCGTATGTCGGTGCAGAGATTTCACCGTACTACGATTCACTTCTCGTGAAATTGTCCACACATGGCATGACATTCGAACAAGCGGCCTCGAAGATGGTTCGAAACTTGAACGAGTTCCGGATTCGTGGAATCAAGACGAACATTCCGTTCTTGATTAACGTCATGAAGCACCCGAACTTTATCAATGGAGATTACAACACGTCATTCATCGATGAGACGCCAGAACTGTTCGTCTTCCCGAAACGAAAAGACCGCGGGACTAAACTGTTGAACTATATCGGGGATGTGACAGTGAATGGATTCCCAGGTGTTGGTCTGAAAGACAAGCCGATCAGCCGTTCGGTACGAATCCCGCACGACCTCCCGGCAGAAGCGAAGCCAGGGACGAAACAAATTCTTACAGAGCTTGGACCGGACGGCCTCGCCGACTGGATCAAACGTCAACCGGAACTGTTGTTGACGGATACGACGATGCGAGATGCGCATCAATCGTTGCTCGCGACGCGCATGCGCACACAGGATATTCTGAATATCGCCGAACCGACAAGTAAACTCATGCCAGAATTGTTCTCGGTCGAGGCATGGGGCGGAGCGACGTTCGACGTCGCATACCGATTCTTATCCGAAGACCCATGGGTACGTCTCATGAAGCTTCGTGAGAAGATGCCGAACGTCTTGATTCAAATGTTGCTACGCGGTGCGAATGCGGTCGGATACAAAAACTATGCAGACAACGTCATCGAGAAATTCGTACACGAAGCGGCATATGCTGGAGTCGACGTGTTCCGAATCTTTGATAGTCTCAACAACTTGGAATCGATTCAATTGGCAATCGATGCGACACTTCCGACTGGGAAAGTGGCGGAGGCGGCCATCTGTTATACGGGAGACTTGTACGATGGCAACCGTCCGAAGTACCACCTTCCGTATTATATCGACCTCGCGAAGAAACTTGAGGCGAGTGGTGCGCATATCTTGGCAATCAAAGATATGGCCGGTCTATTGAAGCCGGAATCGGCCTATGCACTCGTATCGGCATTAAAGGATGCCGTGGACTTACCAATCCACTTGCATACACACGATGCTTCCGGTAACGGAATCTTCACCTATGCTCGTGCGACAGATGCCGGTGTCGATATCGTTGACGTTGCCGCGAGTTCGATGTCAGGGATGACATCACAGCCTTCAGGTGGAAGTTTGGTTTATGCGCTCAACCACCACGAACGTCAGCCGAAAGTCGACCCGAAACAATATGAAATCATCAGTGACTACTGGCAAGATGTGCGTCACAACTATGAACCGTTTGAAAGTGATATGCGTGCATCGAATCCATCCGTGTACGAACACGAGATGCCAGGTGGGCAATATTCAAACCTCCAACAGCAGGCGAAAGCGGTCGGACTTGGAGACCGCTGGGCAGAAGTCAAGGCGATGTATGCCCGAGTCAACATGTTGTTCGGGGACATTGTCAAGGTGACGCCGTCATCGAAAGTTGTCGGTGATATGGCGCTCTTCATGGTCCAGCATAACTTGACGGAAGAAGATGTGATGACACGAGGACATCAGTTGGACTTCCCAGACTCGGTCGTCGAAATGATGCGTGGTGAATTAGGAACGCCTCCAGGTGGATTCCCGAAAGATGTGCAACAAGTCATCTTGAAAGGGGAAGAGCCATTAAACGTTCGTCCTGGTAAATTGATCAAACCGTATGACTTTGAATCGGCACGCCAAGAACTATTCGAAAAATTCGAGCGACCGGTGACGGACTTTGAACTTCTTGCTCATGCGCTTTATCCGAAAGTGTACGAAGACTATATCAAACATACAACGACATACGGGGACGTCTCAGTGCTCGACACGTTGACATTCTTCTACGGATTAAACGTCGGTGAGACAATCCAAGTTGAAATCGAGACTGGAAAAACGTTAATCATCAAGCTCGTACAAGTGAGTGCAGCGAATGAAGATGGCATCCGTCTCGTCTCGTATGAGATGAACGGGGTACCACGTGAAATCGAGATTAAAGATGTCAATGTCAAATCGGCAACGACAAGCCGTCCGAAAGTCGATCGTTCGAACGCCAAACAAGTCGGTGCATCGATGCCGGGGTCTGTCTTGAAAGTATTGGTCGAACCAGGAAGTCGCGTTCACCGTGGGGAGCAGTTGCTCGTCACAGAAGCGATGAAGATGGAAACGACGATTCAAGCGGCACAAGATGGTGAGATTAAGGCCATCCATATTAAAGAAGGCGACACAATACAAAGTGACGACTTGTTGATTGAATTTGTATAATCAAAAGAAGCATAGCGCGCTATGCTTCTTTTTTGTAGATGGGAGTGGAGATCATGAGACGAGTATGTTGGTTTCGTTCGGATTTTAGACTGACCGATAATCATATGTTACACCGTGTATTGAAAGATATGGAGGAAGGCGATGACCTAGATTTCGTCTTTTGGTTGAATCCGAAATACTGTCACCCATTCGAAGTGCGGCATGACTATTTCTTCTCGACGATGCGAACGTTCATGGATGATTTAGAAGCGAAAGGGTTAGGGCTTCGTGTCCTCGTCGCGGAGACGGAGGATGCGTTCGTGAAACAGCTCGGCGAGATGGATGTGCTCTATTTTAATGCGGAGTATGTGGAACCGTTCAAACAGCGGGATGACCGTGTGATTGAAGCACTTAGTGAAGATGTAAAGGTAGTGCGACTTTTAGATCGTCACCTGTTTCATCCCGATGCGTTCCGTACAAAAAGTGGCGATCCCTATAAGGTGTTCACCCCGTTCAAAAAAGCGGCGTATGCCGAACAGCCACCCGCACCGTATGAGGTTGATGTCGATCGTTTATCTCAGTACATCCGTTCAAAGAATGAACAACCGAGTGAACTGAAAGTGCTCTTCAAGCGATGTAAACGTGAATGGAAAGGGCTAGGGGAAACGGAAGCGAAGAAGCGATTGACCCGCTTCGTCAATGATCGCATGGTCGATTATGACGAGAAGCGTGATATTCCGAGCATCGCCGGGACGAGTCGACTATCTCCTTATTTACGGACAGGTGTGTTGTCGATTCGCACGATCGCCGAACAAGTGTTGTCGGCGAGGCAATCAAAAGGGCGCGACACGTATTACGATGAGCTGTTGTGGCGCGAATTTTATTACATGGTCATGGCAAAGTTCCACGGATTGAAAGATCAACCGTTCAATGATAAATACAAGTCGATTGAATGGGAGGACAATGAAGAGCAGTTCGAAAAGTGGTGTAACGGGGAGACCGGGTATCCAATCGTCGACGCCGCGATGCGTCAGTTGAACGAGACCGGGTGGATGCACAACCGCCTACGCATGATTGTCGCATCTTTCCTATCGAAACATCTCCTTCTCGATTGGCGAAAAGGGGAACGGTATTTCGAGCAAAAGCTGATCGATTATGAGGCAGCGTCGAATATCGGGGGATGGCAATGGGCAGCATCAGTCGGGACGGACGCTGTTCCATATTTCCGTATTTTCAATCCGACGACGCAATCCGAACGATTTGACCCTGACGGAACGTTCATCCGGAAGTATGTGCCGGAACTGAAACATATAACAGATAAATCGATTCACTTTCCAGACCCGTCAGAGCGAGACGAATATGCCATGCCACTCGTCGATCATAAAGAAGCGAGAGAGCGTGCCCTCGAACGATTTAAAGCATTGTAAACAAAAAAGCGCCGTGGCGCTTTTTTGTTTGGTTATCCGTTCATATTTTTCAATTGTGCCCCGTCTTGTCGCGCTGTCGACCGATACGCGTGATAAGAGAGGTATGACAGGATACCGAAGTAACAAGTGATCAAGAAGGCGTGAAGGAGCGGAACGTAAGTCGCGTGTCCCCCAAGGACGATCCAAGCACCTGTACCGACTTGAAGCAGGATGAAGAAGAGAGACGCCATCATGCCGCGCTCAATCAAACGATTCATTTCTTTACGTGCCAAATAGAGAACATACAACGTGTACAAGACGAGTAGCCCGGCCATCACACGGTGTCCCATCTGCACATACGACTCAAACGTCCACACTTCTTGTTCACAAATCGGCCAACCGACGCAAGCATATGTAGCACCGAGGTGACGGACATAGGCTCCGGTGTAGACGACAATCATCGTATAGATCGATAGACCGTAAAGATGAGATCTCAACCGTCTCGATACGACTTGATGCTCCCGGTCACCTTCGAATAACAGAATCGTCAAAATGAGTAACGATGCGAACGACACGAGTGAAATTCCAAAATGGAGGGCCAGGATGGCGTCCGACTGTTGCCAAATGACCGCGCCCGCTCCAATGATTGATTGGATGAGCATAAAGATAAATGCGAGAAACGCGAAGATTTTCACATCGACCCGATGTTTGACCGCGATGAACGTCCAAATGGCGAGCGCAATGATGAGAAGACCTTCGATACCGGAGACTACCCGGTGACTGTATTCGATCATCGTTTCAACACTTGGGTTGGTTGGGATTAATTTTCCATGACAGAGTGGCCAGTCCGTCCCACAACCATCTCCTGAATCCGTCTTCGTCACGGTTCCACCCATGATGAGGACAAGCATCATCCCGAGGGTGACAAACCCTGAGAAAAACGCGAGTTTTTTATGCATGCAATACCACCTGCTTCTAATCAAAATCCGTTAAAAATGTACCTTGTTTATTTATATTTTTTTCGCCATACTTATTATACGGCTTTCTGTTCAAAAAACGAAATGGAAAAGCTTGCAATCGTTATCAAAAACGTTATTCTAATATTAGTAAAGCACATAAGGTGTGACAAATATCACACTATTGACACAAAAAACTCGCTATTTTACAAGCATAAAGGGCGTATTTTATAAAAAAATATGGTATCTTTGTAGAGAGTTAAGTGTATTTTGTTCATATTGTGTTTTTTCTGTGAAGAGAATGCGAGGATTTCGTGATTATGTGGGGGGGTCAGTATGACAAAAGTCAACCCAGGGATGACGGTAGATGTAGAGTATACAGAATCAACGTCATTCCGAGATTACGTCGCCTTAGCGAAAATGGGAATCGTTCGCGCCAACCTGTTGTTGGTGTTTGCAGGATTCTTCGTGGCAGCGACGTACCAGAGCGATACGCCAGTCCTTTACTTGTTTGAAGTTTGGCCACAGCTCTTATTAACGATGTTAGGAAGCGCACTCGTGATTTCGGGGAGTTGTTACCTAAACAACTTTGTGGACCGAGATATCGATTACTTAATGGATCGTACGGACAATCGACCGAGTGTAACCGGCAAGATTTCAGGAGAGAAGATTTTACTCCTTGGATTGACACAACTTGCAATCGGAACACTTCTTTTGCTCCTTGTATCGTACGTCGCCGCAGTATTCGGTTTAATCGGGGCATTTTTTTATGTCGTGATTTATACGATGTGGCTGAAGCGTACGAGTACGCTCAATACGGTCGTCGGTAGTATTTCGGGAGCCGTTCCACCGCTCATCGGTTGGGCAGCACTCGATCCGACACTTCATATCGATGCGTGGCTCATGTTCCTTGTCATGTTCTTATGGCAACCACCACACTTCCTGGCGCTCGCCATGCGACGGACGGAAGAGTATCGAGCGGCAGGCATTCCGATGCTTCCGGTCGTGAACGGATTTGCCATCACGAAACGGCAAATCATCTGGTGGATTGCGACGCTGATTCCGGCATCGCTCTTATTTATGCACTATGGTCTTGTTTACTTGACAGTCGCAGCCGGTTTAGGGGGCTACTGGTTGTATCTCGGGTTGAAAGGATTCAACGCCGAGGATGAAATCAAGTGGGCAAACAAAATGTTCTTCTATTCATTAATTTATTTAGTCGTGTGGATTATCGCGCTGATTTTGACAGCACTCTGGTGATCGCACTCACTATATAGAAAACCATTACACATCATTTTGGGAGAAAGTGGGGATTGTTGTGAAATCATTTAAGAAGCTTCTGTTTGGCATCGTCCCGATGATGATGTTCGCAGTCCTGTTATCAGGTTGCGGTCAAGAGGGATTGTCTGCATTGAAGCCGATGGGAGAAGGGGCTGAGCTTCAGCTCCGCATCATTCTCATCAGTTTGGCGATCATGCTCTTCGTACTCATCATCGTATCGGTCATTTACGTGTACGTGCTCATGAAGTTCCGTCGGAAAGATGAATCGATTCCGAAGCAAGTTGAAGGTAGCAGTACACTCGAGATGATTTGGACAGTCGTTCCGATTATCCTTCTCATCATTCTCGCTGTTCCGACAATCACGACGACTGTCGAACTCGCGAAAGCGAAAGAAGCGAAAAAAGAAGAAGAAATCAACGTTACAGCTAACTTGTACTGGTGGGAATTTGAATATCCAGAAGCAGGTGTTGTGACAGGGCAAGAGCTCGTCATTCCAGTCGGAAAACGAGTCGGCATCAACTTGACGTCTAAAGATGTCATTCACTCATTCTGGGTACCAGCTTTATCTGGTAAGACAGATACGAACCCAGGACTTGATAACGAAATGTGGTTACATGCAAATGAACCAGGTACTTACTACGGGAAATGTGCTGAGCTTTGCGGTCCGTCACATGCCCTTATGGACTTTAAAGTCATCGCGCTCGAGCAAGAAGAATATGATCAATGGCTCGCTGACATGAAAGCCAAGCAAGACGAGAACGGTGAGAAACTCGTCGCAGACAACACGAACTTGACGACAGGTGAGCAAGTGTATGTCGAAAGCTGCTTGAGCTGTCACGGCGGCGGTAAAGTGGCACCAAGTTTAACGAACTTCGGTGATCGTGAATGGCTCGCAGGTTACCTCGAAAACAATGAGGACAACTTGAAAGAGTGGATCCGTGACCCGCAAGAGAAGAAACAAGGGGCTCTTATGCCAGGATTCAATGAAGGTCAAATCAGCAACGAAGAATTAGACGCACTCGTTGACTTCTTGTATGAGCAGAAGATTGACTAACGGGAAAAGGGGGATTTCACGTGGCACAGACCACTGCAATGCAGCAATCGCGTAAATACAATGGCATCATGGATTGGATTACGACGGTTGACCACAAAAAAATCGGTATTTTGTATTTGTTCTCAGGAATCTTCTTCCTCCTTCTCGGTGGAATTGAAGCATTACTGATTCGTTGGCAACTCGTCAAACCAATGAACGACTTCGTCAGCGGTGAGACGTTTAACCAGTTGATTACGATGCACGGAACGACGATGATCTTCCTTGCGGCCATGCCGATGTTATTCGGTTTCATGAACGCCGTCGTACCACTTCAAATCGGGGCACGCGACGTTGCGTTCCCATTCATTAACTCATTAGGTTTTTGGTTGTTCTTCTTCGGTGGAGTCATGCTTAACTTGAGCTGGTTCTTCGGAGCAGCACCAAACGCAGGGTGGACGGCTTACGCTCCACTTTCAACACAACCGGAAGCGACAGGGGTAGACTTCTACGCTCTCGGTCTTCAGATTTCAGGTTTCGGTTCATTGATGGCCGGGATTAACTTCCTCGTCACCATCTTGAACATGCGTGCGCCAGGAATGAAACTCATGCGTATGCCACTCTTCACATGGACGACTTTCGTTGCATCGGCATTGATCGTCTTCGCATTCCCACCACTTACGGTCGGATTGTTCATGTTGATGTTCGAGCGACTCTTCGGAGCTGCTTATTTCGACCCGGCACTTGGCGGGAACGTTGTCATCTGGGAACACCTTTTCTGGATCTTCGGTCACCCGGAAGTATACATCTTGATCTTACCGGCATTCGGTATTTTCTCGGAAATCATTCCGACATTTGCGCGTAAACGCCTCTTCGGTTACACGACGATGGTCTTCGCGACAATGCTCATCGGTTTCCTTGGATTCATGGTTTGGGTTCACCACATGTTCACAGTCGGTCTTGGTCCAGTTGCCAACTCGATCTTCGCTGTTGCAACGATGGCGATTGCCGTACCAACGGGTGTTAAAATCTTTAACTGGCTCTTCACACTGTGGGGCGGTCAAATTAAATTCAACGTCGCTATGCTTTATTCAGTCGCGTTCATTCCTTCATTCCTCGTAGGTGGGATGACAGGGGTTATGCTCTCTGTCGCACCGGCTGACTATCAGTACCACGACAGCTACTTCGTTGTCGCTCACTTCCACTACGTAATCGTAGGTGGGGTTGTATATGGTCTCTTCGCAGGACTTTACTACTGGTTCCCACTCATGTTCGGAAAAGCCCTTTCTGAAAAGCTTGGATACTGGCAGTTCTGGTTGTTCTTTATCGGGTTCCACTTGACGTTCTTCCCGCAACACTTCCTCGGATTGTTCGGTATGCCACGTCGAGTCTTCACATACCTCGATGGTCAAGGTTGGGATACACTCAACATGCTCTCGACAATCGGTGCATTCTTCATGGGTGTGTCAACGATTGTCTTGCTCGTCGCTGTTGTGAAAGCCTTCTTGTCGAAAGACCGCGTCAAACCAGACCACTGGGGAGATGGACGTACGCTTGAGTGGACACTTCCTGTTCCGACTCCAGAGTACAACTTTGCACAAACGCCACTCGTCAAAGGACTTGATACGTTCTGGCTCGAGAAAATGGCTGGCAACAAACGCGTGTCAGTCGCTGAGGAAGTTTCGGACATTCACATGCCGAACAACTCGCTCATTCCGTTCTTCATGTCACTCGGCCTCTTTATCGCAGGACTCGGTGCCATCTTCCAGATGGATAACACGGTCGTCGGTTGGTCATTGATTGGATTTGGATTAGCGATGACGTTCGTCTCGATGTTCCTACGTTCTTGGATTGACGATCACGGCTACTACATTCCGAAGTCACAAGTCGAAGCAGACTTGAAAGCGATTCGTGAGAAAGGAGAACAATAAATGGCACATGCAGTTGAAAAACACCCAGTGACCGGTATCCCGGCCAATCCAGAGAAAGCAACACTGGAAGGGAAAAATAAATATGTGGCCTTCTGGTTCTTCCTTGGTGGAGAGACAGTCCTCTTCGCCTCGCTCTTTGGAACATACGTTGGTCTCTTGAACTCTGGTGCGCCAGAGGAATTACGTTCGTATAACATTTTCGAAATGGAGCTCGTCTTCATCATGACGATGCTCCTCCTCACAAGTTCACTTACAAGTGTCCTTGCGATGATGAACATGAAGGCAAACAATCCAGGGCGTATGAAGCTTTGGTTGATTGTGACGCTCCTTCTTGGTGCCGGATTCCTTGGTGCTGAGATTTACGAGTTCATTCACTACTACCACATCGGTCACACGTTCACGTCGAGCGCATTCGGTTCAGCCTTCTATACGTTGGTTGGTTTCCACGGCGCGCACGTAACGTTCGGTCTCCTTTGGATTACGACGCTCTTGATTCGTAACTGGAACCGTCCGATCGATGTATACAATGCACCAAAGTTCTATGTATCGAGTCTATATTGGCACTTTATCGACGTTGTTTGGGTCTTCATCTTCTCAATCGTCTACCTCTTAGGGATGGTGAACTAATATGGAAAAACGAGTAATGAACGAATCTCACAAGCAGTTAGAGCTTGAAGTAAAAGCAGAGTCGAAACGTGAGTATCAGCTTCAACTAATCAGTTTCGCGATGATGATTTTACTCACATTCGTGGCATTCGGCGCCGTCTATGCGGAATTGATGCCGGTGTGGGCAGCAGGTGGTTTTTTAATCATCTTGGCGGTCATCCAAGTCTTCCTACAGTTATATATCTTCATGCATATGAATAACCGTGGGAACACGTGGATCGTTGGCATGATGTGGCTAGGTATATTTGTTGCCATCATCACGGTCGCTGCACTCCGCTTACTCATTTGGTAATTGTGACAAAGGATTGAACATCTGTGGAAACACGGATGATTCGGTCCTTTTTCCTTTACTTCAAAAATGAATGAATAGTAATCTTGAAGTGAACGGTTTCAAAGGTTAGGGAGAGAAAGAAAAGGGGTGAACGGATGCTCTGGAATACGTCGGAGCTGCTCAATCAATTTGATTGGCTCACGTTATGGAGTCCGCTGTTCGGATTGCTCATGGTCGGGATTTATGTGTTATACGCCGTCGTGACAGAGAGAATGGCGAAGCGAGGATATGCCTCGACCACGTTATTACAAAAGTTTAGTATGTTGTTTGCGATTGTCTTGTATTACATCGGTTTTGGAAGTCCAATCGATGTCATGGCACATATCATTTTATCGGTGCATATGTTCCAAATGGTGCTCGTCTATATTTTGGCACCGGCACTCGTCGTTTACGGTCTACCGTACTGGGTGTTCGAAAAAGTACTTAGCTTCAAATGGATTGGGCCGATGTTCAAGTTTTTGACGAAGCCACTGATCGCGCTCATTTTATTCAACGCATTGTTCTCGATTTACCATATGCCGGTCGTATTCGACTACGTCTTGACGAACTACGGCGTTCATCGTATTTTCCACGGTGCCCTTGTCGTCTTTAGTTTGACGATGTGGTATCCGGTCATCGTTCCACTCGTCTCAGACGAAGAGGAAGGCATGTCCGATTTGAAACGAATGGTGTACATCATCGCCAACGGGGTCTTACTGACACCTGCCTGTGCGCTCATCATCTTTAGTCAAACGACGCTCTATAATGCGTACACGGACCCACAGACGTTTGCGACGGTCCTTGGATACTGTCTCCCGAACGGTGACGTTTCCGGAATTGATTTAGAGGCGTTGATGGGAGCGACGAACAGTGCGCTCGAAGATCAACGTTTCGGTGGGGTCCTCATGAAACTCGGTCAAGAGATCGTGTACGGCTTCTTCTTCGGCTGGACGTTCTTCGGCTGGGTGCGTCGGACGAAGTCACTTGCTCTTGATGAAGGCATGTCATTTACTCCGCAAGAAACAAATGAAAAAAATTAAACAGAATATAAAGGGGAAACATTGATGAACTATCTTGCCTTAATTAGTGTGTCATTCATCGTCATCAGTGCGATTCTTGTCGCCATCGGATGGGTGATTATCGCAAAAGACCGCAGCAACATCGAAAAACATAAAAAGGTGATGACGGCCGCCGCGATTGCAGCGACGACGTTCTTCATCCTTTACGTCTCACGTACCATTTTTGTCGGCAACACGGCATTCGGAGGACCGGATTCAGTGAAGCCGTTCTATCTTGGTTTTATGATTTTCCATATTCTTCTCGCGACAACAGGTGGTATCCTCGGATTGATTACGCTCTATCTCGGTTATAAAAACAAGATCGAGAAGCACCGGAAAATCGGACCGAAAGCGTCGGTCGTCTGGTTCTTTACGGCCATTACGGGTGTGACGGTTTACATTCTTCTCTATGTGGCATATGACCCGGGTGAAACGACGAACGTATTCCGCGCGATAATCGGAGGATGATCCATAGAGAGGGAGAGCTGTATGAAACGGAATAGCTATTTGACGGTCGGTTTGACCGTCTTGACGCTTGTCGTCATCGGAGTAGCCGTGTATTTTGTTTTCTTCAATCAAGACGACCTACCCGTCATTCAAGAGCCAACCCCGTTCACATTGACGAACGCATTAAATGAAGAGACCTATGATTCCGATAACGGGAAAGTGAAGATCGTGACGTTCTTCTATACGAACTGTCCAGATATTTGTCCGCTCACGTTACGTGATTTCATGAAGCTCGAAAAAGAATTGAAAAAAGAGAACTTATACGGATCGGACGTAGAACTCGTCGCGATCACGGTTGACCCGGATGTGGATACCGTGCCCGTCCTGAAAAATTACGGGGAAGCATTCCAAGCAGAGCCGACTGGATGGAAGATGCTGACGGGAGACCAGGTAGACATCGATCGGATCACGCGCCAGCTACAGTTCTATTATTCGAAGGCGAACAGCGGACTCGTGACGCATGCGACGACGATGTACGTCATCGACCGCCATCATGATGTCCGTGCTGTCGCGCAGATGGCGACGGCAGGGGATGAACCGGTCGATATCGAATCTATCATGGAGGACGTTAAAGTGCTCGCGAATGAAAAGGAGTGATAACCATGAACGATACGATGGCTGTGATTGGGAATGACTATTCATACGGAGACGTGACGATTGCGGAACGGGCGATTGAAGATTTGATCGCGTGTAGTGCAATCGAATTCGGCTTGAAAGAAGTGAAAGTCGTCTCTCGCTCGAAAGACCACTATGATTATCAAATCATTGCACCATTATCACTCGTCGAGGCAGAGCGATTGTATCGCTATGTTCGAGACCAATTCGATTTATTGCTCGGTCAAGTCGATGTGACGTTGACCGTCATTGCGACTAACTGATTAAAGCCCACGGAAGCGAATCTGCTTCGGTGGGCTTTGTTTTCATTCATACTTTTTAGTGAGCTTGATACAAGATTAAAATTTTATTCTTAAGTGGGTCATGAAAAAGTTCTGCAAAGAAGCAATACCCATCTTGAAAGTCATCTAGGTCTGCTTCATTTGAAAGGACGATATGAGATTTGTATGACTCGTTCCATTGAGATCGAATATCGCTGATCGATTGAGGATCTAATATATTTCGATCATGTATTTGATAAGTTGAGAGATAAAGAGTCTGGATGGATTCAGAACAAATCATTTGTTCTAATTCATTGATTGAATCAGGCAGAGGAAGCACTTCTAATTGGATGCGTGACGCCCCAGAGTATAAGATGTTGCCCTTTCTTTCAAAATAAATCGAGTGATTCAAGGTCGGGAGCCTCCGATCTAGTCAAAAAAACAAACCCCTTCGCTTATGCAAGGGGTTTGACTTCTAATGTTTCTGCGAGTGCTTTTAGACGGCGCTCACAGTCGCGGACGATTTCTTCTGGGAAGACTTCATCGTATTCAACACCGTGTGGATAATAATGCTTTCCTAAAATCGGTGTAAGCATTTTGACAACAGCGTGACGATCTTCGATTTGACCTTCGATCGCGTATACAGGTAAGCGAAGATAGAATGTTTCGCCAGTCGATTGTTTCTCATATTTCATATCATACGTGGCACGCTCATAATCCCAAGCACCTTCACGGATGAAATGATGATGATCCATGATCGTCTCGAGCAAACCAAAACGGATTTCTTTTCCCTCGATGTGGAACTGCTCAAATTTCATCATAATCCCCCTTTTCGAATAAACCTCATATGTCATCATACCATATTCAAAAACGTTCTTGGAATAACGTGTGTTCAAATTGTGAAAAAAAGATGAACGATTAATCAGCCGAGTGTATTTAAGTATTCCTCGATTTTTTGCGGGAGCTTCACGCCGAGCGGTAGCAATCCTTCCGACCCGAAAAAGACGTTGAATTCCAAAATGTAAAATCCATCTTCTGTCACGATGACGTCAAACGCTGCGTGATTGATGGATAACGTATTCGCAATCGATTGAACTTCTTGGACGACGTCTTCCGGGATGTCTTCGTACGAGAAGTGGGCTCCTTGAGCGACGTTGTTTAAAAAGGCCTCACTGACACGCCAATAGGCACCGACGACTTCTTCTCCAATCACGATGACGCGTAAGTCACGATCGTTCGGGATGAACTCTTGGACATAGAACGTATCATGATTCTCGACATATTCTAACCAGTCTTGGTCATTTTTGATTAACCATACCCCTTGACCCATTGAGGATTTGGCTTTTTTGGCGACGAACGGGTAGTGGAACTCTTCTAACACGCGTTCAATCGTGTATGGGTTTTTTCCATAAATCAATGTCTTCGGAATCCGGTGCGGATATGTCGCCTTGAAGGCGCGCGTCATCTCGATCTTGTCGTGCCCGAGGTGATAAGTCGCTGGTGATGGGAAAATCGCTTTATTCATCCCGTAGATGATGGAATTGACCATCCAATACTCAGGGAACAGGACGAGGTCGGCAGCGCGAACCTTGTCGAGCTGATCGAAATAATATTCGGGTTTCGCATAATCCGTCTTGATCCCGGCCGATCGGATCATATTAAAAGAAACTTTTTTCATACGTAGACGCATCGGTTGCGTCTGTTCACTTCCTTTCTACATGGAACGCCTTGCGGTCAACTTCAATTATAGTGTGGATTGCTTACATAGGGAAACAATTGTGGTAAAATCATGGCAGAAAGGGTGAGGGGTATGATAATCACTGAACAGACGATTGCCCTGCTCGATCAAACAGAAGAATTGACCGATTTGATTGAAGCAAGCGAATCGTTTCAAACATATATTCAAACGAAAGCGGCACGTCTCGCATCACAAGAAGCAAAAGAGATCGAGCGTGAGTTTTTGAAGATGAAAGAGGACTATGAGTATGTCCAGCGATTCGGAAAGCATCATCCGGACCACGACCGTATCAAAAAAGAGATGCATCTCATCAAACGTCGTCTTGACGTTCAGCCAGAAATCGCTGCGTTCAAAAAAGCGGAACGAAGCTTGGATAAGTTGTTAGGGGAAGTGAGTGAACTACTCGCTCATTCAGTCTCTCCTAAAATCAAGGTCCCGACCGGTAATCCATTCTTTGATGAAGGTGGATGTTCTGGTGGAGGTAGTTGCGGAGGAGGCGGAAGTTGTGGATGCGCCGTCTAAGTTGAATGAACGGATTGGCTTCGTCGTATACGTGAATTCCTTGAAACAAGTGAAAGCGTTAAGACGTTATGCGAATCTTTACTTTGTCTCAAAACGAGAGAAGTATGCGTTTCTTTATACTGACCTCGAAAGTCATGAAGCCGTACTCGAACAAGTGAAAGCATTGCCGTTTGTGGAAGCGGTCGTTCGAAGCGAGCGCCCATTCATTTCCGAAACGTACGAGACAAAATCGAAATAAACAAAAAGATGAAGGTGGCATCACCTTCATCTTTTCTGCTGGAGGGAAAGACATGCGTGTCATATCTGGAGAACGAAAAGGGACCCGTTTGAAGGCGGTCCCGGGAACGGCGACACGGCCGACGACCGATAAAGTGAAGGAATCGCTATTCAACATCATCGGACCTTATTTTTCAGGCGGGAAAGCACTAGACCTGTACGCGGGCAGTGGTGGGCTCGGAATCGAGGCGTTATCACGAGGTTGTGACGAAGCTATTTTTGTCGATCGTCAACCGAAAGCCGTCCAAACGATTCAAGAGAATTTACGAGCGACCCATTATGAAGTGAAAGGGAAAGTATATCGTCAAGACGCCAAGGCGGTACTCGAACAGCTCAAGGTTCAACAGGAACAATTTAAGCTCATCTTTATGGATCCTCCATATCATGCGGAAGAACATGTGGCGTTCTTACAAATGATCGATGAGTCGAATCTCTTGATGGATATCGGCGTAGTCGTCTGTGAACACGGCAGCGACGTGACGTTACTGGAACGAGTAGGACGATTTGAACGAATTAAAGAACAGCGATACTCAGATGTCATCACCATCAGTTTCTATGAGTACGCATCGGAGGAGTGACACGATGAAACGGATTGCGATTTGTCCGGGTAGCTTTGACCCCATCACGAACGGACATCTAGATATTATTGAACGAGCGGCGGCCATTTTTGACGAGGTCATTGTTGCCGTCCTTGAAAATTCAAGCAAGGCCCCATTGTTTGATGTGGAAGAACGACTGGGACTGATCCGAGACGTGACGACACATCTGCCAAACGTGTCGGCCGACGCGTTCGGTGGATTGCTTGTCGAGTATGCCGCAGAGCGGGAAGCGGCGACGATCGTCCGTGGGCTCCGTGCAGTCTCAGATTTCGAATACGAGCTTCAAATCGCATCAATTAACAAAAAGTTGAATGAGAACGTCGAGACGTTGTTCATGATGACGAATAGTCAATATTCGTTCCTCAGCTCGTCGATTGTCAAAGAAGTGGCGAAATATGGGGCATCGGTCAGTGAGCTCGTACCGGAACAGGTTGAAATTGCCTTACGTAAAAAGTATCAAGTGAGTTCGGGACAATGAAATCGTTAAAGATCGGACTCGGTTTACTCGTCACAGTTCTTCTCTTCCTGTTCGTCCCACTTCCTTACTACATCTCTTCACCCGGAGCGGCGACCTCAATTGAAGAGTTCCTGACCGTCCAAGGTGGCGAAAAAGAGGATGGGGAACTGATGATGGTGACGATCTCCCAACGCCGTGCGACTCCGTTTTGGTTAGTGGAAAGTTGGGTGACCCCGTTCACGGAAGCGAATTTATCCAGTCGCTATTTATATGATGGAGAGAGTGAGGCAGACTATGAACGTCGCCAACAATTATTGATGGACTCCTCTCAACAAGCGGCGGTTCAATACGCCTATCAGTTAGCAGATCAAGACGTGACGGTCGATTTCGAGGGGATTTATGTATCCGCTCCGATTCCCGGGTCCCTTGCGACCAATACGTTGAAACCGGGTGATGTCATCACGGCCATCGATGGGATGTCCTTTGCCACTCGCGTCGACTTTTTGAATCGCGTTTCGGAATTTGATGCGGGCGATGAAGTGGAGTTGACGATTGAACGAGACGGTGAAGAACGTGTCGTGCAAACGCTCATTCAGCCGATCGATCAAAGTGGGGATCGTGTCGGGATTGGAATCTATGAGCCGCTTCCCGTTCAAGAAATCACAGCTGATCCTGAAGTCGATGTCGCTTTGACGAATGTCGGTGGTCCGTCTGCAGGATTGATGTTCACGTTAGAAATCTATGATCAATTGACGCCAGGTGACTTGGCAAATGGAAAACGGATTGCCGGAACGGGGACGGTCGATGAGGAAGGGAATGTTGGACCTATCGGTGGTGCTTGGCAAAAGATAGTCGCCGCCGATGAGGAGAAAGCGGAAGTCTTCTTTGTGCCGGCCGGTTCGAACTATGAAGAGGCGCTGGAATCACGAGACCGTCTCGACAGTGACATCGAAGTCGTCCCTGTCAAGACGGTCGAGGATGCGATTCGTTATTTAGAAGAGATGAACTGAGGGCGTTGCCGGTGTTCGATTAACGCGTCATCTTGAAGCGGGAGTCGATATGCTTCGGTGACACGAGCTTCGAAATCGACCCGGCTATCGAACTTACTGACGAGTTGCACGTCTTCCTTCACATCTCGTAACGCAAGTCTTCCGAGATCATTGAAGGCGAGTGGTCTCACGTAAGGGACTTCGTCAAAGCGTGTCGGCGCCTCGTCTTTTAACCAGTGAAGCAGTACGGCGACGAACGCCCGCTGAATGGCGGTACGCGTGTAGCGGCGCGTCGACACGGCAGCAAGGGCACGTTCGAATGAAGGTTCGACTCCCGCCTGCTTAAGACGAGGTGCGAGAGAGGCATCAATTCCTACGAGCTCCGTCATTGTGTGGAGTGGCAATGTTCTCAGTTTGAATTGTAAGACGGGCCAATAGTGTTCCCAATGTGTCATCGGTCGTGTCCGAAACATCGCTTCAGTTGATGCCGGGACGGCACGAACTTCACCGGTGTCTAAGTAATGAGCCCGAATGCCTGTCGCCGACATGACATCCATTAATGATGGGTCATGATAATCAGCCCCGAGCCGTTTGACTGTATGTAACTGAATCGATTTTGCTGCTTTGGCGTAATGGTAGCCCAAAATGTTGTTTGGTCGTGTCAAATCAAACGAGGGATAGACGATGCGAAAAGCTCGACTCGAAGCTTGCGCGGACGAATGCCCTTCTTGTAGCGCTTCTTTAAGCGCCTCTTTATAACGTGGCGTCTCTTCGACATGTGAACGGGCTGCATGTAGGATTGCATCGATATCCCCGCTCTCACTCCCGAACGATAGCGTCTGGCAACGGAGCTGTTCAGCAATCGAGACGGAGGCGCTAGCGAAACGGTCGGCGCGTTGGACCCCGTACTGGGTCGGTAGCTCGATGACTAAATCGATCGCACCGCTCTCGACGGCAGCCTTCGCCCGTTTCCACTTGTCGAACGAGGTAGGTTCGCCCCGTTGAGTGAACTGGGCACTCATGATGGCAATCATGACATCCGCCCCGGTTTCGTGACGTGCAGTTTGCGCTTGATAATAGTGCCCGTTATGAAACGGGTTGTACTCTGCAATAATGGCGGTCTTTTGCATGATTTACTCCTTTGCATTGTCGTATGGATTGGTGTAAGATGAGTAAGTACGCTTTGGCAAAGCGCCGTCGTCAACTGATTTTAGTGTAAAGAAAAAACATTGACAAAACAAGTTGGCCTATCTATAATTCATATTGTTGCAATTGAGGTGATTCGGATGAAATGGTCTATTGCACAGCTACTTAAGCTCCGAAACCAGGGTGACGGTTTTACAATCGATGAGATGGTAGAACTACCAGAGCTGACTCAGCTCCATCCGGATATCCGTTCGATTCGCCCGGTGCATGTGCACGGGGATGCATCGTTCACATCTAATCAAGTTACATTCAATCTGAAGATTCAAGGTGACCTGACGTTGCCAGATGCGCGAACGTTAGAAGATGTCACTTATGAATTCGATATTGAATCGCTCGAGCCTTTCTTTTTGGAGAATGGGCGTTATACGGAGCAATTCGATGACGTGAATTTGCCAGAAGGAAATACGATCAGTCTTGTACCGATTGTAAAAGAGCTCATCATGTTAGACGTCCCGATGCAAGTTTACGGGAACGAAACAGACAAAACTCAGGTTGAAGGAGAAGGCTGGACGCTTACTGACGAACAGCCCGAAGCCCAACCAAAAATTGACCCGCGTTTCGCGGGACTAGCCGACCTGTTCTCGAAAAAAGAGAACGAGGAAGGTTAACTTATCAAGGAGGTGGACAACGATGGCAGTACCATTCCGTAGAACGTCGAAAACTCGCAAACGTCTTCGTCGTACTCACTTCAAACTCAACGTACCTGGTATGAACGAGTGCCCGAACTGTGGCGAAATGAAACTTTCACACCGTGTTTGCAAATCTTGCGGACATTACAACGGTAAAGAAGTAACAAGCAAATAATGCTTGAAGGAGTGACCTGTTCTCAGGTCGCTCCTTTTTTGTTTGTCATTTTTGGGTCATGGCGAAAAGATGTGGTAAACTTTTTGTGCGAAAATAGTTCGAATAGGAGGAGGACCATGATGAACTCCATCAAACGAATTGGTATCATCGGAAACGGAGCGGTCGGATTATTGATGGCATCTTTGCTCGCAAATGATTACGACGTGACGCTCTACGGAAGAAGCGGGTCATCTGATCCACTTGTCATCACACGGACCGGCGTGACGGAAGGGACGGCACGTGTGTCGTTACGTTCCAGTCAGACGCTTCAAGAAACAGACGAGGATCTCTTTTTTGTCACGACGAAAGCCCATCAAGTCGAAGAAGCGACGGCTCGCCTCTCTGGTAAAGTGCCCGTCTTTATTTGTTCGAATGGGATTGCCCATCTGGAATATGCGATACGTCGAGGGTTTCATTTAGGTGTCGTCGAGCATGGGGTGACGAAGCGTGGTCATGAGGTTGAGCATCGTGGACTCGGACGGATTCGAATCGGAAGCACGTCGGGGCTCCATCCTCTATCATTTCAAGAGAGCCCACTTCACATCGTGTGGGAAGAAGAAATCGAGCAAGTCGTCATTGAAAAATTGTTTGCCAATGCCATCATCAATCCCATCACGGCGTTATGCCGGGTCCCGAACGGCGCGCTCGCCGGCTCACCATATCGTGAAATCGCACAATCGATTTACGATGAGTTGACGCCGTTGTTTGCGCAGCAAGTCTCGTATTCCTACATCGAGACGATTATCGAACGTACCGCACAGAATCGCTCCTCGATGCTGCGCGATCTTGAAGAAGGTCGGCCGACCGAGGTGGATGCAATTCTGAAACCGGTGATTGAAAAAGCCGAACAGATGCAGATTTCTCTCTCTGTCATTCCGCTATTACATAAACTGATTCTAGGAGCGAGCGCATCGTGTTAGTGTATATCGTTTCATTTCCACTCATCTTATGGTTTATGGTGTATATGATACTTAGAAAAATTATGCCGAAATCAATCAACTCATTCAAGCTCGCATGCGATGCCGGGGTCATCCTTTGGTTTTATGCATGCAGCATTTTACTTGAGGCCATCGTCGGGACAGATATGTTGCTGTTATTGCTCGCAGCCTGCTGTGCGATTTTCCCGATCAACGCGATTTGGCAGCGGATTCGTTATGAGGAAGTGCTGTTCACGAAGATGTTCGTGCATGGCTGGCGGTTACTCTTCTTGCTACTTGTCCCGACCCACGCCATTTTATTCGCGATCGGTGTAGCCCAAGGCATGATTCGTTGATTGATTGAAAGGAAGTTGTTATACGTGAAGGTAGAAGCATTTGATGCGCTATATGCATCCACATCACCGATGACTCAAATCGATCATGGATATGGTCGCTGGCTCGATTATCGAGGGATGGATGAAATCGAGAAACGTGCCGAGGAGGTCTCAGGGCGCACCTATGAGCATCTGCCGGAGCTCGTCGAAATAATCAAGGGGCAACAAGAACAGTTCGGGGAACTTTCGGAAGAGTTGGAAGCAAACCTGGAGTTACTCGCTCAGCGAAAAGCGTACGTGATGGTGACGGGGCAACAGGTCGGCGTATACGGAGGACCTTTGTTTGCCGTATACAAACTATTAGCGGTCATCAAACGGGCGAAGCAGGCCGAAGCGAAATTAGGGAAACCGGTCCTTCCTGTTTTCTGGATGGCGACGGAAGATCATGACTTTGCTGAAATCAACCATGTCTTCACGACACAGGCGTTTTCGAGGACCTTGAAAAAAGATGCCTTGTCATCGTTACCGCTTGCAGGAAAAGCATCGGTAGGGGACTTAGAGTTCGAACGGGTAAAGCTCGAACTTGTTCAAATGGCGCAACGTCTGCTATTGAATGAAACTGAGACACCGTATACCTCGCATTTGTATCATGAGCTGATTGACCTCATTCAAGCGAGTCGTTCGTTCGCTCACTTTTTCGGTGGCATGATGCGGCGATTCGTCGGGTCTGACTTTTTGTTGTTTGACCCACACGCGAAAGACGTACGGGCTCTCGAACGCCCCATGTTCCGACGTCTCATCGAGCATCATGAAGCGCTTCATGAAGCGCTCGGTCATGCGTATGAAGAAGGGATGCCGTCGGTCGAATTAAACAAGGATGCGGCCCATCTGTTTTATCACGATGGAACGCGAGAGCTGCTCACAAAGGTCGATGGCGTGTTCACGACAAAGAGAGGGCATCGCTTCACTGAAGGCGAACTGCTCACAGAGATAGAGGCGCACCCGGAGCGTTTCTCAAATAACGTGGTCTCCCGTCCGCTCATGCAGGATTTCCTGTTCCCGACTCTTGGATACGTGGCAGGTCCCGGTGAAATTGCCTATTGGCTCCAGCTTCGACCGCTCTTCCACGAGATGGGATGGAAGATGCCGCTTCTCTTGCCACGTCTTGGTGCGTTGATCGTGTCAAGAAATGATGAGAAGAAGCTTCGTCAAGAAAGCGTGACATTGGAGGAGTATATGAAGCAACCGCTCCCGGACCATGCATTTGACGATGAAGCGTTTGAAGAAAAGCTATATGCGTACCGAGCGCTTACGGAGGCCGTCAGTCATGAGGCAGGGAAACAAGGAAGACGATTTGAGGCGAAGTCGAGACATGTGCTCGAGCGATTGGCGGATGAGATGCGTGCCGAATCGAAGCGAGAACAATATCGCTTGAATGCGCGACGGATTCATCTATCGACCCGACTGTTTCCGATGGATGCCCCACAAGAGCGCATCCTCTCGATGGTTCCGATGCTAAATCGTCACGGACTAGACGTGTTTCAACGATTGAAACAGGCATATGAACAATCCGATGCGGAGCGATGTTTGTTCTATGTATAATCTTTTTTGGAGAGCTCTTGACATTTGTCAGGAGCTTTTTTTCGTTGTTACCTTTTTGTTTCCTCTTTTCACTAAAAACCTGTACGGACCTTGACATTTTTATGATAAAGTAAGTGTAATAAAACAGTTGAAATATGTAGGTTGAGAGGGTTTTTTGAATGTTTGAGCATGAAACGGTTTTAAAAATGGAGTCCATTGAGGGATTGAACATCAAACCAGATGGGGTATATGTCGATTGTACGTTAGGTGGAGCGGGTCATAGTGAAGAAATCGCAAAGCGTCTAACGACGGGTCAACTATATGCGTTCGACCAAGATGACGTCGCGCTCGCACATGCGAAAGAGCGATTGGCTCCTTATGAAGGCCGTGTGACGTTTATAAAGAGTAATTTCGTTCACTTGAAGGAAGAACTCGCCCAACGTGGTGTGACAAAAGTGGACGGTGTACTATTCGACCTAGGCGTCTCTTCGCCACAGCTAGATGAAGCGGAGCGCGGGTTCAGTTACAACTATGACGCACCGCTCGATATGAGAATGGACCGGTCTCGGGACTTTTCAGCCTATCATGTTGTGAATGAATGGTCGTTTGGAGAACTTGCTCGTATTTTCTTTACATACGGGGAGGAAAAGTTTTCAAAGCAAATCGCACGAAAGATTGAGCAAGCCCGTGCCGATAAACCGATTGAGACGACATTCGAGCTTGTCGACTTGATTAAAGAAGCGATTCCTGCACCAGCTAGACGAAAAGGTGGACACCCGGCGAAGCGGACGTTCCAAGCGATTCGAATCGCCGTCAATGACGAGTTGAACGTATTCGACCGCGCCGTTCAAGATGCGATTGATTTACTCGCAGTGAACGGACGCATCTGTGTCATCACGTTCCATTCGTTAGAAGACCGCATTTGTAAACAAGTGTTCAAAGAGCGTAGCCAGCATCCACCGTTACCACCGGGGTTGCCGGTCATTCCGAAAGAATTTGAACCGGAACTCAAACTCATCACCCGTAAGCCGATCGTGGCGAGTGAGGGAGAACTTGAAGATAACCGTCGTTCACGCTCCGCTAAGCTGAGAGTGGCCGAAAAACAAAAATAACCGAGAGTGTAGGAGGGATACCTGATGCCAGAAGCTGCCCGTAAGGCGTTGCAGCCTCAAGTAACACCGAATCGAAATCCGATTCCGCAAGAACGACCAATACCTGCTCCAAAACGACGCACGTTGACCTTGTTTGAATCGATCCTGTATCCAGTGATGATTGGTTCAGTGGTCATGTTCGGTGGCATCACGGTGTCGAAGCACAATGAAGCGTATAATATTATGCGTGATACAGCGGCCGTCAATCAGCAGGTCGACGGGGTTGCAAAAGAAAACGAAGAACTAAAGTATGAAATCGCCCAATTAAGCTCGCCCGAAAGAATTTATGCGATTGCCGAGAAGCTCGGAATGAAATTCAATGAAAAGAATGTCAAGGTGATTGATTGATGAATTCTTTAAAACAGAGTAAAAAAAGAGTGGCGTGGGTAGCGATTGTCTGCTTCACCCCGCTCTTTTTATTTTTTGTCGGATGGTTCCTTTATTTATCCGTCACCCATACGTACAAAGGGGAGAACATGCTCGCATTCGCGGAAGAGCAGCGCTGGAAGGCGGTCAGTACGCTAGAGGCGGAACGGGGCGAGGTGTATGATCGCTTCGGTCAACCGATTGCCATCAACATTCCGTCATACCGGCTCGTCGCCGTCTTGAAACTCGGCGGTGAACGGGTCGATGGGAAGACACTCATGCCCGATGAATTCGCCGAAGCGGCGAAGCAATTGTCGACCGTGCTTCCTATGACAGAAGCTGATTTATTGAAACGGCTTGAACAAAATGCCGACCTTGGGCAGATCGAGTTCGGTGTTCCCGGGCGTGATTTGACCGTAGAACAAAAAGAAGAGATTGAAGCATTCAATCTTAACGGTATCACGTTCGTCGAGGAGCCGAAGCGCTATTATCCGAACAAAGTATTTGCATCCTCGGTGATCGGGTATGCGCAGAAGATTGATCAGAACGGTCGCATCGAACTCGTCGGCGAACTCGGGATTGAAAAGTCTCTGAACGATATTTTAAGTGAATCGTATGGTCTGTATCGATTTGAGAAAGATTTGGCGGGTCGTGAACTCGTATCGAGTGACGAGCAGTTGAAGATTGAACCGGAAGACGGGGCGGATGTCCAATTGACCATCGACCACCGAATCCAGCAGTTGCTTGAGACGAAGATGAATGAGTTGTATGAGGAGTATGAGCCGAAACATGCGACGGCCATCATCATGGACCCGAAAACAGGAGAGATCATCGCACTGTCGGATCGACCATCGTTTGACCCGAACACACGCGAGATTTCTTCGTACAGTAACTTCTCTGTCTCGTCTCGATTTGAACCTGGGTCGACGATGAAGATCTTTACGCTTGCAGCAGCCATCAACGAGGGCGTGTATAACCCGAATGAGCTGTATGAATCCGGTTCATACAAATATGGTAAGACGGTCTTCAATGATTACAACATTACGGGATGGGGTACCATTCCTATGGTAGAAGGCGTCTGGCATTCGTCGAACGTCGCATTCTCGATTTTAGCGAACGAACGACTTGGTCTCAGTCGATATGAAGATTACTTCAAAGCGTTCAAGTTTGATCAGCGGACAGGGATCGATTTGCCTGGAGAGGTCAATAGTCAGTTCGATTTCGAAAGTCCGATGAACGTCTTGATCACGGCATGGGGACAATCGACAGCGGTCACACCGATGCAAATCTTGCAAGCGACATCGGCCATCGCGACAGATGGAACGATGAAGCAACCGCACGTCATCAAAAAAATCGTCAATAGCGAGACCGGCGAAACGATTCGGACGACCAATCCGAAAGAAGTCGGTCAACCGATCACGGCGGAAACGGCGAAAAAGACGCGTGAAGCGCTCGACGGTGTCGTCAATAGCGACGTGGGAACCGGGCAACTGTATGCGTTAGACAACTATCGCGTCGTCGGGAAGACCGGTACCGCTCAAATCGCCGAGAACGGAAAATATTTGAGTGGACAGTATATTCACTCGTTCGTCGGGATGGCTCCAGAAGACGATCCGGAACTTGTCATGTATATCGCGGTGGACAGACCGAACAGTGACTCGTCTACGACCGGTCCACGAATCATGGCGCCACTTTTCAAAGACGTGATGGATGTCGCGTTACGTTACCGGAGTGTCGAGCCTGAAAAACAAGAAAAAGCGGTCGAAGCCTCGACGAAGACAACGTCTTCTTATATCGGTCAAAACCGTGAAGAGGCAGTGAACGCATCGACGGAGAATTCCTTCAATCCGATCGTGTTAGGTGATGGAGACGAAGTGACCGCGCAGAGTCCTGTGAAAGGACAATCGTATGTCGTCGGTGAACGATTGTTGCTAAAAACGAGCGAGTCGTTTACGATGCCTACATTAAAAGGTTGGTCGTTGCGTGACGTTAAACGTTTAGCGACCCTTTATCAATTAAATTTAGAAATCGACGGTACCGGATTTGTCACATCGCAATCGATTAGCAAAGGGAAACCGGTCAAAACAGGTGCCTCCTTGAAAGTGAAGTTGGAGACACCGTCGAATTAACGCACGAGATGAAGAGGGCTGCGGCTCTCTTTTCCTATGTAAGAGGAGGAAGTTTGTATGGAACAACTGACAGTTCAAAAATTAGCATCATGGTTTGGGATGGATCTACATGACGAGCGTCTCGTTGAACGGGTCGCCACAGATTCGAGAGATGCAAATGAGGCGGGTCTCTTCGTCCCAATCGTCGGGGCGCGAGTCGACGGTCATGACTACATCGAGGCGGCCGTTGAAAAGGGTGCGATTGTCACGTTCTGGGAAGAGGGTCGCCCTCAACCAGACAACCTGGTTGTCATCCCTGTGAAATCGACGGTCGAGGCATTGCAAACAGCAGCGGCCCGATATTTAGAAGAGATCAATCCGCTCGTCGTCGCCATTACGGGTTCGAATGGGAAGACGTCGACAAAAGACATGGTCGCTGTCGTGCTCGAGGAGAAGTTCAAGACGCATAAGACAGCCGGAAACTTCAACTCGGACGTCGGCTTACCACTTACCGTCCTCAGAATGCCACGGGATACGGAAGTGGCCGTCCTCGAGATGGGAATGAACGGATTCGGTCAAATCGAGACGCTGTCAAAACTTGCTAAGCCGGATGTGGCGTTTGTGACGAATATCGGGGAGTCTCACGGTGAACAAGTCGGCGGGCGGACAGGTATCGCCAAGGCGAAACTTGAGATCAAGGCCGGACTCAAAGCGGACGGTCGCTTGATCGTCGATGCGGATGAGCCGCTTCTTTCTGGTCAAGGCTATCGCGTCGGATATGATGAGACGGCGGATGGGAAAATTGAAGTGATCGAAACGACGTTTGACGCATCGATCTTTAAATATAACGGTGACTTGTATGAACTGAAGGTACTCGGTGCCCATCAGATTCGAAACGCAGCCTATGCGATTGCGTGTGGACTTGCGTTCGGTCTCGATCATGCGATGATTCAACGTGGACTAGACCGAATCAAGTTGACGTCGATGCGAATGGAAAAACAGATGTTCGGCGAAGCACACCTCATTAACGATGCCTACAACGCGAGTCCGACGTCGATGATTGCAGCGATTGAGACGGTCAAGTCGCTTGAAGGGTTCTCGAAGCGTGTGCTCGTTCTTGGAGATATGTACGAGTTAGGTGCCGACGAACAAATGCAACACGAACAAGTCGGTGGCGCAGTGACGTCTCCCGTGACCGATTGTATTCTCGTCGGCGACAAAGCAAAATGGATTGCCGATGGAATTCAAGATTCACGAGTGAACGTTAAAATGGTCCCGACGGTTGAGGAAGCGAAGGCGCTCCTTCATCATTATCAACGTCCGGATACTGTGGTATTGTTAAAGGCATCTCGAGGACTGGCGCTTGAGCGTCTTGTTCAATAAATAGAGTAGTGAGGTAGCAACATGTTAATTAGTTTAATCGTATTAATCAGTTCATTATTAAGTGTCTTGATCGTGATGCCGCGAGCCATCCCGGCATTGCGTCAATTAAAGTTCGGACAAGAGATTCGTGACGAAGGTCCAGGTTGGCACCAGAAGAAGTCGGGCACACCGACGATGGGCGGAATCGTCATCCTGCTCGCCATTCTCGTCGGATTCATCGTATCCGTCATCTTCGGTGAAGCGGTCGCAGGATTCGGTACCCTTCTATTCGTTACGATGGCATTCGGTGTCATCGGTTTCTTGGATGACTACATCAAAGTCGTCAACAAACGAAACCTCGGATTGACGTCCCTTCAGAAGTTGATCGGTCAAATCGTGGTATCGGTATTGTTTGCATGGTTCTTGTCACTCGGAGGAGACCTCGATACATCAATCTCGATCCCGTTCACGTCGATTTCGTTCGATACTGGATGGTTCTATATCGCCATCGTCATCTTCTGGCTCGTCGGGTTCTCGAACGCCGTCAACTTGACGGATGGATTAGACGGACTCGTCTCGTTCTCGGCCATCCCGACGTTCACGTTCTTTGGGATTTACGCCCTTAGACAAGATGAACTTGGGATTGCTTGGTTCGCGTTTGCGGTCGTCGGTGCCTTGATCGGGTTCCTTGTCTTCAATAAGTATCCGGCTAAAATCTTCATGGGGGACACCGGTTCGCTCGCACTAGGCGGAGCCGTCGCTGGACTCGCTTTGATGTTGAAACTCGAATTACTTCTCGTCTTCGTCGGCATCATCTTCGTCATCGAGACGTTGAGCGTCATCTTGCAAGTCATCTCGTTTAAAACGACGGGGAAACGACTCTTCAAGATGAGTCCGATCCATCACCATTTCGAAATGGTCGGGTGGTCAGAGTGGCGCATCGTGCTCACGTTCGGTGGTATCAGTTTAATTACGGCAGGTTTATCATTACTACTCATGTAAAAGGGTGAGACAGATGGAAAAGCAATGGCACGGTAAAAAAGTTCTTGTCCTCGGTGCTGCGAAGAGCGGTATTGCGGCGGCGACATATCTGCATCATGCGGGAGCAGATGTGACGATCAATACGGGGAATATCCCTCCGGAAGACGAACAGGAAAAAATTCAGGCGCTCGGGATTCAATCGGTGTTTAACGAGCATCCCCTCGCTCTGTTGAATGAGACAGAGGTGATTGTCAAAAACCCAGGAATCCCGTATCAGATTCCATTGCTTCAGGAAGCGATGTCTCGTCATATCCCGATCTATACTGAAGTGGAACTTGCTTATTTAGCAACGGAGGCGGAGTTTGTTGCCATCACTGGCTCAAATGGGAAAACGACAACCACGACACTCGTCTATGAATTGCTCAAAGGTGGGGAGCGTCCGGTGCATCTTGCGGGAAACATCGGATTCCCTGCGATTGAAGTGGCGTCTCAGGCGAAGGCGGGCGATTTGATTGTGATTGAATTGTCGAGTTTTCAATTGATGGGGATTGAGTCGTTTCATCCTCGCTCGGCGGCACTACTCAACCTATCGGAAGCTCATTTGGACTATCATGGGGATTTTGATGCGTATGCGGATGCAAAAGGAAACTTGTTCCGTCGAATGACGAATGCAGATCAAATCGTCGTGAAAGTGACAGATCCGGAAGTGATGAAACGTGTCCCGGGAGAGATTGAACCGACTACGTTCAGCTTTGACCGGGGTGACGCTTCTGTCGTCGATGGATGGGTCACGATTCGTGGTGAAAAAATCATGCCGGTAAATGAGTTGGCATTAGGCGGGGCGCACAATGTGGAAAATGTATTGGCTGCACTACTCTTAGTGGAACCATTCGCTATTCCACGTACGCATATCGAACGTGTGTTACGAAACTTCGGTGGCGTCGCGCATCGGACCGAGAGTCTCGGTGATGTGCTCGGACGTGCCGTCTACAATGATTCGAAAGCGACGAACAACGTGGCAGCGGAAGCGGCGTTACGTGGGTTTGACGCCCCAATCGTCTGGCTCTGTGGTGGTCTCGAGCGTGGTGCGGACTTATCTTCGCTCGCCCCAGCTCTCTCAAACGTAAAAGCTGTCGTCGCGTATGGTGAAACGAAAGAGCGTTTTAAAGAGCTCGGCGAGTCCCGACAGATTCCATCTTTCACGGTCGAGACGTTGGCAGACGCCGTTCCGCTCGCGTTTGAGCAATCCGAGACGGGAGACGTCATCTTACTCTCACCCGCTTGTGCTAGCTGGGATCAATTTAAAACGTTTGAAGAACGAGGCGAACAGTTCGTTCAACTCGTCCGTTCATATGAGGAGGCGAACCGATGAAAATCATGATTTCTGGTGGTGGTACCGGTGGTCATATTTATCCGGCACTCGCATTGATTGAAACGCTAAAAAAACGTCACCCGGATTTACAGGTACAATACATCGGGACGGAGAATGGGTTAGAAGCCGATCTCGTACCGCGAGCCGGTGTCCCGTTCAAGTCGATTCAAATCGCAGGTCTGAAGCGTTCCCTTTCACTCGAGAACGTGAAGACAGCCTACTGGTTTTTGAAAGCCGTTCGGGCATTGAAAAAAGACATGGCGGCGTTTAAGCCGGACGTCGTGATTGGCACGGGTGGTTTCGTATCCGGCCCCGTCGTCTATACGGCACAACAGCTTGGGATCCCCACGATTCTGCATGAACAAAACAGTATCCCGGGATTAACTAACAAATTCTTATCGAAGAAAGCCAATCGGGTTGCCCTCTCGTTCAAAGGATCGGATGTCCATTTCCCGGGTGCGAACGTTCGTTTGATTGGAAACCCGCGTGGTAGCGAAGTCTTGCAAACGGAAGTCGATGAAGCGTCCGTCCGCGAACAGTATCGTTTAGATGACCGTCCGATTGTCTTGGTGTACGGTGGGAGCCGCGGAGCCGAGGCCATCAACCGAGCGGTCGTAGAAGCGATCCCGTCGCTCTCAGAATTGCCAATCAACGTCCTTTACGTCACGGGGAAAGTGCATTTCGATGCGGTGTCGAAACAGGCGCCATCTTCTGATAATGTACACATCCATCCATACGTGTACGATATGCCATCTTTACTCGCCTGTACGTCACTCGTCATCTCACGAGCTGGCGCTTCGACGATTTCAGAATTGACCGCCCTTGGTTTACCGAGCATTTTGGTACCTAGTCCGTACGTGACAGCTGACCATCAAACGAAAAATGCTTCGGCCCTCGTCGAGAACGGGGCGGCCCTCCTTGTCAAAGAAGAGGCGTTGACGGGTGTTACGCTCGTAGAAGCGATTCGTCAAGCACTCGAACAGCGTGATGAGATGGCGAACGCATCGCGTGCACTCGGTTTCCCGGACGCGTCAGATGCATTGGCCGACCTGGTAGAAGAAGTCATTCAATAAAGGAGTAGAACCCGATGGAACCAAGCCAACAAACGGTACGTAGTCTCGAAGACCGTATTCCATACATGAAAAAACAACGGCGTAAAAAAGCGAACCGTCGGATGTTCTCTGTACTCTCACTGTTTGGAATTCTCATCCTACTCGTGGTCTACATGCAGACTTCGATGTCGAACGTGAAAGAAGTGAAGGTATCGGGTCTTTACTGGTTAGAAGAAACGTACGTGTTTCAGGACATGAAACTCGATTCATCGACGAAGTTTGTCAGTCTGTCCCCAAACAAGATGAGTGAACAGATGGAAAAGTTGCCTGGTGTCAAACGGGTAGAAATCGATCGTTCTTGGTATAACAAGGTTCAAATCACCGTGACAGAAGAGAAAATGATCGCTTATGCGAAAGCGGAAAAAGGAGATGTCGTCGTGTTAGCCGACGGTTCACTCCATCCGACCGGAGCCATCACCGATCCACAAAAGCTAAAGGACGGACCACTCTTACGAGAGTTCAACACGGAAAAAGAACTCGAAAAGATCGCAAGTGAACTCGAGCGGGTCGATGATGCGACGCGGGCTCGTATGTCAGAAGTGATCTTATCAAAACGAAAAGATGAGCCGACGCGATACGAGATTTTTATGAACGATGGCAACACGTTACTCACACCGACATTGAAGTTAAGCGAGACCGTATCAAAGTATGGAGAAATTTATGAAAACATCCCGAAAGGTGAGCGCGGGACCGTCGTCATGGATGGTGGGTTTTACTTTGTTCCATACAAGAAAACGAATGAATAATCAGTTATATTACAGTCCTTAGACAGATAAGGGCTGTTTTTTTGTCGTTTGTAAACGAATTGATAACGCGAAACCGCTTAAATTGTAGGATTCTACCTTTTCTCACTATCTTATTTGTTGTAAACTTAGACGTGAGATATCTTGTCGAAACCAACAATTTTTTTGGATATCTGTATATGTGTCAGGCAATTGGAACAGGAAAATTATAGAGCGGAGGTGTTTCCCTTTTGGAAGCGAATGGTTATGTGGCCGCATTAGATATTGGAACGTCAGAGATTAAGCTCGTCGTCGGTGAATTGCTCGGCGGAACGCTTAATATTTTGGCAGAAGGGTGTGCACCGTCTGCGGGTGTAAAACGTGGCGCTGTCGTAGACATCGATAAAACAGTCCAAGCGATCAAACAGGCCGTTGAGCATGCTGAGACATCGCTAGGAGATCAAATTCGATCTGTATACGTTGCCATCGAAGGGGAACATATCCAAATTGCCCCATGTCATGGAATTGCATCCGTGAAGCGGGAAGATCAAGAAATTACCGACGCAGACGTGATGGAAGTTATCAACTCGGCACAAGTGATGCGATTACCGGACGAGATGAGTGTCATCGATGTGATCCCATCCTCATTCACGGTTGATCAACAAACAGGCGTTGTCGATCCACGGGGCATGTTAGGCTATCGACTTGAGATGCATGGGAAAATGGTGACCGGGTCGAAGACCATTTTACATAGTATTCGTCGTTCGATTGAACGAGCCGGATTACAACTCGAAGGTTTTATTCTAGGAAACCTTGCCCTCGGCATGAGCGCAGCTTCTGTAGATGAAATCGATTTAGGAATCGGGCTTGTCGATGTCGGACATGAAAAGACGACGGTCTCCGTATTTTATCGGGGAGATCTCGTCTACTCGTATATCCTCCCGGTCGGTGGGGATCATATGACGAGAGACTTGGTCTATAAACTCAATTGTAAATATCAAGACGCCAAAGTGGCGAAAGAAGAATATGGTCTCGCTCTTGAAGAAATGGCTGATGAGACAGAAGGTTTCTCCTACACGAACATCAATGGGGAAGTGGCGTTCGAACCACAGTCAGAAATTAGCTACGTTTTAGAAGCGAGAATAGAGGAAATGTTTATCCTTATGTTGAATAAGGTTCAAAAAGTAGGTGTTCCGATGCTGAATGGCGGATACTTACTTTGCGGTGGGGCAGCTGCTCTACCTGGTATTCAGGAGTTGGCGACTCGTATCATGGGCCAAAAGACGAGATTATATCAACCATCGTCGATTGGTGTCAGACATCCAAAATACGCGACAGCCGTCGGCGTGTTGAAATATGTCTTGATGAGTGATCATCACGTTTCGAAATCTCAGCTTGAAAAACCGGAAGTTCGCCAGGAAACACTTCACACGAAGCCGGAAGCGACCGATATTCATGAAGGAGAGAACGAATACGAGAGCGATCAAGAGTCGAAAAAAGGATTTAGTCGTTTGATGGAAAAATTATTTGGCGTTTAAGCTGACGATGTAATACAACTTGGAAAATACGTAGGGGGATACCTGAATGATGTACTTTGATGAGGCGATTGACGCCGTAGCAAAAATTAAAGTAATTGGAGTCGGTGGCGGCGGGTCAAACGCCGTTAACCGCATGATTGAACATGGGGTACAAGGAGTCGAGTTCATCGCAGTCAACACGGATGCACAAGCGTTGAACATGTCGAAAGCCGACGTGAAGCTTCAGCTTGGTGCAAAATTGACACGAGGTCTCGGTGCAGGTGCGAACCCGGATATCGGTAAAAAAGCAGCTGAAGAAAGCCGCGAACAGTTGATCGAAGCACTTGACGGTGCGGACATGGTGTTCGTCACGGCTGGGATGGGTGGCGGAACCGGAACAGGTGCCGCTCCAGTCATCGCCGAGATTTCAAAAGAAATCGGCGCACTCACGGTCGGTGTCGTGACGAAACCGTTCATGTTTGAAGGACGGAAGCGCATGCAACACGCACAGCACGGCATTCAAGCGTTCAAAGAAAAAGTAGATACCCTCATTGTGATTCCGAACGATAAGCTCCTTGAAATCGTGGAACGCAACACACCGATGATTGAAGCGTTCCGTGAAGCGGATAACGTTCTCCGTCAAGGTGTACAGGGGATCACGGACTTGATCGCCATCCCGGGTCTCATTAACCTTGACTTCGCGGACGTGAAAACGATTATGACGGAGAAAGGGTCTGCCCTCATGGGTGTCGGTGTCGCGACAGGTGAAAACCGTGCTGTTGAAGCTGCGAAGAAAGCCATTTCGTCACCACTTCTCGAGTCTTCAATCGAAGGTGCGAAAGGTGTCTTGATGAACATCACTGGTGGACTTAGCCTCAGCTTGTTCGAAGTGACAGAGGCGGCTCAAATTGTTCAAAGTGCGGCCGATGAAGAAGTGAACTTGATCTTCGGTTCGGTCATCAACGAAAACTTGAACGATGAAATCATCGTCACCGTGATTGCAACTGAATTCGCTGAAGAAGCACAAGGGACGAACCCGTTCCTTCAGCAGCCGAAAAAACAGCCTGAGGTTGAGAACAAGGAACCCCAACCAAAAGCAAATGAAGCGGCTCAACAAGACGAAGGGAACTTCCATCGCCCAGTGTATGGAGGAGACGTCCCAGACGAGACGATCAACATCCCTGCGTTTGTGAGACAACGCCGTAACTAAACAACTAGGGGTGCCGGTACTCGGCATCCCTTTTTCTAAAAAAGGAGAGACCGATGCAACTGCTACATACTTGGGAAACCGAAACAACCCGTTATCATGCTTACGTGACGACACGAACAGATGGACACAATGCGGGAAACGTCGGACTGCATGTGGGCGATGAAATCGACCGCGTCGTCGAAAATCGGCAACAGTTCTTTCAACAAGCCGGGCTCGCGTTAGAGGACTCCGTGTGGGCGGATCAAGTGCACGGCACAGCGGTCCAGGTCGTCGATTCGTCGGACAAAGGTAAGGGTGCGTTCCGATATGAAGAGGCGATCCCGAAAACAGACGGTCTTCTCACGACCGAAGACGCGCTACCGTTAGCCCTCGTCTTTGCTGACTGTGTGCCTCTCTTCTTCTGTGCGAAAGATCATGGGGTCATCGGCATCGCTCATGCCGGGTGGAAGGGGACGGTCGGAAACATCGTCAAGACCATGATGCAGATGTTTGCTGAGAAGGGAATCGAGGCGACCGATGTGGACATGCTCGTCGGTCCGTCCATCTCAGGAGATGACTACGAAGTCGATGGTCGTGTCCTGCAGGCTGTCCGGGACGTTTCGCCGGTCGCATATGAGCTGGCGGTGCGAAACGAGTCGGGAGACCACGCCCTCTTGTCCCTTCAAACCGTCAATGAAGTATTGGCAAAAGAACATGACACTGCGGTCATGCAATCGAATTTAACGACTGGCGCGGACAGCCCGTTTTTCTCCTATCGAGACGGAGAGACGAAACGTCGGTTTGCGGCAGTCATCGTCAAGGAGCGGAAATCGTGAGTATTTCAGATAATGTAAAACAAGTTCAATCCATCATTTCATCACACGTTCAAGAAGTTGAGCCGACACTCATCGCTGTCACGAAATCCGTAGGTGTAGATGTGGCCAACGCTCTTTACGCAGAAGGAATTCGTAATTTCGGAGAAAACCGCCCGGATTCACTGCTCGAGAAAGTTGAAGGGATGCCGAAGGATGCAAGATTTCATTTTATCGGCACGTTACAGACACGAAAAGTGAGACAAATCATTGATTACGTCGTGGCCATCCATTCTCTCGACCGCTTGTCTCTCGCATCAGAGATTGACAAGCGCGCGAACGGGACAATCGATTGTTTCGTTCAAGTGAACACGTCAGGAGAAGATTCAAAACATGGTCTTGAAATAGAGGAAGTCGTGCCCTTCATCGAGAACTGTAAACAGTATCCTCATATTCGAATCATCGGGCTGATGACGATGGCACCGTTCACTGAAGAAGAGTCCGTCCTTCGTGAAACGTTCCGCCGTCTCCGTCATCTACGTGATGAAGTGAAGGCAAATGCGTATGACCACGCACCATGCACGGAGCTGTCGATGGGGATGTCAAACGATTATCCAATCGCGATTGAAGAAGGCGCATCGTTTGTTCGTATTGGTACCGTACTTGTGCAATAATATATCTTAAGGAGGAATCCGTTATGTCAATCAAAAACAAAATGAAAGATTTCTTTGGACTCGAAGAAGATCCGAACAGCACATATGAGGAAGAAGAGTATGCTGTCGCAAATGCAGCAGCTCCTTCTACAACCGAAACATCGGTCGTCAGACAGGATGATCGTCCAAAATCAGCGAACAATCTCGTGGCGTTAAACACGAAAAAGAAAGACCGTTCGAAAGTCGTATTGGCTGAGCCACGTGTGTTCGCTGAAGCGCAAGACATTAGCGATCATTTGAAAGAAAATCGTGCTGTCATCGTCAACCTTCAGCGCATGTCAAAAGAACAATCGCGTCAAGTTGTCAACTTCCTCTCAGGTGTCGTATACGCTCTCGAGGGATCGATGACTTCGATTGGACATAACACGATTCTGTGTACTCCGAACAACGTCGAATTGACTGGTTCAATCTCAAACTTGATCTCGGAGGATGAACTTCACAGTAAAGGGTGGTAACTGAATGGAAAACGTAATCCCTGCCTTAGGCAACACGTTGAGCGATCTACTTGGCATCTATAGTTGGGTCCTCATCGGCTATATCTTATTATCATGGTTCCCGAACGCACGCGAATCTAAATTTGGTCAAATCTTATCGTTCTTGTGTGAACCGTTCTTGGCACCGTTTCGCCGGATCATCCCGCCGATTGGTGGCATACTCGATATCTCCCCAATCGTCGCGTTGTTCGTGCTTCGCATGGCACAAGCCGGAATCGCTGCGATTTTTGGGTGACGTATGAGCGTCTATGACCATTATCGACCAAGTGAGCGCGCGTTCGTGGAACAAGTGCTCGACTGGGTACAACAAGTGGAGAATAGTTATGTGTTGAAATTGACGGATTTTCTAGATCCACGTGAACAACAAATCGTCAAACAGCTCGTCGGGAAACAACTTGTCATTCACGATGATGGCGGATTTGAAGGCGCAGAACGACGTCGTTTGATTTTGGCGCCGGATTACTATGAACTCAATTTAGATGATTTCGAGATTGAGGTCCGTCGAATCGAGTACCCGACAAAATTCGTGGACTTGACGCATCGACAAGTGACAGGGACATTGCTTAACGCTGGATTGAAGCGGCAAAAGTTCGGAGACGTCGTTCTTGACGAGGAAATCGTACAATTTGCGACGACGCGAGAAGCGGTCGGATTCATCGAAATGAGCCTCGAGCGTGTCGGAAAAGCAAAAGTCCGTATTTCCTCTGTTTCGAAAGAAGAGATTCTCGTCGTTCCAAAAACGGAGTGGATAGAAGGGTTTGGCATCGTGTCCTCGTTACGATTTGATACGGTTGCAAGCGAGGTGCTCAACATCTCTCGGCAAAAAGCGCAGGCGCTCGTCAAACACGGCGACTGTAAAGTGAATCATAAAGTCATTGAAGACGCGAGCTTCATTCTTGAGCCGGATGATCTTTTATCCGTCCGTGGATATGGTCGTATCAAATTGATGGAGATTCTCGGATCGACCAAACGTGAAAAAGTTAAAATCCAGTATGGCACCATACGTTGAATTTAGGAGGAAAGTCGAATGGCGTTGACACCGATTGATATTCATAATAAAGAATTCTCTTCCCGTTTTCGTGGGTACGACATCGATGAGGTCAATGAATTTTTAGATCAAATCATTAAAGAGTTTGAACTATTGATTCGTGAGAATCGACGGTATGAAGAACTTGTCAACGATATGCAAGCCCGCATTGACTACTTCTCCTCGATGGAAGATACGTTGAACAAGTCGATTATCGTCGCGCAGGAAGCAGCGGAAGAAGTGAAGAACAATGCTCAAAAAGAAGCGAGTCTCATTTTGAAACAAGCGGAACGTGAAGCGTACGCTCGTGAAGAAGAAGCGGCACGCAAAGAGCAACTTGCTGAACGAGAAGTCGTTCAGATGCTCAAGAAAGTCGAGTTGTATCGGACACGCTTCCGCGTCCTCGTCGATGCGCAAATGGAACTTCTCAATAGTACGGAATGGGAAACGATTGTCGGGGAACCGCCAGTGCAGACGGTTCTTGACGATAGAACAGAACTTGCGTATAATGACGACGAAGTCACACGTAATGAAGAACAACATGGATAAATGATCAACACGTTGAGTAGGACGCGTCGATCGAGTCATACCTACGAAGCGACTTAGGGACGGTGAGAGCCTAAGAGAAAGACTCGAATCGGTATCCCCTATGAGTCGTCACGCTGAACCAGAGTAAGCGTGACCGCCTGACCTCGTTATCGGTTACCGAGAGCGGTCTCATGAGAGTGAGACTAGTAGGGTGGTACCGCGAGTCAACCAACTCGTCCCTATCAGGGATGGGTTGGTTTTTTTTGTTTTCTAAAAAATGTTGATGGAGGAGTTTCGATGAACTACAAAGACACGCTATTAATGCCAAACACAGAATTCGCGATGCGTGGGAATTTACCAAAACGCGAACCGGCGATGCAAACGGAATGGGAAGATATGGACCTTTACAACAAGGTACAAGAAAAAAATGCTGGGAAACCACAATATATCTTACATGATGGACCTCCATATGCGAACGGCGACATCCACATGGGACACGCGATGAACAAAGTATTGAAAGACATCATCGTTCGTTTCAAAGGGATGAACGGCTACCAGTCTCCAATGATTCCAGGATGGGACACGCACGGTCTTCCAATCGAGAACGCTCTTCAAAAAGCAGGCGTCAATCGTAAGGAAATGACGGTCGCGGAATTCCGCGAAAAGTGTGCAGAGTATGCGATGGAGCAAGTGAACTCGCAACGCGAGCAATTCAAACGTCTCGGTCTTCTCGCAGACTTTGAGAATCCATACATCACGCTCCTTCCTGAGTACGAGGCGGCGCAGATTCGCTTGTTCGGGTCGATGGCTGAGAAGGGTTACATCTACAAAGGAAAAAAACCAGTCTACTGGTCGCCGTCTTCTGAATCGGCACTCGCGGAAGCAGAGATTGAATATTACGATAAAAAATCACCAGCCATCTACGTGGCGTTCCGTGTCGTGGACGGTAAAGATACGTTGACGTCAGATGATCACTTCGTCATCTGGACGACGACGCCTTGGACAATCCCGGCGAACCTTGGGATTGCGGTGAGTGACGAGTTGACTTACACGCGTATCGAACATGAAGGAAAAGGCTATATCGTCGCGGAAACGCTCGTCGAAGAAGTGACGGCAGCGCTCGGATGGACGGATTACACGGTGAGCGGGTCTTGGAACGGACGTGACTTCGAGTACATGACGGCTCAACATCCATTGTATGACCGGACGTCACTCGTCATCCTCGGCGACCACGTCACTGCGGATGCGACTGGACTCGTTCATACAGCACCTGGACACGGGGAAGACGACTATCGTGTCGGACAGGCTTACGGATTAGACGTCCTTTGTCCGGTGGATGACCGTGGCTACATGACAGACGAAGCCCCTGGTTTCGAAGGTCTCTTCTACGAAGATGCGAACAAACAAATCGGTATGAAACTTGAAGAGAATGGCTACTTGCTCAACTTGAAGTTCATCAAACACTCGTACCCGCATGACTGGCGTACGAAGAAGCCGGTCATCTTCCGTGCGACACCACAATGGTTCGCATCCATCAAAGATTTCCGTGAAGACATGCTCCGTGAAATCGAGGAAGTGAATTGGGTCCCTGAATGGGGAATGACACGTCTTTACAACATGGTCCGTGACCGTGGAGACTGGGTCATCAGCCGTCAGCGTGCTTGGGGTGTTCCAATCCCAATCTTCTATGCGGAAGATGGAACGGAAATCATCACGAACGAGACGATCGACCACATCGCGAACTTGTTCCGCGAGCACGGGTCGAACGTTTGGTATGAGCGTGAAGCGAAAGACCTTCTCCCTGCAGGGTTCACTCACCCGAACAGCCCGAACGGAGAGTTCCGTAAAGAACTCGACATCATGGACGTCTGGTTCGATTCAGGTTCTTCACACGCTGGTGTATTAGAAGAACGCGAAAACCTTCGTCGTCCGGCAGACCTTTATCTTGAAGGATCGGACCAATATCGTGGTTGGTTCAACTCATCACTCTCGACGGCCGTTGCGACGACTGGGAAAGCACCGTACCGGAACGTCTTGAGTCACGGATTCGTCCTCGATGGGGACGGACGCAAAATGTCGAAATCGCTCGGTAACACAATTGCACCGAACGATCTCGTGAAGCAGTACGGCGCCGAAATCGTACGCCTCTGGGTCGCATCCGTCGACTATCAGTCTGACGTACGCGCGTCACACGATAACTTCAAACAAGTGTCAGAAGTTTACCGGAAGATGCGTAACACGATCCGCTTCTTACTCGGGAACTTGAACGGGTTCGAGCCATCGATGCGTGTCGCATTCGACGATATGCCGGAAGCGGACCGTTTCATGGCGACGAAGCTCAAACAACTGCAGGCAAAAGTTGTCAAAGCATATGATGAGTTTGACTTTATGGCCGTGTATCATCTCGTTCATAACTTCTGTGTCAACGAGTTGTCATCGTTCTACCTCGACTTCACAAAAGATATCCTGTATATCGAACGTGAAGACGATCTCCGTCGTCGTGCCGTTCAGACGGTCATGTACGATGCCGTCGTCCTCTTGACGAAACTATTGGCTCCAATCCTTCCACACACTGCTGATGAGGCATGGAAAGAAGTGCCTGGTAAGTCGGAAGCAAGCATCTTCTTGACGGATTTAGAAGAAGTAGATGCATTGACTGCTGACGAACAAGCGTTGCTTGAGAAATGGTCGAAATTCCTCGTCTTCCGTGACGATGTCCTCAAAGCGATTGAAATCGCACGTGGCGAGAAGTTGATTGGGAAACCGCTCGAGGCGAAGTTGATTCTCGCACCAAAAGCAGAGACTGCTGACTTGTTGAACACGATCGATAACGTCAGCCAACTGCTTCAAGTATCGCAAGTGGAGTGGGCTGAGACGGCAGACGTCGATTATGCGACGACGAAAATCACAGTCATGAAAGCAGATGGAGCCGCTTGTGCACGTTGTTGGACATACTCGACAGAGCTTGGACAAAACGAAGAGCATCCAGAGCTTTGCCCGCGCTGTGCATCAGTAATCGGTTAAGACGAACCGGAGTGGCGTCCCCACTCCGGTTTCTTAACGGCTTGAAAGGAGACGCATATGAAACGATATTATGGATTGGCGCTCATCTTGATATTGATTGATCAACTCACAAAATGGGTGGTCGTTCAGACGATGACAATTGGTCAATCGATTGAAGTCATCCCGAACTTGTTATATTGGACGTCCTACCGCAACAAAGGAGCTGCTTGGGGGATGTTAGAAGGACAGATGACGTTCTTCTTTATCATCACCATCCTCGTCGTTGCCGGACTCGTTTACTTCTTGCACAAAGAAGTGAACGGCTATCAGCTCCTCGGATATAGTGTCGGATTACTGTTGGCCGGTGCCATCGGTAACTTTATCGATCGCTTGTTCCGGGGCGAAGTCGTCGACTTTGTCGATACGTATCCGTTCGGATACAACTTCCCGATCTTTAACGTGGCTGATATGGCACTCACATTCGGTGTCATCTTGATGGTCATCGGGATTTTATTTGAAGAAAAATTACACAAAGAAAGGGGACAATCGTAATGGAATCGTATACTTTTGTCGCCGATGAAAAGGCAAGGATTGATAAGTGGGTCAGTGACCGTGGTGAATGGTCACGCTCGCAAGTACAGGAATGGATCAAGACGGGGGCCCTCCTCGTCAACGGTAGTGCCGTGAAAGCGAACTACAAGCTTCAAGTGGGGGATGAAGTAGAAGTGAACGTGCCGGAAGCGGTCGAGCTCGAAGTGTTGCCTGAAGACATTCCGCTCGAGATCGTCTTTGAAGATGAAGACGTCATCGTCGTCAACAAGGCACGTGGGATGGTCGTTCACCCTGCAGCCGGTCACACGTCAGGGACGCTCGTCAATGCGCTACTTTATCATTGCGATGACCTCTCGGGCATCAACGGAGTCAAACGTCCCGGAATCGTCCATCGGATTGATAAGGATACGACGGGTCTTCTCATGGTCGCTAAAAATGACTTGGCACATGAGTCGCTCGCGAGCCAGTTGAAAGACAAGACAATCAAACGGGAGTATATCGCGCTCGTCCATGGTGAACTCGTTCACGAACTCGGAACGATTGAAGCTCCGATCGGTCGTGATACGAATGATCGTCAGCGTATGACCGTGACGGACCGGAACGCAAAAGAAGCCGTGACACACTTCCGTTTACTCGAACGTTATAAAGACTTTACGCTCGTGGAGTGTAAATTAGAGACGGGACGCACGCACCAGATCCGTGTACACATGCGTTATATCGGTCATCCGCTCGCCGGTGACCCAAAATATGGTCCACGCCGCACGATTGATTTAGGCGGTCAAGCGCTCCATGCGGCAACGCTCGGGTTCCACCATCCACGTACGAAAGAATGGATGGAGTTTGAGGCCCCATTACCAGAAGACTTCAATGCGGAACTCGCAAAATTGGATAAAATCGAGAAAACTCGTTGACTTCTGTCACGTTCCGATTTATAGTCTAGGAAGCATAACACCTTTAAACCCAGTCCAGAGAGGCTGTGAAAGGATTGTGACCGCGGTCACATGTACGTCAATTCAACCCCGGCAGTCGTATGCCGTTTTTGATGAAGACTCCCTTTCCAGCCGGATGAGGGAGTCTTCTTTTTTACTGAAGTTTGGAAGGAGGAATCACGTGAAACAATCAGTCATTTTAGATGAGTCAGCAATCCGTCGTGCCTTGACCCGAATCGCACACGAGATTATCGAGCGAAACAAAGGAATCGATGACGTCGTCCTCGTCGGAATCAAGACGAGAGGCGAGACGCTCGCTGACCGACTCGCTCGCCGAATCGAGGAGATTGAAGGCAAGCCGGTCGCACTGGGCAATCTCGATATCACACTTTACCGGGATGACTTATCAAAGAAGTCGTTAGACCCTGAAGTCAAAGCGACGGAACTACCCCATGATATCAATGGAAAGACGGTCGTCCTCGTCGACGACGTCCTCTATACCGGTCGAACAGTTCGTGCCGCAATGGACGCGCTTGTCGACCATGGTCGTCCGGATTATATCCAACTCGCTGTCTTGATTGACCGAGGTCATCGGGAACTTCCGATTCGACCAGATTTTATCGGAAAGAACGTTCCGACGTCCAAGTCCGAGCAAGTCGTTGTCCGACTCAGTGAAGTCGACACGGCGGATGAAGTCACGATCCATCAGCAATAAACGCATACCTTTAAGGTGGTCCAGAGAGGCCAGGAAGGAGAATTCAATATGAAACAACCTGTTCTACACATCCACGAGCGTCCAGCTCACTTTCCACAATGGCTATTATTCAGCCTTCAACACGTCTTCGCCATGTTCGGAGCGACGATTTTAGTCCCGATTTTGACAGGATTAAATACATCGGTCGCCCTCGTCGCTTCCGGCGTGGCCACGCTCTCATTCTTAGCGATTACACGCTTCAAAGTCCCAACATACTTAGGTTCAAGTTTTGCCTACATCGCCCCAATCATAGCGGTCAGCCAACAATGGGGTGTCGAAGCCGCACTCTTCGGCGGAATCGTCGCCGGGTCTGTATACGGGGTCGTTTCCTTGATCATCTATAAGACGGGCGTCAACTGGTTGCTCCGATTGCTCCCACCGGTCGTCGTCGGACCGGTCATCATGGTCATCGGACTCTCGCTCGCACCGGTCGCCATCGACATGTCGATGAATCAAGATGGTGCCTTTAACGGAACGTTCATGACGATTGCCCTGCTTACACTTGGAATCACGATGCTCGCCATGACGAAGCTGAAAGGTGTCTGGGGTGCCGTCCCGATCCTCTTTGGAATCGTTGGAGGATACGCAGTCGCAGCCGCATTTGGCATCATCGATTACTCGCCGATTCAACAAGCCAGCCTGTTCCAACTTCCTGACTTCACGATGGTGTTCGTCGACTACATGCCGATGTGGCAAGTCGGGGCCCTTCTCGCCATCGTTCCGGTCGCGCTCGTCACAATGACGGAGCACATCGGAGATCAGATGGTCACGTCGAAAATCATCGGACGAGAGACGATGAAAGACCCAGGTCTCCATCGCACGTTACTCGGAGACGGAGTAGGAAAAGCCGTCGCCTCTGCACTCGGTGGACCACCATGTACGACTTACGGTGAGAACAACGGCGTCATGGCCATCACACGAGTCTACAGTGTCTACGTCATCGCTGGCGCAGCACTCATGGCCATCAGCTTCGGATTCCTCGGTCACATTGAAGCGTTCATCTCGACCATCCCGAACCCGGTCAAAGGTGGAATCTCGATCCTCTTGTTCGGTGTCATCGCATCGAACGGATTACGGACGATGGTGGAGAGCAAAGTCGACTTGGCAGAAAAGCGCAACTTGATCATCTCATCGGTCATCCTCGTCATCGGACTCGGTGGTGCGATGGTTGAAATCGGGAGCTTCCCGGTACAAGGCATGGCGCTTGCGACGGTCGTCGGTATTTTATTGAACGCGATCTTACCGCTTGAAGAAGACGATACAGCAGTCGAAGTCAACACAACTGAAGAAACGAAACAAGCAAGTAACTTTTAATTCGATCCCGTGAGGTCGGCAAAGTGAAGGCTCGTTTATTTGGGTGTACCCTGCCCAGATAAAGGCGTCCCTTCACATCGGTGAAGAGGCGCCTTTTCTCTTTGCCTCTAATAAAAGGAGGAGACGAACATGAATACGATGCAAACAAACGTGAAACCGATCAAACACTTCGTCAGTTTGGACACACTTTCCCTTGAGGAGATCATGGGCATGATTGAAGAATCATTGCGCTACAAGCAAGGTGACCTTCCCCCACTATTTGATGGGAAAACAGTCGCAAACCTGTTCTTTGAAAACTCGACGCGTACGAAAAATTCGTTTCAAATGGCCGAGCGCCACTTGAACATGCAAGAGATTCCGTTCGATGTGACGACGTCATCGGTCACGAAAGGGGAGACGCTCTACGATACGTGTAAAACGCTCGAAGCCATCGGCGTGGACGCGCTCGTCATTCGACATCCGGAAGCAGGCTATTATCACGAACTTGTGGAGAAGTTGAATATCCCAGTGTTGAACGGAGGGGACGGGAGCGGGGAACATCCATCCCAATCATTGCTCGATCTCGTCACCATCTTTGAAGAGTTCGGAACGTTCCGAGGATTGAACGTCGCCATCTGTGGTGACCTCGTCCATAGTCGGGTCGCCCGCTCGAACGCAAGCGTCTTGAAGCGCCTCGGAGCAAACGTGGTCGGTTGTAGTCCTGCCTCTTGGTGGGATGACTCGATGGGGCTAGAGCGAAAAGAACTCGATGACATCCTAGGCGAATGTGACGTCATCATGTTGCTCCGTGTACAACACGAGCGCCATATCATGGGAGACGTCTTCTCGAAAGAAGCGTATCACACACAGTTCGGTTTGACGGTCGAACGAGTCGAACGAATGAAAGCAGGCGCCATCATCATGCACCCGGCTCCGGTCAATCGTGATGTGGAGATTGCTGGAAGTCTGATCGAACATGAACGGTCACGCATCTTCCCACAAATGAAGAATGGGGTGTACGCCCGGATGAGCATCTTAAATCGAGCATTAGGAGGACAACAATGATACTTCAAAACGCGACATGGTATGACAAGGGAACGAAACGCACGACAAACATTCACGTGAAAGACGGAAAGATCGAATCACTCGACTATAAAGGGGAGACCGCGGGACAAGAAATCCTCGATGCGACAGGTTACCTGCTCGCACCAGGACTCGTCGATGTCCACGTTCACTTGCGTGAACCAGGTGGCGAGGCGAAAGAGACGATTCGGACGGGAACGATGGCTGCCGCGGCGGGCGGGTTCACGACAATCTGCTCAATGCCGAACACGAGACCGGTTCCAGACAATCGCGACACGATGGACACGCTTTTCCAAAAGATCGAACAAGACGCGGTCGTACGTGTCCTGCCTTACGCCGCCATCACGAAACGACAGCTCGGTGAAGAACAGGTCGATATGGAATCGCTCGCAGATGCCTTCGCCTTTACGGATGACGGGGTTGGTGTCCAATCGGCGGCGATGATGCGACAAGCCATGCGTGAAGCGAAACGATTGAACAAAGCAGTTGTCGCCCACTGTGAGGACAATACGTTAAAGGCCGGATCGGTCCACGAGGGCAAATTCAGTGAGGCGCATGGCATTCAAGGAATTCCGAGCCTTGCAGAGAGCATCCATATCGCTCGCGACGTGTTGATCGCTGAAGAGACAGGGTGTCATTATCATGTCTGTCACGTCTCATCTCGCCAATCTGTTCGTGTCATTCGGGATGCGAAACGAGCCGGCATCCACGTGACCGCTGAAGTGACGCCGCATCATCTCGTCTTGAGTGAGGATGATATTCCGGGACTCGATGCAAACTTCAAGATGAATCCACCGCTACGAAGCGAGGATGATCGACAGGCCCTCCTTGAGGGATTGTTTGACGGAACGATTGACATGATCGCAACAGATCATGCTCCCCACACAGCAGAAGAAAAGGCACAAGGGATAGAGCGGGCTCCGTTTGGGATTACCGGTTTCGAGACGGCCCTTCCACTTCTCTACACGACATTCGTGAAGACAGGCATCATGGAAGAGCGTCAGTTGCTCGACTGGATGACGAAACGTCCGAGCGACGTATTCGGTTTATCAAGAGGGGAACTGAAAGTTGGGACGGATGCGGACCTGATTCTCATCGATACGGAAACGTCTCGGACGGTCGATCCTACGACATTTTATTCAAAAGGAAAGAATACACCGTTCGCAGGGGAAAAGCTTGTCGGATGGCCGGTCATGACGATGGTCGGTGGCGAAATTGTATATAAGGGGCGATTTGATGAAACGAACATTATGGCTTGAGGATGGAATGAAATTTGTCGGTAAAGGATTCGGGGCACCGGCTGATACGATGGGGGAAGTCGTCTTCCAGACAGGAATGACAGGATACCAAGAAATCTTATCGGATCCATCATACTGCGACCAAATGATTGTATTGACGAACCCATTGATCGGGAACTACGGCGTCAATCGTGAAGATTTTGAAACGACGATCCCGATGGCAAAAGCGTTGATCGTGAAAGAAGTATGCGATACGCCTTCGAACTTCCGTTCAACGGCGACACTCGACGCGACACTCACCCGCTTCGGCATTCCGGGACTTTCGGATATCGATACACGGATGTTGACACGTCATTTACGAGCGAAAGGGGTCATGCGCGGCGTCCTCATCGATGGAGAGTTGACGTGGGACGAGGTGCAATCCCGTTTTGATGAAGAATCGCCGAACGATCAAGTCGCACGCGTATCGACGAAGCGGACATATGTGAGTACTGGAACCGGCCCTCGCATCGCTTTGATCGACTTCGGGGCAAAGCTTGGAATCATGCGCGAGTTGATGAAACGGGATTGTGAGGTCGTCGTTTTCCCGCACGATGCGACGGCAGAGGATGTATTACGGTATGAGCCGGACGGCATCATGCTGTCAAATGGACCGGGAGATCCAAAAGACGTTCCGACGGCACTGCCGCTCATCAAGCATCTGATGCCGATGACACCAATGTTCGGGATTTGTCTCGGTCACCAGCTGATTGCTCTCGCAAACGGTGCGAACACCTTCAAGCTTCCGTTCGGACATCGTGGCGCGAATCATCCGGTGCTCGAGCTTGAGACCGGAGCCGTGACCATCACTTCTCAAAACCATGGATATGCGGTTGAGGAAACGTCACTGCTCGATACACCGCTCATCGTCACACACCGTGCGGTCAATGACGGGACGATCGAAGGGGTAAGACATCTCCATCACCCGACCTTCTCGGTACAGTATCATCCGGAGGCAGCACCGGGACCGTTCGACGCCAACGACTTATTTGACCGATTCATGCAACTCGTACAAGAAAACAAACAGAAAGTAGGAATTTGACATGCCAAAACGACCAGATATTCAGAAAATCCTCGTAATCGGATCAGGACCGATTGTAATCGGACAAGCAGCGGAGTTTGATTATGCTGGTACACAGGCATGTCTTGCCTTGAAAGAAGAAGGCTACGAAGTCATCCTCGTCAACTCGAATCCGGCTACTATCATGACGGATCCGACGACGGCGGACCGTGTCTATATCGAACCGCTCGAACCAGAATTCGTCGAGCGAATCATCCGGCAGGAACGTCCGGATGCACTCCTTGCCACGCTTGGCGGGCAGACAGGTTTGAACTTGGCTTTTGAACTCGACAAGCGGGGCGTCTTGCGAGATTGTGGCGTGGAGTTACTCGGGACGAAACTGTCTGCAATCGTTCAAGCGGAAGACCGGGAACAGTTCCGTAACTTGATGTTCGAACTTGGTCACGGCGTACCTGAAAGTGAGATCGTCCATACGCTCGAGTCTGCTTGGGGATTTGCGGAACGAATCGGGTACCCGATCATCATCCGACCTGCGTACACGCTCGGGGGAACCGGTGGCGGGATTGCCCATGACCGGGAATCGTTCGAGCAAATCGTTGAATCTGGATTAAAGGCGAGTCCTGTGACGCAAGTCTTGTTGGAGAAATCGATTGCCGGGATGAAAGAAGTCGAGTTCGAGGTCATGCGTGACTCGAGTGACCAAGCCATCATCGTCTGTGCGATGGAAAACTTTGATCCGGTCGGAGTCCACACCGGTGACTCCATCGTATTCGCCCCTACGCAGACGCTGTCAGATCGGGATTATCAGATGCTTCGTAGCGTCTCGCTCGATATCATTCGGGCACTCGGGATCGAGGGTGGATGTAACATCCAATTCGCACTCGACCCAGACAGTTTCACGTACTACGTCATCGAAGTGAATCCACGTGTTTCACGGAGTTCAGCGCTCGCATCAAAAGCGACAGGCTATCCGATTGCCAAGCTTGCTGCGAAAGTCGCTGTCGGTTACAAGTTGTCAGAACTAAAAAACCCGGTCACCGAGACGAGCTACGCCTCGTTCGAACCGGCGCTCGATTACGTCGTCGCCAAAATCCCACGCTTCGCCTTTGATAAGTTTGAGTCCGCGGATCGCCGCTTAGGCACACAAATGAAGGCGACGGGTGAGGTCATGGCCATCGGTCGGAATCTAGAAGAGGCTTTGCTAAAAGCCGTTCGCTCGCTCGAACTGGGGATGGAAGAACTCCACCTTCCACAACTTTCTGCATTAGACACAGAAGAGCTCGAGCATGGACTCATTCATCCGACAGACGAGCGTCTGTTCATCGTCTATGAGGCCCTTCGTCGCGGATACTCGGTAGAAACGCTACACCAACTGACAAAAATCGATCGATTCTACTTACAGAAATTAAACCGGGTCTGGCAAGCCGAGCAACAACTCGTGGCGAAGCCGTTGACGTCAGAACGTCTGCTGGAGGTGAAACGTCTAGGGTTCAGTGATGTGGCAATCGCGCGTATGCTGTCGATGGATACGGAAGCGGTTCGCACGAAACGGAAAGAATGGAACATTCGTCCCGTCTATAAGATGGTCGATACGTGCGCAGCCGAGTTCGCATCGGAGACACCGTACTTCTACGGGACGTATGAAGTGGAGAACGAAGCGGTGAAGACAGACCGGGAGTCCATCCTCGTCCTTGGATCAGGTCCGATTCGAATCGGACAAGGTGTCGAGTTCGACTATGCGACCGTTCACTCAATCGAAACGATTCGCGATGCAGGATATGAAGCCATCATCATCAACAACAACCCGGAAACGGTCTCGACAGACTTCTCCATCTCCGATCGATTGTACTTCGAACCGTTGACGACAGAAGACGTATTAGAGGTCATCGAGAACGAAAACCCGCTAGGTGTCATCGTCCAATTCGGTGGACAGACTGCCATCAACTTGGCGGCATCGTTAGAAGCGAACGGCGTGAAAATTCTTGGGACGACGCTGGAAGATATCGACCGTGCCGAAGACCGAAAGGCGTTCGAAGCCACATTGTCAGCGGAACGATTAGCTCAACCACCAGGAAAGACTGCGACAAATGTGGAAGAGGCCGTCATATGTGCGAATGAGCTCGGCTATCCGGTACTCGTTCGACCATCGTACGTCCTCGGTGGACGGGCGATGGAAATCGTGTATGAACAGTCAGAGCTCGAGCGGTACATGCGACATGCGGTCATCGCCTCGAAAGATCGACCGGTTCTCATCGATCGCTACTTGACAGGAATTGAGATTGAAGTCGATGCCATCTGTGACGGGACGGACGTCTACATCCCAGGGATCATGGAGCATATCGAACGTGCCGGCGTACACTCAGGCGATTCCATTGCCGTCTATCCGCCTCAACGACTCAGTGAAGAACTGAAACAAAAAGTCGTCGATTATACGATCAAGTTGGCGAAAGCGTTCCGTATCAAAGGCCTTCTCAACATCCAGTTTGTCTATGCGGATGACCTATATGTGATCGAGGTAAACCCACGTGCGAGTCGGACGGTCCCATTCATCTCGAAAGTGACGGGGTTACCGGTCGCACGGATTGCAACACAAACGATTCTTGGGACGAGTTTGAAAGAACTAGGTCTTGGGACAGGCATTCATCCTGAGTCGGACAGTATTTCGGTCAAAGTACCGGTCTTCTCGTTCGCGAAATTGAAAGAGGTAGACCCATCGCTCGGACCTGAGATGAAGTCGACAGGGGAGGTCATGGCGACAGACCGGACGCTCGAAAAAGCGCTCTATAAAGGGCTCGTTGCAGCAGGGATGAACATCGCCTTGAAAGGGAACGTGCTCATGACGATTGCCGACCATGACAAGGACGAGGCCATCGCCTTGGCGAAACGTTTCGACCGCCTCGGTTTCCGCCTCATGGCAACGAGTGGGACGGCTGATAGTCTTGAAGTGGAACAGATGCGTGTTCGTCGAGTCGGGAAAATTCAAGAAGACGGTGAGACGATGCTCAGTGTGATCGAGCGTGGAGACGTCGACTTGATCATCAATACGACGAGCCGCGACGCACTCGTCACGAAAGACGGGTTCTTGATTCGAAGAACGGCCGCCGAACAGGGTACGCTTTGCCTGACCTCGCTCGATACAGTCGAAGCCTTGTTACAAGTCATTGAAAGCCTATCGTTCCAAACGGTCAGCATCCCGGCATTCACAACGTTCGGGGTGATGGTATGAGACATGACGTGACGATTGTGAGCAACCGGCAAATCGCCAAAGCGACGATGGAAATGAAAGTACGTTGCCCTGGGGTGGAGGTCGTCCCTGGGACGTTCTTTCACATCAAGACGTCCGGTCTGTTACGTCGGCCGTTATCGGTGGCGAACGTCGAGGGGGACGAAATCACCTTCTTATACAAAGTGATTGGGGAAGGGACAACTGAGCTGGCAGGGAAACGAGTGGGGGACACGCTAGACGTCCTTGGTCCGCTCGGGAACGGTTTTCCACTGGCGCAACATGGAAAGCGAGTCGTCCTGGTCGGAGGTGGGATTGGGGTCCCACCGCTTTACTACGTCAGACGTCGACTACATGAGATGGGGATTGAAACGATTGCGATTCTCGGGTTTGATTCAAAAGAAAGCGTCTTTTATGAAGAAGCCTTTCGTGAACTGGGTGAGACGATCATCACGACAGTAGACGGTACTCACGGAGAGCTTGGCTTCGTCACTGGCCCCCTTGCACGCATCCAAGCCGATGTGTTGTTCAGTTGTGGTCCAGAAGCGATGTTAAAAGCAGTCGCCGCTTCACCCATTCCTGAACGATATCTCTCAATCGAGAATCGGATGGGTTGTGGCATCGGTGCTTGTTTTGCCTGTGTCTGTCAAGCGCCGGACGGCTATGTGAAAGTCTGTAGTGACGGTCCGGTATTCAATGCGGAAGAGGTGCTGTTATGAGATTGAATGTCGAGTTACCAGGTCTTCGTTTAAAAAACCCAATTATTCCGGCTTCCGGATGTTTCGGATTTGGAGAGGAATTCGCGAAACTGTATGACCTCTCCATCTTAGGAGGTATCATGATCAAAGCAGCGACGGAGGAAACGAGATTCGGAAATCCGACCCCACGTGTCGCCGAGACGGCACAGGGCATGCTCAACGCGATCGGACTTCAAAATCCAGGTGTCGATGCGATCATCGAAGAAAAATTACCATTCCTCTCAACGTTCGACACGGAGATCATCGCCAACGTTGCCGGTTCGACGCCAGATGAATACGTGGAAGTCGCCCGTCGAATCAGCGCCGACCCGACGATTAAAGCCATCGAATTGAACATCTCATGCCCAAACGTGAAATGTGGGGGCATGCAGTTCGGGACGGACCCGGTGATGGCCGCAGAACTCACGAGACTCGTCAAAGCGGCTTCGAGTAAGCCGGTCTATGTAAAACTGTCTCCGAATGTCACGTCGATTACGGACATGGCGCGAGCTGTCGAGGCGGCCGGCGCGGACGGATTGACGATGATCAACACACTCGTTGGGATGCGAATCGATATTGAGACTGGGCGACCGATTTTAGCGAACCGAATCGGTGGGTTATCCGGTCCGGCCATCAAACCGGTGGCGGTCCGGATGGTATATGAAGTCGCGCAAGCGGTCAACATACCGATTATCGCCATGGGCGGGGTTCGCACGGTCGACGATGTGCTTGAGTTCATTTACGCCGGGGCGTCTGCCGTTGCTGTTGGGACGGCGAACTTTGAAAATCCATACGTCTGTCAGGAAATCATCGAAGCGTTACCGGCACGACTCGATTCACTCGGAATCGAACATATTTTGGATGTGAGGGGGAAGGCCTATGCGCAACTTGTATCTCGCCCTTGACGTGGAAACGCGGGACGAAGCGTTTCATTTGTTGAAACGATTTTCAAACCGACCGGCTGTTAAAGTCGGGATGGAACTCTTTTATCGGGAAGGCGCACGCTTTGTCGAAGAATTGGTCGACGAGGGGTATCCGGTCTTTCTCGATGTGAAAGTACACGATATCCCGGAGACGGCACGCCGTACGATGCGACAAATCGGAAAACTCGGGGTGGCTGTGACGAATGTCCACACATTAGGTGGCGAAAAGATGATGCGCTATGCGTTAGACGGGTTACGCCAAGAGAATGATACGACTCGATTGATTGGGGTCACACAGTTGACGTCGACAGATGAGCGCATGATGCAGACAGAGCTCGGGATTGCCGGACGACTCGATCAAGCCGTGCTCAGACAAGCGACACTTGCGAAACAGGCGGGACTTGATGGAGTGGTCGCATCCGTCCAGGAAGCGAAAGCGATTCATCAGAAACTCGGGGACACGTTCATGACGGTCACGCCGGGCATCCGACTCGGTGCAACCGAGGATGATCAAGTCCGTATCGCGACGCCTCATGAAGCGAGACTGGCGGGTGTTCACTCAATCGTCGTCGGTCGACCGATTACACGTGCGACTGATCCGATGGCCATGTACGACCAATTTATGAAGGAATGGGGACAAATGAATGAAACAAATCGCTGAGGCACTTTTACAGATTGAAGCCGTCACACTATCACCGACTGAGCCGTATACATGGTCGAGCGGATTAAAGAGTCCAATCTACTGCGACAATCGACTCACACTCAGTTTTCCGAATGTGCGTCAAGTCATCGTCGATGGATTGGTGAAGTCAGTGAATCCGACTGAAGTCGATGTGATTGCAGGGACGGCCACGGCAGGTATCCCTCACGGGGCGTTGCTCGCTGACCGACTCGGTCTCCCGTTCATTTATGTCCGGTCGAGTGCAAAAGGGCATGGGAAAGGCAATCAAATTGAAGGAAGACTCGAGGCAGGCGCTCGAGTGCTCGTCATCGAGGATTTATTGTCGACAGGGATGTCGAGTATCGATGCTGCCCAAGCGATACGTGAGGCGGGCGGTGAAGTCACTAGAATTCAAGCCATCTTCTCATACGGATTACCGGTTCTTCAGAAGAATCTAGCCGATGCAAATCTGTCGGCGACGTCGTTGACGACGTTCTCAGAATTAATTGAAGTGGCCGAAAATACGGGCGTCCTCAACCGTTCGGAGCTCGATTCGCTTCGTGACTGGCAAGAAGACCCTCGTGCCTGGAGCGACCTCGTCACCTCTTAAGAATCCACCTTCGGGCGGATTCTTTTTCGATTCGGCATATGTCATACTTCATGGTAAAATAACGGAAGTGATTCGAAAAGGAGAGGCATATGGCGTATTCAAGAAGCAAAGAGAAGACATGGAACGCACGACTTCGTGCAATTCCAAAACATCGTAAAATCGCCTTCGGTCTCGTCTTGACCATCATCCCAGCGCTCTTTTTTGTGAATTTATTTGTATTCAGTCATCTATTAGCGCTAGGAGACCAGTATGAAGACCGATATCAAATGAAGAAATTACGACTCGAAACAGACCATGGGAACGTGGAATTTGTTCGTAGTCCAAATGAAAAGGTACAGATTGAAGTGATACAGACCAATTCGAAAGAACGCCGCATCAAAGTCAAATCAGTCGGGGACACGATCTACGTCGTCGAGCGATATGGCTGGTTCAGCTATTTCGGAAGTCGAGCGAGCGATGAACCGTCGCGCTATAAGATTAAAGTCGCTTTGCCGAGCTCGATGACATCGGTTCATCTAGGAGCGGAGCAAGTGACAGGACAAGGATTGAATGCGAAGACGATTGTCATGGATGTGAATGCCGTCAATTTGAAACAGATTGATAGTGATCGACTGCGGATTGAATCGAAAAGCGATACGACCATCGAATCGGCACGACTTGTGACCGGTGACATTCGGTCCTATCGTCATGCGACCGTCAGCGATGTCGTCGTCAATCAAGCGATGACCATCCAGACGGAAGCCGGGACACTCAGTTACGCGCCGAAACATGCGACAGGACAAGTGAACGTGACGACGACTGGAAAAGTCTCGAGTAGCGACCGTTACGAAGAAGTCGAACCCGGTGTGTATCAATTGTCGACGTCGAATCGACCGGTGGTGGAACTGATTTCTGAGACAGGGAAGGTCGAACTGAAATGAATGGAAAACGATACATCCCGAAAGTGGGGTTACGTACGTTAAAAACCGGAATCGCCGTCGCCATCACCGTCGCCATCTCGTGGTACATCTTCGGGATCTATTCAGGGATGGGGGCCATCGCAGCAGTCGTGGCGATGCAACCGACCGTCAAGCGGTCATCTAAAATCGTGTTCAGTCGTATTTTCGGAACGGTCGTCGGTCTTATGTGCGGGCTTTTCATCGTCTATTTGTTCGGTGTCAATCCGCTCTCGATTGGATTAGCCGTCATCGTCTCGCTCACACTCAACACGACGTTCGATAAGACCCATATGTCGACGTATGCAGCGTTTGCCATCGTCATGATGCTCGAAAGTCCCACTTCGGATTTCTTTCATTATGCGTGGACCCGTTCGTTATTGACGGCGGTCGGTGTGTTCGTTTCACTCGGTGTCAATTACGCATTCATGCCACCCCGTTATGAGGACCGATTGTTGAACGAGGTACGTAAGACTTCTTCTTATCTGTTCCATCATTGGCGAGAGCTCGTCGGTTCCCCGGCAGAACTGCTCGAGACGCGAGCCCGCATCCTTGGCCATCAGGAGCTTCATATGATGCTCCAAGAGGATATGAAAGTGACGAACGTCAAATTGAAGCATATGACAATCAAACAGTACCGATTGTTGATTCACCTTGAAGACAAGCTGGTCTTGTTGCTAGAGAGTCTCGCCGAGCATCGAGAAGCCTTCCTTTTGATGAGTGAGGAAGAGCGACAGGCGTTTGAGTCTGAGTTCTTATACTTACTGGCACACCATCACGACATTCTCTATACATGTGACAAGCCCTATTCACTCTTCAAACTTCCACATGAAGATTTATCCGTTTCAGAAATTTTACACGGGCATTTGCTCGACTATCATGAACAGCTCGAGGCGTTCAAGCATGATCCGAAAACGTGAACCCTCTACACGTAGAAGACCCGCCATGATGATGACGGGTCTAGCTTGTTGACAAATAACATGTTCGAACTCGTCCTTCCGGCGCCCACGCTTCCTGTAGGAGTCGGGGCGCCGTCGGGCGAGCAACGCAAACGATCGTCATCTGGCGGTCGTTTGTCTTTTTCCAAGACCACGACGGCCGAAGAAAAAGCTCGATACTTACTTCAAATCGATGTATCAGGGGGAAGGGAAGGTAAACGCCGAGCCCGCCCGTCAATCATCCGCCTCGGACCGCCGTTCAACATCCGTTCCGTTCGTCAGACCGTGAAGGATGGATCGTGTCGACTTGTTGATCATCAGATCCGCCCCTGTGTGTTCTTCTCACACCATTATATGGGATGAAGGACAAAAGGTGACCAAGAACGGGCAGGCGAGACTCCTGAGGGAATAGCAAGCAAAGGGAGACCCAGCAGTGACGCAGTCGCGATGCGGCTCCCTGCTTGCCCCTAGGAAAGCGAGCCGTGTCCGGGTTGGGCATATAAAAGACATTAGACCTATACTTTGTCTATAGTCTGGACCCGCCATCACGATGGCGGGTCTTCATGTTCACGATTGTTTCAATGACTTCATCAATTGCTCATCCGGTGTCACGTAGACGGTCTGTTGATCCGTGTAGATGACGAACCCGGGTTTCGCACCGCTCGGTTTTTTCACGAAGCGGGCGCGCGTGTAATCGACGGGGACGCCGCTCGACGCACGTGCTTTCGAGAAGTAGGCGGCGACTGATGCGGCTTCGAGTAATGTCGTTTCATCCGGTTCGGTCGAACGAATGATCACGTGAGACCCTGGGATGTCTTTGACATGAAGCCAAATCTCGTCACGGCGTGCGAATTTGAACGTCAGATGGTCGTTTTGCGTATTGTTCTTCCCGACAAAGAACTCCGTTCCAGTCGAGGACGTATACGCTTCAAGCGAAATTTTCGGATTCGCTTTTTTCTTTTGACGTTTTTGACGGATGTAGCCTTCTTCTGCGAGTTCTTCGCGAATCTCAAGAAGATCGGACGGGGACGCGACGTCGAGTTGGGCGATGAGCGTCTCTAAATACTCGATTTCTGCATCGTTCAACTCCATCTGTTTCTTCACTTCGACTTTGGCTACTTTTAGTTTGTTGTATTTCTTATAATATTGCTGCGCATTCTCATTCGGTGTTTTGAGTGGGTCGAGTGGAATGGAGAGGATTGCACCGTTCTCGTCATAATAATCGACGACTTCGGCGACGCGCATCCCTTTCTCGAGTTGGAATAAATACGTCGTCAACAACTCGCCGTATTTTTGTAACTCATCTGCCCGTTCCGTCGCTTTTAAATCATCCAAAAGGCGGCGGCGTTTTAATTGATTCTTTTCGAGTTCTGATTTCAAGAGCCGTTCCACATCGTGTGCTTGTTGTCTCACACGGTCACGGTTCGCTTTTTCATAGTAGAAACGGTCGAGCACTTCTTTACTCGATTCATACGTTTCCTCGGATTCGATGTCCCCGGCTGTCAACGCAATCGGAGCGAACCGTTCTTTACCGTTCGCAAGTTGTTGGAAAACGTAGGGTCCATCGAGTTGACGAAGAACGTTCTCAAACGCTTGTTGTAAGGAGTCGCGATTCGGCGTTTTTGCGAGAAGAACGACTTCCTGTGCAATTTGCGGACTGACGCCGGCGAACGTGGCGACAATCTGTTTGTCGAGCTTGCCGGCGTTCCAATCGATTCGTTTCAATCCTTCTGTCATCTCCGTCAATGGGTCGAACTTGTGTTGTTCCGGCGGAAGGAGATAATCACTACCCGGCATGATGGTCCGATACGTGTTTTGGGAAGGCGGGAGATGCTTGATGGCATCTAATATTTTGCCTTCTTCCGTCGTCAAGACGACGTTCGAGTGGCGCCCCATCAATTCGATGTATACTTTCTTCGATTCTTCATCGCCGAGCTCGTTACGAGAGCGGACCGAAATGACGATGACACGGTCTCGTCCGATTTGTTCGACCGCCGTGATGAATCCACCTTCCACATGTTTGCGGAGCATCATGCAAAACATCGGCGGTTCTTGCGGGTTTTTAATCGGTGTATCCGTCAACTGAAGACGGGCATACATCGCATTTGCTGATATCAAGAGTTGCGCGTTCTGACGATTCGAGCGAATTTGAAGCATCAAATCGAGCGAATACGGTTGATGTACCTTATTGATTCGCCCTCCGACGAGCGATTGTAATTCTTGTACGACACGATATGTCATTAATCCATCATAAGCCAATGATCTCATCACCTTTGTTCATTTTCTGTCTCTACGTTATCAGAAAAACAGAAAATATGGTACGATGGAGTAGGAAATCCGAACTTCTTCTTGCCGGGACAATTGATTGACTGCTATTATAATTAAATGTGATGTTAGAAGATGGAGGGCTTGCAGTGAATTTTAAAGAACGAGGATTATTAATCGTTTTGTCTGGACCGAGCGGTGTCGGAAAAGGGACCGTTTGCCGTGCTCTTCGAGAGGAAGAGGACAACAACCTTCAATATTCGGTGTCGGCGACGACCCGAAAACCACGTGAAGGGGAAGTTGAAGGAGTGCATTACTTCTTCAAATCGAGAGAAGAGTTCGAACGGATGATTGAACAAAAAGAACTGCTTGAACATGCCGAATTTGTCGGTAACTATTACGGGACGCCTGTAGAGTGGGTGCGTGAAACGCTCGAAAGCGGCCAAGATGTCATTCTTGAAATTGAGGTGCAAGGGGCATTCCAAGTGAAGGAACTTCTCCCAGAAGCCGTCTTTTTATTCTTGGCACCACCAAGCCTTCAAGAACTTCGCAATCGTCTCATCGGACGAGGCACGGAGTCAGAAGAAGTCATTAAGCAACGCCTGCTCGTCGCGCGTGAAGAAATCGAGTTGATGGACGCCTACGACTATGTCGTCACGAACGACGAGGTCGACAAAGCCATCGATCGAATTAAAGCGATTGTGACAGCTGAGCATTGTAAACGTGAACGTGTTGCGTCACTCTATAAAAAAGCCATGATGGAGGTCATTTAATGTTATACCCTTCGATTGATGCCTTACAACGTACTATCCCGTCAAAATACACGATCGTTACGGTCGCTGCAAAACGGGCGCGTCAGATTCAAGATGGAAAAGCACCGAAAGTCGCCGAGCCAAAATCATATAAGCCGGTCGGTCAAGCGTTAGAAGAACTATTTTCGGGTGATACGACAATCATCGTGAACGAAAAAAACAACGGATGAAGTGTGACCCAAGTCGTTTGCGACTTGGGTCTCATTGTCTATAAGGGGGAGTTTGGGAATGGTGAAGGATCGTACTATTTTGTTATGTGTGAGTGGTGGCATCGCCGCCTACAAGGCGTGTGCGCTCACATCGAAATTGGTTCAAGCCGGAGCGAATGTTCGCGTCGCGATGACGAAGTCGGCAGAACAATTCGTGGGTCAGACGACCTTCCAGGCGCTCAGTCGCAACCCGGTCTATACGGACGTGTTCGAAGAGCACGACCCGACAAAGATTGCACATATCGATGTCGTCGACTCGAGCGATTTGATTGTCGTGGCCCCGGCGACGGCAAATACGATCGCAAAATTGGCGAACGGGATTGCGGATGACTTCATGACGACGTCTATTTTGGCTGCGAAGTGCCCGGTCATCATCTCACCGGCGATGAACGTGAACATGCTCGAACATCCTGCCACACAGCGGAATATCGAGACGCTAAAATCATACGGCTATCAGTTGATTGAACCCGGTGTCGGCAACTTGGCTTGCGGATGGATTGGTGGGGGACGTCTGCCTGAACCGGAAGACTTAGTTCGCATTATCGAGAGCCAATTCGTCCCGAAACTATATCTTGGAAAAGATGTCTTGATCACGGCTGGCCCGACTGTCGAACGCATCGATCCCGTCCGTTACTTATCCAATGATTCGTCAGGGAAAATGGGCGTCGCACTCGCTGAGGTGGCTCGGGACATGGGTGCCCGTGTCACGCTCGTCCACGGGCCGCTTCAAGTTCCTGTCCCGGAAGGCGTGACAGCGGTTCCCGTCAAGTCAAGTGAGGAGATGCTGCGCGAAGTGACGAGCCGCTTTGAGGCTTCAGACCTTGTCGTGAAATCGGCGGCAGTTGCGGATTATCGTCCGAAAACGGTGCATTCGGAAAAACATAAAAAAGTTCACGGTCCACTCACGATCGAACTTGAAGAAACGACAGACATTTTAAAATCACTCGGTGAGAAGAAGACCCATCAAGTGTTGGTCGGATTTGCTGCTGAGACGGAACGACTCGAGGAGCATGCGGCAGCTAAGCTGAAGCGGAAGAATGTCGATTACCTCGTGGCGAACGATGTGTCTGGCAGTGACGTCGGATTCGGGGCGGACGACAATGAAGTCGTCTTGTTTCATGCAGATGGGACGACACATCGACTTCCGAAACAGTCGAAGAAACAGTTAGCGTTCGAGTTGCTCACACACTTTAAGGAAGCGGTCCGATGATTGCACATGTACATGTCGATGCACCGGTAATCACGATTGATCGTCCGTTTGATTACGAAGTACCTGAACAATTTGAGGCTTTGATTGAACCGGGCATGCGCGTCTCTGTCCCATTCGGGTCCCGTCGTCTGCTCGGGATCGTCGTCGGTACGTCAGATGGGACGAGAGATGGATTAAAACCGTTAGAAGCGCTGTTAGACGAGGAATCTTCACTCACCGATGAACTGCTCGCTTTATCTATTCATGTGAAAGAGACGACACTTTGCTTTCGTTCATCCGCCCTGCTCGCGATGCTTCCGGCCGCGCTCAAGGTGAGTTATGACAAAGAAATTAAAGAAGGGCATGTGCCTGATGGGGTCCGCCTCGGAACGCATTTATCGGAGTATCCAAAAGAAGTCCAATCGGTCATTCTTGGACTCGCTAAAAAAGGGGAGCTGATCTTAGCGCCCGTCTTAAAAGAAAAGAAGACCGTTAAGACCGACGTCGTCGTCGAGCTCCTCGATGCGACAGTCGTCTCGAAACGTGCGAAAAAGCAACTCGAAGCGGTCAATTTACTAAAGGAGACCCCACGCATGTATTGGTCGGCACTACGTCAAATTGGTCTGACTCGTCCACAACTGCAAAAACTTGCCGACCTCGGAGCGGTTCGATTGACCGAGGTCGAGTTGAACCGTGACCCGTACGCGACAATCGAGCAAGTCGAGGAATCGGTTCAATTGAATGACAGTCAGGCAAGTGCCGTCTTGGCCATACAGGAGGCTGAAGCGGGTGAGACGTTACTCGTCCACGGCGTGACGGGGAGTGGGAAGACCGAAGTCTATTTGGAATCAATCGGACAAGTCATCGATGAAGGCAAGCAGGCCATCTTACTCGTTCCTGAAATCAGTTTGACCCCGATGATGGTCAAACGCTTCAAGCGTCGTTTCGGCGATCGGGTCGCCGTGTTGCACAGTGCTCTGTCTAAAGGTGAGAAGTACGACGAGTGGCGTAAGATTAAACGAAATGAAGTCGACGTCGTCGTTGGTGCCCGTTCTGCCATCTTTGCCCCGCTCGACCGACTCGGTCTGATCATCTTAGATGAAGAGCACGAGACGACGTACAAGCAAGAAGAGAACCCGCGCTATCATGCGCGCGATGTTGCCATCTGGCGGGCTCGTTATCACGGTTGTCCTGTCGTGTTGGGGAGTGCGACACCCTCCCTCGAGTCCTACGCCCGAGCGCAAAAGGGTGTGTATCGCTACTTACACTTGAAAGAACGGTACGGTGGAGAGATGCCACCGGTCCACATTATCGATATGCGCCGTGAATTGGCGAAAGGCAATACGACGATGTTCTCGGAAGAATTGTTCCAAGGCATTCTCGACCGGATCGAAAAAAAAGAGCAGTGCGTCATTTTATTGAACCGTCGTGGATTCACGACGTTCGTCATGTGCCGGGACTGTGGTGAAGGCATGACATGTCCCCATTGTGCCGTTAATTTGACATATCATCAGTATGGAGACCGATTGAAGTGTCACTACTGCGGTTACGAGGTCGGCATGCCGTCTACATGTCCATCCTGCAACAGTAAGAAAATCAAACAGTTCGGGTCGGGCACGCAAAAAATCGAAACGGAACTGTTGAACCGGATTCCAGAAGCACGCATCATCCGAATGGACCAGGATACGACGTCTCGAAAAGGATCACATGAGCAGTTGTTGCGTCGTTTCGAAGAAGGGGAGGCCGACATCTTACTTGGCACGCAGATGATTGCCAAGGGGCTCGATTTCCCAAATGTCACACTCGTTGGGGTACTCGCGGCGGATGCGACACTCGGGATGCCTGATTTTCGGGCGACCGAACGGACCTTCCAACTCGTCACCCAAGTGGCAGGAAGAGCCGGGCGCGGAAAACTTCCGGGTGAGGCGTTCGTCCAAACGTATAACCCGGACCATTATGTGATCGAGACTGCGAGTGAACATGATTATGAGACATTTTTCGCCAAAGAGATGGGACTCAGACAAGTCGGGAACCATCCGCCTTACTGGTTTTTAACGCTCGTCACGTTTTCGGCGGAAAATCCTCTTGTCGCCAAGGCAGAGGCAGAATTGTTCGCATCAGACTTTTTACAAGCGCACGTGGAGAACAGCCGCCTGAATGGACCGATGCCCGCGCCGTTATCGAAGTTGAAGAACGCCTATCGCTATCAAGTATTCATTAAAACGAAACAACCCGATACGCTTTACGCCGAGCTGGCACGATTACAGCAAGCGAGAGCCAAAGCAATCAGCAAGAAAGAATATCAAATGAGTATCGATGTGAACCCATACGTATTCATGTGAGGTGGAGAGACATGTATAAAGTAGTAGAAGTACCAAATGACATTTTGCGCGTAACGTGCGAACCGGTGACGAAGTTTGATAAAAAATTGCGTCAGACTGTCGACCGATTGTTTGATACGATGTATGAGTATGACGGAGTTGGTGTCGCGGCACCGCAAGTCAATTTGAACCAGCGGCTCGCGGTCGTTCATACCGATGATGAGACGGGACCGCTCGTCTTGATCAACCCGGAAATCATTGAAACATCTGGTCGAGAAGTTGGGCTAGAGGGATGTTTGAGTATCCCAGGCGAATTCGGATTCGTGGAACGACACGAGTCGATCGTCGTCAAGAATCAAGATTTGAAAGGGCGGACGCATACGATTCAAGCGAGCGGCTTTTTCGCTCGTGCGATTCAACATGAGATGGATCATTTGGATGGCGTCTTGTTCACAGACAAGCTCGCCGTCCCGAACCCTGGAAAAGACAAACGCATCGTCTTCATGGGGACGCCGACGTTCGCCGTATCGGTACTTGAGCGACTGCTTGAAGAAGGATACAATGTCGTAGGTGTCGTCTCGCAACCGGATAAACCGGTCGGGCGAAAACGTGAACTTAAGCCGACTCCAGTAAAAGAGTGTGCGCTTCGTCACGGTATTCCCGTGTTGCAGCCTGAAAAAGTGCGAACAGACTACGCAGACATTTTAGAGCTGAAGCCTGATTTGATTGTGACGGCGGCGTACGGACAAATCGTGCCGACCGCCTTACTAGAAGCCCCACCTCACGGAGCCATCAACGTACATGCGTCGCTCCTTCCGAAATATCGTGGAGGTGCCCCGATTCATCAAGCCATCCTTGATGGGGAGTTGGAGACAGGCGTGACGATCATGTACATGGTCGACAAATTAGATGCAGGTGACATGATTGCCAATACCATCGTGCCAATCGAAGAAACGGATACGGTCGGGTCTTTATTTGATAAACTGGCTGTAGCAGGAAGCGATCTTCTCATCCGAACGCTTCCCGCCTTCTTAGAAGGGTGGATTGAGGCGGTGCCTCAAGACGAGCGTGACGTGACGTTCGCCCCGAACATCAGCCGTGAGCGTGAACAGATCGATTGGACAATGAACGGCGAGTCCATCTACAACCATATTCGAGGAATGAATCCATTCCCGACGGCCTATTCAACGCTTGACGGTGAACGTGTGAAATTGTTCATGGGAGAGAAAACGACAGGTACGGGACAGCCGGGAGAAGTCGTTCGTCTGGAGGAAGACGGATTTGTCGTGGCGACAGGGAACGACGTCGCCATCAAAGTGACCGATTTGCAACCCGCAGGTAAGAAACGGATGGATGGTGCAACCTTCATGCGTGGCGCCGGACAAAAGCTACGGATTGGCGACCGATTAGGAGGAACACATGAACGTACGTGAAGCAGCGCTTGATACGCTGATGAAAATTGAACAAGGTGGCGCATATTCGACGATTGCCGTCAATGATACATTGAAACAAAAAAAAGTTGCCCCAAAAGATGTCGGCCTTTATACCGAACTCGTATATGGGACGCTTAGTCGTAAAGGAACACTCGATTATATTTTGAAAGATCGGATCCGTTCGCCGAAGAAGCTCGACAAGTTTGTCCTCCCGCTTCTTCGGATGAGCGTTTACCAACTCTTCTATCTTGATAAAGTACCCGATCGGGCCGTCCTACACGAGGCGGTCGAAATCGCGAAGAAACGAGGGCATCATCTCGGAACGAGCAAATTCGTAAACGGGGTGTTACGCAATGTGCTTCGGGAAGGGTTTCCGGACTTTAGTAGTTTGACCGATGCGGAACGAATCGCCATCGAGCACAGTCATCCGGAATGGCTCGTATCAGACTGGATTGAGTTATATGGCGTGGAGACGGCAGAAGCGATTTGCCGATTGAACAATGAACCTGCCCCTGTCACGATTCGAGTCAACCGAAAGCGCATTTCAGTGGATGAGATGATGAACCGCTTGGCTGATGCTGGCGTCATGACGTCACGTTCGGAACTGTCGGCAGATGGACTAGTCGTTGAGTCTGGGAATGTCCATGCGACCCCATTTATCGAGGAAGGTCTCCTATCGATTCAAGATGAGAGCTCCATGATTGTCGCGGATGCACTCGGCGTTTCGAAAGACGACGTCATCCTAGACGCATGTGCCGCACCAGGCGGTAAGGCGATGCATACGGCAGAGCGAATGCAAGGTGGGTCGCTCACCGCGCTTGACCTTCATCCGCACAAAGCAAAATTGATTGACCAACAAGCGAAACGTCTACACATCAATGGAGTGACCGCACTTGCCCTTGATGCTCGTTTAGCAGGTGAACGGTTTGAAGAAGAGAGCTTTGACCGGATTCTTTTAGATGTCCCTTGTTCGGGCCTTGGCGTCATTCGTCGAAAGCCGGATATTAAATGGACGAAGGACAAAGCTCAACTCGAAAACTTACCAAAGATACAAAGACAAATCATTGATGCCGTATTGCCACTGCTCAAACCAGGTGGTACGCTAGTTTACTCGACATGTACAATCGACCCGTCTGAAAACGAGACGCAGGCTGACTACATTTTGTCGAAAGGGTTGGTGTGGGACGAAACGCTAAAAGGACGTCTCCCACAATCTGTTCGTCCGATGATGGAATCGGACCGTGCTGAACTAAAATTATTACCGACGACATTCGGGACCGACGGCTTCTATATCGCCGCATTTAAGAAAGAGGTATAAAACATGAATCCAAAAGCAGTAGAAAAGAATCCACTCGTAGGCGCAAAACCGTCACTTTATTCGCTGACGTTCCCCGAACTTGAGGCATGGGTGATCGAGGCAGGAGAAAAGGCATTCCGTGCGAAACAATTATATGATTGGATGTACGTCAAACGGGTCACGACTTTTGATGATATGACCAACGTTCCGAAAGCGCTTCGCGACAAATTAGAGGCATCGTTCCAATTGACGACGTTAAAAGAATTGGTCAAGCAGGAATCCCAGGACGGCACGATCAAGTTCTTGTTTGAACTTCAGGACGGGTATTCAATTGAAACGGTACTCATGCGTCACGAATACGGAAACTCGATTTGTGTCACGACACAAGTCGGTTGCCGGATTGGATGTACGTTCTGTGCCTCGACACTCGGGGGCTTGAAACGAAACTTAGAAGCCGGGGAAATCACAGCCCAAGTGCTCGATGTACAACGCGCATTAGACGCGACCGGAGAGCGCGTTGACTCCATCGTCGTCATGGGAATCGGCGAACCGTTCGATAATTACGATGAGTTAATGCGTTTCTTACGTACTGTCAACCATGACAATGGACTCAACATCGGAGCACGACACATCACGGTATCGACGAGTGGGATCGTTCCGAAGATTTACAAGTTTGCCGATGAAGGCATGCGAATCAACTTCGCCATTTCACTTCACGCACCGACGACTGAATTGCGTACTAAGCTCATGCCAATCAACCGTGCCTTTGACTTGGACAAGTTGATGGATGCGGTCCGTTATTACACGGAGAAGAGCGGACGTCGCATCACGTTTGAATATGGACTCTTTGGTGGTGTCAACGATACGGAAGAATATGCCCATCTCTTGGCAGACCTGTTAAAAGGAATCAAATGTCACGTCAACTTGATTCCCGTCAACCATGTACTCGAACGTGACTATGTACGGACACCGCGAGCTCAAATCTTTGCCTTCGAAAAAGTGCTCAAAGACCGCAATGTGAACGTGACAATCCGTCGCGAGCAAGGGTCGGACATCGATGCCGCTTGTGGACAGCTTCGAGCGAAGGAGCGCGAACAGGAAACGAGGTAATCAGAAAGATGGAATTAGCATTTCGAACAGATCGTGGACAAGTACGCACACAAAATGAAGATGCAGTTTTAATCTTAGGTGATGCCATAACCGGGATTGCCCTGGTTGCAGACGGAATGGGTGGGCATGCAGCGGGAGAGGTCGCGAGTCAAATCGTGATTGAAGAGTTTAGACGGGCATTTCCGTCTCTCCCGGCAACCCCTGTCGAAATCGAACGATGGTTCCGCCACCACATCGATTTGGCGAACGATCAAGTGTTGCAATTTGCGAAGCAGTCCAATCTTGTCATGATGGGAACGACTGTGGCAGCTGTTTGTTGGAATGAAGAGTCGGTGGTCATCGTCCATATCGGAGATAGTCGCGTCTATGCGCTCCAAGCGAATGAGTTAAGACGTCTTACGGAGGACCATTCTTACGTCAATGTGCTCAAACAACTCGGTGAATTGACGGAAGAAGAGATGCGGGTTCATCCGAAACGAAATGTCATCACCCGGGCAATCGGTTCAAGCGAACAAGTCGAACCGGACGTGCAAGTGCTCGCTGACCCTGAGTTTGATGTGATTTTAATTTGTACGGATGGATTGACGACACACATGACCGATGTGGCGATTCAACACGTGTTACAACAAACGGTATCCGCCGAACAAAAAGCGGAGCAACTCATTGCGGAAGCCAATCAATTGGGAGGAAGCGACAATATCACGGTCGCCCTCGTTCAATTCACAGATAGAAAGAGAGGATGAATCCGATGCGAAGCGGAGAACGAATCAACGATCGTTATCGGATCGAACAACAAATCGGCAGCGGAGGCATGGCAAATGTCTACCGGGCTCATGACGAGATCTTAAACCGAACCGTCGCCATCAAGGTGTTGCGATCTGAATTCTCACATAACGAACAATTTATACGTCGGTTCGAGCGAGAAGCCCATGCGGCTACGAGTCTGAACCATCCAAACATCGTGGCGATCTATGACGTCGGCGATGAAGAAGATTTGTACTATATCGTCATGGAGCACGTCGATGGGGTGACGTTAAAACAATACTTGCAAGAAGAATACATATCTGTCGATGAAGCGCTACGCATCATGGGACAGATTTGTGATGCGATTGACCATGCCCATGCGAATCGAATCATTCACCGTGATATCAAGCCGCAGAACATGATGATCGATCAGCACGGTAACGTGAAGGTGACTGATTTTGGGATTGCCGTGGCGATGTCGAATGCGACGTTGACGCATACGATGTCCGTACTCGGCTCGGTCCATTATTTCTCACCTGAGCAAGCGCGCGGGAAATTTGCTGATGAAAAGTCAGATATTTATTCGCTCGGTGCCGTACTGTACGAATTGTTGACAGGTCGTGTCCCGTTCATTGGCGAGACACCCGTCGCCGTCGCCCTTCAACATTTGCAAGACGACCCGATTCGACCGATGGACTTAAATCCGAATATCCCACAGGCACTCGAAAACTGTGTCATGCAAGCATTGTCGAAGTCACCAGGTGCCCGTCATGTTTCGGTCGCAGCCTTTAAAAAAGACTGCATGACGTCATTAAGCCGTGAACGCGCCAATGAGCCGAGACGTGTTTCGGCCAGTCAGGATGAATTCGATCAGACGCTCGTCATGACTCCGGTCATGCCTGAAGAAAAACCAGAGACCCCGGTTCAGACCCCGGTCACACCGTCTAGCGAGCAAGAACCTGAAGCGGTGACTCCGGTCAAAAAGAAGAAACGCAAATGGTGGATTTGGATTTTACTCGTGTTGCTCCTAATTGGGGGGAGCATTGCAGCATACGTGGTCGCCGATGAAATGTCACGAGCCGTCGTTCCGGATGTCGTCGGAATGAGTATCGGGGATGCCACGTCTGAACTGGAGAATGCCGGTTTCGTCGTCGAAGTGACGGAGCGGGCGAGCGATGACGTCGAAGAAGGCGAGGTCATTTCGCAAAACCCACAAGAAGGGCGTAAACCAAAACGAGGCACGACGGTGACCATCGTCGTTTCGGCCGGGAAAGAAACCGTCGAAATGCCGAATGTGGAGGGACTGTCCCAAACAGCAGCCGAACGCATGCTAAAAGATTTGGCGTTCAGTGACCTTGAAATCAAAACAGAAGCTTCAGAAACGGTCGACAGCGGAGATGTGATTTCGCAATCGCTCGACCCAGGCGAGGAAGTCGTTCCTTCTGAAGTGACGGTGACTCTCGTCGTGTCTACAGGAAGCAACAAAGTCGAACTGTCGAATCTCGCGGGATATACGTTCGACGAGGCATCGACTTACGCCGAACAGAATAAGTTGAAAATCGTGAGACGGGATGAATTTTCGACAAGTGTTCCTAAAGGTCAAATCATCCGTCAACTTCCAACGGCGGGTACGGCAGTCGATCCGGGAACGGAACTCACGGTCATCGTATCGGAAGGAGTTGAACCGACAGACGTCTCCATCGAACGTGAAGTGAGCGTCGAAGTCGAGCAACCGGACAAAGACAAGAAACCGAAAGCCGTCGAGGTCGTGATTCGTACAGTCGATGCGCGCGGTGAAATTGAAGTGTTACGGGATAACATCACAGAGACGACAACGTATTCGTATACGCTCGTCATTGCCCCGGACGAAGTCGGGACCGCAACGATTGAAGTCGATGGTGAAATCGTCCGAACGGATTCAGTCACATATGCACAGGCCAAAGAGGCACAATAAAGAGGTGACGGTGTCGTCACCTCTTTTTTAAGGGAGGTAGTCATATTGAAAGGAACGATTATTCGCTTACAAGGCGGGTTTTATGATGTGATGACCGAGTCGAATCAAGAGATTCGGTGTCGGGCGAGAGGGAATTTTCGGAAACGAAACATCTCGCCTGTCGTCGGGGATGACGTGGTCATTCAAGATCAAGAAGATGGGACGGGCTATATTTTGGAGGTGGAGGAGCGTCAAAACCATCTCGTCCGCCCACCAATCGCCAACATCGATCAGGCATTTCTACTTTTTTCTGTGAAAGAACCGGCGTTTTCTTATCATTTGCTTGACCGATTCCTCGTATTGATCGAATCCAAACAAATTCATCCGATTATCGTGTTAACGAAGATGGACCTACTCAGTGAAGAAGAGACCGGACCGATTCAAGAGGCGGTCGCCCGCTATCGTGCCATCGGATATGACGTGATTGAGACGTCGACGGAGCTTTCGGATGGGGTCGATCAAGTACGGGGACTCTTCAAAGAGAAGACGAGCGTGTTTGCAGGTCAAACAGGTGTCGGGAAAAGTTCACTCTTGAACGCGGTCGCGCCTGAACTTGAATTGGCAACGGGGAAAATCTCAAAATCACTCGGCCGTGGGAAACATACGACACGACACGTCACGCTCATTCAATTGGCCGACGGGCTTGTGGCGGATACGCCAGGATTTTCAAGTCTTGAGTTTCCTCAGGAACTCGAGGCGGATGAACTGAGATGGTGTTTCCCAGAATTTGTGGAACGTCACGATGATTGCAAGTTCCGTGGATGCGTCCATATCAATGAACCGGGGTGTGCCATTAAACAAGCCGTTGAAGATGGCAAAATTGCTTCAACTCGTTATGAGAATTATGTTACCTTTATGGAGGAGTTAAACGATCGTAAACGGAGGTATTGACAGATGATTAAAATCGCACCATCAATTTTAGCAGCCGACTTCGCCAATTTAGAGGCGGAAGTGAAAGCCGTTCAAGATGCGGGGGCAGATTATATCCATTTTGACGTGATGGATGGGCAGTTCGTGCCGAACATCTCGATTGGACTACCGGTCCTCGCGAGCTTGCGCAAAAAATCAGACATGGTTCTCGACGTGCATTTGATGATTGACCAACCGGAACGCTATGTCGAGGATTTCGTCAAGGCAGGGGCGGACATTGTGACGGTTCACGTGGAAGCAACGAACCATTTACATCGAGTCCTGCAGCAAATCAAAGCGGCGGGGGCGAAATGTGGGGTCGTCTTGAACCCACACACCCCGCTCTCTACGATTGAACATATCCTTCAAGACGTCGATATGGTATTGCTCATGACCGTCAACCCAGGGTTCGGTGGACAAGCGTTCATTGAATCCGTCGTACCGAAAATTTCGGCGCTCAGTCAGCTTCGCAAAGACCGTCAGCTCGATTTTGAAATTGAAATCGATGGTGGCGTCAACGAAGAGACGGCGAAACGTTGCATCGACGCAGGGGCTGATGTCCTAGTTGCCGGTTCGGCCATTTACAATCAACCGGATTATAAAGCAGCCATTGATAGCATTCGTGGCGCATCTCGTGTATAATCGACGATAGAACAACAAGATAGAGTCGCAAGGGGTGTCACATGATGTGGCTGAGAGGCATACGCTAACCCTTTGAACCTGTTCCGTTCACACGGACGTAGGGATGTGGCGAAAATGCACGTTGCGAATCCAAGCAGCATGGCGTTTACGTCATGCTGCTTTTTGTCGTTCACACAATAAAGGAGGAAGAAAGATGAAATCACGTTTTAAATTACAAGCACTCATCGAAATTTCATTGTTCGCGGCGCTTGGACTAGTCTTTGATTTACTGATCCCATACCGTTTGCCACAAGGAGGGTCAATCAGTCTAGCGATGCTCCCAATCTTTGTGATGGCGTTTCGTCACGGACTGAAAGGTGGACTTGCGACAGGCGCGCTCGTCGGGACGCTTCAACTCTTGTTCGGAGCCTATATCTTTACGCCAGTTCAGTTCTTGCTCGATTATACGGTCGCGTACGGACTTGTCGGCGTGGCCGGCGTCTTTGCCGGACGTGTGAAACAGGCTGCCACTCAAGGCGCGACGAAGACGCTTGCGACCTATTTAGTGCTCGGCGCATTGATCGGGTCGGCATTGCGCTATGCGGCTCACGTCATCTCAGGGATTGTCTTTTTCGCCAAGTATGCGGAGGGTCCGGTCGTGGCATATTCACTTGGCTATAACGCAACGTATATGGTTCCGTCGTTTGTCATCTCAGCCATCGTATTAGTCTTACTCTTCACGACAGCTCCACGCTTCACGCGTGTCGCGACACGGGACATTCGTCAATGAACATCTTGATCGTCGCGGCGAGTCCGGAACCTATTCCGGACTTACCGCGTGATGCAGATTTTATCATCGGCGTCGATGGTGGATATCAGAGATTATTAGATGAAGGAATCGTACCAGACGTCGTGGTCGGAGACTTTGATTCGTTTGTCGGACCACCGCCCGAGGAGGCGCTACGTTACCCTTCTGAAAAGGATGTGACCGACCTCGAGATTGCGCTTCAATTGGCGATCGATCGGGGGGCGACGCGGATGGATGTGTACGGGGCACTCGGGGGACGAGTTGATATGACGTTCGCGAACGTCGGTCTACTCGAATCGTATCCGGGAATGGTTCTTCATGGGACGGGTCAAACGGTCTCTCTCGCTCGGACAGGGAATTACGAGATAAACAAACGAGATGGACATTACTTGTCTTTCATGCCTTGGAAAACCGCCACGATTTCAATAGAGGGGGTCAAATATCCACTCGACCGTCATCCGGTCCATAGCGCGCAAGCGTTGACCGTTTCAAATGAGTGGAGCGAAGAGCGTGCTTTGTTGACGGTCCATGAAGGAATGGTCCTCGTCATGCTCGTCAAAAAATAAGCAAAAAAAAATCCCATCGGCGAATGCCGCTGGGATTTATTCGTTCGTGTATAAGTATTATACGCGTTCAACGAGACCTGATTTAAGTGCGCGAGCTGAAACCCAAACGCGTTTCGGTTTACCGTCAACGAGAATACGAACTTTTTGTACGTTTACACCCCAAGTACGTTTTGTCTTGTTGAGTGCGTGCGAACGGTTGTTACCTGATTTAGGTGATTTACCTGTTACGTAGCATTTACGTGCCATGCGTTTCCCCTCCTTTTTTATGTGGGTTCGTCCTAATAGACACTCGTTTATATTAGCACGGCTTTTTTCCCGATGCAACTAGAAAATCATACCATGACAAGAAAAAAACTTGACATTACTCTCAAGGATTTGAATAATGAATGAGGTTATCGCGTTAATTGACCGAGATTCTGGAGCAGGTTCTTTTAATAACTAGGTACTTATTGTAGAATGTACATTAGGAATCATTCCGAATAAAGGAGGCTACTCCATATGGCAATTGAAATGAAGACAACATATGGCAATATTGACATCACAAGTGACGTCATCGCGACACTCGCAGGTGGTGCGGCGATGGAATGCTTCGGTGTGGTCGGCATGGCTTCACAAGCACAATTGAAAGACGGCATTGCTGAATTGTTAAAACGTGAAAATTACGCGCGTGGTGTCGTCGTACGTCAAGAGGATGAGGACGTACATATCGACATGCACATCATTGTAAGCTACGGGACGAAAGTATCTGAAGTCGCATACAACGTGCAAAGCCGAGTGAAGTATACGCTCGGAGAAACTTTAGGATTAAACGTTTCGTCGGTAAATATATTCGTTCAAGGCGTTCGTCTGACGAATGACTGACGAAAACGGAGGAGGATTTGGTGTGGGTTTAAATCGTTTAGATGGCGTGGCGCTCTCAAACATGATCGCGAACGGAGCGGCCAACTTGAGCCAAAACGCAGATTATGTAGATTCGCTTAACGTCTTCCCGGTTCCAGATGGAGACACGGGAACGAACATGAACTTGACGATGACGTCAGGTGCGAAAGAAGTAGCAGCCATGAACACATCTGATATCGCAGAGGTATCATCAAAGTTCGCTCGTGGACTCCTGATGGGAGCACGCGGAAACTCAGGCGTTATTTTAAGCCAGTTGTTCCGCGGTTTCGGGAAAGCCGTTGAAGGAAAGACGGAACTCACGACAGTTGATTTTGCAGAAGCACTCAAACGCGGTGTCGACACGGCATACAAGGCGGTTATGAAACCGGTTGAAGGAACGATTTTAACGGTTGCTCGTGAAGCGGCTGATGAAGCGCTCCTTGCGTCTGAGTCGACAAGTGATTTCACAGAGTTCATGAAACGTGTCATCGTCGAAGCAAAAGCTTCGTTAGACCGTACACCGGACTTGTTACCGGTGTTAAAAGAAGTCGGCGTCGTCGACTCAGGTGGTCAAGGACTTCTCGTCATTTACGAAGGATTCCTTGCGAGTCTTGAAGGAAAAGAACTTGAAAAACCACATACACCGGTGATGGATGCATTGATTGAAGCAGAACACCACGCGCATGCGGCACAAGGGTTCATGTCGACAGAGGACATCGAATTCGGTTACTGTACGGAAATCATGGTCCGTTTCCAAGAGGACAAGCTGAAAGATACACCGTTCAACGAAGATGCATTCCGCAACGAGTTGTCTGAACTCGGGGATTCTCTTCTTGTCGTCGCGGACGAAGAACTCTTGAAAGTTCACGTTCACGTCGAGACGCCAGGTGAAGTCATCACGAAAGGGCAACGTTTCGGTGAACTCGTCGCGGTCAAAATCGAGAACATGCGTCAACAACATTCGACGATTCTTGAAGAAGAACACGGTGCCAACCAACACGGTATTCAACAAGCGGAGAAGCCGAAAGCGCCATTTGCCATCGTAACGGTCGCAATGGGCGAAGGCGTCAGCGAACTGTTCCGTTCACTCGGGGCGGCCCACGTCATCGAAGGTGGTCAGACGATGAACCCGTCGACAGAAGATATCGTCAAGGCGATTGAGTCGGCACATGCGGAACACGTCTTCATCTTCCCGAACAACTCCAACATCATCATGGCGGCTGAACAAGCGGCGTCTGTCGCACCGTGCGGCGTGTCGGTCATTCCGACGAAGACCGTCCCACAAGGTCTCGCGGCAGCCATCGCATTCAATCCTGAAGCGGATGTCGAGATGAATGAACAAGCGATGAAAGCGGCAGCGGCGACAGTGAAGTCCGGCCAAGTGACATACGCTGTTCGTGATACGAGCATCGATGGCGTTGAAATCAAAAAAGATGAGCACATGGCGATTGCTGAGAAGAAAATCGTTTCTTCATCTCCATCGAGCTTAGAAGCGGCTAAACGATTAGTCGATGCGCTCATCGACGCAGACGACGAAATCGTCACGATCTTAACAGGAGAAGGCTCTTCTGCATCGGACGTAGAAGCGTTGACGTCATATATCGAATCGGTGAACGACGAGATTGAAATTGAAGTTCACGACGGCAAACAACCGCTTTACTCTTATATTTTTAGTGTGGAATAAGCTGTTTCGAATCCCTACCTTCTGTATAATGAAGGTAGGGATTTTTGAAAGGGGGAAAAATTGATGAAATATCGTAGTGTGTTTGACATCATTGGTCCGGTCATGGTCGGACCGTCGAGTTCGCATACAGCAGGTGCTGCCCGAATCGGCTTGATGGCCGGGAAGTTGTTCGGGAGAACGCCGCGTACGGCGCACATCACATTTTATGGATCGTTTGCTGACACGTATCGGGGTCACGGCACGGACGTGGCCATCGTCGGTGGAATCATGGGATTCGATACATTCGATCTGAGAATCCCACAGGCGTTAGATATCGCCCGTGAAAAAGGGATCGAGGTCATCTTTGAGACGAGTGATCTGTTGACGGATCATCCGAATACGGCCCGGGTCTTGCTCGAAGATGAATTAGGCACATTTGAGATTGTCGGAATTTCAATCGGTGGGGGAACGATTGAGATTACGGAACTGAACGGATTCCCGTTGAAACTGACAGGTGGGGGACCTGCACTCGTCGTCTTGCACCATGATCGATTCGGGGCCATCGCGGCTGTGACCGGTGTGTTGGCGAACCACCAATTAAACATTGGGCATATGGAAGTGAGCCGCCATGAAAAAGGGATGCAGGCGTTGATGGCGATCGAGATTGATGAGACCATTCCTGCGGAAGTGATCGCAGAGCTGGAACGGTTACCGCAAATCGAACGGATAGCTATTTTTGGGGAATGAGGAGAATGTGTGATGTTTAAATCAGTAGAGGAATTAGTGACGATTGCAACAGAACGGAACATCCCGATTTCTGAAGTGATGATCGAGCAGGAGATGCACGTCAGACGTGCCAGTCGAGAGGACATCATCGGGATGATGGACCGAAATCTTGAGGTGATGGAAGAAGCAGTCGAACGTGCACTCCAAGGTGTAACGTCGGTTACGGGATTGACGGGGAATGATGCCGTACTCATGCAAGAGTATATTCGTTCGGGCAAGTCGCTCGCTGGGGACCTCATTTTAGATGCGGTGTCGAAAGCGATCGGGACGAACGAAGTGAACGCGGCGATGGGACGAATCTGTGCGACACCGACAGCGGGGAGCGCGGGCGTCGTACCGGGAACGTTGTTTGCGGTAAAAGATCGCCTTGAAATGGACCGCGACGCGATGATCCGTTACTTGTTCACGTCAGGTGCGTTCGGATTCGTCGTGGCGAACAACGCCTCGATTTCAGGGGCTGCTGGTGGATGTCAGGCCGAGGTCGGGTCGGCGACGGGCATGGCAGCCGCGGCCATCGTTGAAGCAGCTGGTGGGACACCGGACCAGTCGGCCACGGCATTTGCGATCGCCCTAAAAAATATGCTCGGTCTCGTCTGTGATCCTGTGGCGGGGTTGGTCGAAGTTCCATGCGTCAAGCGAAACGCCATGGGCGGTGCCAACGCCATTGTCGCAGCAGATATGGCGCTTGCGGGGATTACCTCACGTATTCCTTGTGACGAGGTCATCTCAGCGATGCATGAAGTGGGCCAAATGATGCCGACGGCCTTAAAAGAGACCGCAAAAGGCGGACTTGCCAATACACCGACGGCTCGTCGCCTCGAAAGAAATATATTTGGAGCGAAAGAAGATGCAAAACAATGATCGACTGACGACGCTGAAAGGGGTCGGGCCAGAGATGGCCAAAAAGTTAGAAGTGATGGGACTTGTTCGAATCGAGGACGTGCTGGAGCACGTCCCGTTTCGTTATGAGAATTATAATAGTGGGACAGTGACGACGGCTGTGCACGGCGACCTCGTCAAGTGGAGCGGGACTGTCCAAGCCGAACCGCTCGTTCGCTACTATAGTAAAGGGAAGAATCGTCTCCAGTTCCGGTTGTTACTCGAAGACCGATACGCCGTCCAAGTGACGATGTTCAACCGTGCCTTCTATAAAGAAAAATTGGGGATCGGGGAGACGGTGACGGTCAAAGGGAAATGGGACATGAACCGGATGACAATCAGCGCGACCGACCTTGAATTTGGTGCCCCCTCAGGCGGACTGCAACCGATTTATTCATTACGAGCCGGACTGACACAAAAGAATTTCAGTAGAATCGTGAAGCTCGCTTTTGAGCAGGTGAACGATCTGCCCGAACAGGTCCCGCAGGCCATTCGCGACCGCTATCGATTAGTTGACCGGATGACGATGCTACGTGGGATGCATTTTCCAGATACAGTGGAGACCTATAAACAGGCGAGACGAAGCTATGTTTATGAAGAGTGTCTCATGTATCAGTTGAAATTACAGGCGTTTCGGAAAATGGAGCGGTCAGGAAACGGTCGGGCCCTTCACCTCGATAAGCATCAATTGAATGAATTCGTCAAACGGCTCGCATTCCCATTAACCGGAGCCCAGACAAGGGTCATCCGTGAAATCGTATCTGACCTTGAAAGACCAGAACGGATGAACCGATTGTTACAAGGGGATGTCGGGAGCGGGAAGACCGTCGTTGCCGCGATTGCCTTGTATGCGACTGTGACGGCCGGGTATCAAGGGGCTTTGATGGTGCCAACAGAAATCCTTGCCGAACAACATGCGACATCGTTACAGGAATTATTTGAACCGTTTGGCATCACGATCGCCCTCCTGACGAGCTCGGTGAAAGGGAAGGCGCGCGAAGCCCTACTGACGGCAATCCGATCGGGTGACGTCGACATCATCGTCGGGACGCACGCGCTCATCCAAGGACCGGTCGAATTTTCGAATTTACATTTGGCAATCACGGACGAACAGCACCGATTCGGTGTCGAACAGCGGAAGAAACTTCGCGATAAAGCTGAATTCGCGGACGTCTTATATATGACCGCGACGCCGATTCCGAGGACGCTTGCCATCAGTGCGTTCGGAGAGATGGATGTTTCTACGATCGATGAGATGCCAAAAGGACGAAAGCCGATTGAAACGTATTGGGCGAAACACGACCAGATCGATCGTGTGCATGCAATGGTCGATCGGGAACTCGCACTCGGCCGTCAAGCGTATGTGATTGCACCTCTCATCGAGGAGTCGGATACACTAGAAGTGGAGAGTGCGACGGCACTGTATGAGCTGTTGAAAGAACGCTTCTCGAACTATGGTGTTGGTCTGATGCATGGGAAACTATCGAGTACAGAAAAAGACGAGGTCATGAAATCATTCGCCGACAACGCGACACAGATTCTCGTCTCCACAACAGTCGTCGAGGTCGGGGTGAACGTTCCAAACGCTTCACTCATCATCATCCATGACGCCGAGCGTTTCGGTCTCGCGCAATTACACCAGTTGCGTGGCCGTGTCGGTCGTGGTGCCCATCAATCGTTCTGTATCCTCGTCGGGGACCCAAAGTCAGATGTCGGGAAAGTTCGACTGAAAACGATGACGGAGACGAACGATGGGTTCGTATTGGCGGAGAAAGACTTAGAGTTACGTGGGGCTGGTGATTTCTTCGGGACCGCACAGAGTGGTCTCCCAAGTTTCCGGGTCGCCGATCCCGTTCTCGATTTGAAAGTGATGGAAGTGGCCATGCAAGATGCCGTGAAACTTCTCGGAAGCGACGCCTTTTGGCATGACGCCCAATATGAAGGGTTACGTGGCTATTTGAAACAACTCGACCTTCTCGTTGGGGAAAGGTTAGAATAGTACTTGAAAATGACGACTAAAGAATATATACTGCTATTAGTACCAGGTATTAAGTTCTTTAGCGATTAGTTTAGGAGGGAACTGAATGCGGGTACCTAAGAAAGAGCGGCAACGCTTGTTACAAGAAACGATTGAGCATAACCCGTTCATCAAAGACGAAGAACTGTCAAAACAGTTTTCTGTCAGCATCCAAACAATTCGACTCGACCGGATGGAATTAAAAATTCCGGAAGTGAGGGAACGGATCAAACATGTGGCTTCCGAACATCTCGATGAAGTCAAATCGCTTTCAATGAGCGAGGTCATCGGTGATATGATTGACTTGAAGCTAGATGACTCTGCAATCTCAGTCCTCGATATAGAAAAAGAACACGTCTTTAGCCGCAACGAGATTGCCCGTGGACATGTCTTGTTCGCGCAAGCCAACTCGTTAGCGGTGGCGCTCATCAATGATGAATTGGCGTTGACCACTAAAGCGGATATTCGCTTCAGTCGCCAAGTCCATCTTGGAGAGCGAGTCGTTGCCAAGGCTCGTGTGATGAAACTACGAGGGGACGGGAGAACGGACGTCACAGTTGAAAGTTATGTCGGTGAGGAGTGCGTCTTTGATGGCGACTTCACGATTTACCGACGTGGTGAGGAGGAGCAAGCATGAAGTTAGCGATTGATGCAATGGGTGGCGATCACGCACCGAAGGCGATTGTAGAAGGTGTGAAACGGTTCGTCGCGCAATATCCGAACGAGTCGATGGAACTCTTTTTAGTCGGTGATGAGGTAAAAATTGCCTCATACGGTCTTGATGACCCTCGAGTGACGGTCGTTCCAGCCAGTGAGATCATCACAGGCGAAGACGAACCGGTACGGGCGGTGCGCCGTAAGAAGGACAGCTCGCTCGTCGTGGCAGCTCAGCTCGTCAAAGAAGGAAAAGCGGATGCTCTCGTGTCTGCCGGGAATACCGGCGCATTGATGGCGGCGTCTCTTTTCATCATCGGACGGATCCCGGGAATCGAGCGTCCGGCATTATCTCCGACGTTCCCTACATATACTGGTAGTGGTGTCGTCGTCCTGGATGTCGGAGCGAATCCGGATGCAAAAGCTGAACACCTCGTCGACTATGCGATTATGGGCTCACTGTATGCGGAACATGTGCGTGGCATCAAGACACCGCGTGTCGCCCTTCTCAATATCGGGACAGAAGCTGGTAAAGGAAATGCGCTGACAAAAGAAGCGTTCCCCCTCCTTGAACAGGCACCTGTCCATTTTGTTGGGAATGTCGAAGCGCGTGAAGCGATGTCAGGTGACGTGGACGTCATCGTGACCGAAGGATTTGCCGGAAACATCTTGTTAAAGGGTGTGGAGGGCTCCTCTTCGATGCTCATGAAGATGATGAAAGAACAATTCACGAGTGACCTTGTATCCAAACTCGCCGCTCTCATCTTAAAACCGAAATTGAGACGATTAAAAGAAACGTTGGATTATCGCGAACACGGGGGAGCCGGATTATTCGGGATCAATGCACCGGTCATCAAGGCGCATGGGTCGAGCGATGCACTCGCCATCATGAGTGCGTTGAAACAGGCGAAAATCATGGTAGATCACGATGTCGTGGAAAAAATCAAGCGTGCCAAAGCGATAGACTAAGCGAAAGCAGGTGAAGATATGGGGAAAGTAGCATGGGTGTTTCCGGGGCAAGGTTCTCAAGCCGTTGGAATGGGACAAACCTTTTTAGATCATCCTGAAACGCTTCAAGCAATCGAACGTCGACTCGGGTTTGACCTCCTTGAAGTCATGTCATCCGGGTCGAAGGAAGACCTACAAGAAACGGAAGTGGCACAGCCGGCCATCGTGGCGCACGCCTCGCTCCTCGCGCAAGCCTATGCGAAGAGCGGTGCGGCACCAGATGTCGTCATCGGGCATAGTGTCGGTGAATATGCGGCGCTCGTCAGTGCGGGTGTCATCGATCTTGAAGAGGCGACCGTCCTCGTCCGAGCACGTGGGCAGTTGATGTCTGAAGTGAAGGATGGAACGATGGCGGCAGTCGTCGGGATGACCGATCTTCAAGAGGCGCTCCATATCACTGAAAAGATCAGTGCGAGCGGGAATTTAGTTCAAATCGCCAACTTGAATTGTCCTGGTCAATTCGTGATTTCAGGGCATGTCGACGCGGTCGAACAAGCGGGCGTGGAATTGAAGGCTGCCGGTGCGAAGCGGGTATTGCCGTTAAACGTATCTGGAGCGTTCCATAGTTCCTACATGATGCCGGCGGCAACGCGTTTCCAAGATGTCCTCGCCTCGTCGCCATTTGAAGCGGCTTCCGTCGATATGATTTCGAACGTGGACGCAGCGGTGCATCGTGACCCTGAACAGTTGAAGGCGTTATTGACGAAACAACTGTATTCGTCTGTCCGCTTTGAAGATTGTGTACGCAAGGCGATTGCAGACGGCGTAGACACGTTCATCGAGTTCGGTCCATCTTCACCGCTTTCAGGATTGATTAAACGAATCGACTCGAACGTTTCGATTCAAAAGGCGACTACGCTCGAAGAAGTCGCCTCGTTAGGAGGAGAAGTACGTGCATGATCAAGTGGCGATTGTGACGGGAGCGTCCCGGGGAATCGGGGCGGCCATCGCGAAACGTTTAGGGGAAGATGGCTTTCGGGTCGTCGTGAACTACTCGGGTAGTGAACAAAAAGCGAATGATGTCGTGGCCATGATCACGGAGGCAGGCGGCGAAGCCATCGCCGTGAAAGCAGACGTATCGAATGCTGACGATGTCAAAGCGCTCGTCAAGACGACAGTCGATACGTTCGGACGCGTCGATTGTCTCGTCAATAATGCAGGGATCACCCGTGACGGGTTACTCATGCGAATGAAAGAAGCCGATTTCGAAGATGTGCTGTCGACGAACTTAAAAGGCGCCTTTTTGACATCGCAAGCCGTCACGAGACCTTTGCTTAAGTCGAAAGCAGGTCGAATTATCAACATCGCCTCGGTTGTCGGGATTACCGGTAATGCAGGACAAGCGAACTATGCGGCTGCAAAAGCAGGGTTGATCGGATTGACAAAATCGGTGGCGCGCGAACTAGCGGGACGTCACGTGACGGTCAATGCCGTCTGTCCAGGGTTCATTCAAACGGATATGACCGATGCCTTGACAGATGCGCAACGAGAGGCTACACTCGAGCAAATTCCGTTCAACCGTTTCGGACAGGTGGAGGATGTGGCGAACCTTGTCTCCTTCCTCGCATCGGAACAAGCAGCTTATGTGACCGGGCAGACGATTGCCGTCGATGGCGGCATGACGATGGCGTAAAAGAGAACTTTACCAACAGACTGACATTTAATATACTTACCTTTGGAGGGATTTTATCATGACAAAAGAACAAATTTTAGTAGACGTACAAGAAGCAGTTGCTGAGAAGCTCGGGAAAGACGTATCTGAAATCACAGCAGAGAAATCGTTCAAGGATGACCTTGGTGCGGATTCACTTGAAGTAATGGAAATGGTGATGGACCTCGAAGACAAATTCGACATCACGATTGAAGACGAAGACGCTGAGAAGCTCGCGACTGTTGGCGACGTAGTGGCTTACATCGAAACAAAATTGTAATCAAGCCATCCCACCGCTCGGTTCCGGGCGGTGGGCTTGTGCTTATTCATGGAGGGAACTATGACAAAAGACAAACGACGGTTTGACCGTCAAGGGTCGGCGCAACGACGTCGGCGTCAGGAGATGGAACGAGCACGCATCTTGGAACTATTTAAATCTTTGGAAGAACGGTTAGACGTTCAATTTTCGAATCACGACTTGTTGATGCAGGCGTTCACACACTCATCTTATGTGAATGAGCAACGCGGGTTACGAAAAGACAATGAACGTTTAGAATTTTTAGGGGATGCTGTTTTAGAACTGACCGTATCTCGCTTTCTCTATGAGACTTATCCGGAGCGCTCCGAGGGGGAATTGACGAAATTACGAGCGGCGATCGTATGTGAACCGTCACTCGTGAATTTTGCGGAAGCTTATGCTTTCTCTGACTTCATCTTGCTTGGGAAAGGTGAAGAGTTGACCGGTGGACGAAAACGTCCGGCACTGCTTGCCGACGTGTTCGAATCCTATATCGGTGCTCTTTATTTGGACCAGGGAATTGAGGCCGTCGAACGATTCCTCGCCGAAGCGGTTTTTCCGAAAGTCTTAGCGGGAGTATTTGAAGAACAGACCGATTTCAAGAGCCAGTTACAGGAGAGCGTTCAACGGGAAGGACTCGGACCTGTTTCGTATGAAATCATCGAGGAACGCGGACCGGCGCATAGCCGGGAATTCGTCGCACATGCACGCCTCAGCGACGACATCGTCGGTGAAGGGGTCGGACGTTCGAAAAAAGAAGCCGAGCAATTGGCTGCCAAAGAAGCGCTTATTGCCTTTAACCGGCGCTACGCAGATTTATAAACAAAAGGAGTGGACCGCTTAGGGATCCACTCCTTTTCATGTCAATTGACCGAGTTCTTCGACGATACCATCGACTTCCGACAAAGAGAGCGAAGAGCGTGTCATCACATACTCGTAAATCTCTTTCACCGCTGACGGATCAGCCGCATTATATTCTTCCGCTTTGATCGCACCGCGGTTAATAATGTTCATCTTATCCAAAATGGCTTCAATCATCTGTTCATTCGTCATCTGTATTCCCCTTTCTACAGTTCTTTTTAGAATAGCATGATTCGGGCATTTTGACGAACTGTTAACTGTGGTAAAATATACAGATGAATGCTTACTGCGGATAGGATGGTCACGATGCACTTAAAACGAATCGAACTCGCTGGCTTTAAATCATTTGCCAAGCGAATTGAATTAGATTTCCGTCCCGGCGTCACGGCTGTTGTAGGGCCGAACGGGAGCGGGAAATCCAATATATCGGACGCTGTTCGCTGGGTACTCGGAGAACAGTCGGCCAAATCACTTCGTGGTGCCAAGATGGAAGATGTCATCTTTGCCGGAAGTGAAGGAGAGAACCACCGAAATGTCGCCGAAGTCACGCTCGTCCTCGATAATCGAGACGAACAGTTACGTCTCCCATATGAAGAAGTGAGTGTGACCCGTCGCGTGACCCGAAGTGGGGACAGCGACTATTTTATGAATAAAAAACCATGTCGGTTAAAAGATGTGATTGATTTGTTTATGGATACAGGTCTTTCACGAGATGCGTTCGCCATCATCGGGCAAGGGCGGGTCGAACAGGTCATTTCCGGGAAACCGGAAGAGCGCCGTGCCGTCATCGAAGAGGCCGCCGGCGTACTGAAATATCGTCAGCGAAAAAAACAGGCTGAACGCAAGTTACAGGACACCGAATTAAACTTGTCCCGAGTCGACGACATTCTGTTCGAGTTGGCGGACCGGGTCGAACCGCTCCGTGAACAGGCGGCACTCGCGCGGGAGTACAAAGTCGCCAAAGCGAGGCATGATGAACTCGAAACGGGAATCATGGGCGCAGAAATTAAATTGCTTCAACAAGAGATTGAGCAAGTGTCGGCACGTCACGTGGAATCGGTTCAACAGTTATCTGACTGTGACCGTTCGGTACGTGACCTCACGGAGGAACGTAGCGGGCTCGAAGCAACGCTTGCTGAGCTGCGTGAAGAATTGACAGAGCTCAACCAAAACGAACGGGAGCACTCGACCTATGTCGAGCGCTTGACAGGTGACATCAAGCTCGCAAAAGCACAAGAAGAACATGGTGCCGAGATGAAAGAACGACTCATCCGTCAACGTGAAGAAGTACGTGCGGAGATGACCGAGCTTGAAGCGCGGTTGAATGTCGTTCGTGAAGAACTTGACCAAAAAGGAAACACGTTGAAACAAACGACTGCGACGAGAGAGACGCTTCAACAACAGTTGACAGCCGCCTCTCGTGATTTCAATGCTGAAATTGAAGCGTTACAAAGTGAGGCGTTCGAACTCGCGACAACGAAAGCGACAATCGGTAACCAACAAAAGCGGGAACAACGAGATATCGATGTCGCCGTCGAGTCGAAAGAACGCCTTCTTCGCGAGAACAAACATCGTCTCGAGGATCGTTCCTCACAGGAAGCGACACTTTTGACGACTCGAGAACAGTATGAAGTGGTGCAAAGTCGCTTTGAACAACTGAGTAAAAAAGAAGCGGAACTTCGGGACGAAGAGACGTCAATTCGTGAAAAACGTACCCGAGCCGAATCGTCTTATTACGATCTCGAACGCCGCCGTCAGAAGACGGAAGACCGAATCGAGATGCTCGAACGGATGAAGCAATCGTATGAAGGCTATTTTCATGCGGTCAAGTTCGTCTTAAAAGACCGCTCACCAGGTGTCCTTGGTGCTGTCGCCGAACTGATTCGTGTCCGTCCTTCGTATGAAGCGGCAATCGAAACGGCACTCGGGCAGACGCAGCAGCATGTGGTCGTACAAGATGAGACGGTGGGACGCCGTGAAATTGACAAATTACGAAAAGCCAACGCAGGACGGGCGACATTCTTGCCGATGACGACGATCAAACCGAGATTCGTGCCGAGTGACGTGTTAGATCGACTCGACTCGATGAACGGATTTGTCGGGGTGGCGTCGGAACTCGTTGAAACAGATGCATCATACGAGACGTTGAAAAAGTCGTTGCTCGGTTCGGTGCTCGTGGCTGAGACACTTGAAGTCGCGAACCGTATCGCCCAATCGACGGGTTATCGTTTCCGTGTCGTCACGTTAGAAGGGGACATCGTCAACGTCGGTGGTTCGATGACGGGTGGTAGTCGCAAGCAGGGCGTGGCCCTGTTCACGCAGTCGCGCGAATTGGATGACTTGAAACAAGGTCTCACCCAAGGGCTCGCCATGTTGCATGAACAACAAACACGTCTTCAAGAGTATACAGAACAGTTGACGGACATTACGCGTCAATTATCTGAACTTCGGGATGAGAAACGTTCCGTTGAAACGAACCTACGTGAAGTCGAGTCGGCCTATCGTACTGCGGAACGTGCCTCGCTCGATGCCAAGTCACAACTGGAACTGTTCGATCATGAAATGATGCGCTACGAGCGGACGATTGAGACAGCGACTGCCGAATTAGAGCGACTGACGATTGAATTGGCCGACACAGACCGCGCACAAGCTGACATTCGTTCTCGTCTCGAATCGCTTCGGGCAGAGCAGGCGAAAAGTGCTGAGAGCACGGGCCAACTGGAATCGATGCTTCGTCAAAACGAGCTCGATCTTCAGCGTCACACGCTCGAAGAAGAACGGGTCCGATATGAATTGGACCGTTTGACGACCGAACAAAATCGTCTGCAGGAACGAAGCGATCAGATGGAGCGTGAACTGAAGCGGCTCGAGAGTGGAGAAGTCGTGTCGTCTATGGAACTTGAGGAGACGCTTGCCACTGCCAAACTGGATTTTACAGAAATTCAAGAGCGGCTTCAAGAAGTGACGGCAACACTCAAGACGAACGAAGAGGCGTATCGGATCATACGTCAACGGGTCGATCAGGCAACGGAGGCAAGACGTCAAGCAGAAGCTGTCGTCCGAAAACTCGAAACGGCAAAACAAGAGTTCGAGCTGAAACGACAATGGAAGCTCGATGCATTAGAAGAGAATGGACTCATTGCAGAACTATTACCGGCACTCGAGATTCCACTAGAAGAGGCGAAAGAGGAATTCAAGTTGCTAGTCCGTCAAATCGAAGAGATCGGACCGGTCAATCTGAATGCGATCGAAGAGTTTGATAGTGTCCATGAACGGTTCACATTCTTATCCGAGCAACGGGATGACCTAGTCAGTGCAAAAGAGGATTTATATGAGATCATCGCCGAAATGGATCGCGAAGTGACACGCCTCTTCAAAGAGACGTATACGAGCGTCCGGGCGCACTTCAAACAGACGTTCACCGAGCTCTTCGGTGGCGGGGAAGCGGATTTGAAATTGGTCGACGAATCGGATTTGTTGAACACAGGAATCGAAATCGTCGCCAAACCACCGGGTAAAAAGTTACAGACGCTCAGTCTGTTGTCTGGTGGGGAGCGTGCGCTGACGGCCATCGCTTTATTGTTTGCGATTTTGAAGACGCGTCCGGTACCGTTCTGTGTCCTCGATGAAGTCGAGGCGGCCCTTGACGAGGCGAACGTGCATCGTTTCGGAGAGTACATTCGGACGTTGTCGATTGACACGCAGTTCGTCATCATCACGCATCGTAAAGGCACGATGGAAGCGGCGGACACACTATATGGCGTCACGATGCAACAGAACGGGGTGTCCGAGGTATTATCGGTCGAACTGTCTGAAGCAAAACGTGTCGTTGAAATGGATGAAGAGATGGAGGAATCACGTTGAGCTTTTTCAAGAAATTAAAAGAGAAATTGACGACATCTACCCAAGAGGTGTCACAGAAGTTTACAGAGGGGTTGACGAAGACACGTGACGGCTTTGCAAGTGCCGTCAACGACCTCGTCTATCGCTTCCGCGAGGTGGATGAAGATTTCTTCGATGAACTCGAAGATTTACTCATTCAAGCGGACGTCGGCGTCACGACGACGATGGACCTCGTCGAAGATTTAAAAGAAGAAGTGAAGCGACGTAATTTGAAGGACCCGGTCGCGGTGCGTGACGCACTCGTCGAAGTGGTGGCGAACCGTCTCCAAGAGGATGAATCGGACCGTGAACTGAATATGCAAGACGGACTCACGGTCATCTTGTTTGTCGGCGTCAATGGTGTCGGAAAGACGACGACCATCGGCAAGCTGGCGCACCAGTTGAAGTCTGAAGGGCGTTCCGTCATGCTCGCGGCAGGGGATACGTTCCGTGCCGGCGCCATCGAGCAACTTCAAGTATGGGGAGAACGTGTCGGGGTGCCCGTCATTCGTCAAACGGAAGGGTCTGACCCGGCTGCCGTCGTCTTTGACGCCGTTCAAGCCGCCAAGTCTCGTAACATGGACGTCTTGATTTGTGATACGGCGGGACGTCTTCAAAATAAGGTCAATCTAATGAAAGAACTTGAAAAAGTCAAACGAGTCATTGAGCGGGAAGTGCCGAACGGACCGCACGAGGTATTGCTCGCATTAGACGCGACGACGGGGCAGAACGCCATGGTTCAAGCGAAAGCGTTCAAAGAAGCGACGAACGTGAGCGGAATCGTCCTCACGAAGCTCGATGGGACGGCCAAAGGCGGAATTGTCCTAGCGATTCGGAACGAACTCGATATCCCGGTTAAGTATGTCGGCCTTGGAGAGAAGATTGACGATTTACAGGAGTTTGATCCAGAACAGTTCGTCCTTGGATTGTTCGGCGACGTTTTTGAAGATAAGACACAGGATGTCTCGATGGAAAAAGAGGACACAAACGAGGACCTCGCCTAAGTTTTGCTGTTAAGAAAAAAACTTGACAAGTACTAGGCACGGCTGTACTATAGGTAGTTGTAAAGGGATTTCACTTAACATGTGGAGGTGAAAGGTTTGACGCTCGAAAAAACGAATCGCATGAACTATCTCATCGATTTCTATCAAGCGCTCCTCACACCGAAACAGCGCAACTATATGTCTCTTTATTACCTAGATGACTACTCGCTCGGAGAGATTGCGGAAGAGTTTGAAGTCAGCCGTCAAGCGGTCTACGATAACATAAAGCGTACAGAAACGATGCTTGAACAGTACGAGGAAAAGCTTGCCCTATTCGAAAAATTCGAACAGCGCCAGCAACTTCTTCAGACCCTCAAACGTCAAGTCGAGCTCACCGATGACGTGAGCGCCACGATTTCTGCGCTTGAGAATTTAGAGTAGGGGGCTGAAGCATGGCATTTGAAGGATTATCAGAACGATTGCAATCGACACTTTCAAAAATGCGCGGTAAAGGGAAAATCTCGGAGACCGATGTCAAAGAGATGATGCGTGAGGTACGCCTCGCCCTCCTCGAAGCCGACGTCAACTTTAAAGTCGTCAAGCAATTCGTCAATGACGTGAAGGAACGCGCCGTTGGTCAGGATGTCATGAAATCATTGACGCCAGGTCAACAAGTCGTCAAAATCGTTCACGAAGAGTTGTCGAACTTGATGGGAAGCGATGTCGTCCCGATCTCATTCAGTCAGAAACCACCGACAGTCGTCATGATGGTCGGTCTGCAAGGGGCAGGGAAAACGACAACGACCGGGAAGCTAGCGAACCTGATTCGCAAAAAGCATAACCGAAGTCCACTTCTCGTCGCGGCGGACATTTACCGTCCAGCGGCAATCAAGCAGCTCGAGACACTCGGAAAACAACTCGATTTACCGGTCTTCTCACTTGGTGATCAAGTGAAGCCGGAAGAGATTGTGACGAAGGCACTCGAGTACGCAAAAACAAATCATCACGATTTCGTGTTGATCGATACGGCCGGTCGCCTTCATATCGATGAGACGCTTATGGGCGAGCTCGAAAATGTGAAGACGATTGCCAAACCAAATGAGATCTTCCTCGTCGTCGATTCGATGACGGGTCAAGATGCGGTCAATGTGGCCGACAGTTTCAATGAGAAACTCGGAATCACCGGGGTCGTGCTCACAAAGCTCGACGGAGATACACGAGGCGGGGCAGCCCTTTCGATCAAGGCAGTCACGGGAGCGCCGATTAAATTCGTCGGTCTCGGAGAAAAGTTGGATGCCCTCGAACCATTCCACCCGGAACGCATGGCGTCACGGATCCTTGGAATGGGGGACGTGCTCTCGCTCATTGAAAAAGCCGAGACACAGATGGACCAAGACGCAGCGAAGGAGCTTGAAAGCAAAATTCGTGACGCGTCATTCACGTTCGATGATTTCATTGAACAGTTGGCCCAAGTGAAAAACATGGGACCAATTGATGAATTACTTTCGATGTTACCTGGTGCAGGTAAGATGAAAGGGTTGAAGAACGTCCAAATCGACGAGAAACAACTCGATCACGTCGAAGCGATCATTCGCTCGATGACGAAACATGAGCGCGCCAATCCGGAAGTGCTCAACGCGAGTCGTCGTAAGCGAATCGCAAAAGGGAGCGGTCGCTCGATTCAAGAAGTGAACCGTCTCATCAAACAGTTCGATGACATGAAGAAGATGATGAAACAAATGTCAGGACAAATGAAAGGGAAGAAAAAAGGCCTTGGCCTTCCATTCTTCTAACAAAACCTTTTGTCAGTCGAACGAAAAAGCTGTATACTATAAAAGTTGTCAATTCTTAAACACATGATGGAGGTATATTACCATGGCAGTTAAAATTCGTCTTAAGCGCATGGGCGCAAAAAAATCACCTTTCTACCGTATCGTTGTAGCAGACTCACGTTCACCACGTGACGGTCGCTTCATCGAGCAAGTTGGTCACTACAACCCGGTTGCAAAACCAGAAGCTGAAGTTCGCATCAACGAAGAACTCGCTCTCAAATGGTTGGCAGACGGCGCGAAGCCATCTGACACAGTACGTAACTTGTTCTCTAAAGCAGGGATCATGGAGAAATTCCACAACGCGAAAAACGCGAAGTAATGATGTGGCCGACCTTTTCTGAGGTCGGCCTATTTTGTTGAGGAGGGAATAGAGATGGACTGGTTATATGTAGGGAAAATCGCCAATACGCACGGCCTGAAAGGGGAAGTGAAGATCTTGGCGGCGACAGACTTTCCAGAAGAACGATTTAAAAAAGGAAACACGTTGTTCCTTGATGTCGACGGAACGAAACAAGAAATGACGATCACGACGTATCGTCCGCATAAGCAGTTTCACCTCGTCACGTTCAAAGGGTTTGAGAATATCAATCTCATTGAAAAATATAAAGGGCTGAAACTGTATGTCCACGCCGAACACGTCCACGATTTGGACGAACACGAATTTTATTATCATGAAATCATCGGCTGCGAGGCTGTCGTGGACGGGGAAGTCATCGGTGTCGTCGACGACATCTTTGAAACGAACGGAGCGAACGATGTCTGGGTCATCAAACGACCAGGCAAGTCAGATGCGCTCATCCCTTATATCGAATCGGTCGTCCAAGAGATCGATGTCGATGCGAAACGTGTCGTCATCACGCCAATCCCTGGAATGATTGACGATGAAGATTGATGTATTGACGTTGTTCCCCGAGATGTTTCATGCGCTCAATCACTCCATCGTCGGTCGAGCGAAGACGCTCGGGCAAGTGGAGATGTCGTTCCACAACTTCCGGGACTTTTCAACGAACAAGCATCATAAGGTCGACGATTATCCGTACGGCGGGGGCGCGGGCATGCTACTCACCCCACAGCCAATCTTTGATGCATTTCATTCCCTTGGGGCGAAGAGCCCGCGGGTCATTCTGACGACGCCTACTGGAAAACCATTTAATCAACGAATGGCCGAAGAATGGGCGAAGGAGGAACATCTGGTCTTTCTATGTGGACACTATGAAGGGTTCGATCAACGGATTCATGATGAACTGGCGACCGACGAGGTGTCAATCGGTGATTTCGTTTTGACAGGTGGAGAGCTTGCGACGATGGTCATGATCGATGCGACCGTAAGGCTCATTCCGGATGTCCTTAATGATCAGGCGAGCCATGAAGACGACTCGTTCTCGACAGGTCTCTTGGAATATCCGCACTATACGCGACCGGCTGATTTCCGTGGATTGACCGTGCCGGACGTCCTCTTGTCGGGAAATCACGCCCGAATCGAGGCGTGGCGCCGGGAGCAATCGCTCGAACGCACGTATCGACGACGTCCGGATTTGCTCGAACACGTCGAGTTGACGGATATCGATAAAAAGTTCCTGCAATCGTTGCGCGATTGAGAAATATATGCTATGTTTGAGCATGTGGGTTAAACCCATCGATTACCGATGTTCCGCTATTGGATGCTTGGGCATATGAAGATATGAACATTGAAGAAAAAGGAGATATGATTCATGAACACACAAAAACTGTTCCGTGAAATCACAGAAGAACAATTCAAATCGGACGTACCTGCTTTCCGTCCTGGTGACACTGTACGTGTCCACGTTAAAGTTGTAGAGGGAACGCGTGAGCGTATCCAGATCTTCGAAGGTGTTGTAATCAAGCGTAAAGGTGGCGGCATCAGCGAAACATTCACAGTCCGTAAGATTTCTTACGGCGTAGGTGTTGAGCGTGCATTCCCGCTTCACTCACCACGCGTTGCACAAATCGAAGTCGTACGCTACGGTAAAGTTCGCCGTGCGAAACTTTACTACCTCCGTAACCTTCGCGGTAAAGCAGCACGTATTAAAGAAATCCGTCGTTAAGATGGGAATTAAGCTTGTCGCTTGCGACAAGCTTCTTTTTTTCTAGTACAATAAGTTCAAATGGATAGAGGAGTGAGTGAAGTTGAAAGAAGTGTTTAGTTGGCTAAAAGCCATCGTCGTCGCTCTTGTCATCGCGTTCGTCATCCGGACGTTCATCTTCGTTCCTGTCATCGTTGAAGGAGAGTCGATGATGCCGACACTCCACAATGCGGATCGAATGATCGTCAGTAAAATTTCGAACTATGTTGGGGAGCTAGACCGAGGCGATATCGTCGTATTCCATGCGACAGAATCAAAAGATTATATTAAACGTGTCATCGCCATCCCAGGCGACACGCTCGAATATCGAGATGATGTACTTTATATTAACGGTGAAGCGGTCGAAGAGCCGTATTTAGACGAGTTTCGTGCCCAGATGAACGGGTTCCCGTTGACGGAGAACTTCACACTCGAACAAGTGACGGGTGAGTCGGTCGTTCCAGAGGAATCGTATTTCGTCATGGGAGACAATCGTCAAAACTCGAAAGACAGCCGTGAGATCGGATTTGTGTCGAAAGAGGAGATTGTCGGCAAGACGAACTTCATCTTCTGGCCACTCGATGATGTTGGCACGGTAGAAGATTAAGGTGGTGCTTTTTTGGCAATTCAATGGTTTCCTGGCCACATGGCCAAAGCAAGAAGACAAGTAACTGAAAAATTAAAGCTGATCGATGTCGTCATCGAACTCGTAGATGCACGCGTGCCTCAGTCGAGTCGCAACCCGATGGTCGATGAGATTACAGCGGGAAAACCCCGTCTCATCGTCTTGAACAAAGCAGACATGGCCGACCCCGTCGTGACGGAGGCGTGGTTACGTGCCTTGAAACGCGAAGAAGTCGAGGTTGTCGCTGTCGACGCGAAACATAGCAAAGGCTTGAAACAGCTCATCACGGGTGCTCAGAAGTTGATGAAAGAAAAGCATGACCGGATGCGTGAGAAGGGGCGTAACCCCGGACCGATCCGTGCGCTCATCATCGGAATCCCGAACGTCGGGAAGTCGACGCTCATCAACCGTCTTGCTGGACGAAACATCGCTATCACGGGCGACCGTCCTGGTGTGACGAAGCGTCAACAGTGGATCAAGATGAAAGGCGGCGAGATGGAACTGTTGGACACGCCAGGGATTCTCTGGCCGAAGTTCGAGGATCAACTTGTCGGATATCGTCTAGCCGCGACCGGCGCCATCAAAGACGAGATTCTCAACTTGGATGATATCGCCTTGTATACGGTTCGCGAGTTGCATGCTCGTTATCCGGAACAGTTAAAGGAACGATTCAAACTTGAAACGTTACCCGAGGACGGCGTGGAGCTCCTTGAGTTGATCGGGAAAAAACGTGGTCTCATCAGTGGTGGTTACGTCGATTTCGAAAAGGCGAGCGAACTACTTTTAAATGAACTACGACATGAAAAAATCGGACGGATCTCCCTTGAGACACCGGCTGATCACGAAATGGCGTAAAGCCCTGTGCACACAGGGCTTTTTTGAATAGGAGGAAGACCGTGACGATTCAACAGATTAAACAACAACTAGAGGACATCCGATATGAAGAATGGGTACACATCTTCCCGACCTTGTCACGAGACCCTCGAGCGGGCGTGCAAACGTTGCTACGGCAAAAGCAGCGCCAATTCGAGCGAGAACGGGCGTTACAGGTCGATTTTGAACGTCGCATGACGTATGAACGTGAATGGAAGGCGGAAGGCTTCACTCGAATTGTCGGAGTCGATGAGGTCGGACGGGGGCCGCTTGCGGGACCGGTCGTGGCAGCGGCGGTCTTGTTGCCGGATGGGTTCTACCTCCCGGGATTGAATGATTCGAAAAAAATGACAAAAGCGGCGAGGGATGCGGCATACGCACACATCATCGAGCTCGCAGAGGTCGGTGTCGGGATCGTCGAGCCCGCGGTAATCGATGAGATTAACATCTATGAGGCGACGAAGCTTGCGATGACAGAGGCGATCCATCAAGTCGGAGAAGTGGACGCCCTATTGATTGACGCCATGAAACTCGAGCTCGACATTCCCCAGCAGTCTTTGATTAAAGGGGACACCCTCAGTGTGTCAATTGCCGCTGCAAGTGTCGTCGCGAAGGTGGTGAGGGACCGGATGATGGAAGAATATGATTTGACGTATCCTGGATACGGATTTGCGAAAAACGCAGGGTATGGGACAGAGGCCCATTTAGAAGGGTTGAGACGCCTTGGGGTGACTCCGATCCATCGCCGTACATTCGCCCCCATCAAGCATATGTGAAAGGAGTGGTCGCGTTGCGGATCGATCATCAAGGGGTGATGCCGTTCAAAGTGACGGAACAGACGTCACGCCCGCTACTACTAGGGAACACAGTCGTCGGCAAGGTGTTACAGCTCTTACCTGGCAACGAGGCGGTCATGCAACTGCCACAAGGGATCTTCCGGGTCGGTGTCAATGCGAACGTGAAAGAGAACGTCACGTATAAGCTGGTCGTCACGGACGTCGAACCGAAGCTCGTCTTGAAAGTCGTCACGCAAGCGACGGAATCGCTCATGGCTGCCAAGTCGCCGCTGCAAGCGTTAGGAGAACAGCTCGGACGCTTGATGCGGGAGCCGATGCTGACGCCAGAATCCGTGAAGGCGGCCGGGAAAAACGCGTTAGAAAGCGGCGCGGGTCAGGATGTAAAGGCGCTCGTCGGGGAGCTATTCAAAGCGAAAGGTGAACCGAAGTTCGAGCAGTTCGTGCGTGCACAGGAAGCGTTCAACGCGAGCCAAAGCCCGCCGTTCGTCGCTCAAGCATTTCACATACCGCAATTGGGTCCGTTTGAAAACGTCCAACTTCGTCTAGAGGCACCGAAACGAGAGACAATGGACTCGGATCATGCGCGGATCGTCTTGTTTCTTGAGACGCCGCGATTCGGTGAGACGGGAATCGATGTGTTGATTCAAAAGCGTTACGTGTCCGTGCGGGTATTCAATGAGCAACACGATTTAACTCCATACGTCCGTACATACGAACCATTTTTGAAAGAAGGCCTAAAAAAGGTGTCGTTCGAACTGTCTTCATTTTCGTATGAGGCGAAGCGTGAACATGTTCCGGCTACGTTCGCGCCACTCGGAAAGGTGGACCTCCAAATATGAAAGACCAGAAGAAAGCGATGGCGCTCTCCTATGAGCAGTCGATGGATGCGCCGCACGTCGTAGCGAAGGGAACAGGCATCGTCGCCGAGCGGATGCTTGAGATTGCTTTAGCGAACGGAGTTCCTGTTCATGAAGACCCAGCGCTCCTCTCGTTACTGTCGGCGTTGAACATCGAAGAGCAAATCCCGGAGGACGTTTATCAGGTCATTGCCGAACTTTTTGTGTTTCTTTATCAGATGGAACAGGATAAAATTTGATTTGTCTAGGGATATATGTGAAAAAAAGATGAAAACTTAAAGCAAGAACGATAGACAGCGCTTTCAGTTTTTCGTTACAATAGACGTGCCGATATTAAAGGGGACTAAGGGGGAAAACATATGAATATCCATGAGTATCAGGCGAAAGAATTGTTAAGAGAGTTTGGGGTAGCCGTTCCGACGGGTTATCCGGCCTTTACTGTTGAAGAAGCTGTGGCAGCTGCTGCGAAGCTTGACGGTGAAGTGAAGGTAGTAAAAGCTCAAATCCACGCAGGTGGCCGCGGTAAAGCGGGTGGCGTTAAACTTGCGAAGACAGATGAAGAAGTGAAGCAATATGCTTCAGAGATTCTCGGGAAAACGCTCGTGACACACCAAACAGGTCCGGAAGGAAAAGTTGTCCAGCGTCTCTATATCGAAGAAGGTTCTGCGATTGACCAAGAATTTTACTTAGGGCTCGTGCTTGACCGTTCGATCGGCCGAATTGTCATCATGGGTTCATCTGAAGGTGGAATGGACATCGAAGAAGTCGCTGAACATACACCAGAGAAGATTCATAAAGAGATCGTCGACCCGGTCGTGGGCTTACGTCCATTCCAGGCGCGTCGTCTCGCATTCAAAATGGAAGTCCCGACGAAACTCGTCAACAAGTTCAGTGACATGGTCATGAAGTTGTACAAAGTGTACGTCGAGACAGATTGCACAATCGCGGAAATCAACCCGCTCGTCACGACGAAAGACGGTAACGTCATCGCGCTTGATGCGAAGTTGAACTTCGATAGCAACGCGCTCTATCGTCACTCGGACATCCTTGCGCTTCGTGATACGACGGAAGAAGACCCACGTGAAGTGGAAGCGTCGAAACACGACCTCAGCTACATCGCACTCGACGGAAACATCGGTTGTCTCGTCAACGGTGCCGGTCTTGCGATGGCTACGATGGATATCATCAAGCATTACGGCGCTGAACCCGCTAACTTCCTCGACGTAGGTGGCGGTGCGACGAAAGAAAAAGTAACAGAAGCATTCAAGTTGATCTTGTCTGATGACCAGGTCAAAGGGATCTTCGTTAACATTTTCGGTGGAATCATGAAGTGTGACATCATCGCAGAGGGGATTGTCGCTGCGACGAAAGAAATCGGACTCGACTTACCACTCGTCGTTCGCTTAGAAGGAACGAACGTTGATGCCGGGAAGCGCATTCTCGATGAATCTGGACTTGCGATCACGACGGCCAACTCGATGGCTGACGGTGCAGAAAAAATCGCAGCACTTGTTCGATAAGGGGGAAACGACATGAGTATTTGGGCGGATAAAGATACGAAAGTAATCATTCAAGGGATTACAGGGAAGCAAGGTCTGTTCCACGGTGAACAGATGCTCGCATATAACACGAAATTAGTCGGTGGTGTCACACCTGGTAAAGGTGGCACGACGGTCCTCGAAAACGTTCCAGTCTTCAACACCGTGTCTGAAGCGGTCGAAGCGACTGGTGCCAATGCATCGATCATCTATGTTCCACCTGCTTTCGCAGCAGATTCGATCATGGAAGCGGCCGACAGCGGCATCGAGCTCATCATCTGTATCACAGAAGGAATCCCAGTTGTGGACATGATTCAAGTGAAACGCTATCTCGAGGACAAACCGGCTCGTTTAATCGGACCAAACTGCCCTGGTATCATCACACCAGGAGAAGCAAAACTTGGCATCATGCCTGGCTACATTCATACGAAAGGGCACGTCGGAATCGTATCACGTTCTGGGACGCTCACGTATGAGGCGGTTCATCAGTTGACGACAGCAGGTATCGGTCAGTCGACGGCTGTTGGAATCGGGGGAGACCCGGTCAACGGAACAAACTTCATCGATACGCTCAAAGCATTCAACGAAGATGAGGACACGAAAGCGGTCATCATGATCGGGGAAATCGGTGGAACGGCTGAAGAAGAGGCAGCTGAATGGGTAAAAGCCAACATGACGAAACCTGTCATCGGTTTCATCGGCGGCCAGACGGCTCCTGAAGGCAAGCGTATGGGACATGCGGGCGCAATCATCTCAGGTGGTAAAGGGACGGCTGCTGAGAAGATCAAGACATTGAACGCGAATGGAATCGAAGTCGCTGAAACACCGGCGGTCATCGGTGAAACATTGATTCGTGTCTTGAAACAGCAAGGATTATACGAAGCGTGTGTCACGGGTCAACCGACGACATAAGAATCTTGAGGGATGCTTGCATCCCTCATTTTTTTAAAGGAGAGTTTGTGATGAATCAAACAATAGCTCGGTTTGCTGCAGCGCGAATGCCAGTTGAGTTTGTGCATCATTATTTGAACGGAACACTCGGGGCACATCGCACACAATTTTCTGAACATGTCTGGAGACGGGCCGAACGAGCCTTCCAAGCATCGGAATCGTATAAACATTTCGTCACATGGGAAGATGACTTGTTCCCGAAACGGTTACTCGACATCCCTAACCCACCATATTGCTTGTTTTATCATGGAGATTTAGAGGTACTACAAGAAAGAACGACTGCGATGGTCGGAAGTCGTGAGTTGAATCGTATCAGTCAATCGCTCGTGAATCACTATCACTCTTTAATAGAAGAAACTGTATCTGTTTCAGGTGGCGCCCTCGGAATCGATGGGCTCGTCCACGCCCATGCCCTCCGCACGCATCGCCCGACCGTGGCGGTACTCGGAGCTGGACTGGACCGGCTCTATCCGGCGGCGAACCGAGACATGCTTTTGCAGATTCCGCAAGAGGGAGTCTTGCTAAGTGAATATGTACCAAACACGCCGATTCAAAAATTTCAATTTTTGGAAAGAAATCGTTTGGTCAGTGGCCTTGGCGATGCGTTGGTCGTTATACAGGCGAGACGAAAGAGCGGGACGATGAATACGGTCGGACATGCCCTAGAGCAAGGAAAAATGGTATTTGCGGTACCTGGTTCACCCCTTGATCCACTCGCGGAGGGACCGAACCGGTTGATTGAAGAAGGTGCGATTCCATTGACGAATTCCGATCAAATTATTCGAGATCTCAAGATTGTACATTGACAAACCGGTGAGAACATGAATATTATGGTAGGGATTTAAATGACCTCTAAAAGGGGAGCAGATGTATGGCAAAATATTTGGTGATCGTCGAATCACCTGCGAAAGCAAAAACAATTAAACGTTATTTAGGTCCGAATTATATGGTCAAGGCTTCGATGGGGCACGTGATTGACTTGCCTAAAAGTCAACTCGGGGTAGACGTCGAACACGACTTTGAACCGAAGTATATTACCATCCGTGGTAAAGGGCCAGTATTGAAAGAATTGAAGACAGCAGCGAAAAAAGCGACAAAAATCTTTCTCGCGGCCGACCCCGATAGAGAAGGGGAAGCGATTGCTTGGCATTTAGCACGCGCACTCGGCGTCGATGAAACGACTGAATGTCGTGTCGTCTTTAACGAAATCACGAAAGATGCGATTAAAGAATCGTTTAAACATCCACGTAAAATCAATCACGATCTCGTCGACGCACAACAAGCCCGACGTATTTTAGATCGTCTTGTCGGATACGGGATGAGTCCATTATTATGGAAGAAAGTCAAAAAAGGATTGTCTGCAGGGCGAGTTCAATCGGTAGCCGTGAAGATGATTATCGACCGTGAGCGTGAAATTAACGCGTTCGACCCGGAAGAGTACTGGACGATTAAACTTGATTTAAATCATGATGGGGAAACGTTCGAGACTTCATTTTACGGAAAAGATGGGAAGAAGATGGAATTGAAGTCTGAAGAAGATGCGCAATCTGTCCTCGATACCATCGATGATATGTTTAAAGTCATTGATGTGACGAAGAAAGAACGGAAGCGGAATGCTTCGCTACCGTTCACGACCAGTTCATTACAGCAGGATGCTGCCCGTAAATTGAATTTCCGTGCGAAGAAGACCATGATGCTCGCGCAGCAATTATATGAAGGAATCGATCTCGGCAAAAAAGAGGGTACAGTCGGTCTGATTACGTATATGCGTACCGACTCGACACGTATCTCTGATTTGGCGAAGACGGAGGCGAAGGAATATATCGAATCGACATTCGGTGAAGAGTATGTCGCCTTACAGAAACAAAAAGAAAAGAAATCAGCGAATACCCAAGACGCGCACGAAGCGATTCGTCCGACTTCAGCATTGCGCGACCCAGCTTCCTTGAAGCCATATCTGTCACGTGACCAGTTGCGACTGTATAAGTTGATTTGGGAACGATTGATTGCGAGCCAAATGGCGCCAGCTGTTCTTGATACGGTCAAAATCGACGTCGAGTCGAACGGGATGATTTTCCGTGCGAACGGGTCGACAGTCAAATTCCCTGGTTTCATGAAAGTGTATATCGAGTCGAAAGACGATGACATCGAGGACACGAACCAAGAGAAGGAAGGATTATTGCCTCCTCTCGAAGTGGATGACACCGTGACATTTGAAACGATTGAACCGAAACAACACTTCACACAACCGCCACCTCGTTATACAGAGGCGCGACTCGTTCGAGCGATGGAAGAACTCGGGATTGGTCGTCCGTCGACGTACGCGCCGACACTCGACACGATCCAGCGACGCGGTTATGTCGTTCTCGAAGAGAAGAAGTTTTTACCGACTGAACTTGGAGAACTCGTCATCGAGATGATTGATGAGTATTTCAATGACTTCATCACGGTCCAGTTCACAGCCGACATGGAGACCCTTCTTGATTCAATTGAGCATAAGGAAGTCGAGTGGACGGAAGTCGTCGCGCCGATTTACCGATCGTTCGAGAAACGATTGAAGCGTGCCGAAGAAGAAATCGAGAAAATCGAAGTGAAGGATGAACCAGCCGGAATCGATTGTGAAGTCTGTGGTTCACCGATGGTCATCAAAATGGGACGGTACGGCAAGTTCATGGCGTGCTCGAACTTCCCGAACTGTACGAATACGAAACCGGTACAAGTCGAAATCGGTGTCCCGTGTCCGAACTGTAAGGATGGACAAATCGTGGAACGTCGCAGTAAAAAAGGTCGTCTCTTCTATGGTTGCTCGAACTATCCGGAATGTGAATTCGTCTCATGGGATAAACCGGTTGCGAAACCGTGTCCTGTATGCGACAGTTTGATGGTCGAGAAGAAAATTAAAGACGGCGTGAAATATCAATGTACGAACTGTACCCACACCGAGGTACATCAGCAAGAGGAGGATTAATGTTGCAACAACGTGTAACTGTAATCGGGGCCGGATTGGCCGGTTCCGAAGCGGCTTGGCAACTCGCTAAGCGTGGTATTCAAGTAGATTTATATGAAATGAGACCGGTTCGTCAAACGCCGGCGCACCACACGGATCAATTTGCGGAGCTCGTCTGTTCGAACTCGCTTCGTGCGAACGGTCTTCAAAATGCCGTAGGTGTCTTGAAAGAAGAGATGCGTACGCTTGACTCGCTCATCTTAAAAGCGGCGGACACGGCAAGTGTCCCGGCTGGCGGTGCGCTTGCCGTCGATCGTCATGAGTTTGCCGGATTCATCACTGAGAAGCTAAAGAACCACGAGAATGTCACAGTGCACAATGAAGAGCTCAAGGAGATTCCTGAAGGCATCGTCATCGTGGCGACCGGTCCGTTGACATCTCCTGACCTCTCTGCCTCGCTCAAGGCGTTCACGGGAGAAGATTATCTCTACTTCTATGACGCGGCAGCTCCGATTCTAGATGGCGATACGATTGATCGGGACAAAGTCTATTTGAAGTCGCGTTACGACAAAGGTGAAGCCGCTTACTTGAACTGTCCGATGACAGAAGAAGAGTTTGACGTGTTTTACGAAGAGTTGATCAAGGCAGAAGTCGTTCCGCTCAAAGAGTTTGAAAAAGAGATTTACTTTGAAGGATGTATGCCGTTTGAAGTCATGGCCGAGCGTGGGAAGAAGACGCTTCTTTTCGGACCGATGAAGCCGGTCGGTTTAGAAGATCCGAAGACAGGAAAACGTCCATATGCCGTCGTTCAGCTTCGTCAAGACAACTCGGCAGGCACACTTTATAACTTGGTAGGCTTCCAAACGCACTTGAAGTGGGGCGAACAGAAGCGCATCATCCGTCTCATCCCGGGGCTTGAGAACGCGGACATCGTCCGTTACGGTGTCATGCACCGTAACACGTTCATCAACTCACCGAGCTTACTCAAGCCGACGTATCAAGCGCGTACACGTGACACGCTCTTCTTCGCCGGTCAGATGACGGGGGTAGAAGGATATGTGGAGTCGGCAGCATCTGGACTTCTAGCCGGGATCAATGCGGCGAAGATGATCGCAGGTGAAGAACTTGTCGTTCTCCCACGTGAGACGATGCTTGGTTCGATGGCGCATTACATCACGTCAGCTGACGGGAAGCACTTCCAACCGATGAACGCAAACTTCGGATTGGTACCGTCACTAGAAGATGCTCCGAAAAAGATGAAGAAGCAAGAACGGTATGAGCGTTACGCGAACCGTGCGTTAGAAACGATCCAACAGTATAAAGACCTTTGAACAGGAGAGCCATTTTTTGGCTCTTTTGTTTTGAATTAAAATTTCAATTGTGTATTTTGTTTCATACTTTGAAAATTTTCAGATTATTGAACGGCTATCTATTGTCACCTTACATTCTGTATGCTATGCTAATTTCGATTTGACGAGAACATGCGTTTTTAAGAGTCATCGAGGAGGCGATAAAATGGGATTTTTAGAGGATCGACAATCCTTTTTACGCTACTGCCAAATTGAACGTCGACTGTCTCCTCATACGAAACGCTCCTACGAGCAAACGCTCGACCAGTACGCCGCATATTGCCAATCGACGCATCAAGATCCCTACGATGCTCAGACGGCGCGGCGTTATTTATATGTCCTTTATGAGAAACAATTGGCCGCGTCCACGGTGTCCCAAAAAGTATCTTGTTTCAAGCAATTCGGGAAGTTTATGGCAAGAGAACAAGGTGGAGAACCGTTGTTTCACGACCTGACCTCACCGAAAAAGAGACAGTCCTTGCCGACCTTTGCCGTCCCGACAGAAGTCGAGCAACTGTTAGAGGCTGCCTCGAGGCAATACGACCCGTTTTTACAGGCGAGGGACGTCGCCATCATAGAAGTGCTCTATGGGACGGGGATCCGCGTCGCCGAACTGTGTGGGATGAACCTTTCTTCATTCGATGAGGTCTTGTCCTTCGTCCATGTGATGGGAAAAGGGAAGAAAGAACGTTATGTCCCAATCGGGCAATATGCCGTACAAGCTTTGCAGCGTTATATCGAGTTACGTAAAGGTGTCGGGCTCCCGACAGAAACCGCATTATTTTTGAGTCAAAAAGGGAATCGGATGACAACAGACCAAATCCGCTATGTCATGAAACGTTTGAGAAAAGACAGTGGGGTACATAAACCGCTTACCCCGCACTCGTTGCGACACAGCTTTGCGACGGACTTGTTAGAGCGAGGAGCGGACTTGCGTGCCGTCCAAGAGTTACTCGGGCATGAGTCCTTGTCGACGACCGGACGGTACACCCATGTATCGACCGAACGACTTCGGTCGATTTATCAAGCGACACATCCAAGAAAGTAGGAGGTTACGATATGTTTCATGCAACAACGATTTTTGCAGTTCGACACAATGGACAATGTGCGATGAGTGGAGATGGCCAAGTCACATTCGGGAATGCCGTCATCATGAAAAACAAGGCGAAGAAAGTCAGACGCCTTTACGGCGGGAAAGTCGTTGCCGGTTTTGCAGGTAGCGTAGCCGATGCTTTCACATTGTTTGAAAAGTTTGAATCGAAACTTGAAATGTATAACGGTAACTTGCCACGAGCAGCGGTAGAACTTGCGAAAGAATGGCGTGGAGATAAGATGTTGCGCCAACTCGAGGCACTGTTGATTGTGATGGATGCGGAGCATCTGTTACTCGTCTCTGGGAATGGAGAAGTGATTGAGCCGGACGATGGGATTCTTGCGATCGGGTCTGGCGGGAACTATGCCTTGGCGGCAGGTCGCGCACTCGTGCGCCACTCCGCTGAAAAGTCTGCAGAGGAAATCGCGCGTGCCGCTCTCGAAATCGCCGGTGAGCTTTGCGTGTATACAAATGATCAAGTCATTGTAGAAACGATTGGAGGCGCTGCTGAATGAAACGAGAGTTGACACCAAGACAAATCGTATCAGAGTTAGACCGTTTCGTAATCGGACAAAAAGATGCCAAACGAGCCGTAGCGATTGCTTTACGAAATCGCTATCGTCGTCAAAAGTTGAGTGCGGACCTTCGCGATGAAGTCACACCAAAAAATATTTTGATGATTGGACCGACCGGGGTCGGAAAGACCGAAATCGCTCGACGGTTAGCCAAGCTTGTCGGTGCACCGTTCGTGAAAGTAGAAGCGACGAAATTTACGGAAGTCGGTTACGTCGGTCGTGACGTCGAGTCGATGGTGCGTGACCTCGTCGAGGCATCGGTTCGTCTTGTCAAAGAAGAGAAAAAAGAAGATGTGAAGGAGCTAGCGGAGCGTGCGGCGACGGAACGCCTCTTAGATGCGTTGCAAGGAAAAGCAAAAGCGACACCTTCTGCATCGAATCCGTTCGAAGCATTGTTCGGCGGGCAGACCCAGCAGCCTGAATCCACGACGGACACATCCAATAATGACCGTTCGCAACTTCGACGCTTGCTCGAACTCGGTGAGCTCGAAGACCGCGTAATCGAAGTGGAATTAGAAGAAAAGCAGACGATGGATTTGTTCCAAGGTCAAGGGATGGAAGGGTTGTCGAATCTTCAGGACATGCTCGGCCAAATTGTTCCGAAGAAGCGAAAACAACGTAAGCTGACGGTTCGTGAAGCCAGACCGCTGCTCATTGCGGAAGAGGCAGAGAACCTACTCGATTTAAATGAAGTCCATGATGAAGCCGTACGACGCAGCGAACAGATGGGAATCATCTTCGTGGATGAAATCGATAAGATTGCCACCAAATCGCAAGATCACGCTGGAGTATCCCGTGAGGGGGTGCAGCGTGACATCCTTCCGATTGTAGAAGGGTCTACGGTCGTCACGAAGTATGGACCGGTCAAAACGGATCATGTTCTCTTCATCGCGGCCGGTGCGTTCCATATGGCCAAGCCATCTGATTTGATCCCGGAGCTACAAGGACGCTTTCCGATCCGTGTTGAATTGAACAGCTTGACGGAAGAAGATTTCGTCAAGATTTTGACGGAACCGTCACAGGCGCTCATCAAACAGTATACGGCTTTGTTAGAATCTGAAGAAATCACGGTCCGTTTCACACATGAGGCCATTGAAGAAATTGCGAAAATTGCGACACATGTCAATCGGGAGACCGATGACATCGGTGCACGTCGTCTCTATACTATAATGGAGCGCGTCTTAGAAGATTTATCATTTGAAGCGGCGGATATGCCACAAACAACCGTGGAAATCACACCCGCATACGTACAAGCAAAAGTCGGTTCAATCGCCGATGACCGTGATTTGAGCCAATATATTTTATAAGATTCTGTATGCACATACAGGGAGGAAATAGAGATTATGAACTTACTAGAAAAAACTCGCCAGTTAAACACGATGCTTCAACAAGAGGCAAGTGCGCACGTTGACTTTAAAGAGATGGCGGACAAAATGCGTGAAGTCCTTGAGTCCAACACATTTATCGTGAGCCGTCGCGGACGACTTCTCGGTTTTGCAATCAAACAACAGATTGAGAACGACCGGATGAAGGCATTCTTAGTCGACCGTCAGTTCCCAGAGCCATATGCTTCGAACTTGTTCAATGTAAAGGAAACGACAGCGAATATCGATATCGATAGTGAATATACAGCGTTTCCGGTGGAGAACCACGATTTATTCCTCAACTCTATGACGACGATTGTTCCAATCATCGGTGGAGGGGAACGTTTAGGTACGCTCGTACTCGGTCGGTTGGCGAATGAATTCACAGAAGATGACCTCGTTCTCGCGGAGTACTCTGCGACAGTAGTTGGAATGGAAATCCTTCGTGAGAAGGCTGCGGAAGCAGAAACGTCGGCACGTAAGAAAGCGGTCGTCCAGATGGCGATTAACTCGTTATCGTACTCGGAGCTTGAGGCAATCGAACATATCTTCGAAGAGCTTGGTGGAAACGAAGGACTGCTAGTTGCTTCCAAAATTGCCGATAGAGTGGGAATCACACGTTCGGTCATCGTCAACGCACTTCGAAAATTGGAAAGTGCAGGGGTTATTGAATCACGTTCTTTAGGGATGAAAGGAACGTATATCAAGATATTAAATGACAACTTCTTGTTTGAATTACAAAAACTGAAATCAAACTGAAATACAACTTCCGATGTGTGATTTCCATTGAAAACACTTTTAAAAGGGACTTTATTCCTAAAAAACCGCTTTCCTCAACGAGGGAGCGGTTTTTTTTAGTACAAAAGTAATTTTTTTCACCTTTTGACGTGAATTCGACAAAAAGATGTTAACCCATTTACCTATGTTTTAAAAAATATCTTTCAGAACTGTTACAGATTTGTTTCAATGAAATAGTAGATTTTCCAAATCAGGTATATTCAGTAGCCATTATATGAAAGTGAGTGAACGCCGTGAATTGGATTGGTAGTGACTATCAATTACTCAAGCAAGCCATCAACCATTCTGTCCTGAATCAAAAGGTCATCAGTCATAACCTTTCAAACATTGATACGCCTAACTTTAAAGCGAAACAAGCCGTGTTTGAACAGACGCTTCAAAGCGAGATGCGACTCAAGCTCCAAGGCGGTCGTCCAAGTGACTCGACCCAGTCGAAAGTCATTGATCGAGCCGGTGGTGCCATGAGGAGCGATGGCAACAATGTCGACTTGGATTACGAGATGAGTGAACTGGCACGAAACCAACTCCAGTACGAGGCGATGATGGAGCAATTGAATCGTAGGCTCGGAGGATTAAAATCTGTTATTCGAGGAGGTCGTTAATCGATGGGGATGTTTGATAGTTTTCATATTTCAGCATCAGCGCTGACGTCACAACGTCTGCGGATGGATACCGTGTCGGCGAACATCGCCAACGCCCAGACGACTCGTGGGAAACTCGTGGACGGAGAGTGGCAGCCGTACACGCGGAAGATGACCGTGTTACAGGAAGCACCATTCCGCAAGCGACTAGACGCCGTCAACGGGGGCGTGCAAGTGTCTCAAATCATCGAAGACGATGCCCCTTATAAATTGGCCTACAATCCGAATCATCCCGATGCGGACGAGCGAGGGTACGTCCAGATGCCGAACGTCGACTTGCTAAAAGAAATGGTCGACCTGATGGGGGCGACTCGTTCGTATGAAGCGAACATCGCAGCGATGAATGCATCGAAGGCGATGCTCGTCAAAGCGATGGAGATTGGAAAAGGATAAGGAGTGATGAAGGATGCAAATTAACCCGATTCAATTGATGAGCCCAGAAGTCACGCCATCAATGAGTAAAACGAACCCATCTCAGTTTGGGTCATATTTGAATGAAGCGATGAACGCATTGAATGAGACACAACAAGCGACAAGCCAGGCCCGTAAAGATTTAGCCGTCGGGAAGGCTGACCTTCATCAAGTGATGATTCAAAGCGAAGAGTCGTCGATTGCGATGCAACTTGCCATCGAGGTGAGGAACAAGGCTGTTGAAGCCTATCAAGAAATGATGCGAATGCAAGTTTAATTGTAGAGGATGACACGTTGCGATGAATGAACAATTAAAAGAACGATTCAAATCCATGACCGATGCTCTCAAGGCGATGCCAGCGAAGCGTAAACTCGTGTGGGGCATCTCGATCGCGGTCATATTAATCGCGGCCCTCGTGCTCACATTCTTCCTTTCACGACCGAACATGGCGCCTCTCTATACAAACTTGTCTGCTCAAGAAGCAGGTGAAGTGACGGAGAAGTTGACAGCGGACGGCGTGCAGTCGGAAATTAAGGCGACTTCGAACGGTGTGAGCGTCTATGTGCCGACTGAAATGGTCGATCAGTTGAAAGTGAGTCTGGCTGCTGCCGGGATTCCAAAATCCGGTTCAATTGACTACAGTTTCTTCAGTGAAAATGCAGGGTTCGGAACGACAGACCGTGAGATGGCTGTCATCGAACGCAGTGCGATGCAGACGGAGCTCGAGCGACTCATCACACAAATCGAAGGAATCAATCAAGCGAAAGTCATCATCTCACTTCCTGAGAAATCTGTCTTCTTGGCAGAGGATCAAGGTGAGCCGACCGCATCCATCGTCTTGAACATCGGCGCGGGGACGAACTTAGAACCAAACACAGTAAAAGGTCTCTATCATTTGATTAGTAAGAGTGTCCCGAACTTGAAGCCGGAAAACATTTCAATTATGGACCAATACTTCACGTATTATGATCTCGACCAGACTGTTGTTGCTGGAGGTTCTTCATCGGATCCGTTGGCGCTCAAGCGACAAGTCGAAAAAGACGTACGTCAACAAATCCAGCAGATGCTCTCGGTTCTACTCGGCGAACGGAGCGTACTCGTTTCCGTCACAGCAGACATCGACACGACACAGACGGCTGAAGAACAGAATCTTGTCACACCCGTCGATGAAGAGAACATGGAAGGGATTGTGACATCTGCCGAGCGAATCGCTGAAGCGTACACTGGCGGAACAGGAACGGCGACAGAAGCGACGGGAACTGGTGAGAACGACACAATCAACTTCCCAGCGGCGACTGGCGAGGGTACAGAAGAAAGCGAAAAGAATCATGAAATTATTAATTACGAGGTCAATCGCATCACGAAACAGATTCAAAACGCACCGTACACGATTCGTGACCTCGGGGTACAACTCATCGTTGAACCACCAGATGGCGCGACAAGCATCGACCCACAGCTAGAGGGCGACCTCGAGACGATGATGTATTCCATCATTCGGACGTCGTTAGCGAAGACGGACGAGGCCATCACGGATGCTGAACTTGAACAAAAAGTTGTCGTCGTGTCGAGACCGTTCGCTGAAGTGGAAGAAGTTGCGGCAACAGAGCAACCGACACCTTGGTGGATGTATGCGGCAGCGGCAGGCGCAGTCGTACTCCTTGCCTTGATCTTCTTCGCGATGCGTAGACGCAAGCAAGAAGTTGTGGAAGAGACGAACGAATGGGAAGTTCCATATGAAGATGAAGTACCTGACCTAGACCTCGAAGAACGAGGCGAAGGTGCGGTGAAGAAGAAACAGTTAGAAAAATTAGCTGAAAGTAATCCAGAGGAGTTTGCTAAACTGCTTCGTACTTGGATGTCTGAGGAGTGAGTAACGTGAACTATGCAAAACAATCAAATCGCGAAAAAGCAGCGATGCTCATGATTTCCCTGGGACCTGAAGTGGCAGCGAACGTCTATAAACATCTTTCAGAAGAAGAGATGGAACAATTGACGCTTCAAATCTCAGCGTTAAAAAAGGTGTCACCGGAAGAAAAAGAAAGTATTCTCGGTGAGTTCCACGAACTGGCCATGGCACAAAGCTATATCACTCAAGGTGGAATCGGATTTGCGAAAACCGTTCTTGAAAAAGCGGTAGGAGAAGACAAGGCGATGGCATTGATTCATCGTCTGACGTCTACCTTACAGGTCAGACCGTTCGAGTTTGCACGAAAAGCAGACCCGAAACAGTTGTTGAACTTTATCCAAAACGAGCATCCTCAGACGATTGCGTTAATCTTAGCGCATTTGGAACCGGTCAAGTCAGGACAAATCCTGTCAGAACTGCCAGCGGAGATTCAATCGGAAGTCGCAAAACGAATTGCGACGATGGATCGTCTCAATCCAGACGTCATTCATGAAGTGGAACAAATCCTTGAGAAGAACCTGTCGCAGACGGATATGCAAGATTATGCCCAGTCTGGCGGAATCGAAGCAGTCGTCGAAGTCTTGAACGGTGTAGACCGGACGACGGAACGCACCATCCTAGATGCGCTCGAAATCGAAGATCCGGAACTCGCAGAAGAAATCAAGAAGCGGATGTTCGTCTTCGAAGATATCGTCACGCTCGATTCTCGTGCGATTCAACGAATCATTCGCGAAGTGGCGAACGACGATTTGTTGCTCGCGCTCAAGGTTTCTTCAGAGGAAGTCAAACAAATCATCTTCAAGAACATGTCCCAACGTATGGTCGATACGTTCAAAGAAGATATGGAATTCATGGGGCCGGTACGGTTGCGTGACGTCGAAGAGGCACAGAGCCGAATCGTCGGAATCATTCGTCGCCTAGAGGACGTCGGCGAGATTGTAATCAGTCGAGGTGGAGGAGATGACATCGTTGTCTAATGTAATTAAACGCCAACGTGCAACATCGAATACCCCGCAACGAATTGAATCGAAACGATTAGAGACACCCGTAATCGAACCGATTTACGGAATCGATCATGGGGATGCCATCCAATCACGCTATGAGAAGTTGAAGCAGGACGAAGAAGCGTTTCAACAGTTTCAGCAGACGGAAGTCGAACAGTTGGAGCGGTTGAAGCAACAAGTGTTTGAAGAAGCGCGTTCAGAAGGATACCAAGAAGGACTCCTTCGAGGTAGGCAGGATGGATTGGCTGAATTTGAAGAGATCACGACGCGTTTGAATTCCGTTTCGACCGAACTCGAACTCTTATTTGAAGAAAAGTGGAGGCGAGCGGAAGAACAACTCATTGAATTGGCCGTTACAGTCAGTGCACATGTGACGACAGACCTCGTCCGAAAAGATGAAGAGCTATTTGCGACGATGATTCGTGATCAGATGTCACACATGATCGATGCCGAAGCACTTACAATCTTTGTTCATCCGACACGTCTTGCCTCGATTCAGCGATTCGAAGCGATGTGGCGGACCGACGAGACACCTCCTCTGAAATATCGAGGGGACGGATCATTGGATGAGACAGCAGTTCGAATCGAGTCGCCACATCGTGGCAATGAGGTCGATTTGACATATAGTTTCGAACGGATCCAAGCCAAAATCGAGGAGGTTCTAGCGGATGGCGCTTATTGAGCAGGTTCTCGACTCAATCAAACAGTCTACAGACGGCGAGTTCACACGAAAAATCGGTCGAGTTTGTCGAGTCATCGGCTTGATGATTGAGTCGAACGGACCGAGTGCGTTTGTCGGAGAGCGCTGTTTGATTGTCCTTCCTTCGAATGAAACAGTCGAAGCTGAGGTCGTCGGATTCAACGAAGAGCGCGTTCTTCTCATGCCATACGGTGAAACCACACAAATCGCGCCTGGCTGTCTCGTGAAAGGGACTGGCAAGATGCTTCAAGTTCCTGTAGGGGGAGAGTTGATTGGCCAAGTGCTCGATGGTTTAGGTCGTCCCCTGTCAGGTGAACGACTTGTGACCGGTAAGCGTTATGACGTTCAACGTAAACCCCCTAACCCGTTGAATCGACCAAGGATTTTGGATGCACTGTCGACCGGTGTACGGATGATCGATGGGCTGTTGACTGTAGGTAAAGGGCAACGGGTCGGTTTGTTTGCCGGCTCCGGTGTCGGGAAATCGACCTTGCTCGGAATGATTGCCAAACGTTCTTCAGCAGACATTAACGTCATCGCCTTGATTGGAGAACGGGGCAGGGAAGTGAAGGAGTTCATCGAAAAGGAGCTCGGACCAGAAGGAATGGCTCGTTCCGTCGTGATTGTAGCGACAAGCGACCAACCCCCGCTCGTCCGGTTGAAGGGAGCCTATACGGCAACCGCGATTGCCGAGTATTTCCGGGACCAAGGGAAAGAAGTGGTCTTGATGATGGACTCGGTGACACGATTTGCGATGGCGCAGCGTGAGATCGGTCTCGCGACGGGCGAACCTCCGACATCGAAAGGATACACCCCGTCCGTATTCGCCATGTTGCCTCAACTATTAGAGCGAAGCGGAACAGCAGCAACAGGGTCGATCACTGCGTTCTATACGGTCCTCGTCGACGGAGATGATATGAATGAACCGATTGCCGATGCGGTGCGTGGGATTTTAGACGGACACTTTGTCATGGACCGTGCGCTCGCAAACCGCGGACAGTTTCCTGCCATTCATGTACTGAAATCGATCAGTCGAGTCATGAACCAAATCGCTTCTCCGGAACATAAAGAGGCGGCCCAAACGTTCCGCAGCTGGCTCGCGACCTATATCGATGCGGAAGATTTAATTAATATCGGAGCGTATAAAAAAGGCACCAATCCTGCGATTGATACTGCCGTGGATAAATATCCATACTTGTTGACGTTTTTAAAACAATCGATTGAAGAAGATGCTGCTTTCGAACAGACGATGACCCACTTGTCACATATCGCACGAGGTGAATCATGAACAGACTCATATTAGAACGAATCATGCCGATTGCAGAACATGAAAAAGAAGATGCTGCGTTAGAAGTCAGAGGATTTAAGGCAAGGCTCGAAACAGAGATGGAGAAGCTATATGACCTTCTTCTCATGTATGAGTCGCTCATCAAACACCAAGATGAACAATCTGGAAACATCGACCTTCTCATGTCGCAATATCGAGAAAAGACGCGAGAGCAAGTGAAACGTCAAATCGAAACGCAACAGCTCGTCGTACAACAGGCCCGCAATCGCTATCATGCATCACAGGAACGATTGCTCGGTAAAGTGGTGGAAGAAAAGAAATACGTGACGCTACATGAAAAGGTCAGCATGCAAGAGATGACGGTAGCTAAACTCACAGAGCAACAAATGATGGATGAACTTGCTGTGATTCATCATGGGAAAGGGAAGTAGCATGGCAAAAGAGAACAATAAACGAGGCAAGCAAATGATCGTGGCGTTAGTCCTCATTCCAGCAATCTTCATCCTAGTCGGTGGGATCGTCGTCATGAACTATGCGATGGACCGTCCGCTCTTGTCCGTTCCCTTCTTACAGGTAAGCGATGACGAGAAAACGGAAGCACCGAAAAAAACGGAGACGCAAGTGAATGTGACGGGCATCGATTCGGACGCAGCGAGCCGACTTAAAGCGGCGAACAGTGAGATTGAAAAACTTCGCAACGAAAATGTGGAATTGACGAACGAAGTCAAAGCTAGACAAGAAGAAATCACCGATTTGATTCGCGAACGAGATCGACTCGTCTCTGAATTAGAGGCAGCGTCGAAAGAAGAGGAATCCTCATCTGACGTCGCTAGCGTCTATGAAGAAATGTCAGCCAAACAGGCGGCAGCCATTATGGGCGAACTTGAAAGCCCTCAAGTTGCTGAACTGTTGAAGGAGCTATCACCTAAGCAACAGGCAGACATTTTAGGACGGATGAATGCACAACAGGCTGCGGTTGTGACGCAGCTTCTCCAATGAACACGAAAAGGGAGGGCCAACATTGAATATTGCTTTATTGACACAAGCCATTCAAGGATCGATGGCTCGCACTGGAGCAGTGGAAGGCGAATCACAGGGAGCAGGCGGTTTTTTAAGCCTCCTCTCGGCGATGCTCGCCCCAATGCAAGGCTCTGGGGAGCAGACAGAACTTCCTTCAATGGAAGAAGGTGTGCTTCCTGAAAGTCCAGTCGACTTGGAAAAAGTGGCACAAGAACTCGAAACCTGGTTTCAAAAGCCCGATACGTTAAAGTGGCTCAAATCACTTCCGCAAGATGCCTATCGGACATTTATGGACGCATATGTAGGTTTACTCGGACAATTGTCTACTGCTTCATCTAAGACAGAGATGCCGTCTTCAGTTTTACCGGCGATTGTTCAGACGACGACTACGCCGAAAGTACAAATCACGAAGCAAACAGAGGGAAATGCTCAGACGACCAACATGCCACTCACGCAACCTGTCCCAAACCAAGAACTTGCCAAGCAAGTTCAAACGATGCAACGGATTATCACGCAATATAAAGGACCGGTAGAAGGCACATTGAAAGAAGTTCCCGTCTTGCCAAACGTTGAAACCGTCAAAATGGCAAAACCTGCACTTCAGCCAAGCAATTTGGACTGGATGCCGAAAGGGATGAACTGGTCAAGGCCACAGATTGATGTGGACACGGTCATGTATGCCTCAAAAGGGTCGCTTCCTGAAAATTTGCAAGCTCGGATTGAGGCGGCTCTTCAAAAGGCACCGTTCAAAAGTGGGGCGGACGGTTCAAAAGTATTCACCGTACGATTATATCCGGAGCAATTAGGAGAACTCGTCGTCAAGCTAGAGCGAAAGAATGGAGAACTTGTCGTCAAGATGTTTGCCAGCAATCAAGAGGCGAAACAACTGATTCAATCGCAAGTTCAACAGTTGCAACAAACGTTGACACCTCATTCGCAAAACGTTCGGGTCGAGGTCAACTTGACACAGCAAGCGCTCGATTCAAAATCAGCCTTGTCAGATGGTTCCGAGCAACCGGAACAAGAACAACCACAAGAACAGCCTAAAGGAGGGTCAGAAGATGACGAGCATCCAACCGAAGACGAATGATTTTACATTGCCAGACCAGTCGCTCCCAAAAGCGACGAATCAATATGATAAAGACATGTTCATGAAGTTGCTGCTCGCTCAAATCGCGAATCAGGACCCGATGTCGCCGATGGAAGATAAAGAGTTCATCGCACAGATGGCGCAGTTCTCGTCTCTCGAGCAAATGCAAGCCATCTCAAAACAACTCGATTCGGTTCTCGTCGACCGTCACATGTCGTCGATTTCTGAATACAGTAGCATGATTGGGAAAACGATCGACTTCACATCGGAAACGAGTGAAGAGACGAAGAAAGGATCAGGTCGTGTCGTGTCAATTTCCCGTAATGATTTAACAGGGTATATGGCCGATCTTGAAGACGGCACATCGGTGAGCGTGTACGATATTACATCCATCAAATAAGCATAGGAGGAATACATTATGTTAAGAGCAATGTACTCAGGAATCAGTGGATTGAAGAACTTCCAATCGAAGCTAGACGTTGTCGGGAACAACATCGCCAACGTCAACACGTTCGGTTATAAAAAAGGTCGCGTCACGTTCAAAGACCTCGTCAGTCAACAAGTCGGTAGTGCGTCGGCTGGAAATGCGACAACAGGTGGTATTAACCCGAAGGAAGTCGGTCTCGGGGGTACGATGGCGACGGTCGATAACGTCTACAACCAGGGTGCTATGCAAAACACAGGACGCGCCCTTGACGTCGGAATTTCAGGTGAAGGATTCTATGCGACGATGGTCAATGGTCAAATTCAATACACACGAGCAGGGAACTTCTATACGGACAACCAAGGTAACTTGGTGACGGGCGACGGAACGTATCTCGTCGGCTCTCGTACTAGTACCTTGCCACCATCTCCAACTCCAGGTGTGGCAGCGACACCAGTTGCAGGAGACTTCACTGGACCAGGTGCAGATTTAGCATTCTATGCGGCAGATGATGCTACAGCAAAAACACCTGAGTATGGACGGATTAAAATTCCGACAGATGCTCGTTCACTTTCCATCAGTAAAGACGGACAAGTAAGTTTTGTTGATGGTGCGGGTAAATTACAAATTGCTGGTTATATCGTCACGTCGAACTTCTCGAACAACGCTGGGTTATCAAAAGTCGGAGCAAACAACTTCGTACAATCGCAAAACTCCGGTGCCCCACAGTTTGGCGTACCTGGTGCGGGCGGTCGCGGTGAACTTGTTTCAGGTGCACTTGAAATGTCAAACGTTGACCTTTCAGAAGAATTTACGGAAATGATCGTGGCACAGCGTGGATTCCAGGCGAACACACGAATTATCACAACATCGGACGAGATCCTTCAAGAACTCGTTAACTTGAAACGCTGATGATTCGCGTCACGGCATTTCGCGGTGAGGAGTTCGTGCTGAATGCTTTGCTCATCGAAACGGTGAAGGCAGAGCCCGACACGATCATCCAATTGTTTAATGGCAAAACGTATCTCGTAAAAGAAACGAAAGATCAAATCATTGAACGAACTGAAGCCTTTTACCGCTCAATCGGTTTAGTCGGAACGATGTTCACAAGAGGTGAAGAAGATGAGTGAAGAAGAAAAGAAAAAAGGTGGCGGGCTGAAGGTTGTGATCATCCTGCTTGTCGTCCTGCTCGTCATGGGCGGTGCCGGATTCATGACGTACAAATATGTCTTCGGTGATAACGTCACTGCTAAAACAAAACCGGTAACGGCTGAAGAGTTGGCAGAACGGAGTTTCATGACCGATGACATGACGACGAATATTCAAGACGAGCGTTTTATCAACGTTCAATTTACAATCGTCACAGATTCGGCTGAAACGAAAGAGAATTTAGAACTACGCAAATTCCAGGTGCACAATGTTATTTTGGGTGACTTATCCGGGATGACGAAAGCCCAATTGGCAACAAAAGAGGATATGCAAAAGTTCGAACAAACATTAAGAGAACAACTTAACGGACTGCTTGAAGAGGGTGAAGTCCAACGCGTCTATATGACGAAGAAAATTATTCAGTGAGGTGGCATCATGGGAGAAGTACTGTCTCAACAAGAAATTGATGCCTTACTATCTGCTTTAAGCAGTGGGGATGTCGAAGCAGACTCCTTTCTCGCGCAAGAGGAAGAGAAGAAAGTTCGACAATACGACTTCAAGCGAGCCGTTCGATTTTCAAAAGACCAAATTCGCAGCTTAACTCGAATTCACGAGCACTTCACACGGATGCTCACGACATTTTTCTCGGCCCAACTTCGCACGTACGTTCAGTTTTCGGTCAACTCGGTCGAACAATTACCGTACGATGAATTCATTCATTCCATTCCGAGTATGACGATGATCAACTTGATTGAGGCGCCACCGTTAAACGGGCGATTCATCATCGAGGTCAATCCGAACATCTCGTACGCGATGTTAGACCGATTACTCGGTGGTCCCGGTGTCGAGATGGATAAAATCGAATCGTTCACTGAAATCGAGATGCGGATCTTGACGCAATTGTACAAGCGGGCGTTTTCGACATATGGGGATGCTTGGGAATCGATTGCTGAGATTAAAGCAGAAATGTCAGCCGTTGAAGTGAACCCACAGTTCCTGCAACTCGTCTCACCAAACGAAACGGTCGTCTTGATTTCAATCGGTGTGACGATTGGTGAAGTGAGCGGAACGATCAACGTCTGTCTGCCATTCGTGACAATCGAACCGGTATTGTCCAAATTATCGAGTCATTACTGGATGCAAGAAGCGAATCGACGCAATGCGAGTCAATCGAGTAAGGAACCGCTTAAAGCCCAATTGATGAACTCGACGGTCGAGGTTGTATCCTTACTCGGTGAGACGACGATCACATTTGGAGATTTGTTGCATCTTGAAGTCGGAGATTGTTTGGCACTCGAACAATTAGCAAAAGAACCCCTGTCCGTCATGGTGGGGGAAAATAAAGTATTTAAAGGGCAAGTCGGTGTGAGCGGGAAGCGAATGGCGGTTCAAGTGCTTCACCGTGTGAAGGAGGAAGAGCAATGAGTGAGATGCTGTCACAAGATGAAATTGATGCGTTATTACGCGGGACAAGCGACAATACGCCGACGCCAGAAGTCGATGCGAAAGAAGAACATTTAGATTCGATGGAGAGCGATGCACTCGGAGAAATTGGGAATATTTCATTCGGGAACTCGGCAACGGCCTTGTCGACATTACTACAACAAAAAGTTGAAATCACGACACCAGTTGTCAGTGAAGTGAGAATTGAAGCGTTACGCGAACGCTATCCCACTCCTCACGTGGCGCTTCGAGTGGGCTACACAGAAGGAATCCAAGGGGAAAACGTCCTCGTCTTGACTCGCGAAGATGCGGCTATCATCTCTGACCTCATGTTAGGTGGAAGTGGAGAGAATGTCGATCCGGAGAGCCTTGATGAGATTCGGTTGTCGGCTGTTCAAGAAGCGATGAACCAAATGATGGGGGCGGCCGCAACGTCTTTATCGACGGTATTTTCGAAGAAGATTGACATCTCGCCACCTCTTGTCGAAGTGTTCGATGCGACGAAGAATCAAACCATTATCGATCGCCTTGAACTTTGGGAGACGATGGTACTCATTGAGTTCAATCTTAAGGTAGGTACATTGATTGATTCAACAATCGTTCAGATCGCACCGATTCAATTTGGAAAGCAATTGGTCGATGAGTTGATGAAAGCGACTGGAGAGGTCAAAGCGGCACCGGAACCGGCGAAAGCGCAACCGCAAGCGGAAGCGCCAAAACCACAACCGCAAGCCCAACAACAGGCGCAACCAGTTGCCCCGCAACCAAGTAAACAAAAATCCATGCCTGAAGTAGCAGTGAGCCAAGCGGAATTCATGCCGCTCCAATCACCGGCATCGCAAGAAGCGGCCCCGGCGAATCTTGGGTTGTTATACGATGTCCCGTTAAACGTGACAGTAGAGTTAGGAAGAACGAAAAAATCCGTTCGGGAAGTACTTGAGTTATCACAAGGCTCCATCATCGAACTCGACAAACTAGCGGGTGAGCCGGTAGACATTTATGTCAACCAACAGCGAATCGCTAGAGGAGAAGTCGTTGTCATTGAAGAAAACTTTGGGGTACGTGTAACAGAAATTATTCAACCGCATGAGCGGATCGGAATCGTTTAAGGAGGAATTTAGAATGAGTGCAAAAGTATTAGTAGTGGATGACGCAGCGTTCATGCGTATGATGATCAAGGACATTTTGACAAAGAATGGATATGACGTAGTAGGTGAGGCAGAAAACGGCGCGGACGCTGTCGCGAAATACCGTGAACTCACACCGGATCTCGTCACACTTGATATCACGATGCCTGAGATGGATGGACTCGCAGCATTGAAAGAAATTCGTAGCTTCGACTCGAATGCGAAAATCATCATGTGTTCAGCGATGGGACAACAAGCGATGGTCATCGATGCCATTCAAGCTGGCGCAAAAGACTTCATCGTCAAGCCTTTCAATGCAGAACGTGTTATCGAAGCAGTTTCTAAAACGGTCGCACAATGAAGAAATGGTGGTTGATTATTCTCCTCGTGGTCGGGCTCTCTGCTCCGGCCACGGTTGAGGCCGCCACCGTAGACCAACAATTCGAGCAACAACAGACAGATGAACAGGAAAGTAACGTTCCAACGACAGCGTCAACCATTGGCAATGGCGTGAAAGTCGTGTTGAGTCTCGTAGTCGTGGTCGGCGGATTTATCGTCTTGATGCGTTGGCTCGGTTCCAAAACACAAGGCGTGAAAGCGACTCAACATATGAAACATCTCGGAGGCGTCCCGCTCGGAAAAGACCGTTCCGTCCAGCTCGTGAAGCTCGGTGACCAAGTGTATGTACTTGGTGTCGGCGATTCGATTCAACTGATCGATCGACTCGATGCGGACACGATGGAGGAAGAACAAACGGAAACCTTGTCACTCCGAACGTCAAATTCGAATGCATTTTTAGATACCTTTAAGAAACAACTCGCTCAGCTAGAAGAAGTGAGGAAGAAATCATGACGACGTTTGAGCAATTGATCAATTTAGAAACACCGGACAGTACGTCGACATCCATCAAGCTTTTGATTTTGTTGACATTGCTGACGCTCGCACCATCTTTTTTAATCTTGATGACTTGCTTTACCCGGGTCGTGGTCGTCTTGTCATTCATTCGACCGGCACTCGGTACACAGCAAACGCCACCGAACCAATTGATTGTCGGGTTGGCACTATTCATCACACTGTTCGTCATGTCTCCGGTTCTCTCGGATTTGAACGAGAACGCATTGAAACCGTACCTCGATGACAAGATCTCACAAGATGAGGCGTTCGATGAGGCAAGTGGGACGATGAAGGAGTTCATGTCGAAATATACAAGACAAGAAGATTTACAACTGTTCTTAAAGTATGGGAATTACGAGCAGCCGGAGACACTCGATGATGTACCGCTCCTCGCTTTGGTACCTGCTTACGCGATCAGTGAGTTGAAGACCGCTTTCCAAATCGGCTTCATGATTTTCTTACCGTTTTTGATCATTGATATGGTAGTCGCAAGTGTCCTCATGTCGATGGGGATGATGATGCTTCCACCGGTCATGATTGCATTGCCGTTTAAATTATTGTTGTTTGTATTGGTCGATGGCTGGCACTTGATTGTGGAATCATTGCTTAGAAGTATGTAGGGGGAACGGACATGACACAAGAAATGGTCATCTATTTGGCGACAGAGAGTGTGTGGACCTTATTAAAAATATCAATGCCACTTCTGCTCATCTCACTGATCGTCGGTCTCGTGATCTCGATTTTACAGGCCACGACTCAAATTCAAGAACAAACGCTATCGTTCGTTCCGAAAATTATTTCGGTCTTCATCGGTCTCGTCATCTTTGGACCGTGGATGCTTCAACAGATTGAAGGATTCACGCGTTTGATCTTTGAGTTGATGGTCGAGGTTGCATCGAAATGAATGCGGTCGACTTCATCAGTATGTATGGGTTAACGTTCGCACGACTGTCTGGCTTTTTTGTCAGTGTCCCGTTGTTCTCGACGAGACAATTACCGGTCATGCACCGCGTCGGATTCAGTGCGTTTTTAGCGTATTACGCGATGTTCACACTGACCGAGCCAATCCAGATGACGAATGCGTTCGTCCTGCAAGTCGTCTATGAAGTCATGATCGGACTTTTACTTGGACTGTTAATCAACATTCTATTTTTTGCACCACAAATTGCCGGTGGGGTCATTGATTTACAGCTCGGATTAGCGATGGCTTCTGCCTACGATCCGATGTTTGGCGGTCAATCGCCATTGATTGGACGATTCTATTATATTTTTACGCTGTTCATTTTGTTGACGAGCAACCTGCATCTTCTGCTGATTGACGGCATTTATTATAGCTTTCAAATCTATCCGCCTGGTCAACCGATGATCAACTTTACCGAAGCCTCTTTGATGATGGCCGTGAAAGTCGTCACCATGACCATGATGGTCGCGTTGCAATTGGCGTTGCCGATGATGGCTTCCTTGCTACTTGTTGACTTAGCTCTCGGATTTTTAGCGAAGTCAGCGCCACAGTTCAATATCTTTGCCATCGGATTTTCATTTAAACTTATCGCCGGCTTTGCCGTCATGGTTTTATTGATGGGACTGACATTGACAGGGATCAGCCAGTTCATCCCGCTATTACAAGAAGTGATGCACGACTTTATGCTCATATTAGGAGATGCCTCATGAAGAAGCCTCTATATCCTTTATCGGTCAATCTACAGTTTTTTGCAGGCGAAAAGACAGAAAAAGCGACACCGCGTAAACGGGAAGACTCCCGAAAGAAGGGGCAAGTCGCCAAATCAGCCGATTTGACTGGAGCGTTCGCACTTTTTGCGATGTTTCTCATGTTATCTTTTTTCGGTCCCGTGATCGGGCAACAATTGCTTGCTTTAATCAGCGATTTACTCAGTCCAGAGTATTTATTGTTTAACGTGACGGGCGGCATGTCGGATATGGTCGTCGACTTAATGCTCCGTGTCGGTCTGATTTTGGCTCCGTTTTTTATCGTCGCCGTCGTGTTTGGGATTCTTATCAATTACCTACAAATCGGAACGTTATTTTCTTTAGAAGCCATTCAACCAAAGCTAGAGCGGATCGACCCGATCAAAGGGGTCAAACGCATTGTCAGCATGAAAGCGGTCGTCGAATTTTTAAAGTCCTTATTCAAATTGTTAATCATCCTGACAACCGCTGTCGCTGTCCTTTGGAAAAATCAGAAAGAACTGTCTCGGATGGCCGTCGAACAAGTTCGTGAATCGATTGTCGCACTCGCGAGTATCACAATCGAACTCGGTCTTTGGGTAAGTGTCGCACTTTTGGCACTCGCATTTCTCGATTTTTTCTATCAACGGTTTGACTTCGAAAAATCAATCCGAATGTCTAAGCAAGATATAAAAGACGAGTATAAAAATACGGAAGGTGACCCGCTCATCAAATCCAAAATCAAACAGCAACAAAGGGAAATGGCGATGCGACGGATGATGCAAGAGATTCCGAATGCCGATGTCGTCATCACGAACCCGACCCATTACGCGGTCGTCATTCGATATGATGACACGAAAGATTTTGCGCCACTCGTCGTCGCCAAGGGGGTCGATCGGGTCGCCTTTCATATTCGAGATGTCGCAAAAGAACATGATGTGGCGATTGTTGAGAATAAACCACTCGCGCGCGCACTTTATGCGCAAATCGACATCGGTGAAGTGGTGGACGAATCGTTTTATCAAGCCATTGCGGAAGTGCTCGCATTCGTCTATCAAATGAAGCAACCGTCTTGAGGAGGAGTATGTGTTGGCAGTAAAAGCGAAAGACTTTGCAATCTTGATTGGTGTGTTGATGATTGTCATCATGCTGATCATCCCGTTACCGGGGTTTTTATTAGACTTTTTAATCATCGTAAATATTTTAATCGCCATCATGATTCTTCTCGTGGCGATGAATGCCCGGGAAGCACTCGACTTCTCCGTATTCCCTTCTCTCTTATTGATTGTGACGTTGTTTCGTCTCGGATTGAACGTATCGACGACCCGTTCGATTTTATCAAAAGGCTACGGAGGGGAAGTTATCGAGACGTTCGGTGATTTCGTCATCGGCGGAAACGTCCTTGTCGGATTCGTCGTCTTCTTGATTCTCGTCATCATTCAATTCGTTGTCATCACGAAAGGGGCGGAGCGTGTATCGGAAGTATCTGCCCGTTTCACACTCGATGCGATGCCGGGGAAACAGATGGCCATCGATGCCGATTTGAACTCTGGCTTGATTGACGACAAAGAAGCCCAGATGCGTCGCCGTAAAATTCAAAGCGAAGCGGACTTCTATGGATCAATGGACGGGGCATCGAAGTTCGTGAAAGGAGATGCAATCGCCGGGATTATCATCGTGGCAATTAACTTGATCTTCGGGATTATCATCGGTGTCGTTCAAATGGGACTACCAGTGGGTGAAGCGTTCCAGACGTTCTCGCTCATGACAATCGGGGATGGCTTGGTCAGTCAAATCCCGGCACTCTTGATTTCGACCGCGACGGGGATCATCGTGACTCGTGCCGTCTCGGAAGGAAACTTAGGGGAAGACGTGGTCGACCAGCTCGTTCAAAATCCGACGCTCCTTTATATCGCCGGGTCAATCGTCTTCATGCTCGGATTCGTGTCGCCACCCCTTCTTCCGGTGACGATGATCATCGCCGGAACGGCATTCTTCGGCGCCTACACGATGCGTCGAAACATCCGTCAGGCGACGGAAGAGCCGATGATTGAAGAAGAAACATCGACAGCGCCGACAGAATCAGTCGTCTCGCTGTTACAGATCGACTCGATTGAATTTGAATTCGGGTATGGCTTGATTCCCCTTGCAGATGAATCTCAAGGCGGCGACCTGCTAGACCGTGTCGTCATGATTCGCCGTCAGCTCGCACTCGAGCTCGGCTTCATCTTACCGACGGTCCGGATTCGTGACCACTTGCAACTGTCACCGAATGCCTACCGGATCAAAGTGAAAGGAAACGTCGTCGCAGAGGGAGAGTTATTGCTCGACCATTACTTGGCGATGAGCCCAGGAATTGAAGATCCCGAAGTATACGGAATTGAAACGACAGAACCGGCATTCGGTCTTCCTGCCCTTTGGATTGATGAAGAGACACGGACACGTGCAGAAATGAGCGGGTATACCGTCGTCGACCCACCTTCTGTCGTCGCGACCCATTTGACCGAGACGTTGAAGAAACATGCAGCAGATTTACTCGGTCGGGAAGAGACGAAGCAACTCGTCGAACATTTGAAAGAGACCCATCCGGTTCTCGTCGAAGATGTGACACCGTCGGTCCTCTCGATTGGCGAGATTCAGAAAGTGTTACGCCACTTACTCCAAGAAAGTGTCTCCATTCGGAACTTGCCGCTTCTATTTGAAACGATGGCAGACTACGGAAAAGTGACGAAAGATGCGGAAATCTTAGGAGAGTATTGCCGACAAGGGTTGTCCCGTCAATTGACCGATCAAGTCAAACCACCTGAAGGTCCACTTTATGTCGTGACACTCGGCGGACAGACAGAACAGACGGTGCAAGACGCGGTTCAAAAAACGGAGTTCGGGAACTATTTGGCGCTCGACCCAGAGCAAGCTCGAGAGATTATCGAACGCACTGGTGAACAGCTGTCGATGTTTGAACGATATGGGGCATCGGCTGTGATTTTATGTTCCCCAACGATTCGTCTGTTCGTTCGTCAATTGCTCGAACGATATTATCCAGATGTGCCGGTATTGGCTTATAACGAATTACTCAGTTCCGTCGAAGTGAAAAGTATTGGGGTGATTTAACATGCAGATTAAAAAGTTTACGGCGAAGACCATGGCTGATGCGATGGCGAAAGTGAAACAAGAGCTCGGAGACGAGGCGGTCATCCTCAACTCACGACAAGTGAAAACGGGATGGTTCGGTCTCTTTGCATCCAAGCAAGTGGAGGTCATCGCAGCGCTCGAAAAAGAGCAAGTCGTCACAAAACCACGACAACCCGCCCCTGTTCGGACAGCTCCAACACCAACACCATCACAACCTGTCATCACGCAGACACCACCACGTGTGATTGGAGGAGCGGCACCGAGACTACACGCTTCGTTGCAACATGTCGAATCGCTGCTCTCGACAGAATCCTTTGCGGATGAGTCGTGGGAGGAAACGCTGAACGAACTGTACTATACGACAAAATCTGTAGAAGAAGCTGAACGTTTCGTATACGAACAAGTCAAATCGTCGTTCATTGAACCGCCTGAAGCGAAGCGATATGTCATGGTCGTCGGACCGACAGGGGTCGGCAAGACGACCACGCTTGCCAAACTTGCGGCGCACTTCAAGCTGACGGAAGGCAAAACGGTCGGATTGATTACGACCGACACGTACCGAATCGCTGCCATCGAACAGCTGAAGACGTATGCTGAAATCATGAGTATACCTGTCGAAGTGGCATATGATTTTCATGACTTTAAACGTGCCAAACAATTGTTTGCTCGTAAAGACATCGTGCTAATCGACACGGCGGGACGAAATTTCCGCGATCCGGCTTACGTCGAACAGTTTCATGAACATCACGACTTCACTGAAACAAGCCTTTCGCTCGTTTTGAGTTTGACATCCAAAACGAAGGACATGGATATGATCTATTCGCAATTCGAGTCATTGCCTCTTAGCTCACTCATTTTTACGAAGGCGGACGAGACAAGTGATATCCACGCGATGTACCGCATGGTGAAAAAGAGCGGTCTTCCGGTCGCCTGGATGACAGACGGCCAAGAAGTGCCGGACGATCTGATTCGGGGGCATGCGGACGCACTGACGAAACGACTGTTTGAGAAAGAAGGGTGGGCAAGATGGACCAAGCAAGGCGTTTAAGAGCAATCAATGCTGCCCATCCGACGACAATCGCCTTTGCGAGTGGGAAAGGTGGGGTCGGAAAGACGAACGTCTGTGTAAACACGGCCATCGCCCTAGCTGAACTCGGAAAACGAGTGTTGATTGTCGACTTTGACATCGGAATGGCCAATGTGCACATCTTGATGAATGCCATGAAGTCCAGAACGATGATTGAGACCGTCAAAGCTCGTATTCCATTGGCTGCAGCTGTTCAGAAAAATGTATATGGTGTCGATATATTACATGGAGGGAGTGGGCAGGACCAACTCGTCCATCTCTCAGATGATGACATGCAATTTCTCATGCGAGAACTCGAAGTATTGACCGAATATGATTATGTCCTGTTCGATATGGGGGCTGGAGCGACGGACACCTCACTCCAATTCATCGCGGGTTGCGATGAGATGTTCTTGATTTTGACTCCAGAACCTACCTCGCTAATGGACGGTTATGCATATACGAAACTGGTGCACCATCAGTACCCGGACTTACCGCTTGGCGTCATCGTCAACCGAGCCCAGTCCGGTGAGGAAGCCCTTCAATGTTTCGAACGGATGGAAGTCGCATGTAAACAGTTTTTAAATAAGACGATTCGATTCCTCGGCTTTCTACCAGACGACTCATCTGTCAGAAAGGCAGTCATCGCCCAAGTCCCGTTTTATCAATACAACCGAAAGAGTGATATTAGCTGGCGCCTCGAACGAATTTTGACAACACTTACGGGTACGCCTCCGAAACCACGTCACTTGATGGACCGTTTGATGGGGAACTTACGAAAACAGTGGAACCGAGTATAACGACAGGGAGGCAAATGAGATGGACGTGAATGAATACTTAGGGTTGTTTTTAGATGAATCCCAAGAACATATCCAATCGATCAACACACAATTACTTAAATTAGAACAATCGGGTGGGGCGGATGTTGTACAGGAGATCTTCCGGTCGGCACACACGCTAAAAGGGATGTCTTCGACGATGGGGTACGAACGCGTTGCCAACTTGACACATGAGATGGAGAGCGCGCTCGACCTCGTCCGTGGCGGCAAAAAGGAAAGTAACCAACTCTTGTTGGATACGATGTTCATCGCCATGGAACAGATGGAAGACATGATTGCGGACATCGAAAGCGGAGGACAAGGCGCGAACGTGGATGTATCAGAAACGGTCGCCGCATTCCAATCCTTCATCGGTGGGAAAGAAGTCGCAGTCGAAAAAACTTCAGAGACGAGCACGTTTGAGATTGATTTATATACGAACTCGGTCATCGAGCAAGCCAAACAGACAGGCTTTGAGGCGTATCAAATCACAGTCAAACTGTCTGACGCGGTCGTCTTGAAAGCGGCCCGTGCGTATATGGTATTCGATCGCCTTCAAGAACTAGGTGAGGTCGTCAGCACACATCCGGAGACAGAAGAAATCGAACAAGAGCAATTTGACTTGTCGTTCGACGTCTTATTCTTGTCACAAGAGACGGCAGAAGTGATTGAACATGCCATCGCTCAAGTATCGGAAGTGGAGCGTGTCGAAGTCAATGCGTTTACGGAAACAGCGGTCAGTGAGCCAGAAGTTGCTGTGACAGCGGAAACGATTGCGCCTGAACCTGTTGTCCAAGCTACCTCGGACAAGGAAGAAGCGAAAGATACGAAAGAGCAAGTAGCCGCTCAAGCACAAGCAAAAACGATTCGCGTCAACTTAGAACGGATTGATCGTCTAATGAACTTGTTTGAAGAGTTCATCATTGACCGTGGACGCCTTGAGCGCTTGGCGGATGAAGTCGGTCAACCGGAATTGAATGAAACGGTCGAAAAAATCAAGCGGGGCACGAACGAGTTGCAGTCACTCGTCTTGACGCTCCGGATGATGCCGATCGAACAAGTGTTCAACCGCTTCCCACGGATGGTGCGTTCGGTTGCGAAAGAAATCCATAAAAAAGTTCAGTTGGACATTTCAGGTGCGGAAACAGAACTCGATCGCACGGTCATCGATGAAATTGGCGATCCGCTCGTCCACTTGATCCGTAACGCCATCGATCACGGTATCGAACGTCCGGAAGTACGTCTTCAAGCCGGAAAACCGGAACAGGGCATGCTTGCACTCCGTGCATATCACGGCGGAAACCGTGTCTTCATTGAAATCGAGGACGACGGTGCCGGTATCAACGTCGACAAGGTTCGCTCGAAAGCGTTGGAGCGCGGCGTAATCACAGATGAAGAAGCGACGACGATGTCTGAGAACGAATTGGCGATGCTGATCTTTGCTCCAGGCTTCTCGACGGCAGACGTGGTCACTGACTTGTCAGGACGCGGTGTCGGACTGGATGTCGTCAAAAATAAAATCGAGTCACTCGGTGGTGTCGTTTCTTTAGAAACGGTTTCGGGACAGGGCACGAAGTTCCAAGTCAGCTTACCTCTCACTCTCTCTATCATCTCGGCGATGCTTGTTCAAGTGGGAGAGGAATCGTATGCGATTCCATTGACATCAATCCTTGAAACGACATTGCTTGACGAAGCGGACATTTTGACGGCTCACCGTGAGCGAGTTTTCGACTTCCGTGGTCAATTGGTTCCACTCGTCTACTTGAAAGAAATGTTTGGCATCGAATCTGAGACGAAGACGCAATTCCCGGTCGTCGTCGTTCGAAAAGGCAACAAACTCGTCGGCGTCGTCGTCAACGATTTGATTGGTCAACAAGAAATTGTCATGAAACCGCTCGGTACGTATCTGGAAGGGATTCCGGCTATCTCTGGTGCGACCATTCTCGGTGACGGTCGCGTCGCCCTTATCGTAGATAGTAACGATCTCTTTTAAGGAGGAATATTGATGGAACAGAAATGGGTAGTCTTTTCACTTGAAGAAAATACGTATGGGATCGACGTACAGTCGGTCCGTTCAATCGAGCGACTTCAGCCGATCACGCGGGTGCCGAACGCACCGTCACATGTGAAAGGGGTCATCAACCTTCGTGGTGTCGTCACGCCGGTCATCGACCTTCGCTTACGACTTGGGTACGAAGAAATTGAACCGACGGATGAGACACGCATCCTGATCGCCTCGTTGAATCAAGGAGATGCCGGATTTATCGTCGACCGTGCGAATGAGGTCGTGGAAAGCGACGAAGTACGCATTGAACCGATTCCGGAATCAAGCCGCGATATGCTCTCGGCACATTTGACAGCAATCGCAAAAGGAGAAGATAAACTCTTCTCATTACTCGATGCGAACGCGTTGTTTGAGGAACAGTATGCTGAGTGAGTTTGAACAAGACCTGTTAAAGGAACTGGGAAATATAGGGTCTGGACATGCGGCGACTGCTTTGTCCGCCATGCTCTCGAAACCGGTGAACATTACCGTGTCTTCTGCCGAAATGGAACCAATCACTTATTTACCAGAGCGAGTCGGCGGTCCGGAACGACATGTTGCCTCGGTCTTATTGGAATTAGATGGTGACATTCGTGGAATGATCCTCATTTTGTTCGCCGTGGAAGATGCCGAGCAAATGGTTTCGACCTTGATTGGGATGCCGTATTCATTTGATTCTTTTGATGAGCTCGGTCAATCGGCTTGGGAAGAGGTCGGGAATATCATGAGTGGTGCTTATGCACGGGCGCTAGGTGACTGGTTACAGACACCGATCATGATTCAAGTGCCGGCAACGGCCATCGATATGGCGGGTTCGATTGTTGAATTTGTCGTCACGTCCGTCCAACCTGAGGAAGACGCGGCGCTCTACATCGACACGACATTTATGATCGATCAAAAAGTAAGCGCAGGACATGTGTTGTTCCTACCGACACATGGGTCGCTCAAACGGATTCAAGAACGGTTGCTTGGCAATGGCTGATGTATTAAAAATCGGCATTGCCGAATGGAAGCAGACGACCGCACCAAATCGGCTACGTACAGCCGGGCTCGGATCATGTGTGGGTGTCATTTTGTATGACACCCGCCTCCAATTGGCGGCGATGGCACATGTCATGTTGCCGGACTCGACGATTGCTCGTAAGAACCAGACGATTGAAGTAGGAAAATACGCAGATACAGCCATCGATGCACTCGTCCATTCATTGAAGCGAGAAGGGGCAACGCGACTGCAAGCGAAGATGGCAGGCGGCGCTCAGATGTTTCAGTTTAAATATGAGAACGAAGCGATGCGAATCGGTGAGCGAAACGCCGAGGCGATCCGTCAAGCATTAAAAGTCCATCGTATACCGCTCGTGGCAGAAGATTGCGGCGGACATAACGGGCGGACGATCGAATTTGATGTCGCAACATCCGTCTTGTCGATTCGGACGGTGAGCGTGGGTACGAAAGAACTATAAGGGGGGATCGACATGACGACTCATCTTACACAGTTGTGGGATCGCTGGAATATGGACCGTGATATGGATACAGCAAACGAATTACTAGCACATTACGAGTTTCTCATCCACTACCACGTACAACGGATGATCGTGACGCTTCCAAAGAGCGTCGAACGCGACGAATTGAAAAGTTTGGGTTACATGGGATTGTACGATGCCCTTATGAAATATGATCCAGAGCACAACAATAAATTTGATACGTATGCTGCGTTTCGGATACGAGGCGCCATAATCGACGGCTTACGAAAAGTGGACTGGTTACCTCGGTCGGTTCGAGAAAAAGTAAAAAAAATCGATCACGTGGCAGAACAGCTTGAACAGTCGTTACATCGAGCTCCGACGAAGAGCGAATTAGCTTCGGCATGCGACCTGCCGATCTCAGAAATCGAACGAACGATGGCGGAAGGGTACTTTGCTAATATGTTGTCGATTGATGAGGCCGTGACGTTGCAAGAAGAAGGAAAAGTCATGTCTGTCACGTATTTCGATCCGGATTCTGAAAAGCCTGAAGATACGTTATTACAACGCGAATTGATTGACGTCCTGGCTGCTGAGGTTGACCATTTATCTGAAAAAGAGCGACTCGTCGTATCTTTGTTTTACTTTGACGAACTGACGTTGACAGAGATTGGGGAAGTGCTTGAACTGTCCACATCGCGGATATCGCAAATTCATTCCAAAGCGTTGAAGACGTTAAAGCATGCGCTCGGTCGGTCCTATTTAGAAGAAAAGACATCGTAAGGAGATGAACAAGTGTATATTGTATATGTGATCACAGCTTGTTTGGTTGCTTACGGTTTTTTATTCGGCTACCGACAAGTTCAAGCGCTGCAGGAACGAGTCGATCGACTCGAACGAGAGAAGCAAGAGACTGAAACGTTGCTTCTTTCGTTCATGGAGTCGATGAACGACCTCGTCATTCAGGAATCCGCTGAACGTTCGAACGTGGTTCAACGAGAGGAAGCTCCAACACCCGTTGTCAATGCATCTGTCCAAACGGTCGTAGAGGCGACAGAAGAGACGACACCGTCCGCGTCAATCGACGTGGACGATGTCTTGTTGCGACATTCCGTCCGGGACGCCGCCCGTATCCTAGGAAAAGGCGAGGGCGAGCTCGCGCTGTATGCGAAACTTCGTAAAAAGTGAGAGTTGCCGGATTTCGTGACATATGCTATAGTAATTCTCGGTGTTAAACACATCACACACGTCTCGGGATGATATTCCTCGGTGCCGAAAGGTCGGAATACAACAATGAACGAGGCGGAGGACTTTTTTAAACCACAAGGAGGAAATTTATCATGGCAGTAATTTCAATGAAGCAATTGCTTGAAGCTGGTGTACACTTCGGTCACCAAACACGCCGTTGGAACCCAAAAATGGCGAAATACATCTTCACAGAGCGTAACGGGATCTACATCATCGACCTTCAAAAGACGGTCAAAAAAGTAGACGAAGCTTACAACTTTGTTCGTGAACTCGCGGCAGAAGGCGGAAACGTCCTCTTCGTTGGTACGAAAAAACAAGCTCAAGATACAATCAAAGAGGAAGCAATCCGTTCTGGAATGTTCTTCATTAACGAGCGTTGGTTGGGTGGAACACTCACTAACTTCTCAACAATCAAAAAGCGTATTAACCGCTTGAAGCAACTCGAAAAAATGGAAGAAGACGGCACGTTCGAAGTACTTCCTAAGAAAGAAGTCATCATCTTGAAGAAAGAAATGACTCGTCTTGAGAAGTTCCTCGGCGGAATCAAGGACATGCCTGGTGTGCCTGACGCCCTCTTCATCGTTGACCCACGTAAAGAGCGTATCGCAATCGCGGAAGCTCACAAATTGAACATCCCAATCGTTGCGATTGTCGACACAAACTGTGACCCAGACGAAATCGACTACGTAATCCCAGCGAACGACGATGCGATTCGTGCAGTTAAATTGCTCACTTCGAAGATGGCTGATGCAATCATCGAAGCGAAGCAAGGTGAAGAAGAAGTTGCTGAAGAAGCTGTAGCGACAGAAGCTGAAGCTACAGAAGCTGAGTAATCAGTGAGACAATAGGTGATAAAGGGAAAGCCTTTTATCACCTTTTTTTAGGACATGTAATCAAAAAGCCCTGTGCTTTTTCTTAAAATTCGTTAGTTTTACAAGGAGGAATTTCCGATGGCAGTTACAGCAGCAATGGTAAAAGAACTTCGTGAAAAAACAGGAGCAGGAATGCTCGATTGCAAAAAAGCACTCGTTGAAACAGACGGTGACATGCAAGCAGCAATCGACTTCCTTCGCGAAAAAGGAATCGCTAAAGCAGCAGCAAAAGGTGATCGTATCGCCGCTGAAGGTTTGACAGCAGTAGCAGTTGAAGGCAACAAAGCTGTGCTCGTCGAAATCAACTCAGAAACAGACTTCGTTGCGAAGAACGAGAAGTTCCAAACACTCGTGAACAACGTAGCAAAAGCAGTACTCGCATCAGGCGCAACAACTGCAGAAGCGGCACTCGCGGCTGAGTACGAAGCAGGTAAAACACTTGAAACGTACATCCAAGAAGAAGCTTCTACAATCGGAGAGAAAATCTCACTCCGTCGTGTAGCTGTTCTTGAAAAAGCTGACGATGCAGTATTCGGTACGTACCTCCACATGGGTGGTCGCATCGGGTCAGTCGTTGTCATCGACGGCACATCTGACGAGACAGTTGCTAAAGACGTTGCAATGCACGTTGCTGCAGCTAGCCCACTTTACGCGACACGCGATGAAGTATCAGCTGAAGAAATCGACCGCGAGAAGAAAGTCTTGACTGAGCAAGCACTCAACGAAGGCAAGCCTGCTAACATCGTTGAGAAGATGATTGCTGGTCGTATGAACAAGTACTTCGAGGAAATCTGCCTCGTTGACCAAACGTTCGTAAAAGACAGCGACTTCAAAGTTGGTAAGTACGTAGAATCAAAAGGCGGAAAAATCAACTCGTTCGTACGCTTCGAAGTAGGAGAAGGTATGGAGAAACGTGAAGAGAACTTTGCTGAAGAAGTTATGAACCAACTTAAAAAATAATCTGTATCACAATCTGTGATACAACTAAAATTGGGAACACGTCTGTATAACCTTGAGTTAGTTCGTTAAGGGAGCGTGTTCCCTTTTTTCAAGCAAGAGGAGGCAAAGTTATGGAACCGAAATATAAACGAATTGTGTTAAAATTGAGTGGAGAAGCGCTCGCTGGAGATCAAGGTTACGGGATCGACCCTAACATTGTAAACTCAATCTCAAGTCAAATTAAAGAATTGATCGAGATGGGTGTAGAAGTCGCTGTTGTTGTAGGTGCCGGAAACATTTGGCGTGGAAAGACGGGTAGTGAACTCGGGATGGATCGGGCAAACGCAGATTACATGGGTATGCTCGCAACTGTATTGAACTCACTTGCTCTTCAAGATAGCCTTGAAACGTACGGTGTCCAAACGCGCGTCCAAACATCAATTGAAATGCGACAAGTTGCTGAACCATACATTCGTCGTCGCGCAATGCGTCATCTTGAAAAAGGACGCGTCGTCATCTTTGCGGCCGGCACAGGTAACCCATATTTCTCAACGGACACGACAGCTGCCCTCCGTGCGGCTGAAATTGAAGCTGATGTCATTTTAATGGGGAAAAACAATGTGGACGGCGTCTATTCAGCCGATCCGAAATTGGATGCGACGGCAGTGAAGTACGATACGCTGTCTTACCTTGACGTCTTAAAGGATGGACTTCAAGTCATGGACTCGACAGCAACGTCACTTTGTATGGACAACCACATTCCATTGATTGTATTCTCATTGCTTGAAGAAGGTAACATTAAACGTGTCGTTCTCGGGGAACATATCGGGACGGTAGTAGGAGGAGTCAATTCATGAGTGTCAAAGAAGTATTGAAAACAGCTGAAGAAAAAATGGAAAAAGCGCATTCTTCACTTAAACGTGATTTTGGAACGCTTCGCACTGGCCGTGCCAGCGCATCGATTTTGGATCCTGTCCAAGTTGATTACTATGGTGTCCCAACACCACTTAATCAAGTGGCAAACATCAATACACCAGAAGCGCGTCTACTTTTGATTCAACCATGGGATAAGTCGATGGTTTCTGAAGTAGAGAAAGCGATTCAAAAGGCAGACCTCGGCTTGTCTCCATCATCTGACGGTACGGTCATCCGTTTGGCGATTCCTGCATTGACGGAAGAACGTCGTAAAGAATTAGTTAAAGTCACGAAAAAATACGCAGAAGAAGCGAAGGTCGCTGTCCGTAACGTACGTCGTGATGCAAACGAAAACTTGAAGAAACTCGAGAAAGATGGCGAGTTAACAGAAGACGATCTCCGCGGATATGCAGATGACGTTCAAACGTTGACGGATTCGTATATCAAGAAGATTGATGAATCTGCAGCAATTAAAGAAAAAGAAATCATGGAAGTGTAATCACGGAAGTGGTATACCAAAAAGCTGTGTGGGGACCCTTTTTCTGAGAGGGTCCTTCTTTCATACAATCAGGAGGATAACAGAATGTTTAAATGGGTGAATCCTAAAACGAAAATCGAGGCGGAGTTAAGTGTTCCTGAGCACGTAGCCATCATCATGGATGGAAATGGACGCTGGGCCAAAAAACGTGGTCTCCCTCGCATCATGGGTCACCGGGAAGGGATGAAGTCCATCCGGGAAGCGGTACGAACAGCACAAGAACTCGGGATTCGGTCTCTGACGCTTTATGCGTTCTCTACAGAGAATTGGACTCGTCCGGAAGAGGAAGTCTCATTCTTGATGAAACTGCCGAAACAGTTTTTGGAGACCGATTTGAAAGAACTCCATGAACAGAATGTACGGGTGCTCGTTGCGGGAGATACGTCGAAACTCCCACGAGAGACACGCGAAGCCGTTGATGAAGCGAGAGAGCGGACCGTTGCGAACACAGGATTGAACCTTGTCTTCGCACTCAACTACGGGGGACGAGATGAGCTCGTTCAAGCGATGCGGAGCATTGCAGTAGACGTTCAGTCCGGTTCGGTTCGAGCAGACGACATCGATGACCGTATGATTGGTGAACGACTCATGACACACGTTCAAGACGTGGATCTCGTTATTCGGACGAGCGGTGAGCAACGACTCTCTAACTTTTTATTATGGCAAAGCGCGTATGCTGAACTTCATTTCACAGAAGTATTGTGGCCGGAATTTAAGCGTGAGCATTTTGTAGAAGCGATTGAATCATACAACGCGCGCACGCGACGTTTTGGTGGGGTGTAACATGAAGACACGTATTATTACAGGACTATGGGCAGGAGCCATCTTTATCACGGTGATTGCGCTTGGAGGCAATGCCTTTGTTTCATTGATGGGGATTTTGGCACTCATCGGATTGAGTGAATTCACGTTGATGCGACAGCATAAGCTGTTGGCGTTTCCGTTCTTGGTGACAGCGCTCCTCGTGGCGTTCCCATTCCTCTTATTATTGCTCGAGACTCAGGTTGTCACGGATGAACTACCGTTCTCGATTGAACAATGGCTCGTCTTAGGGCTTGTGTTGTTGCTGTTTTGGACAGTGGTCACGAAAAATCGATTCACGTATGAAGATGCCAGTTTTTACTTCGTTTCAGCCGTCTATTTAGTCGTCGGTTTCTCTAGTTTTGCGTTAGTCCGGCTCTCTGAGGACGGTCTATCGAAAGTGCTGCTAATCTTGTTTATGATTTGGGCGACAGACTCGGGAGCGTATTTTACCGGAAAAGCATTCGGGAAAGCCAAGTTATGGCCATCGATTAGTCCGAATAAGACGATTGAAGGGGCGATTGGGGGCATTGTTTCTGCGATTGTACTCGGTATCATCTTCGTCTGGATTGATCCGATCTTGCCGATGATCGAGGTCGTCATTTTAGCGATTGTCGTGGCGGTAGTCGGCCAGCTCGGGGATTTGGTGCAGTCTGCTTATAAGCGCCAGTACGGAGTCAAAGATTCAGGTCATCTGTTACCGGGACATGGTGGCATTTTAGACCGGTTTGATAGTATGATTGCGGTCTTTACCGTCATTTGGGTGTTTAATCTGCTTTAAAAAGGAGTGTCGAGATGAAGCGAATTAGCTTAATTGGGGGGACTGGTTCGATTGGCGTTCAAACTTGTGACGTCATCGAACAGCACCCTGACCTGTTTGAACTTGAGGCGTATGCGTTCGGAACGAACGTCGAGGTCGCCACGGAATGGATCAATCGACTTAGACCAAAATATGTGTCGGCAACGAGTATCGAAGTACTCGAACAGTTGAAGCCGCGTCTTACATATGAACCTCTCTATTTTATTGGACCGGAGGGGCTGAAGGAGTGTGCGACGGCAGAACGGGCTGACATCGTCGTGACGGCAGTCGTTGGAGCAGTTGGACTTGAACCGACGCTTGCGGCGATTCAAGCAGGGAAAGATATTGCACTCGCCAACAAGGAAACACTCGTTACCGCAGGACATCTTGTCAAAGCGGCCGTGAAAGAACATGGGGTCAACCTGTTGCCTGTCGACAGTGAACACTCCGCGATCTATCAATGTTTGAACGGGGAACGAAGAGAAGATGTATCCAAGATTATTCTAACGGCTTCAGGCGGTAGTTTCCGTGATCGTTCACGCGATGAGCTGGCTGATGTGACTGTTGAAGACGCACTGAATCATCCGAACTGGTCAATGGGAGCAAAAATCACCATCGATTCGGCGACGATGTTCAACAAAGGCCTTGAAGTCATCGAGGCACACTGGCTGTTCGATATCGATTATAATGATATTGAAGTCATCTTACATCGTGAATCGATTATTCATTCGATGGTTGAATTTAAAGATGCTGCCGTGATGGCCCAGCTCGGAAACCCGGATATGCGTGGTCCGATCCTTTATGCGCTATCGGGACCGAAGCGGCTTGAAATCGAGGGGAATAAGCGGTTAAACTTGAAGGAAATCGGAAAGCTGCATTTTGAAGAGGCTGATTTCAATCGCTACCCGGCACTCCGGTTAGCGTTCGAAGCAGGAAGAGCCGGTGGTTCCATGCCGACCGTCCTGAATGCAGCCAATGAAGTGGCAGTAGACCTATTCTTGAACGGTCAGATTACGTTTTTAGAGATTGAACGACTCGTCGAAGATGCGATGGCTCGACATGAGGTCATCGCCGAGCCGACGCTCGCGCAAATTCTAGAAGTTGACCGAGCAGTACGTCAACAGATTCAGCAAGGAATTGAAGGTGGGGAATAAATCATGACGACTTTTATCGCCATCGTTTTGATGTTTGGCGTTCTCATTTCGGTACACGAATGGGGACACCTCGTCATGGCGAAACGGGCAGGCATTCTCTGTCACGAGTTTGCAATCGGATTCGGTCCAAAAATTGTTTCATTCCGTAAAAATGAAACGCTCTATACCATTCGTCTTTTACCAATCGGTGGCTACGTCAAAATGGCCGGAGAAGATTTTGAACCGATTGAAGTCCGTGCGGGTCAGCATGTCGGACTCCGGCTCACCGAACAGGGGACGGTCGATCGTGTCTACTTCCAACCGGACACGGCTACAGATGTCCATGTCGTCGGAACCGTCGATAAGTTCGATTCGACACATGAGTTGAAAGTGCAACTTCTCATCGATGAGGAAGTGCGTGTCTATTCATTAGAGCGAGACACACTCCTTGTCGACCAAGGGATGGAAATTCAAATCGCACCGTATGATCGAACATTTGGAGCCCAGTCGGTTTGGAAACGTGTCTTGGCCATCGCAGCCGGTCCGGCGATGAACTTCGTCTTGGCGTTCATCTTGCTCATTATTGTGGGGCTCGTTCAAGGAACCCCGACGAACGATGGTCAAATCGGTACGGTTCAACCGGATTCAGCCGCTGATGAGGCTGGTTTGATGAGCGGGGATGAAATCGTATCGATAGAAGGTGAGCCGATTACCGATTGGCTCGACTTACGATCTGCTTTAGAAGACCGGGCGGACACCCCTACGGAAGTCACGTATGTCCGTGATGGGGAGGAAGCAACTGTCACCCTTACACCACAAGCAGTCGAACAAAACGGAGAGACGGTCGGGATCCTTGGTGTCACGAACGCACTCGAGCGATCACCGGTCAAAGCCGTGACGACGGGAGCGGAAACGACATGGACGATGTCGACGCTCATCTTCTCTGCGGTCGGTGATTTGGTGACAGGACAAGTCGGTGTCGATCAACTAGCAGGTCCGGTCGGGATTGTACGGATGACAGATGAAGTAGCGGCGAGCGGTTTGATCATGCTATTGAACTGGACAGCGCTTCTCTCCGTCAACCTTGCCATCTTCAACTTGCTCCCATTGCCAGCGTTAGACGGAGGACGTTTGATTTTCCTCTTGTTCGAAGCGGTACGCGGACGTCCAATCGATCCGAAAAAAGAAGGATTCGTCCACTTTATCGGATTCGCACTCTTGATGATTTTAATGTTGATTGTCACTTGGAACGACATTCAATCATTCTTTAAATAAGCTGTTTGTAGAGAAGGGAAACGTTGAACTGTATGAAACAATCTAGATTGCTCATGCCTACATTGAGAGAAGTTCCGGCTGACGCGGAAGCGGTCAGCCATCAACTCCTCGTCCGTGGAGGATTCATCCGTCAAAATGCGGCAGGAATTTATTCTTATCTTCCACTCGGACATAAAGTGTTACACAACATCCAAACGATCATCCGTGAAGAGATGAATCGTGCCGGAGCTCAAGAGTTATTGATGCCTGCCATCCAACCGGCAGAACTTTGGGAAGAGACAGGACGATGGGGCATTTACGGTCCTGAGTTGATGCGCTTGACGGACCGTCATGACCGTCGCTTCGCACTCGGTGCGACACACGAAGAATTGATCACATCGATCGTCCGAGACGAGCTCAACTCGTATAAAAAACTACCGATGAACTTGTACCAGATTCAAACGAAGTATCGTGATGAGCGTCGACCACGTTTTGGATTGCTGCGCGGACGCGAATTCTTGATGAAAGACGCCTATTCATTCCACGCGACACAAGAAGACTTAGATGAAGAATATACCAACATGTATAATGCCTACTCACGTATCTTCGACCGTACAGGACTGAAGTATCGTCCGGTCGTCGCAGACTCTGGGGCAATCGGCGGGAAAGACACGCATGAATTCCAAGCGCTTGCGGATATTGGTGAAGATACAATTGTCTACACGGACACGTCGAACTATGCGGCGAACATCGAGATGGCCGAAACGCTCGACCGTTATGAGATGCAACAAGCTGACGTTCGTCCCCTCGAAAAAGTGAACACGGAAGAAAATCGTACGATTGAGGACGTGGCGGCATTCTTGAATGTGGATCCGAAGACGACAATCAAATCTGTCTTGTTTAACGTGGATGGCGAAACTGTCATGGCAATCGTTCGTGGCGACCACGAAGCGAATGAAGTCAAAGTGAAGAACGCACTCGGTGGACTCGACATTCAACTTGAAGAAGAAGCGAAAATCGTTGAGTTGTTCAACTGTGCACCAGGTACACTCGGACCGATTAACGCTCCGGTCAAAGTCGTTGCCGACTATGCGGTCAAGTACTTAGTCGATGCAGTCTGTGGTGCTAACGAGGCGAACACACACTATACGGGTGTAAATGCTGCGCGCGACCTTGCCGAGATGACATACCACGATTTACGTTTCGTTGTCGAAGGCGATTTGGCACCTGATGAGTCCGGTCCGGTTCGTTTTGCTCGTGGGATTGAAGTGGGACAAGTATTTAAACTCGGAACACGATATTCAGAAGCGATGGGTGCGACATTCCTCAACGAAGAGGGTCGTGCCGAACCACTCATCATGGGTTGCTACGGCATCGGAGTGTCACGCACACTTTCAGCCATCGTCGAACAACATCACGACGACCGTGGAATCGTTTGGCCACGTAACGTGGCGCCGTTCGATCTCCATTTGATCGCAATCAATGCAAAAGATGAGACGCAAGTCGAGTTGGCGAACCGTCTTTATGAAGAGCTTGGTCAAACATACGATGTCTTGTTCGACGACCGAAAAGAACGCGCGGGCGTCAAGTTTGCAGATGCAGATTTGATTGGACTTCCGATTCGCGTGAACGTCGGGAAAAAAGCCGGCGAAGGCATCGTTGAAGTGAAAGTACGTGCAACAGGTGAAGTGATTGAAACATCAATCGATGAATTGAAAGAAGTCATCGCTTCAAAATTTAGCGAAGTTCATTAATGGATGAAGGTGACAGCGGAAGCGGTCACCTTCATTTGTCGAATTGGCATAAAGGGGGAAAGACGGACCCGTGGAAGCAAATCAAAAGATGCAATTATTATTAAGTGACCTTGGGATCACGACCGAGACGGACCTGTTTGATCAGGCCGAACTCTCACGGCTCGTCGTCAATAAGAAGCGACGGACGTGGACGTTCTATTTTTCATTTCCAAAAGTATTGCCATACGACGTGCATCAATTGTTCATGAGTCGATTAGAAAGCCGTTATGCGACGTTTGCGGATGAAGTGTACGCTCGGTTCTCGACAACAGCTGGTGGAAGTGAGCAAGACTATATCGACTATTGGCCACGAATCGTCAGCGAGTTGAGCCAAGTATCTGGCGCGATGCGCAGTTATTTCGGCTCCGTTTCGCCACGATTCGAGCAGAACAAACTTATGATTCCGGTGCGTTCCGCACCTGAGGCGAGTTATGTGGACAAAGAGCTCTGTCAAGAAGTACAGGCGCTCTATAGTGCCTATGGGTTCACAAAAAAACCGTGTCAGGCTCAATTTTCGGAAGACGCTGAGGCGAATCAGGCCCTTCGCGAACAGGTCGTTCAAGAAGACATCGAACAAGCGAAAATGGCACTGGCTGCCCAATTCGCCAAGGCAACAGAAACGAACGACGAACCGATTACAGAAATCCGGATGGGTGCGCTCATTAAAGATGAGATTGTCCCAATCAAGACGATTATCGAGGAAGAACGACGTGTCGCGATTCGTGGACTCGTCTTCTCGGCAGAACGGAAAGAATTGAAGAGTGGGAAGAAACTGTTCACGTTCAAGATGACGGATTACACCGACTCATTGATTGTGAAAGTATTTGCCCGCGATGACGATGACGACCGTATGCTCAGTGCCGTCAAAAAAGGCATGTGGATTCAAACAGCTGGGCGGGTCGAAGATGATTCGTTCATGCGTGAACTATGTATGATGGCATCTCAACTTCAAGAAGTGAAGGTCGAACCGCCACGTGACGAATGGGAAGGCGAGAAGCGTGTCGAACTTCACGCGCACACACAGATGAGCCAAATGGACGCTGTCACAAACGTCTCGGCTCTCGTCGCCCGTGCTGCGAAATGGGGACACCGTGCCATTGCCATCACCGACCATGCCGGAGTCCAGGCGTTCCCAGAAGCGTATTATGCCGGGAAGAAGAACGATATCAAAGTGTTATACGGAGTCGAGGCGAACGTCGTCAACGATGGTGTCCCTGTCGCCTATCATGCGACCGATGTGGCATTGGACGATGCGACATACGTCGTCTTCGACGTCGAGACGACGGGACTTTCTGCCGTCTACAATAAAATCATCGAACTCGCTGGGGTGAAAATCAAGGACGGGGAAATCATTGACCGGTTTGAAGCGTTCGCCGACCCGAAACATGCCTTGTCAGCGACCACGATTGAATTGACAGGGATCACGGATGACATGGTCCAAGGTCAACCGGACCCGGAAGTGATCACGAAACAGTTCGTCGATTGGTGTGGCGACAGCATTCTCGTCGCCCATAACGCGTCATTCGATATGGGCTTCCTCGAGGCGACTCTCCGTAGCGGAGGACATGTTCCAGATGATTATCCGGTCATCGATACGCTCGAACTTGCTCGAACGTTGATGCCGACGTTGAAGAATCACCGACTCAACACACTCGCGAAGCGATTCGATATCGAACTGACACAACATCACCGTGCCATTTATGATGCGGAAGCAACAGCATATTTGCTCATGAAGCTACTCGATCTCGCTAAGCAGATGTTCGAAATGACGACACATCGCTCGTTGAACGCGAAAGTCGGCAGTGACGTATCGAAGATTCGTCCGTTCCATGCGACCATCTACGCGAAAAATAAAAAGCCAGGACTTCGTCATTTATATGAGCTCATCTCCTTATCTCACATCGATTACTTGTATCGGATGGCACGCATGCCACGTTCCGAGCTCGTGAAGCGACGGGAAGGACTGTTGATTGGTTCGGCCTGTGATAACGGGGAGATTTTTGACGCCGCCTTGAACAAGTCGGATGATGAACTCGAGAAGATGATGTCGTTTTACGACTTTATCGAGATTCACCCGCCGGCACTCTACCACCATTTAATTGATAAAGAGATTGTGGCGAATGAGTTAGAACTCCGCGAAATCATTAAGCGCATCATTCGTGTCGCCGAGAAGGCCGAGTTACCGGTTTGTGCGACAGGGAATGTGCACTATCTAGATCGGTCCGACCGGTCTTATCGCGAAATTTTGATTCGTACCCAAGGTGGGGCGAACTTTATCAATACGCGTAAAGAATTACCTCATGCGCACTTTCGGACGACGAAGGAAATGATGGAAGAGTTCAAGTTTTTAGGTGACGATTTAGCGCGTGAAATCGTCATCACGAATCCGAATGCGATTGCCGACCAGATTGAGTCGATTCAAATCATCCCGGATGATTTGTATACGCCGAAAATTGAAGGTGCGGATGATGAAGTTCGGAATATGAGCTATGACATGGCTCGCTCCATCTACGGGGACGAGCTGCCTGAGATCGTGGAGGCGCGTCTTGAGAAAGAGCTCAAGTCGATTATCGGCCACGGGTTCGCCGTCATTTATTTGATTTCGCATAAACTCGTTAAAAAATCACTCGATGATGGGTATCTGGTCGGGTCGCGTGGGTCGGTCGGTTCAAGTCTCGTCGCAACGATGACGGAGATCACCGAAGTCAACCCGCTACCACCTCACTACGTCTGTCCGAACTGTCAGCACTCACATTTCTTCAACGACGGGTCGGTCGGGTCGGGATATGACTTACCGGACAAGGAGTGTCCGGAGTGCGGCACGTGGTACAAAAAAGACGGTCATGACATTCCGTTCGAGACGTTCCTCGGTTTCAAAGGGGACAAAGTACCGGATATCGACTTGAACTTCTCAGGTGAATATCAACCGCATGCCCACGCCTATACAAAAGTGCTGTTCGGAGAAGAGTATGTGTATCGTGCCGGAACAATCGGAACGATTGCCGACAAGACGGCTTATGGATACGTGAAAGGCTATGCGACCGAGAACGATAAGATTTACCGGAACGCCGAGGTCGACCGTCTCGTGTCCGGGGTCACTGGGGTGAAACGGACGACGGGGCAACACCCAGGGGGGATCATCGTCGTACCGGACTACATGGACATCGCGGACATTTCTCCGATCCAGTATCCGGCGGATGACAATTCATCTGAGTGGAAGACGACTCACTTTGACTTCCACTCCATCCATGACAACTTATTGAAACTCGATATTCTCGGGCATGATGACCCGACCGTCATCCGGATGTTACAGGACTTGTCTGGTATCGATCCGAAGACGATTCCGACGGATGATCCGACTGTCATGAAGATTTTTTCTTCACCAGAAGTGCTTGGGGTGACACCGGAACAGATTGAATCGAAAACCGGGACGCTCGGGATTCCAGAATTCGGGACGAAGTTCGTCCGTCAGATGCTTGAAGAGACAAAACCGTCAACGTTCTCGGAACTCGTTCAAATCTCTGGTCTATCTCACGGAACAGACGTCTGGCTCGGGAACGCGAACGAATTGATTTATAACGGGACGTGCGAACTGAAAGATGTCATCGGTTGTCGAGATGACATCATGGTCTATCTGATTTATGCTGGCCTCGAACCATCATTCGCCTTTAAAATCATGGAGTCCGTCCGGAAAGGGAAAGGACTCACGGAAGAGATGGAGTCGGAGATGCGGGAGAATGACGTGCCGGAATGGTATATCTCGTCTTGTAAGAAAATCAAGTATATGTTCCCGAAAGCGCACGCGACTGCCTATGTCTTGATGGCGGTCCGGATTGCATACTTCAAAGTGCATCATCCGATTCTGTACTACGCGACGTACTTTACCGTTCGGGCGGGAGATTTTGACTTGTCCGCAATGATTAAAGGTCCTCAGGCCGTACGGAAGGCGATGTCGGATATCCGAGAAAAAGGTTTCGATGCGACGGCGAAGGATAAAGGACTGCACACGGTCCTCGAACTGGCGCTCGAAATGCTCGAGCGGGGTATGAAGTTCCAAAACATCGACTTGTATCGGTCGAGCGCGACAGAGTTCTTGATTGAAGACAATACGCTGATTCCACCGTTCAATGCGGTCGACGGCCTTGGAACGAATGCGGCGAAAGCAATCGTCGAAGCGAGAGAAGAAGGTCAGTTCCTTTCGAAAGAAGATTTGCGGAAACGTGCGAAACTTTCGAAAACGGTCATCGAGACACTCGATACGATGAAATGTCTCGAAGGTCTGCCTGATGAGAACCAACTCTCATTCTTTGATTTTGGGGTGTAAGTTGCGATTTATCGGGAAAATATGATATATTGGTATCGAACAAAGTTGGATACTACGACGGAAAGGAGTAGGGAACCCTACTCCTTTCTTGTATGTAAAAGCCAGAAGGAGGGATGAGAGTGTCCAAAATAACAGAAGTCGTTGAATCGATTGCGTTGCCGATCGTAGAACGGGAAAACATGGAATTGGTCGATGTGGAATTCGTTAAGGAAGGTCCAGACTGGTTCTTGCGCGTCTATATCGATAAGCCGGGGGGCGTCGATTTGGACGATTGCGTCAATATCAATGAACAGCTCTCGGAAAAACTAAACGAAACCGATCCGATTGAACAGGCTTATTATCTTGATGTCTCGAGTCCTGGTGCGGAGCGTCCGCTGAAAAAGCCGAGCGATTTTGAACGTGCGGTAGGCAAAAATGTCTACATGAAAACGTTCGCTCCGATCGATGGTGCCAAAGAGTTTGAAGGAATTTTGACGGCATATGATGGGGAAACGGTCGTGATCGAGACACGCATCAAGACAAGAAAAAAAGCGGTATCGCTACCGGTAGACAAAATTGCACAAGCCCGCTTAGCGGTCACGTTTAGTTAAGGAGAGGGAAGAAGATGGGTCCACAATTACTCACTACAATCGACCAGATTGCCAAAGAAAAAGGAATCGACAAAAATATCATTATCGATGCACTCGAACAAGCGCTCATTTCTGCGTATCGTCGCAACGTGGCGAACCCGAACGAGCACGTGAAAGTCGAGTTTGATCAGGTGACGGGGGATATCCGTGTCTATGCACTTTTAGAAGTCGTAGAGCGCCTCACGCAACCGGACCAACAGCTCTCACTCGAAGAAGCACATGAAATCGATCCGAACTATGAGCTCGGTGATTTCCATAAAGAAGAAGTCACTCCGAGTGATTTCGGACGCGTCGCGGCGATGACAGCTAAACAAGTCGTCACACAGAAGATGCGTGAAGCGGAGCGCGAGCGCATCTACAACCACTTCGCTGACAAAGAAGACGAAATCATGACAGGAATCGTGGAGCGTTTCGACCCACGCAACCTGTATATCGGTCTCGAGAACAACATCGAAGCCGTATTGACACCGAATGAACAGATGCCGAACGAGTCATACCAAATCCATGACCGCATCAAAGTATACGTAACAAAAGTAGATTCAACGACAAAAGGTTCAGGTGCTGCGATTCAAGTTTCGCGTACGCATCCGGGACTTTTGCGCCGTTTGTTCGAACTCGAAGTTCCTGAGATTTCAAACGGGACAGTCGACGTGATGTCAGTATCGCGTGAAGCGGGTGACCGTTCGAAAATCGCTGTACACTCGGATATCGTCGACCCGGTCGGCGCATGTGTCGGACCGAAAGGACAACGTGTTCAAACGATCGTCGACGAATTGAACGGCGAGAAAATTGATATCGTCCGCTGGTCTGAAGACCCGAAAGAGTTCGTTCGTAACGCACTCAGCCCGGCTCAGGTCGTTGCGGTATATGTCAACGAGCCAGCAAAATCGACGACAGTCGTCGTACCGGACTATCAATTGTCACTCGCAATCGGGAAACGTGGTCAAAACGCCCGTCTCGCTGCGAAATTGACAGGATGGAAAATCGACATCAAGAGTGAAACGGATGCCGAAGCACTTGATTTGTTCGATACGTTCGCTGAAAAAGTTGAATCAGAACCAGAAATTGTTCAAAATGAAGTAGAACAAGACTTATCAGATGCTACAGTTGAAACGACTGCGGTGAAAGAAGAGGAATGACCATGAAGCAAAAGAAACTTCCTTTGCGTAAGTGTGTGGTCACACAGGAAATGCTCCCGAAAAAAGAATTGATTCGTGTCGTTCGGACGCCTGAAGGTGACGTGGTCATCGATCAGACGGGTAAAGTGAACGGTCGTGGTGCTTACTTATCAAAAGATATCGAAGTCGTTCGTCAAGCAGAGAAAAAACGGACGCTCGACCATCACTTGAAAGTAAAGACGAGCGACGACTTGTATGAACAGTTAAAAGCTGTCGCAGGTGGCGAATCATGAGCCAGTGGGAATCATTGTTAGGCCTTGCTGCTCGAGCGAGGAAAGTAACGATGGGAGAAGAGTTTGTATTAAAGGATGTACGAGCAGGTCGTGCCAAGCTCGTCATTCTAGCCGGAGATGCAGGTGCCTCGACAAAAAAACGAGTCACTGACAAATGTGCGTCTTATCAAGTGCCATTGATTGAAGTGAGCGATCGCTACACAATCGGTGCCGCACTCGGTAAAGACATGCGTGTCGTCGTATCGGTGACAGAATCCGGATTTGCGAACAAGCTTAAGCAACTTCTCTCTTAACTATTAACGGAGGTGGATGCTTTGGGAAAACGCGTCTATGAATTTGCAAAAGAACAGAATGTAACGAGTAAACAAGTCATTACTCAATTAGAAAAATTGAACAAACCGGTGAAAAACCATATGGCCGTCCTCGATGAGGAAACGGTAAAACAATTGGACCGTGTGTTCAATCCTGAAAAGTATCGTGCTGAAAAACAAGCGGAAGCGAAAGCGACGTCAACATCGAATGAGCCGAAGCAAGAGAAAAAAGAAGCACAAGCGCCACGTCCACAAGCGGGACAACAAAACCGTGGCGGTCAAAACAATCGCGGTGGACAAAATCGTAACGATAACCGAAACAACGACCCACGCAATAAAAAACGTGGAAAAGGGAAAGGCAAAGGCAAGCCGGTAAAAGCAGCTGTGCCACAAGAAGCCGATCCAAACTCGAAGACGAGTCAGCGTAAAGCGGCACGTCTCGCGCAAGAGGCGGAGATGGGCAACGTCATCAAGTATGACGATGTACTGAGCGTATCTGACCTTGCTTCTAAAATGAACAAAAAGCCAAACGAAATCATCATGAAGTTGATGGGTCTCGGTGTCATGGCAACCATCAACCAGACGCTTGATGATGAAACGGTTGAATTACTCGCTGCAGAATTCGGCTTTGAGGTTGAAAAAGAAGTTGTTGTCGATGAGACGGACTTTGAAACAGTTGAGATCGACTTCTCACAATATGACCTCGAAGAACGTCCAGCTGTCGTTACCATCATGGGTCACGTCGACCACGGGAAAACGACACTTCTCGACTCGATTCGTAACACGAAAGTCGTCGCAGGAGAAGCAGGTGGAATCACGCAGCACATCGGTGCTTATCAAGTCGAAGTCAACGATAAGAAAATCACATTCCTCGATACACCAGGTCACGCGGCCTTCACGACGATGCGTGCCCGCGGTGCGGAAGTGACAGATATCGCGATCATCGTCGTTGCGGCTGACGATGGCGTCATGCCACAAACAGAGGAAGCGATCTCGCACGCCAAGGCGGCGAACGTTCCAATCATCGTGGCAGTCAACAAGATGGACAAAGAAGGGGCAAACCCTGACCGTGTCAAACAAGAGTTGACAGAGTTCGGTCTCATCCCTGAAGAGTGGGGCGGCGAAACGATTTTCGTTCCGATTTCTGCCATTAAAGGCGAAGGGATCGATGAATTGCTCGAGATGATCCTTCTCGTATCTGAAGTCGAAGAATACAAATCGACACCAGACATGCCAGCTCGTGGTTCAGTCATCGAGGCGAAACTCGACAAAGGACGTGGACCGGTTGCGACACTTCTCGTTCAACACGGTACACTTCGTATCGGAGACTCAATCGTCGTCGGTAGCACGTTCGGTCGTGTCCGTGCGATGGTCAACGATATCGGTCGCCGTGTGAAACAAGTCGGACCATCTACACCGATTGAGATCACTGGTTTGAACGACGTTCCACAAGCCGGTGACCAGTTCATCGTCTTCGAAGATGAGAAGAAAGCACGTGCAATCGGGGAAAAACGTTACCAACGTTACCTCGAGTCACAGCGTCGTGAGTCGGCGAAAGTAAGTCTTGATGACTTGTTCAGCCGCATTCAAGAAGGTGAAGTGAAAGACTTGAACGTCATCATCAAAGCAGACGTTCAAGGGTCAGCTGAAGCATTGGCTGGTTCACTCCGCAAGATTGATGTCGAAGGCGTCAAAGTCAACATCGTTCACCAAGGTGTCGGTGCGATCACGGAAGGTGACGTCATCCTCGCGTCAGCTGCGAATGCCGTCATCATCGGTTTCAACGTCCGTCCTGACGGAAACGCACGTTCAATGGCGGAACAAGAGAACGTTGAAATGCGTCTCCACCGCATCATCTACAACGCAATCGAAGAAATCGAGAGCGCGATGAAAGGGATGCTTGACCCAGAGTTCGTGGAAGAAATCACAGGTCAAGTCGAAGTCCGTGACGTCTTCAAAGTATCGAAAGTCGGTGCGATTGCAGGTTGTTATGTGACAGAAGGTAAAATCACACGTGACGCCGGTGTCCGTGTCATTCGTAACGGGATCGTGATTTACGAAGGTAAACTCGATACGCTTCGTCGTTTCAAAGATGACGTGAAAGAAGTGGCGACTGGTTATGAGTGTGGAATCAAAGTAGAAAAATTTGATGACATCAAAGTAGACGATGTCATTGAAGCGTTCGTCATGAAAGAAGTCGAACGTAAATAATGTGAGGAGGGATCACGTATGAAAATTCGTGCCCAACGTGTTGCCGAGCAAATGCGTAAAGAAATTACAGATGTCTTGTTACGGGAAGTCAGTGACCCGCGTACAAAAAACGCCACGATTACGAGCGTTGATGTGACGGGTGACTTACAACAAGCAACAGTCTATTATACGGTGCTTGGTGATGAGGAAGATGTGAAAGCAGAAACGCAAGCAGGTCTTGATAAGGCGAAAGGATTTATCCGTCGCGAAATCGGGAACCGCATCCGTCTTCGGAAAACACCAGAGATCTCGTTTGAATACGATTCTTCAGTCGCATATGGTAGCCATATCGATTCGTTGATTCGTGATTTGAACAAAGATCAATAATTTGAAAGGGGAGACGTCGTTCTCCCTTTTTTTATATGGAGGGATGAAATTGGAACCGAACGGAGTGCTCGTACTCGATAAAGACGCTGGCATGACGAGTCATGACTGCGTATTTAAATTAAGAAAATTGTACCAGACGAAAAAGGTCGGACACACGGGTACACTTGACCCGGAAGTGACAGGCGTCCTACCCATCTGTTTAGGGCGTGCCACGAAACTGTCGCGTTTTATCACGGATGAAGGGAAGCGTTATGTGGCCGAGGTGACGATTGGTACCGCCACGATGACCGAGGACGCGCATGGCGAGGTCGTCGCGCAGAAGTCAGTCACACCGAACGATTTGGATGCAACCCAGATTGACGAGGCGATGCGCCAATTGACAGGGATGATCGAACAAATCCCGCCGTACTACTCGGCGGTCAAAGTAAATGGGAAGAAGTTGTACGAGTATGCACGGAAAGGACAGACCGTCGAACGGCCTCGGCGCACGGTCGAAATTCATCGTCTGGAGCGGACGAGTGAATTGACATTCGAAGCGGACGTCTGTCGCTTCCGAATAGAAATCGACTGTGGGAAAGGGACGTATATTCGAACGCTCGCCGTTCAGATCGGGGAGAAGCTCGGTTACCCTGCCCATATGAGCGAACTCAGACGGACGAGCTCAGGAACGTTTGAGGAAGAGAACGCGGTATCGCTCGAAACGTTACAGTCTCTTGAAACGGTCGAAGAACGATTGGCGCATGTGATCCCACTTGAGGATGTCATCAAACGCTGGCCGGCAATCACGATTCCAAAGAATCGGGAGCATTATATTCGGAATGGCGGAAAGCTGAACGGCATTTCGCTCGAATTTGAGTTATTTACTGTCTATAATGAAGAAGGAATCCCTCTTGCTTTATATCGAAGACAAGAAGGAACGACAGACGCTACAGTCGAGGTCATGCTGGCCATCGACTAAGGGGGAATTTGACAGTATGGAAACAAGACATCTCACCTATCCAGAAACGCCAGACGTGTATCCGTCCGTCATGGTACTCGGTTTCTTCGACGGTGTTCATAAGGGCCATCAAGCCGTAATCCATCACGCCAAGCGTGTGGCAGCAGAACACAACCTACCGGTGACGGTCGTCACGTTCGACCCGCATCCGAAACAAGTACTTTCAAATAAGCCAGACGCAGTGCGTTATATCACGCCGCTGTCTCGAAAGCTGAAGCGCATTGAAGCACTAGGGGTTGAGCGTTGTCTTGTCTTAACGTTCACAAAGGAACTAGCAGGACTTTCTCCGCAACAGTTTGTCGATGATTATTTGATCGGTGCCGGAGCCGTTCACGTGACAGCCGGCTTTGATTACTCATATGGCAAGTTCGGAGAAGGGACGATGGAGACACTTCCGTACCACGCGCGTGACCAGTTCACGACGTCGGTCGTGACGGAACAGACGATGACCGGAGAAAAGGTGTCATCGACTCGAATCCGTAAGCTGTTGGCTGAAGGAAGTGTCGACGAAGCGCATGAGTTACTCGGTTCTCCGTATGTCATTTGTGGAGAAGTCATTCACGGTGACGCACGTGGGCGCACCATCGGTTTCCCGACGGCGAACGTGTTGATGGACGCTTCATACGTCATGCCACGATTAGGTGTATACGCGACTCGCGTCACGCTCCCGGACGGACGGACGTTCCGTGCGATGACGAATGTTGGACGTCGTCCGACGTTTTATGAGACGGGATCGGTCTCGGTTGAAAGCCACCTCTTCGACTTTTCAGAGGATTTATATGGACAAGTCATCGAAATCGAGTGGATCCAATATATTCGGAACGAGCGCGCGTTCGACGGGTTGGATGCGCTAGTCGCTCAACTGAAAGAAGATGAGGTGGCAGCACGCTCAATCCTATCTTGACTTTCAAGAGCGGGTACGCTATCCTTGTCAAGTACGCAAAGTACACCGCTTCGCTTGGCTGGTCGATTCACCAACGCCGGCTCGGCAACGCGGCAATTTTTCATTAAATGGAGGTGGAGAGGCAATGGCACTCTCAAAAGAACGTAAAAACGAAATTATCGCGGAATACGCGACAAAACAAGGTGACACAGGTTCACCAGAAGTACAAGTGGCTGTGTTGACTGAACAAATCAACACATTGAACGACCACCTTCGTACACACAAGAAAGACCACCACTCACGTCGCGGTCTCTTGAAAATGGTTGGACGTCGTCGTAACTTGCTTACGTACCTTCGTAACAAGGACGTTACACGTTACCGTGAATTGATTCAACGCCTCGGTCTCCGTCGTTAATCGATTGAGACTGTTTAACGGGCTGGGACAACGTCCTAGTCCGTTTCTTCTTTTTTAAGGAAAATGATTAGACATTCGTTGGAATGAGTTACATAATAAACTAGATAAGGTTTGAGAGGAGAATGTACATGTTAGGTACGAAACAAGTATTCTCTACAGAGTGGGGCGGACGCCCATTGTCTGTAGAGGTCGGCCAACTTGCGAAGCAAGCAAACGGTTCGGCACTCGTGCGTTATGGAGATACGGTTGTCCTTGCGACAGTGACGGCTTCAAAAGCACCAAAAGATTTAGACTTCTTCCCGTTGACGGTCAACTATGAGGAGAAACTTTACTCGGTCGGTAAAATTCCAGGTGGTTTCCTTCGTCGTGAAGGTCGCCCGGGTGAAAACGCGATTTTGACATCACGTCTCATCGACCGCCCGATTCGTCCGCTCTTCCCAGACGGATTCCGTCATGATATTCAAGTCATGATTTACGTCATGTCAAACGACCCAGATTGCTCGGCTGAAATGGCAGGTATGCTCGGAACGTCGATCGCGCTTTCGATTTCTGACGTACCGTTTGACGGTCCAATCGCTGGCGTGACAGTCGGCCGTGTGGACGGCGAATTCGTCATCAACCCGACGACGGCTCAGTTGGAGAAAACGGACCTTGAACTTCAAGTTGCAGGGACATCGACAGCCATCAACATGGTTGAAGCAGGTGCGAACGAAGTACCAGAGGACGTCATGCTCGAATCGATCTTGTTTGGACATGAAGAAATCAAACGTTTGATTGCATTCCAACAAGAAATCGTAGAAGCTGTCGGAAAACCTAAATTCGAATACACGGTCTCGAAATACGATGAGGCACTTACTGCTGAACTCGAAGCAGCTCGTCCTGAAATCGTAGAAGCGGTTCAAGTGGAAGAGAAACACGCTCGTGACGAAGCCATCAACGAAGTGATTGCGAAGTATGTCGCGATGTATGAAGCACGTCTTGCGGATGAGCCTTCAAAACTCGGCGAAGTTTCAGGCATCTTGAACAAGTTCGTCAAAGATGAAGTCCGTCGCTTGATCACGGTCGAAAAAGTCCGCCCAGACGGACGTCGTCCAGACGTGATTCGTCCGCTCGCATCAGAAGTCGGATTACTCCCACGTGCACACGGTGTCGGTCTCTTCACACGAGGTCAAACACAAGTCATGTCTGTTGCGACGCTCGGTGTTATCGGAGACGCACAAATCATCGACGGAATCGGTCTTGAAGAGAACAAGCGCTTTATGCACCACTACAACTTCCCGCCGTTCTCAGTCGGTGAAGCTCGTCCGGTCCGTGCGCCAGGTCGTCGTGAAATCGGTCACGGAGCACTCGGTGAGCGTGCGCTTCTTCCAATCATTCCGAAAGAAGCAGACTTCCCATACACGATTCGTCTCGTTTCGGAAGTACTCGAATCAAACGGTTCAAGTTCACAAGCTTCGATCTGTGGGTCGACACTCGCATTGATGGATGCAGGTGTGCCAATCAAAGCGCCAGTGGCCGGGATTGCCATGGGTCTTATCATGGAAGGTGAGCATTACACGGTCTTGACAGATATTCAAGGACTTGAAGACCACCTTGGGGATATGGACTTCAAAGTAGCTGGAACGAAAGACGGGATCACCGCTCTTCAAATGGATATCAAGATTGCCGGAATCACGCGTGAAATTCTAGAAGAAGCGCTTGAACAGGCACGTGTCGGTCGTTTACACATCCTTGACCATATGCTTGAGACGTTGGATACACCACGTACACAATTGTCGAAATATGCACCGAAGATTGTAACGATGACAATCAATCCGGATAAGATCCGCGACGTCATCGGACCAGGCGGTAAGATGATCAACAGCATCATCGACCAAACGGGCGTCAAAATCGACATCGAACAGGATGGTACGGTCTTCATCGCCTCGACGGACCAAGAAGGAATCGATCTTGCCATGTCAATGATCGGTGACATCGTCCGTGAAGTCGTCGTCGGTGAAGTATACGATGCTACCGTACGTCGTATCGAAAAATTCGGCGCGTTCGTCGAGTTGTTCAAAGGGAAAGATGCGCTCGTACACGTATCCGAATTCAGCCTTGAGCGTGTCGCGAACGTCGAGGATGTTGTGAAGCTTGGCGATTCGATTCAAGTCAAAGTCACTGAAATCGATGACAAAGGTCGTGTCAACGCATCACGAAAAGCGCTCATCTTAGAAGGATTGTCTCCTGAAGAGCGTGAGGCATACGAAGCGAAACGGAAGGCAGCACGTGAAAGCCGCCCACCTCGCGATAGCCGTCCGCCACGTCGTGACGGGGACCGTCGTCCACCGCGCTCGACAAATTAATTATTCTGGCCATCGTCTTGGTGCGATGGCCTTTTTCATAGGAGTGAGAATATGGAATGGATGACATTAGAGAACGGCGTCCGAATCATCATCGAACCAATCGAAGGTTCGCTTAGCACCTCGACCGGGGTATTCATTAAAGCAGGGACACGTACAGAGACGTTTGAGAACATCGGCATCAGTCATTTGATTGAACATATGCTGTTCAAAGGGACCGCATCGAAAAGCGCGAAAGAGATTGCTTCCTTTTTCGATGAGCTCGGTGGAAGCGTCAACGCCTTCACCTCGAAAGACCATACATGCTTTTACGTGAAGACGCTCGATGAACACGCGGTCATGGCGCTCGACGTCCTGACAGATATGCTGTTTGAGTCGGTGCTCGATGCACAGGAGTTGGAGAAAGAAAAGCGTGTCGTTGTAGAAGAGATTAAAATGTATGAGGATACACCGGAAGATCTCGTTCACGAACTATTGGCCATTGCGGCGTATCGTGACGATATCCTCGCCCAACCGATTCTAGGGACGGAGGAGAGTGTCAATCGATTGACGCGTGACCAGCTCGTCGAATACTTACAGGAACAGTATACGGCCGAGCAGATTGTCGTCTCAATCGCAGGTCATGTTTCTGAAGAATTGATTGAGGCGGTAAAACGTAGGTTTGCCCACATCCCTTCTAGGGAATCGTCGAAAGAAATCAATCAACCGGAACTGTTCCATGACACATTGACGAAACAAAAGGAAACGGAGCAAGCCCACCTCTGCTGGAACTACGAAGCGATTCCGGCGACGGACGACCGTTTGCCTCATTTGGCATTGATGAACAACGCAATCGGCGCGACGATGTCTTCGCGCTTGTTCCAGTCCATCCGTGAAGAAGAGGGCTTGGCTTATTCCATTTACTCCTATTACACGACGTTTTCCGATCACGGTACATTTACCATTTACGTCGGTACGTCGCCGGATACGTTGGAACAAGTCGAAGTCATCCTTGAGAGAGAGATGAAGCGACTTGTCGCCGACGGTTTGACTGCTGAGGAAGTAGACAAAGGCAAGCGACAATTGAAAGGGTCGATTGCCCTCGGGAATGAAAGTTCGAGCGCCCGTATGAACCGGAATGGACGGAACTTGCTACTTCTCGACGAAGTCGAGCCGATTGAACAAGTGATTGAGAAAGTAGAACGGATTGAACGCGATGAGGTCAATGCATTGATTCGTGAGGTGTTGAACCATCGCCCGGCGAAGTCATATGTCCTCCCAAACGAAGCGTGACTTGAAACCGAATTGTAAGTTCTCTACACTGATTAAGAGGTATTCTTTAGTTTGGATAGGATACAGGTGAAAGAAGGGAAAGACTTGAACTTAACGGATTTAGTGAAGACGATACAACTAATTAATCAACCAAATCTAGAAGGCATCGTCGTGACGCATGTGACGACGGACTCGCGAGAAGTTGTGCCGGGAACGTTGTTTGTCGCCATCAAAGGCTATACGGTGGATGGGCATGAATATGCGGCGCAAGCAGTAGAGCGAGGCGCGGTGGCAGTCGTTAGCGAGCGACCGCTCGACCTGTCAGTGCCAAACCTGATTGTACGTGACAGCTCGCGTTCAATCGGGTTGTTGGCATCGGCCTTTTATGCGTATCCATCTGAACAGATGCGACTGTTCGGGATCACGGGAACGAATGGAAAAACGACGACGACAACGATTTTACGAGACGTCCTCGACGTCCTCGGGCATTCGACCGGTTTGATTGGGACCGTTGAAGTACGCATCAACGACAAAATCGTCCCGAGTAAAAATACGACGCCTCAAAGTTCAGAACTTCAACAATTGTTGGCACAAATGCGTGATGAAGGCGTGACGGACGTGATGATGGAAGTGTCCTCACACGGTCTTGAGCTCGGACGTGTCATCGGGACTGATTTTGACATCGTTGGCTTCACAAACTTGACGCACGATCATCTAGATTTTCATGGGACGTTTGAAAACTATGCACGTGCAAAAGGATTATTGTTCGCTCAACTCGGTCAAATGGCCTCACGTGGAAAAGTCGCCGTCTTGAACGCGGACGATGCACAAACGCCTCTTTATGAGACGATGACCGGTGCGAAAGTAATAACATATGGGATTGATGCGCGAGCAGACTTGATGGCAACGGACATTGAACAAACGTTATCTCAAACGAGCTTTACATTGAATTACCAAGGCGCGAAACTTCCGGTGACGGTTCAATTCATCGGTCGTTTCAACGTGTACAATCTATTGTTGGCGACGGGTTGTCTTCTCGCTGCCGGTTATTCGCTTGAGCGAATTGCCAAAGCACTCGAGATGATTCATCCGGCCAAAGGACGAATGCAACGTTTAGACGTCCCAGGTTACAACGTATATGCGGACTACGCCCACACGCCGGATGGCATCGAACAGTGTCTGAAGTCGCTCGTCGGCGTACCGAAAGAAAAGATTATCTTTTTGATTGGGACAGGTGGGAACCGTGACGTCACAAAACGTCCTGCAATGGGTGAGATGGCTTCGACTTATGCCGGTACCGTCATCATTACGACGGATGATCCGCGATTCGAAGCGTATGAATCTATTACAAAAGGGATTGCGGCGGGGATGACCCATGACAACTTTGTTGAAATCGGAGATCGAGAAGAAGCAGTCCGTTACGCGGCCCGTCTAGCGAAACCGGACAACATCATCGTGTTAGCAGGGAAAGGGCACGAGAAGTATCAAATTATCGGAAATGAAAAATTGCCGCTCGACGAAGAGGCGATTGTTCGAGCGACCATTTTGAATACGGAGGAAGCATGATTTATGGCAGTACAACCAATTACGTTGACAGAAAAAGAGCATGACGACTTCGTCAAAACACACGACCGTGGGGATTTGTTGCAACTATCGAGTTGGGGAGATGTGAAGCGCCAAAATGGTTGGACTTCAGAACGTGTCGCGGTCGCGCGAGACGGCGTGACGTCCGGTGTCGCTTTACTTTTATTCAAACGTGTCCCGAAATTACCATACACACTGTGCTATGCCCCACGCGGGTTTGTCGTGGACTACAACGACTTGGCATCGCTACAGGCGCTCGTGAAAGAAGCGACACGTGTCGCGACGGCACATAAGGCCATCGTCGTAAAAATCGATCCAAACATCGACCGCGATGAATTGCCAGGACTATTGACCGAAATGGCTGCCATCGGGTTTAAACATAAGGGATATGGCGGTGGATTTGACTACGCCCAACCTCGTTTTACAATGGAAACGGATTTGCGCCCGAGCGAGAAAGATATTTTTGCAAAATTCCATCATAAATTCCGCTATAACGTCCGTCTCGCGGAGAAAAAAGGAATCGTCTGCAAAGAGGTCGGTCGTGACGGACTCAAAACGTTCGCCGATTTGATGAAAGTGACAGGGGAACGTGACGGATTCGCTACGCGAGGGCTCGATTATTTTGAGAACCTATACGATTGTCTGCAACCGAACGATGCCCGTCTTTTTTTGACAACGCTCGAACCGAAAATCGCACTCGAACAGCAACAGGCGACGCTTGAAAAAGCGAAGAAAGAGTTGGCGAAGATTGAACGGGGCCTTGAGAAAGAAACGATTGAAAAGAAACGTAACAGCCTTTTGAACCGCAAGGAACAGACGGAGGCACAAATTCAAAAAGCGGAGCAAGCTCTCCCTGAGCTCGTCGAACTCGATCAGACCTATCCGAACGGGCTCGTCTTATCAGGTGGTCTGTTGACTCTCGCAGGACGGCGTTCTTATTACTTATACGGAGCCTCGTCAAATGAATTCCGTGAATTTATGCCGAACCACTTGATGCAGTGGACGATGATGCAGGTGGCCAAAGCGAGTGGCGCCGAGCGATACGACTTCGGCGGGGTATCAGGAAGTACGGACCCGGATGATGAGTATGCTGGTCTTTACGCATTCAAATCGGGATGGGGAAGCGACATGATTGAAAAGGTCGGGGAATTCGACCTCGTCTTGAATCGTCCTTTGTATATGGCACTCGAAAAAGGGTTGCCACTCTTAAAAGGACTGCGTAAACGGTTAAGAAGATGAGATGGACAGGCGTGTTATCTCTTGCGATGGTCGCCTTTCTGATTGGCATTACGCTCGCTTACTTTTATATGCAACCGGAACCGGTGCCTTGGGTAGACGAGCCGACGTTCGAAGCGGATATGTGTGTACGGGACGTGGAGAAAGAGGATGCGATCTTGGCAAGGACGAAGATTGATTTTGACCGGTTGCATCCGTTAGTCGCCAATCGGGGAGAATCGTTCATTCGATTGGCCCATTCTTGTCTAGACCTCGAAGTGCGCCTCACTTCAGGATACCGTTCTGCCAAGGAACAGAATGCGCTTTATGCGCAAGGACGGTCTGAACCCGGGCAAGTGGTGACCAATGCGAAGGCGGGTCAGAGCTATCATAACTACGGTCTTGCTGTCGATTTCGTTATCATCCATAACAACAAGACCGACTATGACCTGAATACGGATCGTAATCGGAATGACATTCCTGACTGGCAAGAACTAGGGGAGTTAGGAAAGGCGCTCGGCTTTGAATGGGGCGGAGAATGGAACTCATTCCCGGACTATCCTCACCTCCAAATGGACTTCGGCTTGTCGATTCGTCAACTTGTTGCAGGGAAACGACCTGACGAAAAAGAGACGGCACCGCTTGCTGATGCACTAAAACCTCTATTAGATTAGACGGAAATGTTGGCAATGAAGCCGTTTTCCGCTACAATATTCAGTAGCGATAAGGGGACGAAACAGAATATGAATCATTTAGGAGGTTTTTGTTAGTGTCAAAAAAGAAGACAGAGAATATTAGCGTCTTTGCGCTTGGAGGCGTAGGCGAAATCGGGAAGAACATGTACGTCGTGGAACTAGACGACGACATCTTCGTCATCGATGCCGGTCTAATGTTTCCAGGCGATGAGATGCTCGGGATTGATATCGTCATCCCAGACATCACATACTTAAAAGAAAATAAAGATCGTGTACGGGCGATTTTCATCACCCATGGTCACGAAGACCATATCGGTGGACTCAGCTACGTCCTACGCGACTTAAAGCACGTCCCAGTATACGGGACGAAATTGACCCTCGGGTTGATTGAATTGAAATTAAAAGAGGCCGGTTTGTTGAAAGAAGTCGACCTTCGCATGATTGATGCCAAAACGAAATTGACTATCGCTGATCATTTCATCACGTTTTTCCGCGTCAATCACTCGATTCCCGACTGTGTCGGCGTCTGTATTCAAACGTCTCAAGGTGCGATCGTCCATACCGGAGATTTCAAGTTTGATTACACGCCTGTCGATGGTAAACAATCCGACTTCAATAAGTTAGCGGCAATCGGACAACGTGGTGTACTTGCACTTCTTTCCGACTCGACGAACGCCGAGCGACCGGGGCAAACCGGTTCAGAGTCAATCGTCGGAGCTGAATTGAACGATGTCATTTATCAAGCGGAAGGTCGGGTTATCGTGGCATCATTCGCCTCGAACGTCCATCGCTTGCAACAAGTATTCGCAGCAGCGGAAGCGAATGATCGTAAAGTTGCGGTCGTTGGTCGTAGCATGGTCAACATCGTCGAAGTTGCACAGAAACTAAACTACTTACGTTTCAAGGCGAAGACACTCGTCGAGTTGTCGCAAGTAAACCGTCTACCGGATAACAAGGTCGTCATTTTAACGACAGGTTCGCAAGGAGAGCCGATGGCGGCATTGACTCGTATGGCTCGTAATGCCCACAAGCAAGTCAACATTCGATTGAATGACACGGTCGTCATCGCGGCGACACCGATTCCAGGGAATGAGAAGTCTGTTTCTAAAACGATTGACTTGTTGTTCCGTTCGGGTGCGAACGTCATTTACAACCAACGTAAAGTGCACGTATCTGGACACGGATCGGCAGAAGAATTGAAGCTGATGCTCAACCTCGTTAAACCGAAGTACTTCTTACCGATTCACGGGGAATACCGAATGCAGATGGCACACTCGAAACTCGCTGAACAAGTGGGCGTCAAACCGAACAACATCTTCATCGTTGAAAAAGGTGACGTCGTCGAGTTCACGGGTCGAAAAGCCCGCATGAGCCGAAAAGTTCCTGCAGGAAACGTCTTGATTGACGGAATCGGCGTCGGGGACGTTGGAAACATCGTCTTACGGGACCGTCGTTTGTTGTCACAGGATGGAGTTGTCCTTTGCGTGGTCACGTTGAATCGCAAACAGAAGAAATTGATTTCAGGACCTGAACTCATCTCACGTGGTTTCGTATATATGCGTGAATCGGAGGAGATGATTTCAGAGGCAAACCGTATTGTCACGAAACAGATTGAAAAGAGTCTGCAGGCTGGCAGTGATTGGACCGAATTGAAATCAAATATCCGCGAGCGACTGAGCGTCTTCTTATTCGAGCAGACGAAACGTCGTCCGATGATCTTGCCGATCATCATGGAGATTTAATGGAATGAGAGTGAGGCAAAAGTCATCTGACTTTTGCCTTATTTTTTTTAGGAGGAACTGATGTGGCTCAAAAAACAAGAAAGACTCCCGTAAAGCGAAAGCGGCCAGCGACGCGAAATACGAGGAACCGTAAAAAACAACCGATTGCGCCACGTACATATGGGTGGGTCATCTTTGTCCTCGCCATCGTCGCATTCGTATTTGCCTTATTTGATTTAGGGTGGATCGGTAAACAGTTGTCCGACTTATCTGTCTATCTTTTCGGAGGATGGGGTGCGCTCACTTACTTGATGATGGCTGTCTTGTTATGGATTGTCCTCACTCCGATGAAGCCGATGCGACGAGCGGGACTATTCTCGATGCTCGCCTCGTTCTTACTATTTGGAGACTTACTTTGGGGAGAGGCGAGGGGTGGCATCAATGGCACTTTCTATAACTTGAATCAATATTTATTCTCTGACTTCGGGATTGTCTTCTTAGGAATCGTCTGCTTCCTCGTCGGTGTCTCGCTCTATACCCCAACGATTTGGGGAACGCTCTATCATCGAATGCAGGAATCCGTCACGGCCGTCAGAAAAGAATGGCAAGCCAGACCGAAAGCGGAAAAGCAGCAAGAGACGAAACGAACGCGCAAGACGTCACCTCGTCCAAAACAAGAGGAAACGCAGCCGGACGCGGAAGTAGAGTCAGATGTGGTCACGATGCAAGACATTCCAATCGTCGGGTTTAGTGAAAAGGTCGTAGCGGAAAAAAGTGAGAAGAACAATCAGACTCGAACGGATTCTTCGGAAGTCGATTCCACGATCACGACCGAGGAGATGATGATGACTGCGGCCCAAGATGTCTCGGATACATACGAACTTCCGCCATTCTCGAATTTGAAAGAGCCCGTCATTACGGATTTGTCTGGTGAGAATGCGCGATTGAAAGAAAATGCATCCAAGCTTGTAAAGACGCTTAAGTCATTCGGAGTCGGCGTCAAAGTGTTGAAGATCCACCTTGGTCCAACCGTCACGAAATATGAACTACAACCGGATATTGGTGTGAAGGTCAGTCGCATCACCTCATTGAGTGATGATTTGGCATTGGCGCTGGCTGCAAAAGATATTCGGATTGAAGCTCCGATTCCCGGTAAAGCCGCAATTGGTATTGAAGTGCCTAACCAGGAGGTCGCACCGGTATGCTTACGTGAAGTACTGGAAGCAGAACCGGTGAAACAAGATGACTCGAAGTTGCTCGTCGCACTCGGTCGTAGTATCAGTGGCGAGACGGTTGGAATCTCGCTCAATAAAATGCCGCATTTGCTTGTCGCAGGATCGACAGGGTCTGGGAAATCCGTCTGTATCAATGGTATGATCGTGTCACTCTTGATGCGTTCTCGACCCGATGAGGTCCGACTTATGATGATTGATCCGAAGATGGTCGAGTTGAACGTCTATAACGGTGTGCCACACCTGTTGACACCGGTCGTCACAGATCCGAAAAAAGCCGCACAAGCACTGAAGCAGGTCGTCGCAGAGATGGAACGACGATATGAACTGTTCAGTCGATATGGAGTTCGCAATATCGAAGGGTACAATGAACTCGTCGATCAGTCAGATGACGAGGATGCGAAACGTTTGCCGTTCATCGTTGTGATCGTCGATGAATTGGCGGACTTGATGATGGTCGCATCAAATGACGTCGAAGATGCCATCATGCGACTTGCACAAATGGCACGTGCTGCCGGCATTCATATGGTCCTCGCGACACAGCGCCCATCTGTCGACGTCATCACAGGCGTCATCAAGGCGAACATTCCGTCCCGCATCGCCTTCGCCGTCTCATCGCAAACCGATTCAAGGACCATTCTTGATGGCGGGGGAGCAGAAAAACTGCTTGGACGCGGTGACATGTTGATGCTTGCGAACGGAATGAACAAGCCGGTCCGTGTACAAGGTGCATTCGTCTCCGATCAAGAAGTCGAGACGGTCGTCAATCATGTCATCGCGCAGCAGCGTGCGCAATATGTGGAAGCGATGATGCCAAAAGAAGAAGAAGTGACGACGATTGACTCGGATGATTCATTGTTCGGAGAAGTCGTGCAATTCATCGTGACACAAGAGACGGCATCGACTTCGATGATTCAACGTAGATTTCGTATCGGGTATAATCGTGCCGCCCGTTTGATTGACTCACTTGAGGAAGCGGGGTATGTCGGTCCGTCAGAAGGTTCAAAACCAAGGAAAGTACTCATTCAAGAACAAGAAGAATAACTACAAAAACGAACGATTATATATATCGATATATAATCGTTCGTTTTTTAATACTGTATATACGATATAATAATATTCGCTCTATTCTGAGATGTTCGCTATAATATAAATGTAATATAGCACATATGTCCTATATACCGAATTGGTACATACTTTTAAAAATCACTGAAACGCTTACATTTTTTAATAACGTTTACATTTTACAAAAATTTTTCAATGGGGTTGAAAATGAGTAAAATGGACTCAAAGGTATGGTTCAACATGTTCTGAAAAAATATTTCCTTGATTCCGAACAAAAACTATTGCGTTCTAATTCTCGAATCCCTATACTTAATATTGGCAAGGACATTCATACGTCAGATGTCTGAGCACTGGTAAGTAAATTAAAGGTGGTGAGGCCAATGTCGATTAAGCTCGATCATCGATTGCTCTATCTTCGAGTGATTGAGAAAATTAAGCAAGATATCGACGCTGGTGTCTATCGTGAAGGGGAAAAATTACCTTCAGAATTTGAACTTTCGAAGCAACTTGGAGTCAGTCGAGCGACACTTCGCGAAGCGCTCCGAATTCTCGAAGACGAGAAATTTGTCGTGCGAAAGCATGGGGTAGGGACATTTATCAGTTCTAAACCGCCATTCACGTCAGGGATTGAAGAATTGTTCAGTGTCACTGACATGATCACACGAGCGAAGATGACACCAGGAACGAAAGTATTGGTGGCCGAGAAAGTGTTGGCAACAGAGAGAGAAGCCGAGCGTCTCAAGATTGAGCCGAACTCACCGATTTATCGAATTGTTCGAATTCGATATGCGGACGACACACCGGTTGTGTATTGTGTCGATAAAGTGCCGGCCCATCTCGTCTCAAATCCTGAGGCATTGACTGAAGGGAAATCGTTGTTTGATTCTCTCGAACAAGAGGTAGGACGTCGAGTCGCTTATGCGATCACGCACATCGAACCGAGTGTCAGCGCTGAAATCTCGTCACAACTTCAGACGGACCAACCGTTACTCGCTTTAAAACAATTGCATTATGATGAGAGTGATTTACCATTACTCGATTCGGCCAACTTTTTCCGTGCTGATCGATTCGACTTCCATGTCGTACGTAAACGAGTTTAGACGAGCAGTTTCTGGACGGAAGAGTTATTTTTGGGGAATAGCGTGAAAGCGCTTTCTTATACCGGTGTAAAGACTACTGATAACATGACAACGAAAATTGTTATGAACCGAAAGGGGAAACACGACGATGATGAACAAAAAGAAAACGATTCTCTCAGCTTTAGCAGCAGGACTCACACTCTCTACAGTACTCGCAGCATGTGGTGGAGATGACAACGAAGGCTCATCTTCAAACGGTGAAGGCGGCGAAGGCGGCGACTTCAAAGTTGCAATGGTAACGGATACTGGTGGTGTTGATGACAAATCATTTAACCAATCAGCATGGGAAGGTTTGAAAAAGTTTGGTGAAGAAAATAGCTTAACTGAAAACGAAGGATATAAATACCTTCAATCAGCAAAACAAGCAGACTATCAGCCTAACTTGCAGCAATTGGCACGTGATCAATTTGATTTGATTTACGGAATCGGTTTCTTGATGGCAGAGGATATCGGAAAAGTTGCTGAACAATTCCCTGATAACAACTTTGCAATCGTTGACTCGGTTGTAGATGCACCGAACGTTGCTTCAATCACGTTTAAAGAACAAGAAGGTTCATTCCTCGTAGGTGTAGTGGCTGGTCTTACAACGACGACTGATAAAGTTGGTTTCATCGGTGGAGTAGAATCAGACTTGATCAAGAAGTTTGAAAATGGATTTAAAGCTGGTGTCATGGCTGTAAACCCTGATGCGACAATCGACGTAAAATATGCTGAAGACTTCAACTCAGCTGAAAAAGGAACTGCGATTGCGTCAGGTATGTATGGATCAGGATCTGATATCATCTATCATGCAGCTGGTGGTACAGGTGTAGGTGTATTCACTGAAGCGAAAAACCGTAAGAAAAACGGTGAAGAAGTTTGGGTCATCGGGGTTGACCGTGACCAGTACGAAGAAGGTCTTCCAGAGAACGTTACTCTTACGTCAATGGTTAAACGTGTAGATACAGCGACACTCGAAGTGTCGAAAATGGCGATGGACGGTAAGTTCCCAGCTGGTGAAGTGGTTGAATTCTCACTTAAAGATGAAGGTGTAGGAATCGCACCAACTTCTGAAGAAAACGTTGCTGCAGACGTGCTCACTAAAGTTGATGAGTATCGTCAACAAATCATCGATGGTGATGTTGTTGCACCAGCTACTGACGCTGAGTTCGAAGAGTTCATGAAAAACGTAAAATAATTTGTTTGAGTTGAGGGGGGACCCATGTGGTCTCCCTTTACTTAAAGTTAGGGGTGAACTTCCTTGGAATATGTAATTGAAATGCTAAATATTCGAAAAGAGTTCGGTACGTTCGTTGCGAACGACAATATCACGCTCCAATTGCGTAAAGGAGAAATCCATGCACTTTTAGGAGAAAACGGGGCCGGAAAATCGACGCTCATGAACGTGTTGTTTGGTCTTTATCAGCCTGAAGGCGGAGAGATTCGCGTACACGGAAAGAAAGTGGATATTGAAAATCCGAACATCGCCAACGAGCTTGGGATCGGAATGGTCCATCAACACTTTATGTTGGTTGAAAAATTCACAGTCACTGAAAATATCATTCTTGGTCTTGAGCCAAAGAGTGGCATCACAATCGATCGCGCCACGGCTCGTAAGAAGGTCATGGAGATTTCGGAGCAATACGGACTTAGAATTGATCCGGATGCGAAGATTGAAGATATTTCAGTCGGCATGCAACAACGTGTAGAAATTCTGAAGACGCTCTATCGTGGAGCAGATATTCTGATTTTTGATGAACCGACGGCAGTGTTGACACCACAAGAGATTCAAGAACTTATCCAAATTATGAAACGTCTGATTGCTGAAGGTAAGTCGATCATCTTGATTACGCACAAGCTGAAGGAAATCATGCAAGTCGCGGACCGATGTACTGTCATTCGTCGTGGACGCTATATCGGCACAGTCGAAGTGGATGAAACGGTGAATGAAGACAGTCTTGCAGAGATGATGGTCGGACGCGAAGTTAACTTTGATGCAGAATATTCGAAAGCCGATCCACAACAAGTCGTTCTCGACGTTCAAAACCTCGTCGTCAAAGACAGTCGCGGTTTGAAAGTCGTCGAAGGATTGGACTTGCAGATTCGCGCCGGAGAAGTACTTGGAATTGCCGGGATTGACGGCAATGGTCAGACAGAATTGATTGAAGCTATCTCTGGGTTGAAAAAGCCGGAGTCCGGTAAAGTCCTGCTCAATGGAAAAGATGTGACGGGACACACGCCGCGTAAGATGACCGAGGCAGGAATCGGACACATTCCTCAAGACCGTCATAAACATGGTCTCGTACTTGATTACTCGATTCGTGACAACATGGTACTTCAAACGTACTATAAAGAACCATTCTCGAAACGAGGTCTCATGAATTATAAGGCTGTTGCTGAGAAGGCGAAGGCGTTGATTGAGAAGTTTGACGTCCGAACTCCATCAATTGATGTTCCAGCTCGTGCTCTCTCGGGAGGGAACCAACAGAAAGCGATCATCGCACGTGAAGTCGATCGCTCACCAGATTTACTCATCGCCGCTCAACCGACTCGTGGTCTCGACGTCGGTGCGATTGAATTCATTCACGAGCAGCTTATTAAAGAACGTGAAAAAGGACGTGCCGTCCTACTCATTTCGTTTGAGCTAGATGAGATTTTACACGTATCCGACCGTATTGCTGTTCTCTACGAAGGGAAAATTGTAGGGATTCGTGATCCGAAAGAGACGACGGAACAAGAACTTGGCTTCTTGATGGCCGGCGGTCAGAGAGGGGACGAAACAGAATGAAAAAATTAAGTTTAAACCAACTTCTCATTCCATTCCTATCCATCATTTTAGGACTGCTCGTCGGGGCCATCGTCATGTTGATTGGTGGATACGACCCAGTTCAAGGGTTTATCTCATTATTTGAGGGGATGTTTGGTAGTCCGTATGCCGTCGGTGAAACATTACGTGCTGCAGCCCCGCTCATCTTCTCGGGTCTTGCGGTTGCATTCGCCTTCCGTACAGGACTATTCAACATCGGGGTAGAAGGACAAGTGTTGATCGGCTGGGTCGCAGCCGTTTATGTAGGGATTAACTTCGACTTACCGATGTTCATCCATTTACCGCTCGCGCTCCTCGCGGCAATGGTCGCAGCTGCAATTTGGGCGTTCGTTCCTGGATTCTTGAAAGCGAAGTTTTACGTGCATGAAGTCATCACGTCAATCATGATGAACTATATCGCGCTATACACGACGAACGCGATTTTGCGTAGCGTCATCGGCGTAACGAACGAGCGTACAGAGTCAATCAACGACTCGGCGTCTCTCGCCTCGCCATGGCTCCAAGAGTTGACGACGTATTCACGTCTTCACTGGGGTGTGCTTGTCGCAGTACTTGCGGCAATCGTATACTACTATATCCTTCAACGTACGACACTCGGTTATGAGTTACGTGCCGTCGGATTCAACAAACATGCATCACAATACGCAGGGATGAGCGTCAACCGTAACATCGTCCTATCGTTCGTCATCTCTGGTATGTTCGCCGGTCTCGCTGGTGCGATGGAAGGTCTCGGAACATTCGGCAGTATGACCCTCTCGGCATCGTTCACTGGTGTCGGATTTGACGGGATTGCCGTCGCCCTTCTTGGTGCGAACACTGCGATTGGTGTCATTTTAGCAGCGATTCTCTTCGCAGGGTTGAACATCGGTGGATTGGCGATGCAGCTCGGTGCGAACGTACCATCTGAGCTCGTCAAAGTCATCATCGCAGCCATCGTCATCTTTGTAGCGTCTGGATATGCGATCAACTATGTCGTTGAGAAACTTAAAGGAAATCGTAAGAAAGGAGTGGAGAAAAAATGAACTTCTTAGAAGTCCTTTATATCGTCGTTCCGGTTGCGCTTGCCTATGCGACTCCACTCATTATCGCAGCACTTGGTGGAATCTTCAGTGAACGTTCTGGTGTCGTCAACATCGCCCTTGAAGGAATCATGGTCATCGGTGCCGCGACAGGAATCATCACGACGCTCACCTTGACTGATTTAGGTGTTGGTGCCTCTAGCCCATGGATTGCCTTGCTTGTCGCCATGGTGGTCGGCGCGTTGTTCTCCCTCTTCTTGGCCGTTCCTGCCATCCTTTGGCGTGCGGACCAGACGGTTCTCGGGGTGGCGATCAACATGCTCGCCATCGGTCTCGCTATCTTCGTCGTTCGTGTTCTTTACAACAAAGGGCAGACGGACTTTATCGAGTACCGGATCGCGAAAGAAAATGTACCCTTTTTATCCGATATTCCCGTGTTGAAGATGTTCTTTATCAACGTCCAATACACGTCGTTCGTTGCGATCGCCTTGGCGTTCGTCGTCTGGTTCGTCATCTTCAAGACGCCGTTTGGACTTCGTCTTCGTTCGGTCGGTGAACATCCGATGGCCGCTGATACGATGGGAATCAACGTCACGAAAATGCGCTTCATGGGCGTCATGCTCTCTGGTGCATTTGGTGGTCTTGCCGGAGCGGTTTATGCTGTGACGGTCACGACGAACTTCAGCGGAACGACCATCGTTGGTCAAGGGTTCTTGGCGATTGCCGCAATGATTTTCGGTAAATGGAATCCGCTCGGAGCGCTTGGTGCCGGATTGTTCTTTGGATTCGCTCAAGCCCTTTCGATCATCGGAAGCAACTTGCCGGTCATCAATAACGTGCCGCAACTCTTGCTCTTGATTGCACCATACGCGCTCACGATTCTCGCTCTCGCTGGACTCGTTGGTCGTGCGGATGCGCCGAAGTCAGTCGGTATCCCATATATTAAAGGGAAACGTTAATTCGAGATAGGACATATGTCCATTTCATCCAGGTTGTTTGGCGCTTAAGCCAAACAACCTTTTTTGATATACTTGTCTAGAGATGTCATGATTAGACTAGGTTACATGCGAAAACATAAAAAAGACATATCAGTCACAGGACAGATATGTCTTTCGCGATTATTCGAATTTTAAAGCGTCGCCGTCAAACGACTCGTCCGCTACTTTGATCGAGTCTGTCGGACAACCCTCGAATGCATCCATCATGTCTTCGTATAGCTCATCTGGGATTTCAACAGTACCTGTGTTGTCATCCATCAAGTTGAACGCAAGACCTTCATCATCATAATCGTAAATATCTGGTGCTGCCGCGCCGCAAGCTCCGCATGCGATACATGTATCTTTATCGACGATTGTAAATTTTGCCATGATAATAACCCTCCAAACGGTTCGTTTCTCTTAGAAATCATTCTACTGACTATGAGTAATTGTAGTCTACATACCCAATTATTTCAATGAGGAAACGAGCGTCTTTTTGGTAGGATAATGATTTTTTTAAGGAAGTGACGATTTGGTTCATTTAGCGGATGGAGTTCTACTGCTGGCCATTAAACGATTAAATGGAGAACGGAGTGAGCGAAGTCTCTACCATGTCCTGAATGGAAAGCGCTCGGCCACGACTCTACAGGACGCATTTTTTTATGACTTAGAGCCTCTTTTTGGACAGTTTCCACAAACGACTTATTCGTATGAATCTGTCCTGAAACAACTTGAGAAACGAGGATGGCTCGACCGTAAACGATTCAGATTGACAGAGGCGGGAGAAATGCTGGCTTCACCTGAATCGGTCGAGCAACTATTCAATCGGTTGGGCGGGGAACGCCGTGATTTTAATGCGACGACGTGGAAACGCTTGAGTTTATTCGTGCAGACGTTCATGTCAAAAGAACATGCCCGGACATTCTATCCGGTACAAGCCGATCGTCCGGCAGAGCAATGGGTCAAGCAGTTGTTACATCTTGATCGAGATTGGAAAGCGCTCATGCGAACGTTTCATCAAGAGATTGAACAAGCACTTGAACAAATCGGGGACCCGTATGCGACGGCCGTCGTCTATCGATTCACAGGAGCGTTTGAGACGGGTCTGACGTATGAACAAATCGCCAGCCTGCTTCATGTTGATGCCGAGACGGCTCGTTTGTATTTTTTGGCCGGATGGAACGAACTGTTGATGGTCTTGCCGGATGATGCCAAACTACGGGGGTTTACGTACGGCTTATCGACGGACCGGATGACCTATTCAGCACGTGAGTCATATGAGTTGTTCTTAAAGGGATACACGTTCCAACAGGTTCAAGCGAAACGGCGTTTACGTACGAGTACGATTGAAGACCATGTCGTCGAGATGGCGATGTATTTAGAAGTCTTCCCGCTCGAACAATTTGTACCGATGGAGGATGTGGTCACGATTGAAGAGTTGCGGCATCCGGATAGCTGGGCGTTGAAACCGGTATTTGAGAAAATGGGGCGTGTCAGTTATTTTCAAATTCGACTCGTCTTCGCCAGACTGAAACGAGGTGAGAGTTTTGTATGAAGCGACATTAAAACGAGTGTTCGGGTATGAATCGTTTCGCCCTGGACAACACGACATCATACATGCCGTGATCGAAGGGCAGGATGTATTGGCCGTCATGCCGACGGGGGCGGGAAAATCGCTGACGTTCCAACTTCCTTCTTATATTAAAAATCAAGGGCTCACGGTGATTGTCTCGCCATTACTCTCACTCATTGAGGACCAGATGCTGCATATACGAGAACGGGGAGAGCGTGGTGTCGCTCGTTTGACGTCGATGGAATCGGCTGAAGAGAAGCAGGACATCATCAACCATTTGAAACGTTACCGTTTTTTATATCTTTCACCTGAACAATTGGCCGTTCCTTATGTGACGCGTGCTCTGGCGAATGTGAAAATTCAAATGCTCGTCATTGACGAGGCGCACTGTATCTCACAATGGGGGCATGAGTTCCGTCCTGAGTATGCGCGTTTAGGTGAGTTGCGAAAACAGATTGGGAGTCCCCAGTGTATGGCGGTCACGGCGACGGCGCCAGAAGGCGTGAAACAGGACATCATTGAAAAGCTGGCACTGTTCTCACCTGAACAATTCGTCCACTCTGCCAATCGTCCGGAAATCCGATTGTTGGTTGAACGGTTGGAAAAGGAGAAGAAACTTGACCGATTGAAAGAGTTGATTGAAGAGATTCCCAAACCTGCAGTCGTTTACACGGCGACCCGTCGCGAGGCAGAGGCGTTAGCCTTTGAGCTAGAGGATGCATTGTTTTACCATGGAGGCATGTCTACGGAAGACAGGCGACTCGTGCAGTCCCAGTTTTTACGGGACGAAGTGTCGGTCATGGTATGCACGAGTGCGTTCGGGATGGGTGTGAACAAAGACAACGTCCGTTCTGTCGTTCATTTTCAGTTGCCGGCTACCGTCGAGGCATACATGCAGGAAATCGGACGAGCGGGACGTGACGGGCAACCCGCATTCGCGGTCCTTCTATATGCCGATGGCGACGAACGCATCCAGCAATTTTTAATCGACGGGCAGTACCCGAAAGACGAGGACATGCGACTAGCCTATTTTGAACGTGAGAACGGGACGTCGCTCGCGCAACTACCAAGGTTGTTACGCATGAATGAAGAAGACCCGAAGTTTCTCCTGCTGAAGCAATTGTTGACAGAACGTTCGCTTCAAGAAGCACTCGATTGGGTAAAGGAAAGAAAGCGTGATCGGTATCGTCAACTCGGACAGATGATGGATTATGCCCTCATCCGGACATGCCGACGCGATTACTTGCTTCGTTATTTTTCCGAACAAACGGTCGACCAAGAAGAATGCTGTGATGTTTGTGGGCCGAATCCGTTCCCGGATACACTGCAAATCGTCCGAAAAAATGTGACAGAATGGAAAATTCGGTTGACGCAAATCTTTTCCTTTGAATAATATCATAGTAAAATGATAAAAAAGGTAAAGGAGGGCATACGTTGCGACATCGGAATCAGGCGGATTCTTTACGCGAGCAATTGGCGGACACGTTGCCGTCTCGAGCTGAGAGGCAAGAGGGCGAACGGAAGAGGAAGTTAAATGATAACTGGATGAAGCGCCCGTTGGCGATGACATTAACCTTCGCCATGCTAGCGATTATTCTCATTTTCATATATATCGGGCGACACGCCATATTTTAAACGAGGTGCGGACAGAGTTCGCATCTTTTTTTATTCTTAAAAAGTTCTCGATTGCACAATAAAAGGGGTAAACCTATTGCGTTGAGGATATACTTATATCATAAGAACGAGTAAGAGAGGAGGGCGGAGATGCCGAAATACTCCATTAAAACCGTGGCGACCTTGACCGGCGTCAATCCGACGACAATTCGCGCTTGGGAACGTCGCTATCAATTTATCGTGCCGAGCCGAACAGAATCCGGTCACCGCCTATATTCAGATCAAGATGTCGAAAAAATCAAGTGGGTCGTGGACAAGCAGAAAGAAGGGCTTTCTGTCTCACAAGCCATTCAACAACTTCATCAAGCGCCTGAGCCAGAACCGACAACGGCCAAACTGTACGATGAGGAGTTGAAAGACGGGCTGCTCCATGCGTTGCTCTCATTTGATGAACGGACGGCCCATGATTTGATCAATCGTGCGTTTAATACGTTCAGTTTTGAAAAAGTGACGAAGGATGTGATTGGGCCACTGCTCATGGAAATCGGTTCACGATGGGAGGATGGCTCGATTACCATCGCCCATGAGCATTTCGCCACGGCATTTTTACGAGCGCGACTTTCGACGCTGTCCCTTCAAATGCCGATGAACCCCTTCCTGCCACGTATCACGTGTGTCTGTGCACCTGGGGAGATGCATGAGATCGGATTATTGTTTGTCACGCTCTATTTGCGTCAACATGGATACGACGTCATCTTTTTGGGAGCGGGTTTCCCGAAAGAAGATTTGAGTAAAGCGTTACATGATATCGACACGTCTTGTCTCATCTTCGCATGTACGTTGACTGAGCATATTCCGAACTTGTTAGAGGCGATGGATTTTATTCAAAACGAGCATCCTGACTTAAAAATCGGTGCCGGTGGATATGCGGTCAGCCTGGAGAGAGGTCGATTCAATGGGTCATTTCTTGGCGACGCTCCTGAAGAGTGGACAAAATGGTTATCAACTATTTGACACGGGATGAAAACGGGAGTAGCTTATTATTAGGATTGACTATTCACTGGAGGTTTTCGATTGAGATTTGAAAAACAAACAAAAGAACATCTTCGTGTATATGTGACTGCGAATGAGCTCTCGTTACGTGGAATCGCCATCGATACGATCGTGGGGGAAAACGGTCAGCAACTGTGGAAAGAACTACTTGAAACAGCAGAAAGTGAGTACGGATTTTCACCGCAAGGAGCGGTTGATTTGAATGTGACAATGTTTCCTCGCGATGGACTCGTCATCGATGTTCAAAAAGGTGAAGCGATTGCTGAGCTCGATGTCGAACAGGTCGAGATTCGATTGACGATTGATGTGATCCATCATTTGATTTATCAGTTCGATGACATTGAAGATGTGATCAACGCCTCGATTCGTCTGTTCCCGCATATACATGAAACCGAGCAGGGTGGGACGCTTTATCATTACAACGGTCGTTACTATCTTCACTTCGTTGAGGTGCTTCCTTCACAAGTGGAAGAACGACTCGCGGCCATTTTGTCCGAGTACGGCAAGACGACTACGGTCAGCCCGTACGTTATGATGGAATACGGAAAGACGATTCAAACTGAACAAGCCGTGAAAGAGCTGTACGATGCATTCGCATGAGTACGGCTTTTTTTACTTTTCTGTTCCTATTGTTTTTAGGATGTCCGTGTTATGATTAGACTTGAATTTTCAGTAGTTAGTTGAAGGAGAGATTGGAATGAAAGTCGCTGTTTTATATGGTGGAGTGTCAGGAGAACGAGAGGTATCCCTCACGAGCGGGCAAGGAATGATAGAAGCGTTGACGGAACGTGGTCATGAGGTCACGGCCATTGACTTTCATCCGGAACGTGCGAACGAGTTATTAACGCTGGACGTCGACGTCGTCGTCAGTGCGTTGCACGGGAAGTATGGTGAAGATGGTCGTGTGCAATCGTTATTAGAAATGGCTGGGATTCCTTACACGGGATCAGGTGTTTTGGCATCTGCACTGGCGATGGACAAGGCGAGAGCGAAGATCATCTTCGCGGCATCCGGGATCCGAGTCGCGCGTGACGTCTTAATCGAGTCACGGGAATCGATCGATGCAAAAGTCGCTGAGTGGGGGATGGAATTCCCATGTGTCGTCAAACCAGCGCAGGAAGGATCGTCGAATGGTCTGACGATTGCCATGGACGAAGCGATGTTACGTGAAGGAATTGAAAAGGCGTTTGCTTGTGATTCAGCGGTACTTGTCGAACAGTACATCAAAGGGAAAGAGCTGACAGTTCCCGTCATCGGGAACTTCGGGAAGGAAGAGGCTCTTCCTGTCATTGAAATCATTCCAAAAAATGAATTTTACGACTATGAATCGAAGTATACAGAAGGTGGTTCGATTCATGTCTGTCCGGCTGAAATCTCGGACGATTTGACATCAGAGGTTCAACAGGCGGCAGTCCTGGCGCATCGCGCGCTCGGTTGTTCAGGATATTCGCGCTCTGACTTCCTCGTTTCAGAAGAAGGCAAAGCCTACATTCTAGAGACGAATACGTTACCGGGCATGACGCCGCTTAGCCTGTTTCCGGATAGTGCTAAGACAGTCGGAATCTCGTACGGTGAGCTTTTGGAACGCTTTATCGAGCTCGCACTTGAGCGCGTAGCGAAGTAAGACATCTGAATCACGTCATCCATTAAGAAAACGCTTTCATTATTTTTGAAAAGCCCTTTCAAATTGAACGCGTATCAGCTATACTTTTAAACGAATACGAGGTTAATTCTTGGGGGAGAATTGACAATTTAGGGGAGGAAACCTTCATGATTACGGATCAAGAAAAAGGTCATCAAAAACGAAAAAACATCTTGGAATCGACACAAGAGGTAATTCACGAAGCTTTAGATAAACTCGGCTATCCAGATGAGATGTACGAGTTATTAAAAGAACCGCTTCGCATGCTGACCGTTCGGATCCCTGTTCGCATGGACGATGGCTCAACGAAGATCTTCACAGGCTATCGCGCTCAACACAATGATGCGGTCGGACCGACTAAAGGGGGAATTCGGTTCCACCCGAGCGTAACGGAGGTAGAAGTCAAAGCATTATCTGTATGGATGAGTTTAAAAGCAGGAATCGTCGACTTGCCTTACGGTGGTGGGAAAGGCGGAATCGTCTGTGACCCACGCGAGATGAGTTTCCGTGAAATCGAACGTTTAAGTCGCGGATACGTCCGGGCCATCAGTCAAATTGTTGGACCGACAAAAGATATCCCAGCTCCGGACGTGTTCACAAACTCACAGATCATGGCATGGATGATGGATGAATACAGTCGCATCGATGAATTCAACTCACCTGGATTCATCACAGGAAAACCGCTCGTTCTTGGAGGGTCGCATGGTCGTGAGACCGCGACGGCAAAAGGCGTGGCCATCATGATTCGTGAAGCGGCACTCCGTCGCGGAATCGAATTGAAAGGTGCACGGGTCGTCGTCCAAGGATTCGGAAACGCGGGAAGTTTCCTTTCTAAATTCATGTACGATGCAGGGGCGAAAGTCATTGCAGTCAGTGACGCGTATGGAGCCATCCATGATGAGAACGGTCTCGATATCCCTTACTTGTTAGATCGTCGCGATTCATTCGGTACGATTTCGACATTGTTTAAAAATACGATCTCAAACAAAGAAATGTTAGAGCTCGATTGTGATATTTTGGTTCCGGCTGCGATCGAGAACCAAATTACAGAAGACAATGCGGATGCGATCAAAGCATCGATCGTGGTCGAGGCGGCCAACGGTCCAACGACGAACGAAGCAACGAAAATTTTGACTGAACGTGGAATTCTCCTCGTGCCTGACGTGTTGGCGTCAAGTGGTGGGGTTACGGTGTCATACTTCGAATGGGTACAAAACAACCAAGGTTACTATTGGACGGAAGAAGAAGTTGAGGAGAAACTTGAAAAAGTACTCGTTCACTCGTTCAATACGGTATACAATACATCTTCAGCCCGTAAAGTCGATATGCGTCTCGCCGCCTACATGGTCGGTGTACGCAAAATGGCGGAAGCTTCACGTTTCCGTGGGTGGGTCTAATCAAAAAAAGTTCGGTCAACTCAAGTTGACCGAACTTTTTTATACGTTAATGCGGTTCGCAATCGCATCGGCAATCGCCTTGCCGTGGAATCTACCGTTCTCAATGAAGATTTTGTTCGCATCGTTTCCGGCTGCGACCACGCCGGCGATGAAGAGGTGTTCGACATTTGTTTCGTACGTGTCCTCATCGTACGTCGGGACACCACTCTCTTCATCGATCGCAATGCCTGCACTTTCGAACAGGTGGTGGTCGGGCTGATAACCGGTCATCGCGAAAACATGATCTGCATAGACATGTTTCTCTTCACCATGTTGACGGTAGTAAACCCCATCATCGGTGATGCGTTCGATTGTCGCCTCAAACTCCATTCGAACTTTCTCATGACGGACGAGTGAATCGAAGTTTGGGAGGACCCATGGTTTGACGGAAGGGCTATAGGAATCCCCTCGATAGAGCACCGTCACATAGGCACCGGCCTTTTCGAGTTCGATTGCCGCATCGACAGCGGAGTTTTTCCCGCCGATGATCGTGACGTGTTGTCGATAATAAGGATGTGCCTCGTTGAAATAGTGATGGACGTGCGGCAACGTTTCGCCAGGCACGTCAAGCAGACGAGGGCGGCCATAATAGCCTGTTGCCAATATCACATAGTCCGCTTCGCGAACGGTTTCACCACGTCGTTCATGTCTCGATGTCACAACGAATCGGTCATTCTCTTTATCGACCGACTCGACCGTTTCGAATGGGTGGACGTTTAAACCAGTACGTGTGACGACTTCTCGATAATAGACGAGTGCATCTTGACGACGTGGCTTCAAATCCTTACATATGAACGGAATGTCTCCGATTTCGAGCAGGCTTGCAGACGAGAAGAACGTTTGATGCGTCGGGTACCGATAGATGGCGTCGACGATGTTCCCACGCTCAATCACCGTACAAGAGACTCCAATCTTCTCGAGTTCGATGGCGGCCGAGAGGCCACATGGTCCGGCACCTACAATAATCGCTTGTTTGTTCACTGAATATCACCTCTTTGCTCATTGTAGGGAAGGGGGCGCAGTTGCGCAAGGTTATTGCTGGAAACTAAAACTATGTTCCATGACTGACTGGGATGAGCCGGACTCGAGTTCAACGAGAAGTCGTAAACGAGCTTTTTGTGAATTCAATCCGTTTGAAAAAATGACACCCATCTCTTTCAGTTGTTTGCCACCCCCATCGTAACCGTAAACATCTTGAACGATTCCATTGAAGCAACGGCTGACGATTACGACGGGAATCTCTTTGACTAAATGTTCGAGTGCGGATAAGAGGGACGGCGGAACATTCCCTTGTCCTAACACCTCGAGGACGAGTCCGTCGTATCCAAGCGTAATTACAGATTCGAGTAAATCCGGTTCCATGCCTGCGACGACTTTCAATACGGCTACACGTTTTGAAATGGACGAAATCATTTTCGGCTGTCTCGTCGCCGGTTGGCTATAGATGAGTACGTGGTCCTTTGTGACCATACCCACGTTACCAAAGTGTACAGACTTGAATGTGTCGACTGAAGATGTGTGCGTTTTAGTCACGTTGAATGCCGAATGGATCTCACCGTTGAAGACGACGAGCACACCTTTTCCACGAGCCGCTTCGCTCTTGGCGACGCGAAGCGCTGTGATCAAATTAAATTCCCCGTCCGAACCGACCTCGTTCGAGGAGCGCATCGCACCCGTCAACACGATTGGGACAGGAGCGCCGAGCGTGATTTGTAAGAAGTAAGCCGTCTCTTCTAATGTATCGGTACCGTGCGTGATGACGACCCCGTCATACGTGTCTTGTGTCAGTTCACGTTGGATGAACTGTGCCAATTCAAGCATTTTCTCTGGGGTCATGTGAGGTGACGGGATATTTGAAAAGTGTTTTGTCGTAATGTGAGCAATATCCGTCGCTTTCGGAAGGGTGGCGTCGATTGGATTGACGTCGCTCGGTTCGACGTGGCCTGTGCCGGATTGTGACATGGCGATGGTACCGCCGGTGTGGATCAGTAATAAATGATTCATAAGTGTCCTCCTAATTATTTTTATGAAGATTTCCATTTTCTAGGCGTTCTCTACTTTTTCTTTCAGACAATTCAGTGTATGCTAGGGAGAGAAAGGAGAGATGCATCATGATCGCAATCGCCTTGTCTGCGGTTGCACCTGGGCTCGCCCTTCTTTCCTACTTCTATCTGCGCCATGAGTTAGAGGCAGAACCGCTCGGATATGTGATTCGTTCTTTCGTGGCCGGAGCCGTTCTCGTGTTCCCGATCATGTTTATCCAATATGCGTTCGTTGAAGAGGGAGTGCTTACTGGACCGTTTTGGCAGGCGTATGTCGCCACTGCCCTGCTTGAGGAGTTTTTTAAATGGTTTATGATTTATTATACAATATATATACATAAAGTCTTTGATGATTACTACGACGGGATTCTCTATGCGGTCGCCTGCTCATTAGGCTTTGCGACTTTAGAGAATTTTTTATACTTATGGGTGTACGATTCATTAGAAATTGCGATTTGGCGAGCAATCCTGCCTGTGAGCGGGCACGCTTTGTTCGCCGTCGTGATGGGGTACTGTTTGGGGCGAGCGAAGCATTCGGCACGCGAACGGCTCTGGCTGTTCATGGCAGTCTTTTCCGCGACCGTCATCCACGGAACGTTTGATTTTATTTTGATACTCGAACCGAATCAAAAGCTTCCTGCCGTGCTTTATATCGTCATTTTATGGACCGTGGCACTTTTGCTCGTGCGAGCGGCCAACTTATCCAATCGTCGTCAATTTAAATAAAGGGGAAGAGTCAGAATGTTAAAAGAAGGTCAAGAATTGAGAATCGAAGTGGAAGGGCGTGCAGAGGGGAAGACGAAAATTGCGGCCATCACCGATCAAGTCGTATGGATTGAGTCACCAAGTGACATGACGACACTCAAAACGTTTTTTTTACATGAAGAGGAGGCCATGCGGGTCTTTTTCTTCCAAGGAGACAATCAGCTGTTCGCGTTCGACACGAAAATCGTGAAACGGATCAGCGATGCCCAAATGACATTACGTTATGCGTTCAATTTGCCAGACGAGAAGAAAATCAAGCGGATTCAGCGTCGTGAATATTTACGTGTTCCAGAAATGATTGACGTGACCGTTCTTGCAGCCGATGGGGAAGGTTTCGAATCGTTTGAAACGACATCCCTCGACGTCTCGGCAGGTGGGATGAAAATCATCGCGAACCGTGCCCCGGTCGAAGTGGATGAATCCTTGGTTGTCGTATTTCGAATTGAAGACGAGCAAGGTTCACCTCAGCTCTTCCGTATTAAGAGCCGCCTTGTGCGCGTACATAAGCAGGAAGTGAAGCAAGAACTCTCTTTGGCATTCGAAGATTTGACCCCTCGTGACCAAGAGACGATTTTGCGATACTGCTTCCGTGTTCAGCTTGAAGCGCGAAAGCGGACAGGGTCTGTATTTTCTTCAAGATAAAAAACTGTTATGATGTTCTCGGGATTATTGACCGAGAGGAGGAGGGTATCGGGAACACTCGATACCCGTTTTGTATGAAAAAATCATTACAAATTGCTTTAGATGGACCGGCGGGTGCCGGGAAAAGTACGATTGCCAAGTCGCTTGCGAAACAATTAGGGTATGTGTACATCGATACAGGTGCAATCTATCGGGCGGTAACGTATCGCGCCTTGAATGAAGGGGTTGCGCTCGAAGATGGACCAGCACTTGCTCAGATGATCGAGGGCATGTCACTACGACTCGTCCCATCGGAAGAGGGACAACGCGTTTTTGACGGCGAAGAAGAGGTGACAACTGTCATTCGCTCAAGCGAAGTGACGAATAACGTCAGTTTCGTCGCACGTCAACCTGAAGTGCGTGATGCCTTGATGGACCTTCAACGTGATTTGGCTAAAGAAGGCGGTGTCGTCATGGACGGCCGCGATATCGGGACACATGTCTTGCCGAATGCCGACTTAAAAGTGTTCATGACCGCTTCGGTCGAAGAACGTGCCCGTCGTCGCCATGAAGAAAATGTCTCGAAAGGCATCCCGAGCGACTACGTACAACTGATCGAAGAGATTGCGCTTCGTGACAAACGCGATTCAGAACGTGAGGTGGCACCTTTACGTCAAGCAGAGGATGCCCATTTCCTCGATACGACGACATTAACCATTGACGGAGTTGTTCAAGCGATTGAACAATTAATTGAAGAGGTGAAAGCATGAGCAAGCCATTGAACAATGGACCGTTCGGCATGTATCGATTAGCGAGAGCTGTCGTGAACGTCATTCAACGAGCATCGTTTCGGGTCGAATTCATCGGACGGGAGAACGTTCCGATGGACGGGTCGATTCTCGTCTGTTCGAACCATCAGTCGAATTGGGACCCGGTATTACTCGCCTGTGCGATTCCAAAGCAGCGTCCCCTTCGCTTTTTTGCAAAGAAAGAACTTTTTAGTGTCCCGGTACTGAAGCACATTTTAAATCGGGCGGGTCAAATTCCGGTGTCTCGTGGGGAAGGTGACCGACAAGCGCTTCGTGTCGTGCTTCAAAAGTTGAAAGAGGATGAAGTCATCTCTATCTTTCCGGAAGGAACGCGTTCAAAAGACGGTACGCTTGGAAAGGCACAAGCCGGTGTCGGTTTTTTTGCGATGCGTTCGGATGCGCACATTTTACCGATCGCCATCATTGGCAAGTATAAGTTTCGCGCGAAACTCCGTGTCGTCATCGGGAAGCCGATCGACTTGTCAGAACTGAAAGCACGCAAGGCGAGTGCGCAAGAAGCGGCCGACTTGATCATGGATACGATTGCCGAACTCTACTTGAAGCACTCATTCACGAAGTGAAAAACGGATTGTGGAATTGAGGTTTAAACTTCTTTCAATAGAGGTACAATCTTCATAACGCCTTGACAAATTCTCGGAATTATAAGAGATTTATACTAGGTGTAAGCGCCTTTGGCGCTCCTTTTTGTACTCATCGTGAGGGGGTAGTGTTGGAATGGTCGAAGAAATGAAAGATATGCCTGATTTTGAAATTAATCGTGGTCAAATTGTGACCGGAACAGTCGTCAAAATCGAGGATAAGCAAGCGCTGATCGATATCGGTTATAAGACCGAAGCGATTTTGCCAATTAGCGAAGTATCAAGCATGCATCTAGACGATTTAAACGAATCACTCCAAGTGAACGACGAGATTCGTGTCAAAGTGAAAAAGGTCACGGACGAAGAAGTAGTCGTTTCGAAAAAAGACGTCGATGCCGAAGCAGCATGGGATCGCATCGTTGAAAAATTCGAATCGGGTGAAGTATTTGAAGTGATGGTGAAAGATAAGGTCAAAGGTGGTCTTGTCGTCGATATTGGAATCCGTGGATTTATCCCTGCATCCCTTGTCGAAAGTCACTTCGTCGAAGACTTCTCGTCATACTTGAATAACCCAATTACCGTAAAAGTCGTCGAGATTGACCGCGAAAAAAATCGCGTCATCTTGTCACATAAAGCAGTTGTCGAAGAAGAGATGAGCGCGAAGAAATCAGAAACGCTCGAATCGCTTGAAGTCGGACAAGTAATCGAAGGAACGGTCCAACGATTAACTGACTTTGGGGCGTTCGTCGATATCGGTGGCGTGGACGGTCTCGTTCACATCTCGGAAATGGCACATAGCCGCGTCGAGAAGCCGAGCGACGTCGTAACTGAAGGCGACCGCGTGAAAGTGAAAGTGCTCGGGCTCGACTTAGATAATGAAAAAGTGAAACTTTCCATTAAAGAGACACAACCTGGTCCGTGGGAAACCATCGAAGGGAAGATCCAGCCGGGAGATGTCATCGAAGGAACTGTCAAACGTCTCGTGACGTTCGGTGCGTTCGTCGAAGTCGCACCGCAAGTGGAGGGTCTGCTTCACATCTCACAAATTGCGAACCGTCACATCGCGACGCCGTCTGAAGTCTTGTCAGAAGGCCAAGAAGTGAAGGTGAAAGTGCTAGATGTTCATCTCGATGATAAGAAAATCTCATTGTCGATGCGTGCGCTCGAATCATCTGAACCGACTCGTCAAGATGATGATCAAGCGTTACTTGATGAATATAGCGACCAAGGAGGATTCTCTGTCTCGGAATTGACAGGTGATGATTCTTCGGACGACTCTAAATAAGATGATCGTTCAAGCGGGAGTCATGCTCCCGCTTCTTTTTGTATGGTCACTTAATTTTGCCTGTGATATGATAGGTAAGTTGCGTTTCGAAATGATGAAATGATGAAATTTTGATAGAAAGTTAGTGAGGTGTTGTTATGGGAATTCCAGTAGTGGCCATCGTTGGCCGTCCGAATATCGGAAAATCCACAATTTTTAACCGTATCATCGGTGATCGTGTCTCGATCGTCGATGATAAACCGGGTGTCACACGTGACCGTATTTACGGCACAGGAGAGTGGCTCAACCGTAAGTTCCATTTAATCGATACAGGTGGGATCGAAGTAGGGGACGAGCCGTTGCTCGTTCAAATGCGTCATCAGGCAGAGCTCGCCATCGATGAAGCGGACGTCATCATCTTCATGGTGAATGGACGTGAAGGGATCACGGCGGCTGATGAAGAAGTCGCAAACTTGTTGTTCCGTTCGAACAAACCGATCGTCCTTGCCGTCAACAAAGTCGATAACTTTGAAATGCGAGATCTCATGTATGAGTTTTATTCTCTCGGATTTGGAGATCCGTTCCCGATCTCGGGTACACACGGGTTAGGACTCGGTGATTTACTCGACCAAGTATTTGAACTCGCTCCAGAAAAAGACGAGTACGAATACAACGAAGACGTGATTCAGTTCTCGTTGATTGGTCGCCCGAACGTCGGGAAATCAAGCTTGACGAACTCAATCCTCGGTGAAGAGCGCGTCATCGTTTCAAACATTGCGGGTACGACTCGTGATGCGATTGATACACCGTTCACACGTGACGGACAAGAGTATGTCATCATCGATACGGCAGGTATGCGTAAACGCGGGAAAGTATATGAATCAACAGAGCGCTACAGTGTCATGCGCGCACAAAAGGCGATTGAACGTTCGAACGTGGTTCTCGTCGTCCTCGACGGGGAAGAAGGAATCATCGAGCAAGACAAGCGTGTCGCTGGTCTCGCGCATGAAGCCGGGAAGGCGATTGTCATCGTCGTCAATAAATGGGATGCCGTCGAAAAAGATGATAAGACGATGAAGAAGATGGAAGAGAAGATTCGTCAAGAATTCTTATTCCTCGACTATGCGCCGGTAGTCTTCTTATCAGCGCTCACGTCAAAACGCTTGCAGACATTGTTGCCTGTCATCAAACAAGTGGCTGAAACACATCGCCGTCGAATCTCGACGAGCGTGTTGAACGATGTCATCGTCGATGCGGTTGCGATGAACCCGACACCGACGGATAAAGGACAACGATTGAAGATTAACTACGCAACTCAAGTGGCCATCGAGCCGCCGACGTTCGTCTTGTTCGTCAACGATCCTGAGTTGTTGCATTTTTCGTATAAACGTTATTTAGAGAATCAAATCCGTAAAGCATTTGACTTCACCGGGACACCGATTCACATCGTGGCTCGTCAGAAAAACTAATAACGGGGGTGCCACTTATGGCAAACGTAGCTGTCATCGGAGCGGGGAGCTGGGGAACGGCCATCTCGCTCGTGTTAGCAGATAATGGCCATGATGTCCTGCTCTATGGACGTGAACAAGAACATGTGGATGAAATCAACTCGTCACATACGAACTCGTTTTATTTGAAAGACGCGCCATTACCTGAATCCATTCGTGCGACGACGAACTTGAAAGAGGCGTTAGACGGTCGGAGTATCGTCTTTCTCGTCGTCCCGAGTTCGGCGATTCGTCCTGTCTCGAAGGAATTGAACACCTTGTTGACGGAACCTGTCACCATCGTTCATGCCGCGAAGGGGATCGAACCGAAAACGCATAAGCGCCTTTCAGAAATCATCGCCGAAGAAATCGACCCGTCGAAACGTCGGGCAATCGGTGTATTGACAGGACCGACTCATGCTGAAGAGGTTGCGGTCCGGAAACCGACGACCATCACGATCGCATGTGCTGACCTTGATGTCGCGGATGAAGTGCAGGAGCTCCTCACAAACGATCAGTTCCGTGTGTACTTGAATTCTGATGTCGTTGGGGCCGAATACGGCGGAGCGCTGAAAAATATCATCGCTCTAGCGGCAGGTATGACGGATGGACTCGGTTATGGGGACAATGCGAAAGCTGCCCTCATGACTCGTGGGATTGTGGAAATTGCGCGACTTGGCGTGAAACTTGGAGCGAACCCGGCCTCATTCTCAGGATTGACAGGAATCGGAGACTTGATTGTGACGGCGACGTCACAACATAGCCGTAACTGGCGAGCCGGTAACGCCATCGGGCGTGGTGAAAAGTTAGAAGACGTTCTCGGAAACATGGGAATGGTCGTCGAGGGCGTCCGCGCCTGTGAAGCGGCCCACTCCCTTGCAAAAGAGGCGGGTGTGGAGATGCCGATCACGGAGGCGCTCTATAACGTGTTGTTTGAAGGGAAAAGTCCTCATGATGAAGTGAAGAAATTGATGAGACGCCCGCAAAAACACGAGATGGAACAAGTTTTCCATTTTGAAGAATAGACAGATTGAGAGAGGAGCTGACGTTTTCGTTCAGTTCCTCGCTTTTTTTTGCTAAACTTGAATTCTGGAGAACATAGAGAAAGTAGGGGGATAGACGTGACACCGTCACTCATCAAAATGTGGATATCATTCGCAGGGATCGGGGCTTTCGCCATCGCTGCATTAATGGTCGCACTCAGTCATACGAAACTGAGCGGTTGGTTCGCCACGCTCGTCAGACTGATTGCCTTCATCATTTTCTTATTTGGGACTGTTATCATGATTTTTGTCGTCGTCTCAGGACCGACTGGAGGATAAACGTGATGAAAAAAAAGATTGTCGCTATCAGTTTGATTTTGACGACACTGTTAGCTGGATGTATGTTTCCTGATTCAGAACGGGCCAACAATATCCCGTATGAAGATCAATTGAATACGGTACAAAGTGCGGTCGATGCCTATCGTGAGCAATCTGGGGTATTACCAATCAAAACAAAACCGGCGGAAACGCCTCTCATGGAGCGTTACCCAGTTGAATTCGCTCGTCTCGTGCCCGGTTATTTAGCGGACCCACCTGCGAATAGTTTCGAAGGTGGCGGGTTGTTCCAATATATCCTCGTCGATGTGGAGACGGAACCGACTGTGAAGTTGATTGACTTGCGTGTGTCTGAGCGGTTGCAGCAACTTCAAACGAACATCAACGCGTTTCGGGCAAAAGAAGGCAAGTTCCCATTTGACGGATCATTAGGTAAGAATCAGTTCACGCTCGATTATGATAAAATCTTTGTCACGGAAGAGCCGTTCATTCCAAGTCCTTATTCGGACCGTGAACTTCCGATCTATGTGGATGGCACGGGACAACTGTTTGTAGACTATCGAGAAGATGTGAAGGAAGCGCTTCAAAATACGGATGAGTCGCCGGAAATAGGCGAAGACATTCGTTATTTGCTCTATAAAGATGCTCCATTCGCCCCAGCTTATTCGCAAGGATACACAATTGATGAACAAGGAGAGGTCGTGTTTTTAAACAACTGAACCTGTTTTGATAGTGAATGTCGCGAAATCATGCAAAAAATGTTGTCATATCAACGTTTGTACGATATGATTAATCCCGTAAACTCCCTGTGAGAGGAGGTGAATCGTGATGAACAAAACTGAATTGATCCAAGCTGTTACTGAGAAAGCCGATGTTTCTAAAAAAGAAGCAACGAAAATCGTAGAAGCTACGTTTGAATCAATCACTGAAGCACTCCAAAACGGTGAGAAAATTCAATTGATCGGTTTTGGTACTTTTGAAGTTCGTGAGCGTGCTGCCCGTAAAGGTCGTAACCCACGTACAAAAGAAGATATCGAAATCCCAGCGAGCAAAGTTCCTGCATTTAAAGCAGGTAAAGCGCTCAAGGATGCGGTCAAGTAATCTGCAATACATAAGTCGCCGAAAGGCGGCTTTTTTTGTTGGGTTTGCGAGTTCGAATGACGTGAATGTGACAAAAATGTGCTATACTATGTCAGAATGACAATGAAGTGGACGAGGGGGGATAGCATGGAACAGTTGACAAATGAATTCGTTGTCACAGACCTTGCTCGTCAAATCGAAACACGTATGAATCATCCCTATTTGACGAAACACGAGGTTGTACCAGCCGTCGACATGTTATTGCTTCGTTGGATGGTCGAGATGATTGATTTGGAATCGATTGAGCATCGACAACTCGTGATGGCAACCTATTTCGCACATCAAGCGCTTGATTTACACGACCAAGTGAACAGCAGCCCGAACGGGTCTTTGGCACGCCAATTAAAAGTGCTCGCCGGAGACTTTGCATCGGCTCAGTTTTATAAAATCTTGACGGACTTTCCATCATCATACAGTGATCGATTCGGTCAGTCTGTACAGCGGGTCAATGCGGCGAAGTGCACCTTATTGCTTGAGAAGAACGTTTCAATGAACGTTTGGCTCGAAGCGAACGTCGGATTGATTCAAACACTTTCCGAACTGATTGAACAACCTTATTTGACAACGAGCGGGAAACGAATGATTGAAAAGAAAGCGACAGCGCTTAGACAAGACCAAAAAGAGCAACTCACGACGTTGCTCGCGCATGCGGTCGCTTAGAACGGAAAGGATGTTACGCGTTGCAACCGATAGAAAAAGAGCAAAAAGTATACGAAGTATTTCAGTCCATTTCTCCGAGCTACGATACGATGAACTCGATTATCAGCTTCCGACTTCATAAATGGTGGCGACGGACAACGATGAAAAAAATGAACGTCTTTCCGGGGGCTAAATGTTTAGACGTTTGTTGCGGGACGGCTGACTGGACGATTCAATTGGCAGATGCTGCTGGAAACACGGGTGTTGTGAAAGGACTCGATTTTTCAGAGAACATGCTAAAAGTGGGAGAGGAAAAGGTCAAATCTTGGCCGAACATCGAATTGCTGCATGGAAATGCGATGGCTCTTCCGTTTGGTGACAACTCCTTTGACTATGTCACAATCGGATTTGGACTCCGAAACGTTCCAGACTACATGACGGTTTTGCGTGAAATGCACCGCGTCTTGAAACCGGGTGGAACGGTCGTTTGTCTTGAAACGAGCCAACCGACAGCACCGCTCTTTAAAGAGTTGTATCGTTTTTACTTTGGAACGGTCATGCCGCTTTTTGGAAAGGTATTTGCCGGTTCATACGACCAATATAAGTGGTTGCAGGAGTCGACCGATCAGTTCCCAGACCGTTTGACGCTCAAGCGGATGTTCGAAGATGCCGGGTTTGAACAAGTCGAAGTGAAGACATTCTCCGGAGGTGCATGTGCCATGCATCTAGGAAAGAAGTGGTGAACCATGTCTTTGAAGCGACTTTATCGTCATATGAACCGAGAGATTGATCAAATCGATCAATTCTTATCTACTCGAGTCAGGACGGACCACCCTGTCATTGAATCGGCATCGCGCCAATTACTCGATGCCGGTGGCAAGCGCATCCGACCCGCCTTCGTCTTACTGAGCGCCGGATTCGGTGAGACGAAAGATATCCGTTTGACGAAAGTTGCCTCAAGTCTTGAGTTGATTCATATGGCATCACTCGTGCATGACGATGTCATCGACGACGCGATGCTCCGTCGTGGCAAACCGACCGTGATGGAACGATATGATGAAACAGTAGCGATGTATACAGGGAATACGTTATTCGGAGAAGCGATTCGTCTCGTATCCGAAATTGATTCACCAGAAGTGATGCGCATCATGGCAGATACGATGGAACGAATCTGTGTCGGTGAAATCAATCAAATTCAAGATCAATATGAGTGGGGGCAATCACCGAAGCGCTATTTAGATCGGATTGCGCGAAAGACCGCTCTGTTGATTGAAACGAGTTGTGCGGCTGGAGCTGTCATCTCTGGAGCGTCTCCACAAACCGTGAAGCAATTAAGCCTGTTTGGATATGACATCGGCATGGCTTTTCAAATGACGGATGACTTGCTCGATTTTACCGCTAAGAGTTTTCAACTCGGTAAGCCGGTCGGGGAAGATTTGAAGCACGGTCATAAAACGTTACCGCTCCTGTATTCATCTGAGGACCCTGACTTTTATGAACGTCTCCGTCAAGTGAACGCCTCGACGGATGCAGAAGTGACGAAATCTCTCGTCCGGGAAGTGCAACGAAACGGAACGTTAGAACGCAGTCAACGGACGATCGATCGTTACGTCAATCGTGCCATCCGCCGACTAGACGGGTTGCCGGATGTTCCAGACAAGCGATCGTTAATTGAAATTGCGCAATATATTGGGAAACGCAAATGGTAAATGCCCATGTAACCCCTTTCAAAAATGTGTCGGACCGTGTACACTAAATACGTACATCGTACACATTTATAGACTTAGGGGGATTTGGGGAATGGAAAAGACATTTTTAATGGTTAAACCTGATGGGGTAAAACGTGGATTGATTGGGGAAATCATCTCACGCTTCGAAAACAAAGGATATACGTTGAACCGTCTCGAAATGGTGACACCGTCAGTTGAGGTCGCAGAGGCACACTACGCAGAGCATAAAGAAAAGCCGTTCTTTGGTGAATTGGTTGAGTTTTTGACTTCTGGTCCTGTCGTTGCGATGGAATGGGAAGGGGAAGACATCGTGGCCGTCTCTCGTTTAATGATCGGGAAGACGAAGCCAGTGGATGCTCAACCAGGAACGATTCGCGGCGATTTTGCATCGACGATGTCACAAAACGTGATTCATGGTTCTGATAGTGTGGACAGTGCGGAACGTGAACTCTCACTTTGGTTCGCTGAAGTGGCTTCACACGTTTCATGACTTTTCGAGGGACGGGGAAACCTGTCCCTTTTTGATTCCCTTTGAATCGCCTGAGGTCAGAAGAATGCGGAAATGAGAAAGAATTGAGGTTGAAATTGGTGATGAATGATTATGCCATCTTTGTAAAAAAGTTTTATATCAAGTCGGGTATTGACTTGAACTTATATAAAGAGGCGCAGATGAAGCGCCGTATGGTCGCACTACGCGAAAAGAAGGGGTATGCATCGTTTTTGGAGTATTTGAAGGCGATGGATACAGATCGTCAACTTTACGAGGAGTTTCTCGACCGGATGACAATCAATGTGAGTGAATTTTATCGCAACCCGATTCGTTGGCAACAGCTTGAAGAGGACATCCTCCCGCATCTGATTCGCTCGAGTCAAGGGAAGCTTCGCGTATGGAGTGCTGCCTGTTCAACAGGAGAAGAGCCATACTCACTTGCCATGTTGTTGTCGAAACATCTGGCCCCATCTCAATTTTCAATCATGGCCACGGACTTAGATGATGTCGTCATCGAAAAAGCGAAACAAGGAAAGTACCATGAGCGGGCGCTCATCGATTTGCCGGAGGAGTTTCAGAAGCGCTACTTCACCCGTCGTGGCGACGACTATTATATTTCAGATGAGATCAAGCAGCTCGTGACATTTAAGAAGCATAACTTGTTAGCGGATGTGTACGAGCGTAACTTTGATTTGATCGTCTGTCGAAATGTCTTGATCTATTTCACTGAAGAAGCGAAAGAGAAGGTATATACATCATTCCAACGGGCGTTACGTCCAGGTGGGATGCTATTTGTCGGTGGAACGGAACAAATTTTCCAACCGAAGCGTTATGGCTATGCAATGAAGCAAAGTTTCTTTTATGAAAAAATAGATGGATGAGGTGATCGGATGCGTTATTTGACAGCTGGTGAATCACATGGTCCCGGTCTGACGGTCATCATTGAAGGGGCCCCAGCCGGACTCGCGATCGATATTGCGCAAATCAATGCGGAGTTAAAAAAACGTCAATCTGGTTACGGTAGAGGGCGCCGCATGCAAATCGAGTCAGACCAAGTAGAAGTTCGTTCGGGAATACGACATGGCGTGACCACGGGTGCACCCATCACTTTTTGGATTGAGAATAAAGACCATACGCATTGGAAACACGTCATGCAGGCGGAACCGATTGAAAGCGACATCGAAGTGAAACGCCGCGTCTCCCGGCCGAGACCTGGACACGCTGACCTGGTCGGTGGGATGAAGTATGACCATCGAGACTTACGTGACGTATTGGAGCGCTCGAGCGCTAGGGAAACAGCGGCTCGTGTCGCGGTCGGGGCTTTCTGTAAGCAGCTCCTTCAACAAGTCGGGGTGTCTCTCTTTAGTTATGTCAAAGTGATTGGTGGGGAACGAGCGGAGTCGTGTGCATTCGATTCGCTTCAAGAAGCACAAGCGGTCGTCGATGCCTCTCCGGTACGTACGTTAGATGAAGCGGCCGCGTTGCGAATGATGCGTCGCATCGATGAGGCCAAGGCAAATGGAGACTCGATCGGTGGGATCGTGTGTACAGAAGTACATGGTGTTGTACCGGGACTTGGCTCATACGTGCAGTATGACCGTAAACTGGATGCGAAAATCGCACAAGCGGTCATGAGTGTCAACGCATTTAAAGGTGTTGAATTCGGTGAAGGATTTGAAATGGCATATCGTCCGGGCTCTGAAGTAATGGACCCAATCGCATACGGGGATGATGGATATACGCGACTGAGTAACCATCTCGGTGGATTTGAAGGGGGCATGACAACGGGAATGCCAATCCTTTGTTCAGCCGTCATGAAACCCATTCCGACCCTCTATAAACCATTACAATCGGTCGATATTGATACGAAAGAGGCATTTTTGGCTCAAATCGAGCGGAGCGACTCGTGCGCCGTGCCTGCCGCGTCACTCGTCGTTGAGGCAGTCATCGCATTTGAAATCGCGAAGGAAATGTGTGAGACGTTCGGGCACGACACGATGGAACGAATCAAACATCGGGTCGATGAGTATCGGGAGGAGTTACGAGTATGGTAACGATTCCAATCTCAGCATCGACCCCATACGACGTCGTCTTGGACAATCAGGATCGTTGGATCGATTCGGTTGATTGGTCAAGTTATTCGATGATATGGGTCGTTACGGATAAACATGTCGAGTCTCTTTACGGAGAGTCGTTCCGTTCTACGTTGAAACTGACCCATCCTCACGTCGTCTCGTCCGTCGTCGAAGCGGGTGATGCGTCGAAATCGCTATCTCAGCTCGAGCAGCTTGTCGCAGAAGGGTTGCGCCATGGATGTGACCGCCAGACGTTGATTGTCGCCTTTGGTGGTGGGATGATTGGCGACTTGGCTGGCTTTTTAGCAAGTGTCTACATGCGAGGCGTTCCATACATACAAGTGCCGACGACGATTTTGGCTCACGATTCGGCTGTCGGAGGCAAAGTGGCAGTCAATCACCCCCTTGCGAAAAATGCGATTGGTTCGTTCTATCAGCCATCAGGCGTTTATTACAACGTCACTCGACTGAACACCTTGTCCGTCCAGGAAGTGCGAAGCGGTCTCGGTGAGTTATTGAAACATGCGTACTTATCACGTTACGTCCTCGAATCCTCTTTCGAGGACGACTTGTTTTTAGACTTGAACGAGAACGAACCATTGGATTGGGTGTCGTGGCTTGCTCGTGGGATTCGAGTGAAACAAGCCATTGTCGAGACGGACGAGCGAGAACAGGGCATTCGTGCTTGGCTCAACTTTGGGCATACGTTCGGTCATGCCCTTGAGTCGGTGGAAGCCTATCGGATCCCACATGGGGAAGCGGTTTTACATGGGATGGTGTTCGCTTGTCTCGTGTCTGGAGATGAAGTTCGAGCGATGCGGTTGTTCGATTGGATGCGTTCAAATGACGTCACGCCAATCGATTGGCAACCATTCGACCGCTACGTGGAAAAAATGATTCGGGATAAAAAGAACCGTCACGGTGCAATTCGTTTTGTGTTACTTCGTGAAACGATCACCGTTGAGTCGGTACAGCTCGAACATCTTCAACAGACGTTTGAACAGATGAAAGGATGGTGGGAACGATGAGTTTAAACGGTTCTATCCGTGTACCGAGTGATAAATCCATCACACATCGGGCATTAATATTCGGGATGATGGCGAACGGGACGACGCACGTGCGGAATCCGCTCCTCGGTGCCGATTGTCGTTCGACAATCGAGGCGATTCGATCACTTGGAGCCGATGTGACAGAACAGCAAGACGAACTGATCATTAAGGGCATCGAGTCTCCGCGCTCGGCACGGCTTGACTGTGGGAATTCAGGTACGACGATGCGTCTACTGATCGGACTCTTGTCCGGCTATAACGGGTCGTTTGAGCTCGTAGGCGATGAATCGTTATCTAGACGTCCGATGCGCCGCGTTACCGAGCCTTTACGAAACATGGGTGCACATGTGACCGGGGATATGGCGCCTCTCGTCATCGAAGGGACGACGCTTCGATCGATTGACTATACGTTACCGGTCGCGAGCGCCCAAGTGAAGTCGGCCGTCCTACTCGCCGGCTTACGTGCCTCGGGTACGACGGTTGTTCGAGAACCGATGTTGTCACGAGACCATACCGAGCGCATGTTGCCCCTATTCGGTGCGAAGCTGTCGATTGTAAACGAAGAAGGGTTACGCGTCATCCGTGTCGAACCCTCGACATTGACTGGATGTATGGTCGACGTACCGGCAGACCCGTCATCGGCTGCATTTTTCTGGGCAGGGGCGGCCATGGTGGCAAATAGTTCGGTTACGACAACGGACGTCTGTTTGAATGAGACGCGGATCGGATTTTTACGTACGCTCGAACGGATGGGCGCGAATGTCGTCATTTCGAACGAACGATCGGTCGGTGAAGAACGAGTCGGGGACGTCACGGTCACGACGAGTGAGTTATCCGGCACGGTCGTCGAAAAGGATTTCATTCCTTCACAGATTGATGAATTACCCCTGTTCGCTCTCGTCGCCTCTCAGGCGAATTCACCGTCCATCGTAAAAGATGCAGCGGAACTGCGCGTGAAAGAAACCGACCGGATTGACGTGGTCGTCTCAGAACTACGCAAATTAGGTGTGGACATCGTCGGCACCGAGGACGGATTCATCGTCCAGCCGAGTCGCCTTCACGGAGGGGATGTCTCGACTTACGGAGACCATCGCTTGTCCATGATGTTACAGGTTGCGTCACTCGTGACCGATGAAGCCGTTCACATCGAGGGGATCGAGGCATCCGATGTCAGCTATCCTCGATTCCGTGAAGATTTACAACGGGTTCAACGTAAGATAGAATAACGACAAACCGAAGCCCAGGAGGACGAACCATGCTAGATGAATCAGCTTTAACACATATAATCGAGATGCTTGAGTCAGGTGAGACGGAACATGCACTCATGCATTTAGAAGAACTTGAGAAGGAAGGATCAGATGATGACCGTTTAGCTATCGCTGACCTCTATTTAGAGTTAGGTCTTGCCGACCGAGCGACAGCCGTTCTCTCAAAACTATACGTCGACTATGAGGGAGACCCAAATGTCGCCTTATCCTTGGCGGAAGCGTATTTGGATAGTGACCGTGAAGAGGAAGCGATTGCCGTGCTTGAAAAAATCAAATCGGATGACGCAGATACGCAAGTGAGGAGCCTCGTCCTCCTCGCTGACCTGTATCAATCGCAAGGGTTGGATGAAGTGGCAGTGAAGAAACTGATGGAGGCGCTCGAAAAGAATCCGGATGAACCTTTACTCATTTATGGATTGGCTGAATTGTATGCCTCGACCGGTTCATTTGAACAAGCCATTCCACTCTATGCGCGACTTCCGAAGATGAAGTTGCCGGCTGAAATCGACTATCAAGCGGATTACGCGGAGGCCCTCACGATGGTCGGGTCGTTTGAAGAGGCGCTCGAGGAATATGAGCGGGCTACACATCGCGATTTGAACACCGTCTTCGGTCATGCGATGACGGCTCATCGGATCGGACGTGAGGAAGTGGCGATCAAGCAGTTCAAAGAGCTTCAGGCGATGGACCCAGACTTCACGTCGCTCTACTTGCCTTATACCGAGGCACTCGATGCAATCGGGCAAACGGAAGAGGCCATCGAGATCGTCGATCAAGGCATCACGCGCGACGATTATAATGATGAACTACGGCACGTTAAAGCAAGGCTGCTTCTCAAACTCGGAAATCGGGACGGTGCCATTAAAGAACTGCGTGAGGCGCTCGTGTTAAATCCAGAGTCGTTACAAGCGACCGAATTGCTCTTGTCGATTTTATTTGAAGCAGGAGAATTCGATGATGTTCTCGAAACCATTGATGCACTCGAAGATCATACGACGTCGCCGCTCATGACATGGTACAAGGCGAAGGCGAAATATGAGCTCGAAGCGTATGAGGAAGCGGTCAGTCTGTATGCCTCAATTGAGCCGATGATGAAAGAGGACGTGTCATTTGTGACGGAATGGGCTACACTGTTGATAGAGGAAGGTCGTAGACAAGATGCGCGACGTGTGGTCGAGCAATCGCTTGCATTGGTGGTCGATCTCGAAGATCGCCAATTGCTCGAAGAACAGCTCGAACAATTGTCTGATGACGTAGAATGAATAAGGGAAGGGAATGAGGTCAGATGGTCGAGCGGAAACGTAATTTTTTGAAGCGATTCGTCGCTCATCATACGCTTCGGAAACGTGAAGCAAAGTGGATTCTTGACTATTGGTTAAGACATCCTGAAAAGCTTGGCAACGTTCATTTCGTGACAAACGCTTCGGTCTCACCACGAAGTCTCGTGATGACAGCGTACGGGTTTGACGGTGAACCGTTTCGATACCGACGGGGAGACCTTGTGACCATGAATCCTGAGAAGGCTTATCATGACATCCGTCTACACGATGGGCCAATCTATGTAGAGTTAAATTTTCAAGGCATGATGATCGATGAGAACTGGGTCGACATCGTCGAACAGAATCCGTTTGAACCAGTGGCAGAAGTGAGAGACGAAGTCTCTTCCTCTGCTCAAACGGTCATTCAAGCATCGGTTGCTCAATTTGAAGAAGAGCGATTGCTGATTGAAATCGATAAGGCGCTCGACCGACGAGACGAGAATTTATTCCGCAATCTGACGACTCAACTTCATCAAGTGCGAGCATCTAAATTATTTTGAAAAAAACAAGCGCTTCCGTTCCGGTAGGCGCTTGTTTTTTGGTATATTAATTACGTAGGAATACACAATTATTTCACAGTTCGTTCATAACTTTGAAAGGTGAGCGAAGTCATGTACGCTACAATAGACATGATGAGATATGAAGGAGAGGAGGGAAAAGATGAGGTTCGATAGTCAAGGGGCACTCCGCTCGATTGCCGAACGACAATACGTCGATACGCTCATCGTTCCGCTCGCAGAATTGGCGTTTGGTGAAGATATGGTTCGTAAAGCCGAAAGCTATGAAGTGATTCATGCCGTCACGGCTGAGACAGAACGTCAATTATCTGGTCGAACGATGCTCAGCCCGACCATCAGTTACACCGATGTGGAAGCTGGTGTGAAGTTGGCGCAGGATGTGGTGGCGAAAGCAAATTCATCCGGATTTTCTCACGTATTGTTTATCGCGTCAGACGTCCGTTTCAAAGCATTTGATTTGCCGGTTTTGTTCGTACCGCCGCTCGCGCTTGGATCGATGTCAAGCGATCAGGCGCACACGATGGTCCAGAATTTTGCGACGCAAGTCATCACGGAACTTTCGAGCCGTTGGATGGCGACATGAAGCGGTTGACGTAGAGGTTTTATTGATATACTATTTTGTTGAGTGAGAAATTTTTGTGAAGAATGCATAAAGAATTATGGGGTTATGCACACGAATGAGGGGGGAACGAAATGGCTCAAAATGGGTCAAAAGTCACGCGCCGTCAGTTCTTAACGTACACACTGACTGGAGTAGGTGGCTTTATGGCGGCAACATTGATCAGTCCGATGGTCAACTTTGCGATCGATCCGGTTTTGAAAAAATCCGGTGCAGGCGACAAAGTAAAAGTAATGAGTCTTGATGACATCACGACTGAGCCGCAACGTGTCGACTTTAAGAAACAAACACAAGATGCTTGGTATGAATTTGAAGAAACGCTTTCAGCATGGGTTTACAAAACAGATAGTGGCGAGATTGTCGCGCTTTCTCCGATTTGTACACACCTAGGTTGTCAGGTGGCCTACGCTGGTGACCCGACTCGTCCAACAGAATTCTTCTGTCCATGTCACTTGGGACGTTATGAAAAAGATGGAACGAACATCCCAGGTACACCACCGACAGCACCGCTTGCACGTTATGAAAAAGAAGAAAAAGACGGCTTCCTATATTTAGGTAGTCCAGTCGCTCAGTAATGAGAGGGGGAACTAGCCGATGTTACAAAAAATTTATGACTGGGTCGATGAACGCGTAGACATCACACCGCTCTGGCGCGATATCGCAGACCATGAAGTACCGGAACACGTCAACCCTGCTCATCACTTCTCTGCATTTGTCTATTGTTTTGGCGGTTTGACGTTCTTTACAATCGTCATCCAGATCCTTTCAGGGATGTTCTTGACGATGTATTACGTACCAGATATCATCAACGCGCACGCGTCGGTATATTACTTGCAAAATGAGATCGCACACGGACAAATCGTTCGTGGGATGCACCACTGGGGCGCATCTGTAGCCATCGTCATGTTATTCTTACATACGCTCCGCGTGTTCTTCACGGGATCGTATAAGAAGCCACGTGAGCTCAACTGGGTCGTCGGTGTTCTCTTGTTCTTCGTCGTCTTGGCGCTCGGACTCACAGGATACTTGCTTCCATGGGACATGAAGGCATTGTTCGCAACAAAAGTTACGCTTCAAATCGCTGAAAGTGTACCGGTTATCGGTGGTATTGCGAAGACACTTCTCGCTGGTGGTGAGATTGTCGGGGCGAGCACACTCGCACGATTCTTCGCAATTCACGTCTTCTTCTTACCGGCGGCATTGTTCGGACTGTTGGGAGCCCACTTCTTGATGATTCGTAAACAAGGGGTTTCTGGACCGCTATAAGCCGATTCGAGGAGAAAAAGGAGGAGAAACGATATGCATCGCGGTAAAGGGATGAAATTTGTAACCGACTCTCGAGTAGGAATCTCGAATCGGAAACAAAACATTGCAAAAGACTATTCAGAATACCCAGGACGCACAGAGGCGTTCTGGCCGAACTTCTTGCTTAAAGAGTGGATGGTAGGGTCGGTCTTCTTGATCGGATTCATCGCTTTGACAATTGTCGAGGCACCACCGCTTCAAAATATCGCCGATCCAACGAACACGTCATACATTCCGTTGCCGGACTGGTATTTCTTGTTCTTGTATCAATTACTCAAATATCAATTCGCTGCTGGGGACTGGATCTTACTCGGTACAGTCATTATTCCAGGTTTGGCGTTCACGGCACTTCTCGTTGCCCCATGGCTTGACCAAGGTCTCGAGCGTCGACCGGCGAAACGACCAGTCGCGATCAGTTTCATGTTACTTGGAATTCTCTCGGTCTTCTACTTGACTTGGGAATCTGTTCAAACGACACACTGGGATCAAGTTCATGCACAAGGTGAGCTTCAAATTCCAGGTGAAGGTCCTGAAATCGATACAGCGGCTCCAGGATATGAGATTTATTCGGCTCAATCTTGCGTCAACTGTCACGGTCAAAACCTAGAAGGTGGAGCAGCGGCTCCAGCACTCGTCGGAACGCAGTATACGGCTGAAGAAATCGCGGAAATCGCGGTCAACGGTGTCGGTACGATGCCAGCTGGTCAGTGGGATGGTTCAGATGAAGATCTCCAAGCCATGTCTGAGTTCATCGCTTCATACGGTGAAGGCGGCGAAAATAACAAGTAAGTCTTCAAGTGTAGCCTGAATATCGGGCTACACTTTTTTACTTCTGCACGACGCATACGATAAACTGAAGAAAAAGGATTGAGACAATGAACCCCATGTTTTTAAAGCCGTTCTTGATGCATCGGATTGTATTGACTATTTTATTGATCATCAACTTGGGAGGGACGATTTACGGGTATATCTGGTACGAGCCTCAATTGCGTGACACACCGTACATCTATTGGCTGTTCGTACCGGATAGTCCGACGGCATCATTCTTCTTTACGATTGTCCTCGGACTTTGGTTAGCCAACAAGCGCTCCCCGTTGTTCGAGACACTCGCCTTTATCACATTGATCAAATACGGGGTCTGGGCCGTAATCATGAACATCATGTATCTCGGTACGTTACCACCGGATGCGCCGACCTTGACCATCTTGATGGCTGTCATGTTGATGGTCTCTCATGGTGCGATGGCGCTTCAAGCACTCATCTACGCACCATTCATGAAATGGACCATTACTTCGTTTGTCTGTTCATTGATTTGGGTAATTCATAATGACGTAGTTGATTATGTGCTCGGTCAATGGCCGCGCTATCCGTCACTCGCGGAACATATCATGTGGATCGGCTACGGCTCCTTTTGGTTGACAGGATTATGTTTTTTTATGGGATATGCCTTCGTCCTACGTCCATCGCTTGAAAATAAGGTCATAAGAATGTAAAATCAAATTATCAAATACATGCAGAGGTGAAATAGAAAATGTCATTAGGTGGCTATATTTTCTATCTTGCACTGATCATGCTCATCCCCTTATGGGCCCAGATGCGAGTGAAAAGTACGTATAAGCAGTTTTTGAAACAACCGCTCCAAAGCGGTGTCACAGGTGCACAGGTCGCTGATTTCATCATGAAACAAAACGGTGTGCACAACGTAAGAATCGAAATGGTCGACGGACTCATGAGCGACCACTATGACCCGGTCAATAAAGTCGTTCGTTTGTCTCGCGAAGTGTATCAAGGGTCGACAATCTCTTCTGCCGCGATCGCTGCGCACGAGATCGGTCACGTCATTCAAGATGCGACAGACTATAAGATGATGCGCGTCCGCCACAGCCTTGTTCCGGTCGTCAACATCACGTCGAACTTGTCGTTCCCGTTGTTGCTCGGTGGTTTCTTATTCGGGGCACTCGGGTTGGCTCAACTCGGTGTCATCATGATGCTCGGGGCGGTCGTGTTCCAGTTGATCACGTTACCGGTCGAGTTCGATGCATCGAAACGAGCGATGGCGCAATTGACGTCTCACGGAATCGTGACGGCGACAGAAGAGACTGGTGCACGTAAAGTGTTGAATGCCGCGGCTTGGACTTACGTCGCTGCAACGCTCGTTGCGGTTGCCGAACTCATTCGTTTGGCACTCATCGTCTTTATGCCGCGTGAGGAATAGGATTGAATGGAATCCCGTCGGTAGGCGGGATTTTTTTATTTTTTGTTGAAAGGAAATGTTGTCAATGAAACCGAAGCTGACCGAGACGGGTCATCACCAATTGACAGATCGACTTGCGATGCTAAGAAGAGAGCGGACGGATGCGCGTGAACGGTTGCGGACAGCTCGAAAGTTTTGTGATTTCCGCGAAGACGTCACCTACACTGAAGCGGTACGTCAATATGAGCGGATCGAGGCGGATATTTTAGAACTGAATCACCTCCTTGACGACGCGACCATCGTCGAATCCGTTCAGTCTGAAGTCGTGACGTTCGGAAATCGGGTCGTGATTCGGGAAGTGCAACAAGAAGAGACCGAGCGCTATCGAATCGTGAGTGAGGCAGAAGCGGGTCTAGAACGAGGAAGCATATCCGTGACATCGCCACTCGGTCGTCGTTTGATGGGGGCGACAATGGGGCAAACGATTCAAGTGGAAACGCCAGGAGGTACGATTCAAGTCGAAGTGCTCCACATCGAACCATAAAAAATCGCCCGTTCATCTTATGAACGAGGCGATTTTTTAGCTTATTTCAAAGGCATCCGATTTTCATCGAACGTAAACCCTTCGCCCCCGACTTCATACACGTGATGGAACGTGACGAACGCATGCGGGTCGATCTGTTTGACGATTGTCTTCAAACGGTTCACTTCGTTACGGCCGACGACGACATATAAGACCTCGAGTTCTCGGTTCGAATAACCGCCTTTCGCGAGCAGTCGGGTCGTGCCGCGGTTCATCGTCGCATGAATACCGTCGGCGATAGCAGTGCGGTGGTCACTGATGATCATCGCCGCTTTACCGGCATACGTTCCTTCTTGCATCGAGTCGATGACGCGTGCCCCGATATAGACGGCGAGGAGTGTGTACATTGCCTCACGAATGTCGAGGTATGTCAAACTGAGGACGATGACAAAGAAGTCAAAGATGAGAAACGTCTTCCCAATCGACCAGCCGATATAGCGTTGTACGAGTCGCGCGATGATATCGACGCCGCCCGTCGTCCCGCCATTGCTAAAGATGATGCCAAGACCGACTCCGATGAAGAGACCGGCGAACAAACTGGCGAGCACCATGTCATCCGTCAAGTCGATGACGAGCGTCGAATACTTGGCGATGAGTGCATACCAAAGTGAAAAGGAGAACGTCCCGATGAGCGTATAGATGAAGGTCGTGCGACCTAACAACTTGTAACTCATGAAAAAGAGCGGGATGTTTAGTGCCAAGTTCGTGACAGAAGGTGAGATATCAAATAGTCCGCGGAGAATCAATGTGATCCCGGTGAACCCACCCTCGGCCAAATTGTTTTGGACGTTGAAGTGATAAACGCCGAATGCAAAAATAAAAGAACCTATTAAGATAAAAATAATATTTCGAACACGAATCGGTAATTGTACCGTCATCAGGTTCACCTCCCCTTAGATAGAGTACTCGAAAAACAGTTCGATTGACTACCCTGAACATATGACATTCAGAAACGAGTCGGCTATACTTTTCAAAGAAGAGGTGATGTAGATGAAAGTAGTAGCCATCGGGGCACATCCGGACGATATCGAAATCGGGATCGCCGGCATGACCGCCCAATGGACGAAAGAGAAGACTGAGGTCGTGTACGTCGATTTGACGAGAGCGGAACTTTCTTCAAATGGTGATGTAGAAACGAGACGACAGGAGGCAAGTGCGGCTGATGACGTGCTTGGTGTCCGTCGAATCAATCTAGGATTTAAAGACCGGGGGATTGACGGGGGAGAAGAGCAGCTCGAGGCAATCGTCTCCTTGATTCGCCGTGAGCGCCCAACCCACTTGCTCTATCCATTTGAGGTCGACCGCCATCCGGACCATGCGGCCTGCGCCCATCTCGTGACAGAGGCGCTGTTTAATGCCGGGATTCGAAAGTACTTACCCGAACTCGAGGCATATCGTCCGGAAAGTGTGTACCAATATATGATCAATGCTCACGTCGAACCAGATGTGTGCGTGGATATTAGTGACACGATCGAAGTGAAGACACGGGCGCTTCAATGTTACGCGAGTCAGTTCACCCCTGTCGATGGGGTGAAGACACCGCTCACCGATGCGTACGTGGAACGGGTCATCGCCCGTGAACGCCATTTTGGGAGCTTGATTGGCGTCGCTTATGCGGAAGGCTTGAAGCGCGTTCGACCGTATGTCGTAAAACGGGCAGGTGAGCTCGCATGACATATCGGATTGGGATTCTGTGTTATCCATCGGTCGGAGGCTCTGGGATATTGGCGACAGAGCTCGGCATGAAGCTTGCTGACCGAGGACATGACGTTCATTTCATTACGAGCAGCATGCCGTTTCGTTTGAACGCCTATCACCCGAATATCACGTTCCATCAAGTCGAAATCAATCAATATTCGGTCTTTCGGTATCCGCCGTACGACATGACGCTCTCAGCGAAAATCGCGAGCGTCATCCAATCGTTCGGGCTTGATGTCATCCATGCACACTATGCCGTACCGCATGCCGTTTGTGCCGCGCTTGGTCGCGAGATGGCGGGAGTGAAGACTCCAATCGTGTCGACGTTACACGGGACCGATATTACCGTGCTCGGTGAGGACGAGGAACTGAAACCGGCCATTCTTTATGGATTGCGCCAATCGAACGCGATCACGGCGGTCTCGCATAGTTTGAAACGAGAGACAGAAGAGCGGATTGCCAGTGATTTACCGATCCAAGTCATCCATAACTTCATCGATGAATCGGTGTATACGCCTCAACTCGACCCGACACTCCGGGAACGGTACGGCTTGTCGGATGAGGACCAGGTCGCCATCCACATTTCAAACTTCCGTCCTGTCAAACGCGTCGACCTCGTCCTTGAAGCGTTCGATCAGATGGATGTGCCGAATAAGAAACTATTGCTCGTCGGAGACGGTCCGCTCATGGGTGCGATGCGTCGACTCGTGACGGAGATGGGGCTTGAAGAGCAGGTCATCTTTGCCGGGAAACAAGAACAAGTCGCCGCACTTCTGGCAATCAGTGACGTTCACGTCCTGTTATCAGACAAGGAGGCGTTCGGTCTCGTAGCGCTCGAGGCAATGGCGACAGGTGTGCCCTCTGTCGTGAGCGATGCGGGCGGGCTACCTGAAGTGATCACGGACGGTGAGGACGGTTTCGTCGTTCCAAAAGGGGATGCGAGCCAGGCCGCCTCTGCGATGGAGCGGCTCTTGACCGATCGTTCGCTACGAGAACGGTTCCGACAAAATGGATTGGTGAAATCCCGGCGTTTCGCCTCACATGACATCGTGACCGAATATGAGCGCTTGTATGAACAGGTGGTGACATCATGACAGAATGGGAATACGCAAAACAAATCATCGACACGATCGAACAGCATGGGGGCGAGGCGTATATCGTCGGTGGTGCTGTTCGGGATTACGTGCTCGGGAATCTGCCCGATGATATCGATTTGGCGACGTCCCTCTTCCCGGAGGAGGTGATGGCGCTGTTCCCGAAGTCGGTTCCGACCGGTATTGAACATGGGACCGTCACGGTCATTCTCGACCACCATCCGTTCGAAGTGACGACATTCCGTTCAGAAGGGTCATATTCGGATTCGAGACGACCGGACCATGTCGCACTCGGGGTGTCGCTTGAAGAGGATCTATTACGAAGGGACTTCACGATGAACGCAATGGCGTTCCATGATGGGCGAGTGGTCGATTTATTCGGTGGCCAACATGATTTAGAGGAACGAATCATCCGAACAGTCGGCAGTCCGTTTGAACGGTTCGGAGAGGACGCGCTTCGCATCATGCGCGCGCTTCGCTTCATGTCACAGCTCGACTTCACCTTACATGACGAGTTGCGGGAAGCGGCGAGCGGGCTCGGTCATAAGCTCGAACAGATTGCGATGGAGCGTATCGCCATCGAATTTGAGAAACTGTTGACGGGACCTGCGTACAAGAAAGCACTAGGTGAGATGGTCGAGCTCGGCATTCATCGTCATTTACCAAACGTGACGACCGAACTGATGCAGCGTGTCCAAGAGGACACTCGGACCCCTGTGAACGCGGTCAGCGGGTGGGCACTCTTTCTCTATCATGTACAGGATGACGGTTGGCTATCGCCATGGAAACGGTCGAACGCCATCAAACGAGAGGCACGCACACTTGCACAGCTCTGTGAGACGGGGCTTAACCGGATGACGATTTATGCGACGGATGAACAGACGCTCTCCACTTATTTCCGAATGAACGGGGAGAGAGACCGAAGCCGTGAACTGAAACAGTCGCTCCCGATGACGTCACGGAAAGAGTTAAAGTTTAACGGGCGGGACGCCTTAGCGCTCGGGGCACGAGGGGAAGCGATCAAGCATCTGTTAGCCGACCTCGAACGACGCGTCATCTTAAACGAGTTACCGAACCATGAGACAGTATTGAAAGAGGAGGCGAAACGATGGCTTCAACGCGCGGGCGTGTTCTGACGCTATTACAAGATGGTGAAGTATGGAGTGGCCAAGAGTTGGCCCGTCAATTAAATATTTCACGTACCGCTATTTGGAAACATATCGAAACGCTTAAGCAAGACGGTTATGCGATTCATACAATCCCAAGAAAAGGATACCAATTGCTTGAGCAAAGTGACCGATTCGATGAACCGGCGTTTGCGTCATATCGGAAGGGACGGTTCGGTCAAATCGTCCATGCGTTTGACCAAATCGACACGACACAACGAATCGCCCATGAGCTGGCGCAACAACACGTGCCAGAGGGGACGCTCGTCATGAGCGAGGAACAGACGGCAGGGCGCGGACAACTCGGTCGCAATTGGTACAATCCGAAGCACGTCAATATCGCGGCAAGTGTGATTTTAAGGCCGGAGTTGCCCATTCGCGACGCATCAAAGCTTACCTTGATGGCGGCGAGTGCGTTTGCGAAAGCGTTGAATGCACGTGACCTTGACGTGACCATCAAATGGCCAAACGATTTACTGCTAAATGGCAAGAAAATCGGAGGCATTCTGACAGAAATGCAAACGGAAGGTGACCGCATCCAAGCCGTCATTTTAGGGTTCGGAATGAATGTCAACGGCGATGACATTCCGACGGAGTTGGCGCACCGGGCGACCTCCCTCTATTTAGAGACCGGGACGCGGTATCATCGCAGTGAGTTATTGGCAGAACTGTTGGCAGAACTCGAGACCGAATACGATCGGTTCCTTGACGTGGGATTTGCGCCCATTCGCTTGAACTGGATGAAACATGCCGCCTATTTAAATGAGTCGGTCACCTTGAGTGGGTCCCGGACGTCGCGAACAGGTGTCATGCGCGGCATCTCGGACGAAGGGGCGTTGCTACTCGAAGTGGATGGAACGGTCGAACCGGTCTATTCTGCTGAGATTGCAGTGTGGAATGATTGATGAAAGCGAGACCATCGACTATACTTAATGTGTCGGACGCTATCAATTTTTGAAGTGTACCGCGCTTGCAGACTGTCACATTCAGTTGTCTGCCTTGATCATTATGACAGGGACAGAAGGACACTAACTCATGAAAACCATGAATTTGTTTTTCGTGCGCCTTCTTGCCATCTGTGTAAGAGGGCGTTTATTCTTTCCTGTCTCCACGTTTAGGAGGAGAAACAGATGCACACGATGACTACATTGTTAAAAAAGATGAACGAGCAGGAAAAGCTCGTCATGTTGACGGCGTATGATTATCCGTCAGCCAAACTTGCCGAATCGGCAGGGGTCGATTTGATTTTAGTAGGTGATTCACTCGGAATGGTCGTCCTTGGTTATGATTCGACGATTCCAGTGACGATGGAGGACATGCTTCATCATTCGAAAGCCGTACGCCGAGGAGCACAACATACGTTCGTTGTGGTGGATATGCCGTTTGCGTCATATCACGGAGACTTCGATCGAACGTTACAGGCAGCATCGCGCTTATTCCAAGAAGGTCGTGCGGACGCCATTAAACTAGAAGGGGCCGGTGACGTGCTTCAGACGATTGAGCGTTTGACACGAGTCGGCATGCCATGTGTCGCCCATTTAGGATTGACCCCTCAATCGGTTGGCGTCCTAGAAGGATATAAAGTACAAGGGAAATCCCTTGAGGCTGCCGAGACACTCCTTCAAGACAGCTTGGCTGCTGAACGTGCTGGCGCGAAGATGCTCGTCCTTGAGTGTGTCCCTCATCAATTGGCAAAACGGATCGCAGAAGAGTTGACGATTCCTGTCATCGGAATCGGTGCAGGTGCAGATGTCGACGGTCAAGTGCTCGTCTATCATGACGTATTGAAATATGGGGTGGACCGTCTCCCTAAATTTGTCCAAGCGTATGCAGACGTGAATGAAGTGGCGACGGATGCCATCCGCTCTTATGTCGAAGAGACGAAGAACGGTCACTTCCCACAAGAACGTCATACGTTCACTATGGATGAGTCGTTGCTCGACTCGTTGTATGGAGGAAAATGATGAAGATTGTATCGACCGTCGAAGAATTACGTAGTGCTTTACCAACGGATCAAACGATTGGATTCGTGCCGACGATGGGATATTTGCATGAAGGACATATGAGCCTCGTTGAAAACGCGCGACGGGAAAATGACGTCGTCGTCATGAGTATTTTTGTCAATCCGACACAGTTCGGACCGAATGAAGATCTCGACCGTTATCCCCGCGACTTTGAACGGGATGAGAAGTTGGCACGTGAAGCGGGAGTCGATGTCTTGTTCTATCCGACGACAGAGACGATGTATCCCCTTGATATGGCGCGCGTGACCGTTCGTCACGGGGCGGACGTATTATGTGGGGCGAGTCGTCCCGGCCATTTTGATGGTGTGTTGACAATCGTCTCGAAATTATTTAACCTTGTTCAACCGACACGCGCTTATTTCGGTCTAAAGGATGCCCAACAAGTGGCATTGATTGAAGGATATGTTCAAGATTATTTCGTACCGGTAGAGATTCGACGCTGCCCGATTATTCGTGAAGAGACAGGACTAGCCAAATCTTCTCGAAACGTCTACTTGTCAGATGTCGAAACGGTAGAAGCGAGTCGGATCTTCAGCGCATTGACGATGGCGCGAGAGGCACTCGATGCAGGTCAACAAGCTGATGAAGTAAAACGACAGCTGACTGAACGTTTGGACGAGATTCCGAACAGTCAAATCGATTACGTCGAGCTTGTCGATTATCCGACGCTCGGTGTCGTCTCGAGCGACTCGACTGAACTCTTGTTAGCAGTGGCCATTCAGTTTGAACGGGCCCGATTGATTGATAATGTGATTTGGAAGAAGGGATGAATCCAATGATTCGTACATTTATGCATGCAAAGCTTCATAAAGCAACAGTGACAGAAGCAAACTTACACTACGTCGGTTCGATTACAATCGATGAAGATTTAATGGATGCGGTCGGCATCATGGAGAATGAACATGTACACATTACGAACAACCATAATGGTGCTCGTATCGAGACGTATGTCATCAAAGGGGAACGTGGGTCAGGCGTGATTTGTTTGAACGGTGCGGCAGCACGGCATTTCCAGGTCGGTGATGTGGTCATCATCATGGCGTACGGTCAAATGACAGCGGAAGAGGCGAAAACGCATCGTCCAAAAGTAGCCGTGTTGAATGAACAAAATGAGGTCGATCAACTTCTTTACGAGGAGATTGCTCATACAATTTTGTAAAGGATTCGGGGGTGTCGGCAGAGGCATCCCCGTTTTTTCGTTATTCGTTCTATGGTAAGATGAGACAGACAGAAAGCACGAGCGTGCCAAAGATGGGATGGATGTTATGGACACGTATGTGATTGTGGATTTAGAGACGACGGGTCATTCCGTAAAGTCCGGAGATGAACTGATTGAGTTTGCGGCGGTCGTCGTACAAGAGGGCGAAGTGATTGAACGCTACAGCACCTTGATTCGACCGAGTCGACCAATCCCACCTTTTATTACGCAATTGACAACGATTAGTGACGAAGATGTAAGTGACGCACCTACATTTGAAGATGTGATTCCCGACATTTGGAAAATGCTAGATGGACGGGTATTTGTCGCGCATAACGTCGCATTTGATTTAACTTTTTTAAACGAGAGTCTTGAACAAGCGGGTTACCTTGCGTTTCAAGGGAGAGCCATTGATACAGTCGAATTGGCCCGTATTCTGTATCCGACTTTAGAGAGTCATGCGTTAGAAGCGCTATCGGATACGTTTGACCTCGTACATACAGACGCACATCGGGCACTCAGTGATGCAGAGGCGACGGCAGAGCTCTTCATTCGGATGCTCGACCGTTTGCGCGGTTTACCGATGGTGACCCTGAAACGACTTCGAGAGTTATCTGAATCATGGACGAGTCATATCGAACCGTTACTCGATGAGATCATCCTTGAGGTCGGGATTCGTCCAGACGACGAAACCCGTTTTGATATCCATCGTAAAATTGCGTTACGACGACCGGTAGATGCTTTTATTCCGGCGACAGAACGTGAACCGTTCGAGCCGTTCCTTTTGCGGACGATTGAAGAGACGCTCCCTTCACTGTTTGATCAGTTTGAACCGAGACAGAGTCAATTCGAAATGATGCGTCACGTCTATAAAGCGCTAGACGATGAGGAAACATTGTTAGTCGAGGCGGGTACGGGAACGGGTAAGACGCTAGCGTACTTGATTCCGAGTGCCCACCATGCCCTCGAGACGAAACGCCCGGTCGTCATTAGTACGCATACCATTCAATTGCAGGAACAGTTGTTAAATCGAGACTTGCCCGTGCTTCGTCAGATTTTTCCTGAGATTGAATTCACGCTGTTGAAAGGAAGACGCAATTATATCGATTTGCGTAAGTTCGAGATGGTGCTCGACGAATCAAATGACGGTCTTTTGGCAGCGATGTGTAAAGCGATGGTCCTCGTCTGGCTCACAGAAACCGAGACCGGGGACTTAGAGGAACTCTCATTCCCGGGTTCTGCGACACAAGGACCTGCTTCGTTCAAGCGCTTGATTCAAGCAGATGCTTCTAGTGACTTTGGTCGATTCGATCCGTGGTATAGCCGTGACTTTTTCACGAAAGCCGTGTTGCGCTCGAAAGAAGCGGACCTGATTGTGACCAATCATGCCTTACTGTTCTCGGATTTACAGCATCAGGCAGGCATTTTACCGACGGACACGCCTCTCGTATTAGATGAGGCCCATCAAGTCGAGGAAGTGGCCTCGCATCATTTCGGTGTGACATTTGATGCGATTCAATTTGACCGCCTCTTCAAATGGTTCGGCTACGGAGCGGATGGCAAATTCCATTCTCGCATCATCCAGTTAGCCGATTTGACATCCGTAACCGAAGAGGCTGAGGCATTCAGTCAACAAATCGATTCTGCCCTCGCTCGGGTCGAAGAAGAACTCGAAGATCTTCTGACTTCCCTTCAATCGTTAGGTAAGAAAAAAGAACCTCTACAAACGGTTCGTTTCGAACGGGAAGGGGCAACGTTTAGACCAATTCGAGAAGTGGCCAATCGACTCGAGGACAAACTGCGGACGTTGCGGACGTCACTCCGACATCTCCATCGCCTGCTCGATGAACGTAAAGAACATATGACGTTCAAACAGCGCGCCCTTCTCGGTGATTTAAAAACGTTGATTGGAGACGTGCGCGAACTCGAGAGTGTCATCTATGAGACGATGCTGACGCGTGACGATGATGCGGTCAGCTGGGTCGAATTGAATTTAGGAAATCGGAAATTAACCTCGGTGTACACGCAACCGGTCGAAATCGGACCGCTGTTGCATGAACGTCTGTTTAAGAAGCGACCGACAATCTTAACATCAGCGACGATGACGGTCTCAGGGAAGTTCAGCTTTATGGAACGACGCCTCGGATTAGAAGGAGAACCGGTCCGAAGAGTCGTCTTACCGTCGCCATTCAACTTCAAAGAACAGGCCAAACTGTTTGTACCGTCGGACTTCCCGTTGATCAATGAAGTGCCGCTCCCTCAGTTCGTCGATCAGACAGCCCAGTCGATTGTCCAAATCGCGAACGTGACGAAAGGAAGGATGCTCGTCTTGTTCACATCGAACGAATTGCTTCGCCTCACTTACGAACAAGTCAAAGACCATCTTGACCCGTCTTATACACTTCTCGCACAAGGTGTGAGCGGTGGCTCACGTAGCCGCTTGACGAAACAGTTCAAACGGATGGAACAGTCGATTCTCTTTGGAACAGCTAGCTTTTGGGAAGGTGTCGATATTCCGGGGGAGGCGTTGACATGCCTTGTCATTGTAAGACTTCCCTTCGCACCGCCCGACCAGCCGATCATGCAAGCTCGTTCTGAGAAAATTGAAGCGATGGGGAAATCACCGTTCTTTGAGTTATCCTTGCCCCAAGCGGTCATTCGCTTCAAACAAGGTGTCGGTCGATTGATTCGATCGAAAGGGGATTATGGTGCTGTCTTTGTGTTCGACCGGCGTGTGGAGACGACGCGTTACGGCAAACAGTTCATCAACAGCTTGCCTAAAGTTGACCGGATTGAAGGAACGCTTGAAACGTCGTTATCCGAGTTAGAGTTGTTCTTAGACGAGAAGGAAAAGTCTGTGGCACGAAATGACAGATAACGCTAGGCATCACGATATTATCGTTTTATAATGATACGTATAGTGTTTTTGGAGGAGGAGTCAATATGAACTCGAATATTGAGACGCTGGCGAGCGTGCGCATCGAACCGACTGCGGACGTTTACAAAATTGTCGACTTATTGAATCGGACCTTAAAGAGTCAGGATTTAATGTTCGGTTTGTCACTTGAGAAGAAAGTGAATGATCCGAAGAAGGAAGAGATGGTCTTCACCATCTATCGTACAGAATGACCAGAAAGGCAAAATGGATCGTCTCATTACTGGCGGCACTGATTGGTGTCGTCCTTGTCTTTAGCGTGATGTATCGATTCACCATCGGTCATACAGAGAATCAAAAAGAAAAGCTCGTCGAAACGGCGATGGCACGATTGGCTGAAGAATCTCCAGACGTGAGAGTAGGTCAGGGAGAACTGTTCAATGGGACAGAGGCGTATGTCGTCTTCCCAGAAGTAGACGGAAAGTCCATTTGGTTTGTCCCATTGGATAAAAAGCTGGAGATCGAGCAACGAGAAATCGGTGAAGTGGACGCTACTGACGTCTGTTCGAAGTCGGTTGAGGAGACAGGCGGACAACTGGTCAGCTGTAAGGTTGGTTTTGACGAACGGGCACTCATCGAAGTGGTCACGAAAGCGGATGCGTCTTATACGTATTCGTACTATACGCTTCAGACCGGAGAATTTATTCGACGGGTCCAATTGACCGATCAAATGTAATGAATTAGAGGGGGATTATGATGGAACATCTATTAGCGAAACGTGTAAAACAACTCACACCATCGACTACCTTAGCGATTACAGCTAAGGCGAAGGCACTGAAAGCTTCAGGCAAAGATGTCATTGGTCTCGGCGCGGGTGAACCTGATTTCAACACACCAGAACGAATCATCGATGCTGCTTGTCAAGCCGCTCGAGATGGAGACACAAAATACACGCCATCTGGCGGGACAGTCGCGTTGAAAGATGCCATCATTGAAAAGACGAAACGCGATAGTGGATTGTCGTTCGAACGCAACGAGGTGATGGTGGCTTCAGGTGCGAAACATGCCCTTTACGCTTTGTTCCAAGCTATTCTAGATGAAGGGGACGAAGTGATTGTCCCAGCCCCATACTGGGTCAGTTACCCGGAACAAATCAAATTGGCGGACGGGGAACCTGTCTTGGTCGACACGAATGAAGAGACATCATTTAAATTGACGCCAACGCAACTCGAGAGTGCGATCACTGCTCGTACGAAGGCAGTCATCTTGAACAGCCCATCCAATCCGACGGGAATGATTTATACGAAAGAAGAGCTACAGGCACTCGCCGATGTCGTTCTTCGCCACAATCTTCTCGTCGTCAGTGATGAGATTTACGAAAAGTTGATTTACGGTGATGCGTCGTTCGTATCGATTGCGACCCTTCCGAATATGCGTGAACGCACCATCATTATCAATGGTGTCTCGAAATCTCACGCGATGACAGGTTGGCGAATCGGATATGCCGTTGGGGACGCAAAAATCATCGGGGCGATGACGAACTTGGCCTCACACTCGACATCCAACCCGACATCTGTTGCACAAGCGGCTGCGGTAGAGGCATACAATGGACCACAAGAAGATGTGGAAATGATGCGTCAATCTTTCGAGGAACGACTTGAAATCGTCTACGACCGTCTCGTCAAAATTCCTGGCATCACGTGTTTGAAGCCGCAAGGTGCATTTTACTTATATGCCAACGCGAAGGTCGCGGCCACAGAGAGTGGCTATGACACTGTCGATGCTTGGTGTGAAGCTGTTCTTGAAGAAGCAAATGTGGCACTCGTGCCTGGTTCTGGCTTCGGACAAGACGATTACGTACGATTATCCTATGCAACTGAATTAAAACGCGTATTAGAAGCGCTCGATCGAGTAGAAGACTTCGTTACGAAGCGTTCTCGATAAGCGAAAGGATGGAAATGAACATGACAACTATTTCGATTAACCAATTTAAAGATTATGAAGGCCAATCGGTCCGTGTAGGGGCGTGGATTGCCAATAAACGTTCAAGTGGTAAGATTGCTTTCCTTCAATTACGTGACGGGAGCGGTTTTGCTCAAGCGGTCGTTGTAAAAGCTGATGTGGCGGAAGAGTTATTTACACTTGCAAAAGGGATTACGCAAGAAACGTCGGTTTGGGTCACAGGGAATGTCAAATCAGATGGTGGACGTACACCACTCGGATTTGAATTGGAAGTGACAGATTTAGAAGTGATTGCGGAATCGGTTGATTATCCAATCACACCGAAAGAACACGGAACGGAATTCTTGATGGACAACCGTCACTTATGGCTCCGTTCACGTCGCCAACACGCGATTATGAAAGTTCGTAACGAGATCATCCGTGCGACATATGAATTCTTCAACAAAGAAGGATTCGTCAAAATCGATCCGCCAATCCTTACGAGCAGTGCACCGGAAGGGACGACAGAATTGTTCGAGACAGACTATTTCGGTCAGTCGGCCTACCTTTCTCAGACGGGTCAATTGTACATGGAAGCCGCGGCGATGGCCCTCGGAAAAGTATTCTCATTCGGTCCGACGTTCCGTGCGGAGAAATCAAAAACACGTCGTCACTTGATTGAGTTCTGGATGATCGAGCCGGAGATGGCATTTGTCGATCATGACATGAACCTCGAGATTCAAGAGCAGTACGTTTCATACATTGCGCAGTCGGCACTTGCGAACTGTAAAAATGAATTGGAACTTCTCGGACGTGATCTTGAGAAATTGGCACAAGTACAAGCGCCGTTCCCACGCGTTCGTTACGAGGATGCCATCAAGTTCTTGAAGGCAGAAGGATTCGACGACATCGAATACGGTGATGATTTCGGTGCACCGCACGAGACGGCGATTGCCAACGCACATGATCAGCCGGTATTCATCACGCACTGGCCAAAAGAAATCAAACCGTTCTATATGAAAGTAGACCCTGAGAATCCAGAACTCGTTCTGTGTGCGGACTTGATTGCTCCAGAAGGATATGGTGAAATCATCGGGGGATCTCAACGTGAGGACGACTACGATCGTCTAAAAGAAGAAATCATCAAAGAAGGTCTCGACGAAACGGATGCGTATGATTGGTACCTTGAACTTCGTCAATACGGTTCGGTCCCACACTCTGGATTCGGACTTGGCCTCGAGCGTACAGTCGCATGGATCAGTGGAATCGAACATATCCGTGAAGCGATTCCGTTCCCACGTTTATTAAACCGAATTCACCCTTAACGATTAATCGGGGAAGACGTCATGTCCTCCCCGATTGATGTGTCTTAGAAAGGAAGTGCGACATGGATGCACATCAATTGATTCAATTATTCGAACAAAGTCCGGTCGTCATTCCACGAAAGCTGTTCACCGATGCGAGACGCCTCGACTTGTCACCCGTCGAGTTCAGTCTGATTGTCCATCTTCTTGAAATGACTGGGGAAGGCATCGTCATGCCGCTCCCGAGCGAGTTAGGGAAACGCTTGAATGTTTCGGAGAATGAGGCGCGATCAGTACTCCTCGGTCTATTGCAAAAAGAGTTGATCGCCATTGACGCTTCAAGTGATGGTGAGCGATATAGCCTATTGCCACTTTTCGAAGCGTTACAAGGGGAAGAGAAAGTTGCGCCCCAGCAGACACTGAATGAGAATATCATTCATACGTTTGAGCGGGAATTCGGAACGATCACCCCGTTCGAGATTGAACAAATCGTCGGCTGGATGACGGAAGATGGCTTTAGCGAGGAACTCATCATGGCCGCGCTTCGGGAAGCGAAACTACGAAACGTGCGAAACTTCAAATACATGGACAAAATCCTGCGTGTTTGGCAAGATCATCATGTCGAATCGCTCGAGGATGTCGTGGAATATCAACGGAGGAATAAGTGATGTTGACGCGAGCACAATTACAGGAAGTGTCAGATACGATGAAGCAGATGTTCCCGGATGCTCATTGCGAGTTGACGCATCAAAATCCATTCGAATTGGTGGTCGCCGTCGCGCTCTCCGCACAAGCGACGGATGCACTCGTCAACAAGGTGACACCGGGTTTGTTTGAAGCGTTTCCGACTGTCGAGGCGATGGCGGCGGCTGACGTGTCTGAGATTGAGGCATTGATTAAACGGATTGGTCTGTACCGTAACAAAGCGAAGAATGTAAAAGCACTCTCAGAAAAAATTGTGAACGAGCATGGGGGCATTGTCCCTTCTGACCGAGCATCGTTGGAGGCGCTCCCTGGAGTCGGTCGTAAGACAGCCAATGTCGTTCTCTCTGTTGCATTCCATGAACCGGCGTTTGCGGTTGACACGCATGTGGAACGAGTATCCAAACGTCTCGGTATTTGTCGCTGGAAAGACAATGTCCGCCAAGTCGAGGACACATTAATGAAAAAGTTTCCGCGCGAGGAATGGTCACAACTTCATCATCAATTCATTTTCTTCGGACGATATCATTGTAAGGCACAACGTCCGGGCTGTGAGGCATGCCCACTGTTGCATATGTGCCGAGAAGGAAAGAAACGAATGAAGTCACAGGAAGTCACCACATAAAAACGCATCGACACGAAAAGTGTCGATGCGTCAGACTGTAGACAAAGTATAGGTCTAATGTCTTTTATATGCCCAACCCGGACACGGCTCGCTTTCCTAGGGGCAAGCAGGGAGCCGCATCGCGACTGCGTCACTGCTGGGTCTCCCTTTGCTTGCTATTCCCCCAGGAGTCTCGCCTGCCCGTTCTTGGTCACCTTTTGTCCTTCATCCCATATAATGTTGTGAGAAGAACACACAGGGGCGGATCTGATGATCAACAAGTCGACACAATCCATCCTTCACGGTCTGACGAACGGAACGGATGGTGAACGGCGGGCCGAGGCGGATGATCTCGGGATTGATGACGGGCGGGCTCGGCGTTTACCTTCCCTTTCCCCTAAAACATCGATTCGAAGTAAGTATCGAGCTTTTTCTTCGGCCGTCGTGGCCTTAGAAAAAGACAAACGGCCGCCAGATGACGACCGTTTGCGTTGCTCGCCCGACGGCGCCCCGACTCCCTCAGGAAAGCAATCCGACGGAGACCCAGCAGCGACCTAGGTCGCGATGCGGCTCCGGGATTGCCTGAGGAAAGCGTGGGCGCCGGACAGGCGAGCGATAAGATTCATGTTAGTCAACAAGCTGACGCATCGACACGAAAGGTGTCGATGCGTTTTTGCTTAATGATTCCAAGGATGGTCGCTCCATTCGCGACGTTTTTTCGTGATTGGCACTTTTTTGAAGCCCCAGTTTCGGAAATCTTGGTCCGGACTTTCTTTACGGATGTAAATTTTGTCCTTAATGGCCTTAAAGATTCGGTTCTCGTCCCCATAATGGACGAACCGTGGTTTCACTTCAATCACGCCGCGACGAACGCGAGAAAGTGGCAGACAGACGAGGTCCGCGATTTCTAACCCAGATTGATACATCGTGTTCTGCTTCTCAGAGAAGATGAAGCCTTTGATTTTTTGACGGCTCTTTTCAACGTCTAAATGAACGGTACCTGAATTGAAAATATCGAAGAATGCTTTTTGAATCAGTAAGTTCTGATAATCGTCTCGGGATTCCAGGACGACCCGGGCACTCACTGCCTCTGTTTCTTCTAAAAACGCATAGAATGACTTCATCAAGTGAGCGAACGCAACGACATACGGATCTTTGGGCGTCGAATAAAAGTCATGAAGCTTCTGTTTATCGACCTCGACACTGACGATCGTACAGTCGATTCCTCGCAAAAATTCAGGGAGCTTATCCCAAAAGTCGCGCAACATATCAATCGTAATTCCATCTTCTTTTCCGTAAGGATGTTCCGCTTTTAAAATTTCTTTTAAATGAAGTGGGATATGCTCGGTTTTGAACACATCACGTTTGAACGCCTGAAGACGTCGTTTCAATTCACACGGTAGTCCAGTTTCGTCTGCATCGATTGAATACTTATATTCCATCAGCACGCCCGTCAAGTTAAATTGCGTGTTCCCCTTCGGCGTACCTGTCTCGTCGACGAACATGACATACTTCTTTCCACTTTCCATCCAATCCCTCCAAAACGGCTTAACAGTAACGTCTTTAAGCAACCTATTTTATTTCCAAATGGTGATTTGGTCAATCTATTGCACAGGTATTGCACATTTTTTTCGAGAATGACATCAATTAGGTTTATCGGTGTGTCATCTTGGATAAACACTAAGGGTGCTATTATCATAGAAAAACAATCGGGATATACATAACGAGAGCTTTTCAATTTGGATACACAATCGCTTACATACTAGTTTAACATACGGGAGTTTGGTACGATATGTGTTGCGGTAAATCCACACAAGTGTCGACCGACAGAAGTCGACAATCAGACCTGAGACGGAAGGAACGAGTGGACCGACCTGTTAATATGTATGTATGGGGTGACGACATTGTTCCATTATCCAAACGGTAAAAAGGCAAACGTGACAAAGGCAACAAAGGGGGAAGGAATTTCGAAGCAATCATCGAATTCTCAAACCTATGCGAATCGCGGAATGAACTTGGAGACGCTGTTAAATGAAACGAATGAGTTTTATCGGATTCATCAACGAGCCGTCATCCACAAAAAACCAACCCCTCTCCAAATCGTCAAAGTCGACTACCCGAAGCGAAGTGCCGCCAAAGTAACGGAAGCCTATTTCAAACAGGCATCTACGACCGATTACAACGGTGTTTATCGTGGTAGGTACATTGACTTTGAAGCGAAAGAAACGAATAATAAGACATCGTTTCCGCTCGGCAATTTTCATGACCACCAAATCGCCCACATGCGTGAGTGTGAACGTCATGGAGGGATTTGTTTTGTCATCATTCGCTTTAGTCGCTATAATACGCAATATGTATTGACCACCGAGCAACTTGTTCAGTGGTGGGAACAACGATTAACGGGGCGAAAATCGATTCCGTTCAGCTTTATCGAAAAGGAAGCGATTGAAGTTCCGACGAGAGCCTTACCGTCGATTGATTATTTGACGGTGCTCGATCAATGGCTCGATTGAATAGAAGGAGTGAACCATGAATGGAGCGAAGTAGGGTCGCACGTCGACAAGATTCGACGACGAATAAACGCAAAAAAATTGGGAAACAACCAAAGACGAAAAGTAAGAAACCGATGTGGAAACGCATCTTTTTATTAGGCTTCATGTTATTTATTGCCGCGGTAATCGCATTCGGCGCCTATACGGTATACGCCATTGCGACAGCACCAGAACTAGATGAAGACAAACTTGTCGATACGTATCCGATTCAGTTGCTTTCGGCTGAAGGAGAACCGCTCGAAGGGGCGGGTCAGATTCGAGAGTATGTCTCCATCGACGACATCTCTGAAGTGATGCAACAAGCGGTCGTGTCAATCGAAGACCGTCGTTTCTATGAGCATAACGGGATTGACTTACGTCGAATCGGCGGAGCCGTCGTTGCCAACTTGACAGACGGTTTCGGTGCAGAAGGTGGATCGACCATCACACAACAATTGGTCAAGCAGTCGTTCCTTTCGACAGATAAGAAGTTAAAACGTAAGCTTCAAGAACAATGGCTCGCACTCAAACTCGAGCGTGAGTATACGAAAGAACAGATTTTAGAGATGTACTTGAACAAAAACTATTATGGTAGTGGTGGATACGGTGTGCAAACCGCATCGAAACGTTACTTCAATAAGCCGGTCTCTGAGGTCAATTATCAAGAGGCCGCGATTCTCGCAGGTCTCCCGCAACGTCCAAGTGCCTACGATCCAATCAATGGTGATCAGGAGTTGACCCGCTACCGTCAAGAGCAAGTCTTGTCTGCGATGAAACGTGACGGACATATTTCTGAGGAGCAGTACAATGAGGCACTTGATGTCGCCATTGCTGACGTCATCTCTCCAGGTGAAGAGACGGAAGAAGAAGCGTTCACACGTGCGATTTACTCTCGTGTATTGAATGAGTTAGAAGAGGACTATGGTCTTGAACAGTCAGATATTTACGGGACTGGTTTGAAAGTTTATACGTCAATCAACAAAGAGTTACACACAAAAATCAACAGTGATATTAAATCGAATAATGTTAATTTACAAACAAGTAGTTTCCCTGAAGATTTACGAATGGGTGCAACCGTCTTGAATACAAAGACCGGTGAAATTGTCGCTATCGTAGACAGTCAACAGGCGAAGCAAGGTGATACCACATATCGTGACTACTCAAATGAGAAGTATCAAATCGGATCGACAGCTAAACCATTTTTCGATTATGGTCCTGGAATTGAAAATGGGCAGTGGTCGACAGGTAAAGTGTTGCTTGACGCTAAATTAGATGGCACATATAGTCCGAATAACTATTATTCAGGTTTCCGTGGACCAAATACGATGCGCCAATACTTGAAAATTTCAGCGAACACGCCAGCAGTTCGTGCTTTCCAAGAAGTGCGGGATGAGTATGGACAAGAAGCAATCGAATCGTTCGTTAAAAATGTAGGAATCGAACCTTCATATTCTGGCGATGAACTCAACGAATCTAATGCTTTAGGTACGGCAGAAGCGAGCACGACACAGATGGCCGCAGCTTATGCAACACTTGGTGCGAATGGGATGTATACAAAACCGCACTTGATTCAAAAAATTGAATTCAATGATGGTTCAAGTATTAATTCACCGATTAAAGCCAAGCAAGCAATGGAAGATTATACAGCGTATATGTTGACAGACATGCTTCGTGATGTTGTGAGTGCTGAAGGTGGAACTTATGTACCTGGCGCGTTCCCATGGGACGTAGCAGGTAAAACGGGTACGACGAACGAGCCTAACTCTACAAATCCGAAAGATAAATGGTTTACTGGTTATTCTACGGATTACTCGATCTCAGTATGGACAGGAAAAACGAAAGATTCGACAGTCGCTTCGTTCGATCCTGACTATGCCCAATACTATTTCGAATATATGATGCAACAAGTGACGAATGCGACGGGACAACCGGATCGATTCCAGCGTCCAGACTCAGTCTTGTCACTTGGCAATGAGCTTTATGTAAAAGGAACAAAACCAAAAGATCTTCAACCTGAGAAGTTGGTTGCTCCGACTGGGGCAAGTGTTAACTACGATGAAGAAGGTCAAACCGGTTCTGTCTCATGGTCATACGATTTCGATGGTGCACAAGCCGATGGTTATACGGATATCACGTTCACGGTGACACAAAAGTCAGCCGATGGAAGTGAGCAAGTCGTCGGAACGACCGGGGAGACGAGTGTGAATATTGCAAACTTGGCCGAAGGAGACACAACGTTTACCATTGTCGCGAATGCAACGAACCCGTTGACGGGTGAGCAGCAATCGGCACCGGCGCAAGCGAGCTACTCAATCGAACCGAAAGAAGAGCCAAAGGAAGAAGAGGAAAACCCTTCTGACGAGGGGAATTCCGAAGATGAACCATCAGACGAAAATAACGGGAACGGGAACGAAAACGGAAATGGAAACGGAAACGGAAACGGAAACGGCGAAGATACCACCGACGAACAAACTCCTGATGAACCGGCGACGGATGAAGGTTCTGGCGAAGGAACAGACGAACCAACTGACGGAGATGATTCAGGAACTCCGTTAGAGGGACAATCCAATGGTGAATCATCTGACACGAATCGTGGAAACAGCAATTCAAACAATGGGAATAACTAAGGAGAGCAGGGCGACATTGTTCGCCCTGTTTTTCGTTTGACTTTGTTATAATGAAAAGAAAGGGAACAGGATGGTGACACATGGTTCAACTCTCTTTAAAACGCAAGATGAAAGTATTACTTGTCATAGATCGACTGCAAGACGATGATTTCGGCGTGCCTCTCGGTGGACATCTCGGGTTAAAGCTTTCACATGTGCTCTTAAAAGAGTCCATACCGTTTGGGCGTCTCATCCAGGACCAAACCGTCGCCGAAGCGATCGGACATGCTTACTTGAAACGAATCGGAGTCGAGACCATGTTCACGGGCGAAGAATCCTATTATCCAGAACTTCTTCGCGGCAACCGTCAACTCATCTCAACAAACGAAGATTATTATAAAACGGTGCAACGCTACGTCAAACATCTTTTAGCGGTTCATTCGAAATGTACGAAACTACATACCATCGTCTTGTTCGGACGGTCGACGCAACGTCTGTTTTCAGATGCGCTCCTCCGCCTCGAAGAAGAGAATGAGCATGTCGCTGCTACATTTAAAGACATGGCCATCTTTCAGATGCCCGCTGTATCGAGAGTGGTACGAGATGAACGGATTCATCAAATCCGACAAGTTGTAGCGGACCTTGCACCTTCGAATGCGTAATGAAAGAAGGTGACTAGATGCGAAAATCTCGCTCTGTCGAAGAAATCATAAAAGAATTAAGAGATGATCCTGGTTTTTCAAACCACGTACGTCATTGGCACACGGTCGATGCACGTCCAGCCCAATATGCCCCAATTCCAAAGCAGGTGCCTGAACAATTGGTGAATGTACTTAAGAATCGTGGAATTGAACAGCTGTATACGCATCAAGCCGAGGCTGTGAAACAAACGGCGGCTGGTCATTCGACGGTCATCGTAACACCTACGGCATCTGGAAAAACACTGTGTTATAACTTACCCGTTCTATCCAAGATGATTGAAAAACCTACAGCACGTGCGCTTTATCTTTACCCGACAAAAGCACTCGCGCAAGATCAAAACAGTGACTTGATGGAGATGGTCGAAGCCCTTGAAGGGAATTTGCGGTGCTTCACCTATGATGGCGACACATCACCTGCGGCACGAACGAAAGTTCGTGATGCGGGGAATATCGTTATCACGAATCCGGATATGTTACATTCCGGCATCTTACCTCATCATACGAAATGGATTCGTCTATTTGAGAACTTAGAATATATCGTCGTCGACGAACTCCATACGTATCGCGGCGTGTTTGGCAGTCACGTTGCGAACGTGTTTCGACGTTTAAAACGAATCTGCGCCTACTATGGTAGTCACCCGAAATGGATCATGACATCGGCGACCATCGCGAATCCGCTTGAACTTGCCGAGCTATTGACGGAAGAAGAAGTCGTTTTAATCGATCGAAACGGGGCACCACAAGGGAAGAAACATCTTGTGTTCTACAACCCGCCTGTCGTCAATGAAGCACTCGGAATTCGTCGTAGCGCAACGCTCGAGACGAAACGAATCGCCTCGAGGCTCGTGGAAGCGAACATACAAACGATTGTATTTGCGCGGTCGCGCGTACGTGTCGAGGTGCTATTGACTTATTTGCAGGAACTAACACGGCGGGAGCTTGGACCAAAGTCCATTGTCGGTTACCGTGGCGGCTATCTTCCATCTGAACGCCGAGAAATCGAACGACGGTTGCGAAACGGGGAAATCAAAGCGGTCGTTTCGACAAACGCGTTAGAGCTCGGTGTCGATATCGGTCAACTTCAAGCATGCGTCTTAAATGGATATCCAGGGACAGTCGCTTCGTTATGGCAACAGGCTGGGCGCGCCGGTCGTCGGCATTCAGAGTCACTCGTTGTATTTGTCGCATCCTCGTCATCACTCGACCAACTCGTCGTCGAACAGCCGGACATGATTTTAAATCGCTCACCGGAAGCGGCACGTCTTGACCCGAATAACTTGATTATTCTAGTAGACCACATCAAATGTGCCGCTTTTGAGTTGCCGTTTCAAAAGGGAGAGCGGTTCGGAACAGTCGACACAGAAGATATATTAGAGTTTTTGACGGATGCTCACGTCTTACACGAACGGGCCGATAGGTACTATTGGATGACGGATTCGTTCCCGGCCCATGACATCTCGCTTCGGACGAGTGATCAAGAGAATGTCGTCATCGTCGATCAGACGGCAAAGCATCAAGTTATCGGTGAAATGGACACGTTCAGTGCCATGACGTTGTTACATGATGAAGCGATATATTTGCATGGAGCCGAGCAATATCAGGTCGAAAAACTCGATTTTGAGGAGAAGAAAGCATATGTCCGCCGGGTTGACGTTGACTACTATACGGATGCGAACTTAGCAGTTGAACTGAAAGTACTCGAAGAGAACAAGTCAGACGGAGCGAAGACGTTTGGTGAGGTATCAGTCATCGCGATGGCCACCTTGTTTAAGAAAATAAAATTCGGGACGCATGAGAACATAGGGTCGGGTCCGATTCATCTACCGGAGCGAGAGTTGCATACGACAGCTACATGGTTCACGTTGGATGAGCGATTCGCCTATTCGGAGGCGGACCTCGAAGATCAACTTGAAGCGGTCAGTGATTTGATGAGACGGCTTGCACCACTCTATCTCATGTGTGACACGCTCGATTTATTCACAACGATTCAGATGAAGTCGACACATACGAGTAAGCCGACCGTCTATCTGTATGACCGCTATCCTGGAGGAATCGGGCTCAGCGAGGCGCTCTTTAAAGATGCAGACATGGTGCTTGAAGCGGCAGAACGGACGGTATCCGACTGTCCGTGTGAGAGCGGATGTCCCCGTTGTGTCGGCATGGTTGGATACGGTGACTTCAAGCAGCAAGTCATTCGCCAGTTGCAAGGATTGAAAGGAACGATATGAAAGCTAAACTATCTAGATTAATCAAAACGAACGAACCTGCCCCAAAAGCTAGTGTTGCGACCTCTGATGAAGTAGAACAGCAAAAGTGGAAGGATCATGGGGGCGAGATTTTAACGTTTGAGGGGGAATGGTGCGTCCGGATCCGGAAGACATATCCCCTTGACGAGGTGTATCACGACTTCAAGTTTGGAGAAGCAGGACAGATGATGGCTCGAACCGAGCATCCGTTTTTCGCCGTCGACTTAGACCCCGACCAAGTCCTGTTCATGGATACGGAGACGACCGGTTTACGTGGGTCTGGAACGTCGATTTTTTTAATCGGGTTTGCACGGATTCGTGCGGAACAACTTGAAATGATTCAATACGTGCTACCTCATCCGGCGTTTGAAACCGCCTTTTACTATCATTTCTTGCAAGACATCGGAGATGAGGTACGATTCGTCACCTATAACGGGAAGTCATTTGATTGGCCTCAAATCAAGACGAGACACACGTTCGTCAAATCACGGGTGAAACAATTACCTTCAGTGGGTCATGTCGATTTACTTCACGCTGCAAGACGATTATTAAAACCGAGGCTAGAATCAGTATCATTAAAAGCGGTCGAAGCATACTTTGGTCATGAACGAACGGATGACCTTCCTGGATTCTTGGCACCGATGCACTATTTTCAATACGTCAAAGAGCGGAATCCAGAAATATTGCTGCCGGTCCTTGAGCACCATCACGCGGACTGTTTAAGCCTCGTCTCCTTGTATACGCGTCTCAGTCAACTCGTCACGACCCCGGTAACTGATTTCGGAGAAGAACGTGCCCACTGGCTACATGACCTTGGCGAACAAGATCAAGCGCTGAGAGAGTTTGAGCAACTCCCGAGTCCATCGAAGCGTGCCATCATGCGGCAAGCGATGTTATTAAAACGGGTTGGACGATTTGAGGAGGCCATTCCGCTATTTGAGTCGCTTCATACGATTGAAGGGTACGTCGAACTCGCCAAATATGCAGAGCATAAACAAAAGGACGTGGCTTTAGCGATTGATTACACGGAGCGAGCGTTAGAGATTCTTGATCAAAAGCGGACGGTGTTACGTCAAACGATGCAACGCGAGAAAGATGCGTTAGAACATCGCCGTGCTCGCCTAGAAAGGAAGCGAACATGAAAGTAGTAGCCGTCACAGGATATCGTCCTCATGAACTCGGCATCTTCAAAGCGGATCATCCGGGTATTGAAATCATTCAAGAAGCTTACCGGAAAAAGATACTTGAAGTCATCGAATTAGGTGCAGAATGGTTCATATTTAGTGGAACGAATGGTTGTGAATTGTGGGCCGGACAAGTATTGTTAGAGTTAAGAGAAACATATCCGATTAAAATCGCCGTATTTCCGCCGTTCTTAAACATGGATGAGCGCTATAAACCATTCGAACAAGAACTATTTGTGCAACTGCAACTCGAGGCAGACCTTTTTGAGCCGCTGACACAGCGTCCATACGAAGACCCGAGTCAGCTACGGGCAAAAACAGCATTCTTTTTAGATAAAGCAGAAGGATTGATCACCTTGTATGACGAAGAAACGGAAGGAAGTCCCCGGTTTCTAGTCGATGGGGCTCGGCGAAAGCCGAACATGGAAGTTTTCTTGATCACACAAGAAGACTTACGAGTCATTGAAGAAGAAAAACAATGGGAACAACAATGGGAGTGATATGATGCAAACGGAATTAACAGCTGAAGCGATTTATAAACAAGAATTCAAGACCGCGTTACGTGGTTATTCACAAGAAGAAGTCGATCAATTTTTAGATGTCGTCATTCGAGATTATGAAAAAATGGCGAAAGAAATCGAGCGTCTTCAAAAAGAAAACGACTCGTTGCGACGGGAACCTGCGCCTGTATCGGAACCGGCTAAACCAGCACAGCCGGTTGCCTCAAATTATGACATGTTACGCCGAATTTCAAATCTCGAAAAAGCGGTCTTTGGAAAGCAAGTCGGTCCAAGCGAATAACGAATAGGGGGTGGAGTCCATGTTGCAAGTGTTAACGGCCACGGAGAAACAACCAGTCAAACAACAGACAAAAAAGCTGTTTCGTGTGAAAGAAGAAGTGATGAAAGCACCAACCTGCTATACAGATCGTCTCGTCGAAAACATCAGACAAACATGCCGATTTGATTGGATGATGATTGAACAAGTCAAATTAGGGGATGATCTCGTTCATTACGTGCTCGTCGGACCTAAAGGCGTATTCTTGATTCAATTAAATCGAACTCCAGCCCCCGTCCATATGACGAACCGGGAATGTCGAACCGAGACCTCGATGGGGTGGAAACAGGTTTATCCTCACCCTGTCACGGAATTAGAACGGATGACCAAACAAGTGCGGTCACGATTAAAAAAAGAGTGTAATCAAGCAATTCCCGTCTATTCGTTTTTAATCTTCCCGGAAACGGAACGATTGAAGTTAGAACGAATTAAGGCGAATTGTGGAGATTCATTCGCTCTGGTGGATCAGGTGATCAGTAAAACGAACCTTGAGACGTTGACAGAGCCGCTCGTCAAACAAATCGCCTATTATTGTTCTGAGCGACAAGTACATAAATAAGATGAAGGCCGAATGATTGTATTCGGCCTTCATCTTATTTTAAAAGTTCTCTTGCTTTTGCCGCATCATCTCGGTGAACGAACAGTGCAACGCGATCGTCCAAGTTTTTTGCGAGCGGCTTTAATAGTTTGCCGGTCGGTAGTCCTTGTTCCACACGACAGGTGATGCCCTGCTCGGTCAAATAATGATAATCACCTAGAAGTTCTTCACCTTGTTTCCCGAATGCTTCACCGAAACGAACCCACTTTAAATTGCGAATTGTCCGAATCGAGACCAAAATGACAAACAAAATGGCGAGTACGATGATCAATAACGTTTCCAATGCCTTCAACCCCTTCTTTACACAAGTTTAATGGTGTGGCGAGTTGAAAGCAATATGGAGCGAACGGTATACTGAAATGGAAAAGAGGGGATGAAATGAAAAAACCGATTCAATCGAGACGAGAGGCGATCTCACTCCTAGAAAATCAGCAAGTACTCTATATCCGAATTCATAACGGACAAACGGGCATGATCAAATCGACAGAGGAAGGTATCATCGTGGCCATTCCGAATGAAGAGACAGATCAAATCGATTTCCGAAAATTAGAAGATATCGAGGCGTTTGAGGCGTTTTACGATTTGACGCTCTCGAAACCAGGTATTCTATATGTAAACGTTGAATAGTCATGACATGGAGAGCTTCACCCATTTGGTGAGGCTCTCCATTTATACACGTTCAAGAAGAAGGTAGCCAGACGGCCAACTTGTCCTGTAATGGCTTTAAGCGAACGTGATGTTGCTTATGCAACAAATAACCGTCTGGACGAATGACTAATATGCCACGTTTCATAAAGAGTGATTTGGCTAGTTCGTTTCCTTGATCGAAAAACGGGCGACTCGTCTTAGATAAGGTAATCGTTTGAATGAACGGCTGGTTCTTGTTCAAATAGTCATAAATGGACGTCAAATCACGTTTCCCGTCGTCAAATACGAGCACTTGAAACCGTCCGTCTGCAATTTCGGATATTTTTGTCCGAAACCCGTCATCCGTTCGTAAAATCTCAGTCTCCGGAAAAATCTTTCCTTCCGCGACGCGACGAAACGGTAACCGAAGCGCATTCGGATACGATAAATGGAGCTGAGAGATCCGTTCGGTAATCTTTTGGTTGACGAGATTGACGCGAGTGAAGACATCCGCACCGATTGCTTGGAACGGCAAGAGCATCGGGAGGGTCGTCTGCAACATCTCCGTTGCGATATTCGTCGTCTGTAGCACGTTGCGGGCAACATGTTCGCGCTCGTCCCGATAGGTGGACACGACGTGATGGGGAGCGCCAGTTTTGAGATGTAACCACAGTTTCCAACCTAAGTTGAAGGCATCCGCTATCCCGGTGTTCATCCCTTGTCCGCCGACCGGGGAGTTAATATGTGCCGCATCCCCCATGAGAATGATGCGGTTGTGAATGAACGTATCGACCATGCGATTGTGCACGCGGAATAAGGAGAACCACTCAACGTCGCGAATATGGACCGGCATATGACTGCGTTGTTCCACCAATTCTTGAAGGTCCGATTCTTGGAATGATTCATCCGTTCTCAAGTTTCCCGTGATACGAATTGTTTCATCCGTGAGCGGGAAGACTTCAAGCACTCCTCGATCCGAAAAAAAGATATGAACCTCTTCCCGGGATATCGGCCAATCCGCCTTCAAATCGGCTAACACCCAAGCCTCTTTAAATGATTTACCGCTAAACGGAAGGGCGAGCATCCGACGAACCGAGCTGTTTGCTCCATCGGCGGCGACAACATATTTCGCTTCAACGGCACGAGTCATCCCATCAGTCGCGGTCAAATGTGCGATGGTACGGGATGGATATTGGGTAATGGATGACAAGGTTTCCCCACGCTTCACAACATGTCCATATTTTCGTAGGGCGCGTTCCAAAATCTCTTCGGTTTCATTTTGACGTAACAACGTCACGAACGGATAAGGGGTCACGAGTTTGGAGAACTCAAGCTTTGCTGTCCACTGTCCCGAAAAATATAGATTCCCTCGCTCGATTGTTCGGGCACGCTCTAGCACTTCTTGCGCAACATCTAAACGAGAAAACACTTCGATGGTCCGCGGCTGAATCCCGATAGCTCGTGAATTGTCCGACGGGGTCGTCTTACGATCAATGATTTGAAAAGATACGCCATATCTGGCTAAGGTGAGTCCGAGTGTCAGGCCGGTTGGTCCGGCACCGACAATCAATACATCTACTTGTTCGTCCACGCTGATCAACTCCTATCATTAATAATGATATTTCCGACATTGGCAGCGACTAAACGAAAAGTAGGGTATAGAACGATATATGATATTCGATGATGGAAGGTGAGTGAGCATTGTGCAGCCATGGATCACAGAAGAACAGATTCGAGATAGTTTTACAATGGATGAAGATTATGAACAGACAGCGGCAGTGTTAATCCCACTCGTTCAAATCGATCAGGAATGGCACGTCGTGTTTGAGGTACGCGCCCACACGATGCGGCAGCAACCTGGGGAGATCTCATTTCCAGGGGGACGCCTTGAAAAAGGAGAAACACCCGTAGAAGCGGCAATCCGGGAAACATGCGAAGAGTTAGAGATTTCTGCAGATAAAGTAGAAGTCGTAGGCAAATTGCGACCGCTTGCTACGCCTCATCGTCAATTGATTTATCCGTTTGTCGGAATCCTATCGGAAGTACCGAGTGTAGAAGGGACGGATGAGGTCGATCATTTGTTTACCGTACCGATTTCCACATTACTCATGATTGATCCATTCCACGGAGAGATGGAATGGACGATGAGTCCGGATCAAAATATTCCGTTAGATCGATTGGCGAATGCTAAAGCGTACAAAAAACGGGTAATTAAAATGAAAGAACCTTTTTATGAACATGAAGACTACATCATTTGGGGACTTACTGGAAAATTCTTGACACAATTTATTAAACGGATAAAAGAAAACGTATTCAAACGGTTATAATTTCGTTATAATGATAGAAACAAATTTAGATTGGAAGTGAATGGGTGTGTCTGAAGAATTCCTCGTAGGTGATATCGTGAAGTCGACTCGTGAAGGATGGGTCGCTGAAGTGACCGCCGTACTGACCAATACTGTGATCGGTGACGTCTCGATCATGGAAGAGTTTCAACAGCTCGGACTCGAGTTCGAGAAACAAGTTTTACTAAAATCAGAATTGGAATTGATTGAACGCGCCAGCTGACCTTTTTCTGAAAGGGATGATTCAGGTGTCCATTGACAAAAAAGTACGTGAATGGCAAGAGGCGGGTTTATTGGATGAAGCGACGGGGTTAAGACTAGTCGACTATGAACATAAACGACGGGCGGCTAGTGAGCAACATGACCACAAGCCGCCCGTTTTGGTCATTGTCGGATCCATCTTGTTGGCTCTCAGCCTATTCAGTTTCGTCGCAGCCAACTGGCAAGCGATTCCCGACCTTTTGAAAATCGGTTTGTTTCTTCTTTTTATGGTTGGATTCTATGTCTTTGCCGAGCGGGTTCGCTTGAAAACACCAAGATATGTCACGCTGTTACGTGTACTAGGGTTCGTTTTCTTTATCGCGACCATGGCGGTCATCTTCACGACGTATAATCTGTCTGGCCAATTGACTCTATTGTTCTGGATTATCTTTGCGATGGCAGTACTTCATCGCATCTTGTATGAGCACGTCATATTCTCCATGATCACCGCAATCGCTGCATTTTTAGCTATCACCAATAGTTTCGAAAGCATCGGGCTGATTTTGATTGGGATTGCTCTAATCGTGACATGGGTATGGTTCCATTTCGTCGATGAATCGTTGGACCGCACGTTCGCATGGCTAACCTTTTATGGCCTTCTCAATATTTTCGGCCAGTATATCGATTATGAGGGAAGACTGTGGCCGCTTTGGTCACTCGTCATCTTGCATGCATTGCTCTTATTCTATCGAAAACAAGCCGCATGGCAAGCAACGTATCTGTTCACTGCGGCCGTTCTATCAATTGGTTATTTAATTAACGTGACAGAAAGTTGGCTCTCCCAAAGACCGCCTTCCGTCATTGAAGCGACACTTTTGTCGGTGGCACTCGTTGCCGTCTATTTGATTCACAGACGATACGACCTACTCTGGGTGAGTTTCCTTGCAGTCATCCCATTTGCACTGTTTGAAGATTCAGGAGTTTTACTGGCAATCATCATCGAGGTGATTGCACTTGCGTACTTGATTCGCCAAGACGTGACACGACAACCGACAATATTCGCCTTCATCTATTTCTTAATCGTTCAAATGACAATTTACTTTATCTACGTATGGGACCGGCTCGATATCTCACTCTTCTTCTTGATTGGTGCGTTAATCGTCTTTGCGTTGTCACTCGCATTATGGTGGCGTAATCGAACGAGAGGGGATGTGACGACATGAAACGGTTTTCTGTCTGGGTGATCCCGGTTGTCCAAGTCCTGATTGCAATCTGCTTTGTGGTACTTGTTTATGCTATTTCGTGGGTCGGGGAGACGTACACGTTTAAAGGGTCTTCGTTCGAGCCTTATGACCCTTATTTTGGAGATTCCATCTATCTCGAATATGATGCCTTCAAAGGACGACAAGATGTCGAAACCGGAACGGTATATGTTTCCTTTAAAGAAGGGGAAGAGGGTTATGCTGTCATCGATCGAATTGAGTCGAAACCGTTTTTTGGTGGCATTCGGGCAAACTATTATGATCGACTTCTTTATATAGAAGAAATGGGTTCGTATCATGTGTCTCAAGATGAGATGGATGCTATAAAAGGAAAGCAATCGTTCACGGTTCAAGTTGATGTCGCACCGTGGGGGATGCTCAGAATGTATGAAATTGAGTCAAATGAATAAGATTTAATCATGACAGGAAGATTACAGGTTTGTTACACGATTGATTGTAACGAATCTGTAATTTTTTTGTGAACATAAGGAATACCAACGTTTTTTTCAATTATTACAATCTGTAACCACTTTTTTTGCCATATGTCAGGAATGTTTCACTTCGATAAAATCACTACTTTGACGGGACTTGTCGTGGTAAATTAACATCTGTTCGTTACATAACGAGAAAGGTGATGACCTTACTACGATGAAATTATTAAAATATATGATCGTCATTGGAGCTACGATGATGGGGCTGTTCACATTCATGGATCAGGCAGATGCTGCTCAGATCGGAATCGGGACAGAACAAAAAATCGTACAAAACCCGCTTGAACTAGAACGACAAGCAATTGAAGAAGAACGACAAAAAGAAATCGCTCGCCAAAAGAAACTTGCTGAAGAAAAACGTATCGCAGAAGAGAAACGGATCGAAGCAGAACGTCTTGCAGAAGAGAAAGCAAAAGAAGAAGCAGAGAAAGCAAGGCTAGCGAAACTTGAAGCAGAACGAAAAGCGGAAGAGGAGCGTAAAGCAGCGAAACAGGCAACTGCTACAAAAACGTCGGCTTCAGCTACGCAATCAGTCAGTGCGCCACCGGTATCTACATCTAAAAAAGTCATTACAGTCGAATCGACAGCTTATTCAAATGATGTTGCGGATAACAAGGCGTACGGCGGTCGTGTATTAACGGCCACGGGTCATGATGTGACCGACTCGATTTATTATAACGGAATGCGAATTATCGCCGTCGACCCAGCCATCATTCCTTTAGGGTCAAAAGTCCACATCCAAGGTGTCGGTGATGCGATTGCCCTTGATACAGGTGGTAGAATTAAAGGACATATCGTCGACCTACTCGTTGATTCAAAACAGGACGCGATCCAATGGGGGCGTCGACATATTGAAGTAACGCTATACTAAAAATCAGGTTCTCCAATTAGGAGAGCCTTTTTTGTTTAACAAAGTAGAGAAACGGGCAAAATACTATTTGAATTTCCATTTTGGAAATAGTTGAGGAGGGATCAGGTTGATTGAGTTTCGTGATGTATCAAAACGTTATGAAGACGGGACGTTAGCCGTCAAAGATTTGAGTTTAACTGTAGAAAAAGGAGAAATATTTGTATTGATCGGTCCTTCAGGTTGTGGCAAGACAACGACGATGAAAATGGTCAATCGATTAATCGATCATACGGACGGAAAAATTTTAATTGATGGAAAAGAAATCTATCAATTCGATATTTTTGAACTACGCCGTAATATCGGTTATGTACTCCAACAGATTGCATTATTCCCTCACTTAACTGTGGAAGAAAATATCTCTGTCGTACCGGAATTATTAAAGTGGAAAAAAGACCGAACAAAAGAGCGAGTGACCGAATTGATGAAAATCGCCGGACTGGACCCGAAACTTCGCTCGAAGAAGCCAGCAGAATTATCAGGAGGACAACAGCAACGCGTCGGCGTATTGCGTGCCTTAGCTGCAGACCCGGACGTCATCCTCATGGATGAACCCTTTTCTGCGCTTGACCCGATCAGCCGTGGTCAATTGCAAGATGATATTAAGCGCTTGAATGACGAACTTGGCAAAACGATTCTGTTTGTCACACACGACATGCAAGAAGCGATGAAGCTTGGTGATCGCATCGCGTTGATGCGTGACGGGGAACTCATGTTGGTCGGTACGCCTGAGGAGATATTGGCGAGTGAAGACCCATTCGTCTTAGAATTTACACAACGCGGAAGAGGTGAGCTGGATGCTTGAGACGTTCCAAAATAGACAAGGTCAGCTTGTCGAGGCACTGATTGAGCACTTACAGCTCTCTGTCGTATCGCTTTTGATTGCCGTCTTAATTGCCGTGCCATTGGGAATCTGGCTGACGCGACGTAAGAAAATCGCCGAAACTGCCATTGGCGTCACCGCGATTATTCAAACGATTCCATCCCTTGCCTTACTCGGATTAATGATTCCACTCGTTGGAATCGGAGCACTTCCTGCCATTATAGCGCTTGTCTTATATGCGCTGCTCCCTATTTTACGAAACACGTTCACTGGGTTGAATGAAGTGGATAAATCGTTATTAGAAGCTGCTCGAGCTTGTGGGATGAAACCGAATCAAAGTTTGATGAAAGTCGAACTTCCACTCGCGCTCCCGGTCATCATGGCTGGTATCCGTACAGCGATGGTCTTGATTGTCGGGACTGCGACGCTCGCCGCTTTAGTCGGAGCAGGCGGACTCGGTACATTGATCTTGCTTGGGATTAACCGGAACGACAATTACTTAATTTTACTCGGTGCCATCCCTGCCGCCATTTTGGCACTCCTATTTGACTTCTTGTTGCGTCAGATGGAAGGTGCGACAGCGACACGCAATAAGACGAAGTTGATTGCCGTCTCGACCGTACTCGCGCTCATCATCATCACACCGCTTGCGTTTGGTCGTTCGCAACAAACAGACTTAGTCGTTGCCGGAAAACTTGGTCCTGAGCCAGAGATATTAATGAACATGTATAAATTATTAATTGAAGAAGAAACGGATTTGACCGTATCGGTGAAACCGAACTTTGGGGAAACAACATTCGTATGGGGGGCCCTCCAATCAGGGGATGTCGATATTTACCCTGAATTCACTGGGACCGCACTCGCGAGTCTCGTCAAAGAAACGCCTGAGTCAAACGATGCCGGTGAAGTGTACGAGCAAGCAAGAGAAGCGCTTGCTGAAGATGGGTATGTGATGCTCGAACCGATGAAATTTAACAACACGTATGCACTCGCTATTCCACGTGATTATGCAGAGGCGGAAGGCATTACAGCCATTTCTGATTTACGGAACGTCGAGTCGGACATCAAGGCCGGTTTCACGCTTGAATTCACGGACCGTGAAGACGGATACCCAGGACTTCAAAACGAGTATGGATTCGATTTCCCATCTGTCGTCTCGATGGAGCAAAAACTGCGTTATCGTGCCATCTCACGAGGAGATGTCAATTTAGTAGACGCCTATGCGACGGACCCTGATATTGCCGAGAACGACCTGGTCGTTTTAGAAGACGATCGTCAATTCTTCCCACCATACCAGGGAGCGCCACTCATGAAGGAAGAGACACTTGAAGAGTATCCAGAAATCGAGGATGCGCTCAATCAGCTCGCAGGTAAAATCACAGACGAACAAATGTCTGAATTGAATCGACGGGTCGCGTACGGAAATGAACGCGCGTACGATGTAGCGAAAGACTTCTTAGAACAGGAAGGATTACTATGAGAGCTTTGATTATTTCGAATCCGAAGTCCGGTACGAGCGAAACGATGCTCGGCGAAGTCATCGGAACGATTGAATCGCTCTATAAAGAAATCATCATCAAAAAGACACAGGAAATCGGGGACGCGCTCCGATTCGCCGAAACAAGCGAATCGTTCGACCATCTGATTGTCATTGGCGGGGACGGTACGCTAAACGAAGTAGTGAATGGGTTAATGACCTTACAGCGCGAGGAACGGCCGACAGTCGGCATCATTCCAGCAGGAACATGTAATGACTTCGCAAGAGCGCTTGAACTGCCAATTCAACCGACACAGGCTGCTCAAATCATTCGTTCCTCTCACGAACAATATGTCGATGTCATTCAAGTCGATGAGATGTATGCGCTCAATTTCGTAGGCGTCGGTTTAATCGCGGATACATCTCGTCAAATCGATCCGGATGAAAAAGAATCATTAGGCTCAATCGGATATTTTTTAGCGACCATCCGTCAGTTCCGTGAAGCGGACCCATTCAACATCACGCTTCGGCGGGGCAGTGAAGTAATATATGACGGTGACGTTAGTTTTCTCTATGTTGGGAACGGGAGTTATCTCGGTACGGTCCCGACCAAACTAGAGACACAATCGTTTTCCGATGGATTGCTAGAAGTCGTTCATAGTTCGGCAATCGGATTTCCCATGATTCGACAGCTGTTGGCCCAACAACTCGGTCTCGATCAGAAGTCGACGGAGTGGAATCACTTCCAGGCTTCTCATATCGAGCTAGAATTGAATGCGCCACAAATCATCGATGTCGATGGAGAGCACTTCGAAGCAGACAAATTATCGATCCGAATTCGAGAGCGTGCCCTCACCTTTTTAACGCCATAAAGCATCAACAGAGAAAAGTATTCAGACTTTTCTCTGTTTTTTTGTTGTTCTCATCTTGGAACCATGTTAGTATTTCACTATTATTATGAAAATGAAATGAAAAACAGGAAGTAGGGGTAATCATGGCGCAAAATTCATTCGCCTCAAAAATTGGATTCATACTAGCTGCCGCAGGGTCGGCAATCGGTTTAGGTGCAATCTGGAAATTTCCATATGTCACCGGAACGAGCGGGGGCGGTGCCTTTTTACTCATGTTTTTGGCGTTCACATTATTACTTGGTCTGCCATTATTGATTGGTGAATTCATTGTCGGACGTTCGACTCAAAAGACTGCACTTCTCGCTTTCAAACAGTTAGGGCATGGTCGTTGGACCATTATCGGTTATTTAGGTGTCATTGCTTGTTTCTTGTTACTTTCCTTCTATAGTGTCATTGGAGGATGGGTTCTCATCTATATCGGACTCGGTTTAAGCGGAACGCTCAATGGACGTTCGCCAGACGAATTCGGTGAAGTGTTCGGGAACGTCGTTTCTACACCAGGTATTGCCGTACTCGGACAATTCTTATTCCTCTTGATTACACTATTAATTGTCTTACGTGGCGTTGAAGCAGGGATTGAACGGATGAGTAAAATTTTGATGCCACTTTTGTTCATCAGTTTTTTAGTTCTCGTAGTCCGCTCGTTGACGCTTGACGGGGCGATGGAAGGGGTTCGCTTCTTCTTACAGCCTGACTTCTCTGCATTGACTGGTGAATCGGTATTGTTTGCCCTCGGACAGGCGTTCTTCTCCTTATCGTTGGGGGTCGCAGCGATGCTGACATATGCGTCTTATATTAAGACGAAAGGAACATTGAACCGTTCAGCGAACATGATCGTCTTATTGAACATTGCGGTTTCACTTTTAGCAGGACTAGCCATCTTCCCGGCAGTCTTTGCATCAGGTCTTGATCCGGCTGAAGGTCCAGCGTTACTCTTCGTTGTTTTACCGGCAGTCTTCAACCAAGTACCGCTCGGTGGATTCTTCATGGTCTTGTTCTTCTTATTGTTTGCTTTCGCATCGATCACATCGTCGATTGCCATGTTAGAAGTCGTCGTCGCAGGTGTGACCGACCGTCTAAATGAAAAGAAATCGTCATGGACGAAAAAGAAAGTGACGGTGACAGCCGCTCTTCTCGTCTTCATCGTGGGAGTACCATCCGCGCTGTCGTTCGGACTCTTGAGTGATGTACAGATTTGGAACGGTCGGACGTTCTTCGATACGATGGACTATCTTGTCAGCTACATTTTAATGCCGACGGGTGCACTCTTGACTTCCATCTTTGTCGGTTATGTCGTTGACCAACGTGTCCTAAAGGATGAAATCGAAACATCCAAACCTGGTGTGAAGCTTTACCCAATCTGGCATGCGCTCATTCGCTATGTCATTCCTGTAACTGTCGCGATCGTCATGGTTTCTACATGGATCACCACATAACAAACGAACTGTAGGCTCTATGAGTCTACGGTTTTTTTCGTCTCGCAACGGGAAAGTAGTCGATATAGGTAGTTGATTCTACACCTGTGGACGGAGGTATCGACGAATTTTATTATGCTAAAATGATAGGGATGACGAAACTTTTGTTGAGTGGTTTCGTAATGTACAATAGAAGTAACATGAGATGAGGTGAAAAGAATGAAAACATGGATGAAATGGGCCCTGACAGGGGCAGTCATATACTTTGCCATTAACGTATTCGATTTCTCCTGGTTATTCATTATTGTAGGGGCGCTCGTCTTGAATGAAGTGTGGTCGACGAACAAGCGCAAACATCTTCAACGAACACCGACAACGGTGGCAAAACGTGCCAAGAAAAAACTGTTGCTCGATGAGGAAGAATCGTTCTCTGGATCGAGGATTTTAAAACCGATCGAAGAGCCGATGCCTACACGACAATTCGAGGCGACAGATGATTTAGAACTTCAATTTTTACAACGGACGATTGAGCAAGGATATGAGAAACTACAACAGATTGACCGTGTCCTACCAGATATTAAAGATGTGGAAGTAAGGCGTGAAATGAAGGCCGTCTCGAAAGAAGCACATGAATTGTTCGAGGAACTCTTCGAAAATCCACAAGACGCCAAGCATGTTCGAGACCTGTTCACATTCTATTTAGATTCCCTCGTCTCGGTCGTCTTGAAATTTAAAGAACTTGAAGGAAAACGAGTCGTCATTCAAGAAGAGACTCGGGAACAATTAATCACAAATATGCGACTAATTGTCGATAAATTTAAAGAACAACGCGGACGTCTCCTTGAAGATGACGCCGTAGACTTTGAACGCGAACTGATCATGATGGAGCGGGTCTTATCTGATCAGCCGGAAGGGAGAAAGAAACATGACTTCATCGAATGAAACGAACTGGCAGTCATGGCCGGAAGAAGAACTGACTTCTGATACGAAAACAAAAACCGAAACGGAGGGGTTCAGTGACCCATCTGTCGAATGGTCATCTGTTACACAGCCACATGAAGTGCCGGCCATTCAAGCGAAACCGGACGTGCCTCAAGAGCATCGTGAGCGCATCACGCGATTGGCTGAATCCATTGATATTAAGAAGACCGACTCTGTCATGTTGTTCGGGTCGAACGTCCAACGTGAACTTTCCCAATTCTCTGATCAAATTTTGACGGAAGTGCGGATGAAAGATGGCGGCGATGCCGGGAAACTGTTGTCTGATTTGATGCAAAACGTCCGTAAGATGGACCCCGATATGCTTCAACCGGAGAAAAAGAGTTTCATGGATAATATCCCACTCATCGGTCGTGCGAAGAAGAAGGCTGAAAACTATAAGCTTCAGTTCGAAAAAATGAACGTCTATTTGGAAGAGGTCATCCATAACCTCGATCGTGCGAAGTTCGGTCTCATGAAAGACATCACGATGCTCGATCAGATGTATGATAAGAACAAGCGGTATTTCGAAGAGTTGAACGTCTATATCGCTGCGGGTGAGACAAAGCTTGACCATGTACGGGAACATGAGATTGCTCCGTTACGTCAAGAAGTAGAAATTTCTAAAGATCAATCGAAGCTTCAACAATTGAACGATATGATTCAATTAGCGGACCGTTTTGAGAAAAAGTTGCACGATTTAAAATTGAGTCGTACGATTAGCCTTCAAATGGCACCTCAGATTCGGGTCATCCAGCAGAACAACCAAATCCTTGCTGAAAAGATCGAGTCAGCGGTCGTCAACACGATTCCGCTTTGGAAAAACCAAGTCGTTCTCGCGCTCAGCTTGACACGGCAGAAAACGGCACTTCGTATGCAACAGGACGTGACGAAGACGACAAACCAACTGCTTGAGCAGAACTCGAAGATGCTCAAAGATTCATCGATTGAAATCGCTCAAGAGAATGAAAAAGGGATTGTCTCTGTTGAATCACTGAAAGTCGCTCACGAGAACTTACTTTCCACGTTGGATGAAACGTTACGCATCCAGCAAGAAGGGAAACAAAAACGTCGTGACGCCGAGCGCGAACTTGACCGCATGGAGCACGAATTGAAAGAGAAGGTCATCGAGATCGCCTCGAAAAATAAAGAGCTACCAAAGGACACTGGATATTAAAGGGGGAAGTCTGAGCAATCAGACTTTCCTTTTCTACGAGGAGGGACTTGAGTGGAAAAACAACGATTGTGGGATGAGACGTGGTTATTATTCGCTGATATGATGGCTGAACGGCACTCGAAGTGTGCATCGAAGAGCGTGGCCTGTGTCATTGTAAAGGACGAAAAACCCATCTCAATCGGTCTGAATGGGACCCCATCTGGTCACACGAACTGTAATGAAATCTATATCAAGCAAGAAGATGGGTTCTATAAACATGCCGACTATGTTGCGTCGACGGATCTTGATATGATCAACGAACCGGCACGACTTATCCGGAATGGTGTGACATATATCAAGTGTACGGACCCGTATGATCACCATCATTGGTCGAAGCAACATGAAATCCATGCGGAAATCAATGCGATTGGAAAGCTGGCTGCTGATTCAACGAATGCATTTGGTGCGACAGCGTATGTCACACATTCACCATGTCATGCCTGTTCACTCGCCTTAATTGCGGCACGTGTCGCGCGAGTCGTATATGCCGTCGGTTATGAGCATGGGGATGGGTTAGAATTGATGCGTGAAAGCGGGATTGAAGTGTTACATATGCCACTTGAAAAAATGTACAAAAATACATTGTAAACGTTTTCATTAGGTGATATATTATTAATGTACTGCCAATGGTGTTTTACTCTTCCATTATTCGCCCCTCCTCGGAGGGGCCTTTTTTTGTTCAAAATAAGGTGAGACAAACTTTACACATAATGTTCAATATTTCACAATATACTCTTTAAAATCTCTTATATAATAAAAGTAGATTCAAGAGAGGGGAATTTACTCATGGAAAAACTCGTTCGCTTTACAGATGGTGCATATGAAGTAGAGGCGTTGATCACACTCGAAGAAGTGTGGGAAGATAAATTTGCGATTGGCATGCATAAGGAGCTAGCCGTCAAATCATTAACCATTAACGGAAATGAAGTATCAGAGATAAAACATGTTCGTGCACTCCTTCGTTATTATCCGACACTTGGCGTGTCAGGTATCTTGTTGGCACTAGATAAGGCAGCTGCTGAAATTGTCGCGTTGTCGAAAGATCAGGATCCAGCGCTTCAATACGTTGAACTCGTGGCCATCCAGATGGACGAAGAAGCAACAAACGACTTAAAAACATTATACGCAGCGATGTGATTTCAATTGGGTGAGTCATTTCACCCAATTTTTTATTGCATCTATTTTTTGTTATGGTATGATGTTTACAGATGAAGAAATGGAACGCCATATCGTTGTCAACCATAAGCATGGGGATCTAGATAGCTAGATCGCTGTCAAAAAGCCACGTTCATAGGAACGTGGCTTTTTTTTGTGCAATGAAGTCGAATCCAGCCGCCACATCTTGTGCGAGATGCGCATCCGAACCCATCGTGAACGGGATGTGCAAGTCATTCGCGGTTTTTGCGAGTCCTGCCACGTAGGGTACGCCACAATCTGGTTTTCTGAGTCCGGCCGTGTTGAAGTCAAGTCCGAATCCCCGGTCGGCAATCACCTGTAACAGACGTATTTCTTCCTCTTTTACTTTTGAACGGTCCCATGCATAGTGTCTTTGATACTTAATCGGGAGATCGAGGTGCCCGATACGAGCGACACGGATGTCTTCCCACGAAAATGCGAGACCCTGTTCAATCGATTCATAATAAGCTCTCATGACGCTTTCGAATGAGCCAAGTGCTTTGACGAGTTCATCAAACGTCTCGGCAGAATAATCAATCGGCATATACGTGCCATCTACATATAGGAAATGCTGCGATAAAATGACTTCATCAAGCAATGGTGCGAAAGGTTTGAGTAAGGCAATGGTCTCCTTCTCTAAATGCGGCAACAAGTCGACCTCTAATCCGACTTTAATGTCGATAACCGCTTGATACTGCTTCTTCATCTGATGCAACGTATCGAGGTAATCTGGAAGTAGATCAATCGACATCGCCGAGTCTTGATTCGGAACCGGATCGATGAAGGATTGGGGAAAAGGCGCATGTTCTGTGAACGTCATCGTCTGCAGGTCTTTCTCGATTCCGACTTGAATATAGTGTTCAAGCGGGTCATTTGTACCGTGTGGACAAAAAGGGGTATGCACATGACCATCATGGGTAAAGTTAAACATCGATTACACGTCCTTTTCAGTTCATTTGGTTGACAGGTGTTTCTCTGTTTGATAAATTTAACACACTACTTTAGTTTGGTAAAGTGATAATAAGATAAAGGGTGGTTATGATGATTTGGTCAAATTCAAAAGGTTCGATTCCAGAAGGCTGGTATGAACTTCAATCAGGAGATGTCATCCGTCCGAAACGATGGATGTTGTCATTTTTAGAGAAGGCAGAGTCGAGTGGCTATGCAGTCATCGATCCACCACTTCTCGAATACTATTCACATTATCAAAACTTGGCGCTCTTTGACGAGTCAGCCTATTATCGATTGTTCGGGAACGACGGGGAACTTCTCGTCATGCGCCCTGACTATACATTACAAATCGCAAGAAAGTTAGCAGACGGGCATGAACCGATGCGTGTCGCTTACGCTGGTGCCGTCTATCGTCGGACGGTCAAACATTCCGGACAACCCCACGAACGGCAACAGCTTGGACTCGAATGGGTCGACGGCGAAGAGAAGGACAGTCATCTGATTGAATCCTTTCTCGATATGACGGAAGGAGTCCTGCCTACAGACCGTTTGACGATCAAAATCGGGTCAGCAGCTGTCATCTCGCTCATCGCGAAAGAGACAGGCATTCAGGAACGGACATTCCGTAAAATCTTAGCGCTTCGAAACTTAGAATCATTGCGTGAATTAGCAGAGTCGTATCACTATCCGTTAATTGCAAAGCTACCTTTTTTAATCGGGAATTCTGCACTCGAAGAATTACGGGCTGAGGCACCGGAATCTTTAAAAGAAGCCATCGATGAAGTGGACGAGGCAGTAAAACACTTGCGTACCATCGGTTTAGAGGTGTCTTACGATTTCGGTCAAACGGGAGACTTTGATTACTACTCAGGATTGACCGTGACGGGAAGTGTGGAAGGCAAGCGTGTCCTTTCAGGAGGACGATATGATTCACTCTATGGACATTTCGGACACTCGAGACGAGCGTTCGGCATGTCGCTCGATTTAGAACAGTTAGATGAGGTGATCAAATGAAAGTAGCGGTCGCGAAAGGTCGGATTGAAAAAGCAGCCCGTCAATTTTTTGTCGAACGTGATTTACCCGTATGGCCTGAAAAACGGGGACGTGAGTTGACGGTACAAGCAGGAAATCATGAATTCATTTTCGTCAAAGGGGACGACGTCTATAAATATGTGATGCATGGAGCGGCAGATGTCGGCATTGTCGGCGGTGATATTTTACGAGAGAAAACGCCAGGCGTACTCGAAGTCGTCGATTTACCGTTCGGTCGCTGTCGAATGGCCGTCTGTGGTCCAAAAGTTCGACGTAATGGAACGAAAAAATTAAAAGTGGCGAGTAAATATCCGAACATCGCCATCTCACACTTTGCGTCAAAGCGACAAAACGTAGAAGTCATCGCATTGAACGGGTCGGTCGAACTTGCTCCGTTAACGGGACTGGCTGATTGCATCGTTGACATCGTCGAGACGGGCGCGACGTTGGCTGCAAACGACTTGGAAGAATACGAGACGATTTTTTCAATCAATGCAAAATTCATTACGAGTGAGACAGCTTTAGCGGAACAGCCTGACGAATTGAAGGCGTGGATTCGAAAGCTGAGTCAGGAGGAAAACGCATGAGTACAGAAACGAATCGCTCAAGGCGCGAAGCTTGGGCCGAAGCCGTGAAACCAATCGTGGAATCGATTGAAGCCCGCGGAGACGAAGCGCTGCTTGAGTGGACGAAACAATTCGACGGGGTCGATCGAATCGAATCGGTCGATTTGGCAAGCTTTAATCCGCCAGTCGCGTATGCTGAATTGACAGAGGCGCTGACATTGGCGGCGGAACGGATTCGTGCATTTCACGCGCGCCAAGTCCGACAAGACGATGTGTTTGAAGATACGATGTTCCGACTTGGGAGACGTTATATGCCACTTGATTCGGTAGGGGTTTATGTACCGGGTGGGACAGCCGTCTATCCGTCGAGCGTCCTGATGAATATCATTCCGGCGAAAGTGGCCGGTGTCAAACGAGTCGTCATGGTCACCCCACCAAAAGCAGATGGGATCGACATTTCCCTCTTGATTGCAGCAAAAATCGCAGGTGCCGATGAATGTTTTCTAATCGGAGGTGCCCAAGCCGTTGCCGCACTTGCATATGGGACAGAAACGATTCGTCCGGTCGATAAGATTGTCGGACCCGGAAATGCGTATGTTGCGACGGCGAAGGCGCTCGTCTCACACATCGTCGGGATCGACTCCGTCGCCGGACCGTCTGAAGTGTTGATCATTGCCGATGAAACGGCGAACCCGAAGTGGGTTGCCGCCGACCTGCTCGCACAAGCGGAACATGACGTCGAGGCGACGGCAATCGCGATCGTCACGTCAGAAACCCTCCGCGATCAAATCGAGCAAGAACTTGAGCGACAATTAGTGCAATTACCACGCCAGGACATTGCGAGAGAATCATTGAAACGTGGCGGCGTCTTGTATCGGACAATCGAGGATGCAATCGAATACGCGAACACGATGGCCGCGGAGCACGTCCAGTTGGCCGTCAAAGATCCTGAGGTGTTGATGCGTGCGATTCGTCACGGTGGTTCGTTCTTTCTCGGACATGAGGCGGCCGAAGCATTTGGAGACTATATCGCTGGACCGAACCACGTCTTGCCTACGAGCGGGACGGCCCGCTTCTCTAGTGGACTATCGGTCGATGACTTTTATCGCCGTCAGACATTCCTTGAGATGACAGAACTGGATGAGACGATTACAAAGGCCGCGATTCGAATCGCCAAACAAGAACAATTAGAAGGACACGCCCGTGCGATGGCTGTTCGGATGGAGGACGTATGAGACGAAATTATCAGAACATCCCACGCTATGTACCTCATGCCGCTTCGGGATATGCGCTCAATCAAAATGAAAGTCAATATCCGTTACCAGAACGTCTCGAACGAGCTATTCGAGACGTATCACTCGAGGCACTCAGCCGTTATCCAGTCGAAGAATTGCTCGCTTTAAAAGCGAGCTATGCTGACTATGCGGGAGTCGAGCCGACACAACTCATGGTCGGGAGCGGGAGCGATGAGCTATTGGCCATTTTGAGTCAGGCGATTTTAGATACGGAAGACCGTGTGGTCGCACCGGCTCCCGATTTTTCGATGTATGGGATTTACACACAAATTGCCAGAGGGCACTTCACGCAACCGGACGAACAGGGTTTGCGTTACGAGACGTTGATTGAGGTCATTCGCGCAACCGAGCCTAAACTCGTCTTGATCTCGAATCCGAATAATCCGACCGGTAAGATGTGGACACTAGACGAATTGTCGGACATTGCGACACGTGTACCGTATCTGGTCGTGGATGAAGCCTATATTGATTTCACAATGAAAGATTCATTTGTGTCTCGATTGAGCGAATATCCGAACGTGATCATCTTACGGACGTTATCGAAAGCGTTCGGTCTTGCGAACCTCCGGATTGGTTTCATGATTGCATCTGAAGAAATCATCGAACAGATTGACCGCTTCCGTTCGCCATTCAATGTCAGTGGTCTCAGTGCCGCTGTCGCCAACGTCGTCTTACGGGATGAAACGTATATTCAAGAGTCGATTCAGTTCCATACTGCTCAACGTGAGAAGTTAACGGAGTTGTTACGACCGATTGGTGAGATTTTACCGAGCCGTGCCAACTTTATCTATGTCAAAACGGATGATAGTGAGGGATGGGCTTCCCGCTTCCTTGAAAAAGGAGTCCACGTACGTGCATTTCCGGATGGATTACGTGTCAGTGCAGGGACGGACGAGGCGTATGCCTTAATCCAACAAACGATTGAAGAGGTGAATTCTGTTGAGAACAGCTGAACTAAAGCGTGAAACAAAAGAGACAAAAATTGATATTCAATTAAACCTAGACGGAACAGGTGAAAGTTCTATCCAAACAGGGGTCGGCTTCTTCGATCACATGTTGACGTTACTTGCTTTTCACAGTCAGATGGACTTGCATGTGAAAGTTGAAGGTGATACGTGGGTCGATGCCCACCATACGGTCGAGGATGTCGGGATCGCACTCGGTCAGCTTATCGCCAAGTCACTCGGGGATAAAGTCGGAATTCGCCGCTACGGGTCGAGTTACATGCCGATGGATGAGACGCTAGCACGAGCGGTCATTGATGTGTCAGGGCGTCCCTTCCTCGTCTATCAAGCGGATATTCGCAATCCGAAGCTTGGCGATTTTGATACCGAGCTCGCCGAGGAATTCTTCCGGGCCGTTGCCATGAATGGTCGACTCACACTGCACTTAGCTGTCCTGTACGGGTCGAACTCACACCACATGATTGAAGGGTTATTCAAAGCGTTCGGACGAGCGCTTGCCGAGGCGGTCTCGAGCGATGGGACGAATCGTCTCCCTTCTACGAAAGGATGGATCGAAGGATGAAAGTAGCGGTCATCGATTATGGAATGGGAAACGTATTTAACGTCGAACGTGCGTTACAGGCCATCGGTTGCTACGTCGTGATCACGAACGATGCAAAACAAATTGAAGAGGCGGATGCCATTTTACTTCCTGGCGTCGGTGCTTTTCCGCAAGCGATGCAATCACTCGAACAAACGGGACTCATCCCACTATTGCAACGAATGGCGACGGAGAAACCGTTTTTAGGAATCTGTCTTGGGATGCAGCTCTTGTTTGATTCGAGCACGGAAGGGATGCCGACAAAAGGTCTCGGGTTGATTCCGGGAACGGTCGAGCGGATGCGAGCGAAGCGTCTTCCACACGTGGGATGGAACTCGATCCTCCGTGATGAGGATGTCTATTTTGTCCACTCTTACCACGCCGTGACAGATGAAGAGCACATCGTAGCAGCGGCTGAATACATGGGTGAGAAAGTTCCGGCAATCGTTCAAAAAGGACTCGTCACGGGCATGCAGTTTCACCCAGAAAAGAGCGGGACGTTCGGTCTCAGCTTACTTCAAGAATGGAAGGAGGCGGTCGAACGTGAGATTACTACCCGCCATTGATTTGATTGGAGGCAAAATCGTCCGTTTGACGGAAGGTGATTTTTCTACGGAAGAACAATACGGGGATCCGTATGAATTATTAAAAGCGTGGCAAGGGAAGGTCCCGATGATTCACTTGATCGATTTAGAAGGGGCCAAGGCAGGTGAGCCGCGTCACCTAGACGTTGTCCGCTATGCGAAGTCTCTTGGATTTCTTGTTCAAACGGGAGGTGGGATTCGTTCTGAAGCCGCACTTGATGCGGTCATGGAAACCGGTGCGGACCGTGTCCTTTTAGGAACGAAGGCGTTTACGGATCCTGACTTTTTGGACAAGGCGATTGAAAAGTATGGCAAGCGAGTCGCTGTGGCACTCGATGCCTATGACGGGAAGGTCGCCATTAACGGATGGCAGGAAGCGACAAAACTCGATGACATCTCGGTCGCACAAGACCTTGTCAAACGGGGGATCGAGACGATTCTATATACCGATATCGGATCTGACGGGAAATTGAACGGACCGAATGTTTCTCGCATGAAGGCGCTGCGTCAAATCGTCAACGTCACACTGATCGCATCAGGTGGTGTGACAACAGAAAAGGACGTGAAGGAACTGAAAATGGCCAAAATCGATGAAGCGGTCGTCGGAAAAGCGCTCCTGTCCGGCAAGGTGAGTATCGAAGAACTGATTGAATGGGAGGCGCGTTATGCTTAAACGCAGAATTATTCCATGTCTCGATGTGAAAGAAGGCCGTGTCGTCAAAGGAATCGAATTCGTTCAACTACGAGACATCGGGGACCCGGTCGAAATCGCGAAATATTACGATGAGTCCGGAGCCGATGAACTCGTCTTTCTCGATATCACGGCAAGTACAGAACGTCGCCAGACGATGCTCGATGTCGTCAGTGCGGTGGCGCGGAAAGTATTCATCCCGCTGACAGTAGGTGGTGGGATTCGTTCACTCGAGGATATCTCGTCACTATTGAAAGCAGGGGCGGACAAAGTATCGTTGAACACGCTCGCTGTCGAATCCCCAAGTCTCATTCGTGAAGCGGCCGATCGTTTCGGTTCGCAATGTATCGTCGTCGCAATCGATGTGAAATTTGAAGATGGCGAATATTACGTGTACACATATGGTGGAAAACAGAAGACAGACCTGTTGGCAGTCGAATGGGCGAAACAAGTGGCCGCGCTCGGGGCGGGTGAACTCCTTGTCACGTCCATGAACCAAGATGGAAAGCAGAGCGGTTATGATCTTGCGATTTTAGAACAGTTACGTGAAGTCGTCGACATTCCGATTATCGCATCCGGTGGGGCAGGGAACGCCGAGCACGTAGTCGAAGCGCTTGAGAAAGTCGATGCCGCACTACTTGCCTCCATCTTACATGACCGAAAAACGACAGTAGAAGAGGTGAAGCACGTATGCACGAATCACAACTTGCCGATGCGGTTCGTTTCGACGAAAATGGATTGATTCCCGCCATCATCGTCTCAAACGATGACGGGACGGTCCTCATGCTCGGATATATGAATGATGAGGCAATCCGACAGACGCTTCGTGAACGGGTCGTCACGTTCTGGTCTCGTTCAAAAGGACGGCTGTGGATGAAAGGAGAGACGAGCGGAAATACATTAGACGTCGTCAGCATCCACGTCGACTGTGACCAGGATGCGCTTCTCGTTCGTGTTCATGCGAACGGTCCGACGTGTCATACCGGTAATCGAAGCTGTTTCTTTACGGAGGTGAACGTATGATTCATGAATTGGAACAATTGATTCAATCTAGAAAAGATGAACCGAAAGAAGGTTCGTATACGACGTATTTGTTTGAACAAGGCGTTGAAAAAATTGCGAAGAAGTTTGGAGAAGAATCGTTCGAGGTCGTCATTGCTGCCATGACGGATGAAGACTTGGTTGAAGAGTCAGCAGACCTTCTGTATCACTTACTCGTCTTGTTAGCAGCCAAAGGTGTGCGCTTAGAAGATGTGGAAGCGTTACTCGCCAAACGTCACGGTGCGACAACACCGGCGAAACCTCGTCGCGACGTCACAGAATGGTAATGGAAAGAGGAAGGAGCGCGTCTCCTTCCTCTTTCCATTATCGATTGACCGAGGCGGCCATGCGAATGTATGTATGGCGTCGCCCGCGAATGGCAATGGACAGTGCCTGAATGTTCTCTGGGACGGCAATCCCGGACAGTCCGGCGTCACCGATGTGCACGATGTCTGCTCCGCCTCGTTTTGAAGAGAGCGCAATCTCCCGAACGGTCGCGACATCTGCACCTTCTTGTGACGTTCCAATCGCCGCTAACGTGAGAGCACCGAGCGATTGCAACTCCTGAACGAGTTCGTAGAACGATTCTTCACGGACACCAGGTACGGTGCCTGGAGCTGGTAGTAGGATAATGTCTGCGCCGGCTTCGACGAAGCGGATATATGCGTCGCGGTCCAATACATTGCCGGCACCAGCCTGATGCATTTTTCCGGCAATGATGACCCCTGCGAATTCACGACGCGCTTGGATGACTGCTTGTTCGATGGCTTCATTCGTGACCCCGGTATTCGGATTGCCTGTCAAACAGACGAAGTCAATCCCGAGCTCAGATGCTTTTTGAAACGCTTCGATTGAAGCAAGTCTGCCTCGTTTTACTTCATTCATCTCGGACGACTTCTCTGAAAAATCGACAGGTTCCAAGTTGACTCCAATTGGCAATCCGATCAGTCGTTTTAGTTCTAGAATCGGATGGTCGCTCATCTCCTCACCTGGCATGTCGCCGAACAGCGCGTGACTTTCGAGTCCTTTAATGTAAGGGTGAAACACATCCAACATGTTCAATAAAATCAAGTCGGCACCGAATGCTCGCGCGAGTTCTGCGTTTGTCACTTCTGGATAGAGTGGCTGCACCGTTGGGATAACCTCGGCCATGACCGTTCGACCTTCTGCTTTTCGAATCGAATCGACTAAATCTTGACGATTAAACGTGATAAAATCACTTGCCCGACATTCCAGTATTCGTTTCATATGATCTGCCTCCTTCTGCTCATCCTTATCTCTATTCCCTATACCGTTCAAAAATCCTCTATACTACAAGTGAGGAGGGATGAACATGACAGAAAAAGAAAAGATGATTCGTGGTGAACTGTATTTAGCTGGTGATGAAACGCTCGTTGCAGACCGTAAGCGTGCCCGGAGATTGACTGAACGATTCAATCGTTCAGGGATCGATGAGTTGGAAGAACGAAATGAGATTCTTAGTGAGTTACTCGGTTCAACGAAAGGGTCGTATTATATCGAGCCGAACTTCAAATGTGATTATGGGTATAACATCCACGTAGGAGATCGATTCTATGCGAATTTTGATTGTATCTTTCTAGACATTTGTCCCATCACGTTTGGGGATGACTGCATGCTAGCGCCGGGGGTACATATTTACACGGCAACACACCCGATCGACCCGATTGAGCGCATCTCTGGGTATGAGTTCGGAAAACCCGTGACCATCGGGAACCGAGTATGGATTGGTGGAGGGGCGATTATCAATCCCGGTGTGACGATTGGGGATGAGGCAGTCATCGCATCTGGTGCCGTCGTCACAAAAGATGTACCGCCTCGAACAGTCGTCGGAGGAAATCCGGCGCGTGTGATCAAGACGATCGACTGACAAAAACTCCTGAACACGAGGTTCAGGAGTTTTTTACATGACTTGTTTCCATGTACTGTTGAATAGCTGTATGTGCAAGATGAAGCGCCGCCTCGTCCCCAATCGTCACCCGAATCCCCGTCGGTTGTTTCGACGTGTGTACGTTCAAGTCAGTCAAATGGGCCCACACTGCTTCAGGTTGCTCGAGCTCGACATACAAAAAGTTCGTCGTGGCAGGGATGACATGACCGATGGCTTTAAAGGCTTGCGCCCACTTTTGCCGCATCTCGTCATGCCATTCGATTGTTTCTTGAAGATAAGTCGCATCTTTTAAGAAGATATTGCAGATTTTCGCGCTCACTCCGCTGATATTAAATGGCGGGATGAATTGACGGAAATAGTGTGCGAGTTCGCAGTTTGTCACCATGAATCCGATTCGTACGTTTGCCAATCCGAACGCTTTTGACATCGTGCGAAGGACGATGAGATTCGGAAGGGTGGCAATGAACGGGATCATGCTCGCATCTGGTGTGAAGTCCATATAGGCCTCATCCACCACGATATATGGCACGAGTGAGGCGAGATGCGTCAACTCTTCTATGGTCCACAGCTTTCCGGTTGGATTGTTTGGGTTCGAAAGAAGAAGAAGCTTCGGATGATGCGTCTCAATCGCCTTTACCATTCCTTCATACGATAAATCAACGGCTTGAACATGATGACCGTGTGCGATGGTCGTGAAGATGGGATACATCGAAAAGTCAGGTGCCGGAGATAAGACGATATCATGTGGTGCGAGCAACGCTTGCGTCACGACATGAATCATCTCATCACTCCCACAACCGACGAGTAATTGCTCAGGTGTGACGCCGGCGTAAGCAGCGTAGCGTTCGAACAACTCATTGATCGGTTCGACTGGATACTCGTGTAAGTCATGATACGTCAACGAATCAAGCTGATTCTTGATGCGGTCAGGTAACGGGAACTGACTTTCATTTTGGTTTAACCGATGTCCCGTCGGATAAACGACGGGATAAATCGGAAGCTCGACTTGTCTCATTCAGTAGGCTCCATCGAGAACCATTTTTTCACCAATTCATCGATTTCGCCAGACTCCATCATCTTGTTCAGCTCTTCGTTGAACTGGTCGCGTAACTCATCATCTAATTTGAAGGCAGCAGCTGATCCTTTTTCGCCATCTTCTTTCAAAGCGAATGTATAGAAGCTGTCATCTTGGTCTAAATACTTTTGTGCGACCGTGTCTTCGATGACCATTGCATCGATTCGACCTGTGTTCAACTCTTGAACGATTTCAGGGATTTTGTTCAAGGATACGAGTTCCGCGTCAGGTGCTTGTTCTTTAGCGATATTTTCTTGAATCGAAGCCGTTTGGACACCGATTTTCTTACCAGACAAATCTTCGATTGCCTGAAGTGACTCGTCTTTAGTCATGATCAAGTTTGTCGCGGATAGATAGATGTCTGAGAAATCAGCATTCTCTTTACGCTCTTCTGTTGGTGTCATCCCGGCCATGACGAAGTCGACACGCCCGCTGTTCAAGGCTCCGAGTAAGCTACCGAAGTCCATATCTTCAATCTTCAATTCGTAACCGAGACGTTCTGTAATCGTCTCCGCGATTTCAATATCAAATCCGACAATCGCATCCCCGTTTGCCGTATCGACAAATTCATATGGGAAGTAATCGGCGCTCGTCCCCATGACGAGCGTTTTTTGCTCTGTCGCTTCACCTTCTGTTTCTTGACTACATGCACCGAGTAATACTGCGCTCATCATGAGCGTAACTGCTAATAACCATTTTTTCATATGTGTATAATGCCTCCCTGTTGTAGATGAGACTAAGTGTATATGTATGATTATTAATTGTAAAGCATAAATATACAAAATTATTAAAAAAAGAAACACTTTCTATCTGAAAGCGTTCTCTTCTTAGTTTTTCAACAGATACGACATAATTCGCTCAATCGGAATTTCTCGATTGTCCATCGTATAGATTTGTAAGTAAGGATGGTTAGTAGGCCGTTTGCAGTGTTCATTCATCTTAGACCAATTCTCATATGAAACTTGATCAATTTGACTCGGTCGTCTGGCACGGTTTCGAAGTCGTGCGTTAATTTCTTCGTGATCTTCATGACGGCACTCGATATAACGATAAGTCGCTCCGTACTTGGTGCAAATCGTTATCCCTTTATCGAGCATTTCGTCATAGAGACATGGACTGTCGAGAATGACGTTTTGTCCAAGTGATAGGTGATACTCGACGAGGGACCAATCGACATCATAAGCCATCTTCCCGATTTCTCCATCCGAGAAATTGCCAATAGGAAGCGTATGGAGTAGGGCGGTCTTTGAAACATCATGATCGATGACGACCGCATGTACGTGTTGGATGATTCGTTTAGCCAATGTGGATTTTCCTGATCCAGGTGTTCCAGACATTTGAAGAAAAAACATATGATCACCTCCCAACTAAGAAGATATCAATCCAAATCTTGATATTCCATGGTGTTCTTTGTTAATGCTTTATAGTAAATATTCGTTGATTCAAATCCCTCACTAGATTTTGTATAGTACGGTATTGATCCCGCTAAAATGTATTCGAGTGAAAGGTACAGGTGATTGGAAGAGTCTCCTTTCCTTGTATCGAGAATGATTATTTCTTTCCCTAAGCTTCTAGCGACATTTTCGGCAGAAAGCATAAGTGCTCGTCCGATTCCCAATCGTCGAAAATCTGGATGTACCATTAATTTTGCAATTTCAACTCGATGAACACCGTTCGGTTTCATACACATATGTAATTGGATAGTGCCGACGATCATTTCATCTTTTACAGCGATTAATAATTGAATCTCGGGTTGAATGACGTTAGACCAATAAGTCATCGCATCTTCAAGTGTCACACCTGGAAGAAACCCTATTGAAGCTCCACCTTCAACGACATGAATCAATAAATGGCTCATTTCCTCAAGATAGTCTTCGGTACAAGCGACTTGAATAACCTGATATGGCTGATTAAAGGTTTGGTCTGATGTTAGCATTTGCATACCATGATGACGTTCCCGTCAAGATCTTTGAAATTGAACCAATGTTCGTGCTCAATGGGTGTGATGACCTCAATGTCGTTTTGAATCATATAAGAATAAGCTTGATGAATATCGTGCGTATTTAAGTGAAATAATGGTGTCTGGATGATGTTATCTTTTGAGTAGATTTTGCTATCTAAAACAAGGTTAGTACCTTCTAATGGAATGACACATAAATGGTCGAATAAAATCTCTCCTTTTGTTGAAAGATCGAATAAATCACAATACCAGTCACGCGCTTTTTGAATATCACTAACCGGAATAAAGATGGTGCCGATTTTGTGAAGGATAGGGTTCATAGAAATTCCTGCCTTTTCATTTGATTAATGAAGTTTGCAACATCTTTCCGAGATTTTAAGACGATGATCTGTTTCTCGTGAGAATATTGTTTGATTCGATTGACCATCTCCGGCTTTTGAACGTTAGGAAAATTCCAAATCCACTTGAGGAATGCGAAATCGAGTTTTTCCTCACAGGATGCGCCCATGTCAGGTCGCGTCGTACCACGATATCGGACGACTCGTTTAAGGACACGGTATATACAGACGATGCGTGGAAGATCGATTAAAATGACAGTGTCCGCTGCCTGCAGTCGTAAATCAAGCGTATTCCCGAAGTTTCCATCGATGACCCATTCATCTTTTTTCACGAGTTGTTGTTGGATATCGATTCGTTCTTCTCTCGGTGCCATCACCCATCCCGGTCTCCACATGAGAGCGTCCAAATGATAGACATCGAGATGTAATCGTTCACCGAGTTGACGGGCGAGTGTGGATTTCCCCGCACCACCAGAACCGATGATCATGATGCGTTTCATATTTAGATTGCTATCAATCGTTAAGCTGCTCATCTACTCTTATTCATCCTCCAATACGAACCATTTCTTCAATTGATCGTCCTCTTCATAAATGACTCGGACGTCCATCTGTCCGATAACAAGACGTTGTTCCGAACTGAACACGACAATCGGATAGTTCGTGGACACAGGCTTGTCCGTCTCAAAGATAGGGCTATGCGCCTGCATCGCGTAATAGCCGTCCGATCTCGTGTTGGCCGCGCCTGCATCAATCTGTGTCACATGGTCAAATCCTCTCAGTCTGAGCACATAACTATAAGACGTTCTCGCTCCTTGCTCGAGACGCCATTCTTCGATGATGGCTGATTTGTCGTCCACTGATCGTTCTTCTAGCACTTTCTGTGCCGTATACTCTTTTTCGTAAGGAATCATCTCCTGGATGCTGACGACGGTCATCGTCGCAAGCTTGAGCGATTCCTCGGAAGGTGGGGTAATCAGTATACCAATAAAGATGAGGATGGGAATCAATAAATAAACCATGACACGACTACGCATTTTCATCACCTTACCTTTTCAGACTGTAAACTATTTCTGCATAAGAGAATCAGTTCCCTTCAAAAGAACGCTGGAATCTCAAAAACCGATTCATTTCTTCAAGTTTTTGAATGAGCAGGTATGATATAGAGAGGAGGGATGTACATGAAAATCGGGGTCATAGGTGGAGGCGTTGCGGGTTTGACTGCAGCTGCGCTCGCGCAACAAGAAGGACATGACGTAACCGTCTTTGAAGCGTCACGTGAATGGGGCGGGTGTGCCGGTAAGTTTCAACGTGGGGACTACTTGTTTCCCGCTGGTGCGACACTAGGAATGGGATTTGAACGAGGAGGAGTCCATCAGCGTGTCCTTCAGAAATTGGGAGAATCAATCGAGGTCACCTTACTTGATGAAGTGATGGACATTTATCTTCATGACGTCGCCGTCACCTACTATCGCGACCGCAAACATCTACTCGAAGAGCTTAGTCGCACTTTCCCTGAGAACAGTCAGGAGATTCATGCATTCTATAGTGAAGTGTGGGGCGATTTTGAGAAGATTCGTCCGTTGTTTCAGCAGTTACCTGCACTTCCACTTCGCACGGTCTCGGATATGATCTATGCACTAAAAGGATTCCGGCCGAATCAAATCACAGCGCTAATGAAACTCCAGCGTACACTCGGCGACACGTTGGCCCGTCATGGACTAAGCGGTACAATGTTCGAACGATTTATCGATGGCGTCCTGCTCGACAGTTTGCAGACCGGTGCGAAAGAAGCGAGTCATTTACTTGGTGCAGTGGCACTGTCGGTCTATCACGAAGGAGCGTACTATGTGGAAGGTGGACTATATCAATTGGCTCATGCGTTAGAGCGCGCCGTTCGAGCATTTGGTGGAGAAACGAAATTAGGGAGGGACGTCCAATCCATCGAACAGGTGACGGATGGATGGCTCATCACCGATCGAAGAGGACGACTTGAACTAGTCGATGTCATTGTTTCCGCCATTCCGATTGAGCGGACGAGCGAACTTCTGAGAGGACAGGAACAACGACGCTTCAAACGACAGTATCGCAGACAGTTGAAGCAGTCACAGTGGGGCACGTTCAGTCTGTACCTCGTCTTACCTGAGGATGTGTGTCGACAGAAACCGCTGTTTCAACAAATCTATCACGAGCGATTACCGAGCGGGCATGCGTTCATCTCCATGTCCGCGCCAGACGACGTGTTACGGACAGAACGACCGGAACGAACTATCACGGTATCCACACATATCGATTTATCGGAATGGCAACATTGGAAAGACCGGGCGGCATATGAGAAACTAGAACAAGATTGGACCAATCGTCTCGTCGACGTTGTCGCGACTGCATTTCCTGCGTGGAATCGCGAGTCGTCACTTCTCCTTCCCGGTGCACCCGGGGCATGGGTAAAGTACACGAAGCGACCGCATGGGGCAGTCGGAGGTTATGCGCAGACTCCTAGCCAGGCGCTCTTTCGCGCTGCGAGTTATCGCACCGACTTGCCGAACTTTTTTGTGTGCGGGGATACCGTATTTCCAGGAGCGGGGACGATTGGCGCGATGACGAGCGGATTACATGTCGCCCGGGCACTCGGGGTGACGATTGATTAGGGGGAATAATGATGAAGAAAAAAACATTTGATGAACTGACAACGATTGAGTTGTATCGCTTACTGGCGTTACGAACTGAGATTTTTGTCGTCGAACAAAACTGTCCGTATCAAGAAATCGATGGAAAAGATGAACAAGCCATTCATTATTGGATGGAGGAAGATGGAGAGATCGTCTCTGCGCTTCGCGTATTGACGGAAGCATCTCCGGTCGCCATCGGACGTGTCGTCACGAAAGCGACGCATCGAGGGAAAGGGTATTCCCGCCTCTTGATGGATGCGGCAATCAAAGATTTTGGACATGAGACGTTGTACCTGCAAGCGCAGACGTATGTGGAACCTTTTTATGCCTCGTTTGGCTTCAAACGGACGAGTGATGTGTATCAAGAAGATAGTATTCCACATGTCGATATGTTACGTGAATCAACGAATCCCGCTAGTACCGTTTCGGAATCGTTCATGTTAGAATGAGAAAGAACATTCACGTGCTTTTGAGCACGATTACATTATAGACATAAAGGGGTTTACAATGGTGACCGATCAACAAGTAATTGCAAAAGCAAGAGAATTGGCAGATGTATTAGCACAAACACCAGAAGTGGCGCGCTTCAAAGAAGCGGAAGCGAAAGTAAACGGAAGTGACCGCGTACAGACTTTGATTAAACGAATCAAGTTCTTACAAAAAGAAGCCGTCAACTGTAAGCACTATGGCAAGACGGAAGCACTTGCGAAAGTCGAGCAAAAGATTGATAAAGCGATGGAAGAATTGGACTCGATTCCGGTCGTTCAAGCGTTCCAGGAAACACAAGTCGAAGTGAACGATTTGCTTCAATACGTGACGGTCACGCTCGCGAACTCCGTGACGGACCGTATCATCGAATCGACGGACGGCGACGTCCTTGCAGGGAAGACAGGGAGCGGCATGGCGGCTGAACAAGCACGCGGCGGCTGCGGATATTAAAACGACACAGCTGGCCGATGGTCAGCTGTTGTACTTTCTAGAGGTGAATCAACATGCAAGAAGTCCATCAAACACCAATGATGAAACAATATTTCTCCATCAAGGCAGACTATCCGGACGCCTTTTTATTCTATAGACTCGGCGACTTTTACGAGTTGTTTTTTGAAGATGCACAAATTGTTGCAAAAGAGTTAGAGCTCACGCTCACTTCTAAAAACGGGAAGCAGGCCGAGCATCCGATCCCGATGTGTGGCGTTCCGCATCATTCCGCAGCAATCTACATTGAACAATTGATTGAAAAAGGATTTAACGTCGCCATCTGTGAACAGACAGAAGACCCGAAAGCGACGAAGGGACTCGTGAAGCGGGAAGTCATCCAAGTGATCACGCCGGGTACATACATGGCGTCACTCAGTGAAAAAGAAAACCGATATCTCGTCGCCATCTCGGACGTCGCAGGGCGATTCGGAATTGCTCGCGGTGACGTCACGACCGGTGAATCATGGTTGACGACACTCTCGTCAGAAGAAGCTGTGTTACGAGAAATCGAAGGATTGCTTCCGAACGAGGTCATCGTCGAGGATGAACGACTCGCTGATTTATTGCGACAGACCGGGATCCCACTTTCGATTCAAGTGGACAAGCGGGAGAGTCCACTCGCACAAGGTGCAAAAGATGAGGCACAACGCTCGGCATTTGAATTGCTGTTTGCCTATTTGACGAAAACACAGAAACGTTCACTTGACCACTTGCAACCAGCAGTCGCCTATGAAGTTGAACAACACATGCAACTTGACGCCAATACGGCCCGAAATCTTGAATTGTTCCGTTCGGCTCGTTCCGGGGAACGGAAAGGGTCACTCCTTTCTCTCCTCGATGAGACGACGACGGCGATGGGCGGTCGATTGTTGAAACGTTGGCTTGAACAGCCACTTTATACGGAGCAAGGCATCAGAGAGCGACAGGACGCCATAGAGAACTTAGTGGACGACTTCATGTTGCGCGATCAACTACAAGAAGAGTTAAAGCGAGTCTACGATATCGAACGGCTTGTCGCGAAAGTCGGGTATGGGACGGCGAATGCGCGAGACCTTGTCCAATTACGCGACACACTTGAACGGATGCCAGCCGTCCGGTCACTCTTACAAACGGTGAAAGCCGATCGCTTGCAGCAAATCGAACAGAATCTTGACTCGTTCGAGACATTGAGTGAACAGCTCCGGGCTGCCCTTGTCGATTCACCTCCGATTTCGACGAAAGAAGGTGGGATGATTCGTCACGGATATTCGGAAGAGCTCGATGAACTGTTAGAAGCGAAAGCGAACGGGAAATCGTGGATTGCCAACCTCGAACAACAGGAACGCATCGCGACCGGTATCAAATCGTTAAAGGTCGGGTATAACCGCGTATTTGGTTACTACTTGGAAGTGACGAAAGCGAATGCGAAGTTGCTCGAAGAAGGACGTTATGAGCGGAAACAGACGTTGACGAATGCGGAACGTTACATCACGCCAGAACTGAAAGAGAAGGAAGCCCTCATCTTAGGTGCGGAAGAGAAGAGCTGTACGCTCGAATATGACTTGTTTGTCGCGCTCCGAGAAGAAGTGAAGACGTATACGAAGCCCCTCCAGCAGCTGGCTCGCTCACTCAGTGAATTAGATGTGCTCCTCGCTCTTGCCGTTGTGGCGGAGAAGCGGGAATACGTTCGCCCAGTTACGACATCTCACGTCCAAATTGAACGTGGGCGTCACCCTGTCATTGAGACGGTCTTGCCGCGAGGCGAATATGTCGCCAATGACTTGACGCTTGACGACACACGTCAAATGTTGCTCATCACGGGTCCGAACATGTCCGGTAAATCGACGTACATGCGTCAATTTGCCTTGATCGCAATCCTTCATCAAATTGGTTCATTCGTCCCGGCAGAAGCGGCGGAACTCCCGCTCTTTGACCGTATCTTTACACGAATCGGTGCGGCGGACGATTTGGTGAGCGGACAGTCGACGTTCATGGTCGAGATGACCGAGACGCGACAAGCCGTTACCGAGGCGACGAGCAATAGTCTGATTCTATTGGATGAGATTGGTCGAGGGACGTCAACGTATGATGGGATGGCACTTGCACAGGCAATTGTTGAGTATATTGCTTCGTCTATTGGGGCGAAGACACTCTTCTCGACGCACTATCATGAACTGACGGTGCTCGAGGACTCGATTCCGTCACTTGAGAACGTCCATGTCCGGGCGATTGAGCGGGATGGACGAGTCGTCTTCCTCCACGAAGTGCATCCGGGACGTGCCGATAAATCGTATGGGATTCACGTGGCAGAATTGGCTGAACTTCCGGATTCATTGATTGACCGGGCCCGGACGATTCTGTCAGAACTCGAATCGGAAGCAACGAAACCTGTTTTGAACGAGGAAGCTGTTCCACTTCCAGTGGAAGAAGTCAGCCAGTTGTCGTTGTTCGAGTCAACTGACGCTGTTCGAGAACAGCTGCTCAAACTCGATCTATTGGCAATGAATCCAATCGAAGCGATGCAGGCGCTCTACGAACTGCAACAGACCGCAAAGAAAGGGTGAGTCGATGGGAATCATTCGAGAGTTACCTGAACAACTCGCGAACCGAATCGCAGCCGGGGAGGTCGTCGAACGACCGGCTTCCGTCGTCAAAGAATTAGTCGAGAATGCCATTGATGCGGGAGCGACGAAAGTGGACGTGGACTTACAAGAGGCGGGCATCCGTCTCATCAAAGTGCGTGACAACGGGCATGGGTTCCATGAAGAAGACGCCGCGCGAGCCTTCTTGAGACATGCGACGAGTAAAATCCGGGACGAGCACGACTTGTTTCGCATTCGGACGCTCGGTTTCCGTGGGGAAGCACTCGCCTCGATTGCGTCGGTCAGTCACGTCTTGTTGAAATCAAAGCGAGCAGATGAAGACGGTTTTGAGATGACGCTTGAAGGCGGTGTCGTCAAGGAGACGAATCCGACAGCGACGAACGTCGGGACCGAAATTGCGGTCAGTCAGCTCTTCTTCAACACACCGGCACGGCTGAAATATTTGAAGACATCGGCGACAGAACTCGCGAGCATTACCGACACGTTGAGCCGTTTGGCACTGTCACATCCGGAAATTCGCTTCACCGTCTTTCATGAAGAGAAAGAATTGTTGCGTACGAACGGGAATGGAGACTTGAAACAAGTCATGCTTGCCATCTATGGTCGCCAAGTCGCCGCGCAAATCGTCACGGCATCGAGTAAAACGAACGACTATACACTAAGCGCCCATCTCGTGCGACCGGAAGTGACCCGTTCGAACAAACAGTACGTGACTCTCATTTTAAACGGTCGAAGCATCAAAAACTTTGCACTGACCCAAAGCGTGCTCGAAGGTTACCATACGCTCTTACCGATCGGTCGTTATCCGATTGCCGTGCTCGAGGTGAAGATGGACCCGATGTTGATTGACGTGAACGTCCATCCGACGAAACGTGAAGTGCGTTTGTCGAAAGAAAAAGAACTATGCCAGCTCATCCGAGAGACCGTTCAATTGACACTCCGGGAACAACGTCTCATTCCGTCTGTGAAACAAGAACCGAAGCTGAAACGTGTGACACCTTCTGAACAGTCGAAACTCGACTTTTCGATGGAGCCCCAACCTAAACAGGCAGATTCGGTCGAGTGGAACTATCCGATTCCGAGAGAACGGAAGGAGACGCTCACGTCACCATCCCAGTGGAACCCGGCTCCGCTCGTTCATGAGCCGGAGGCAGAGATGATCGAACCAGAACAGGTCGAGGAGTCTGTACGTCAGTCGGAGCGTTTACCGGCATTAGACGTCATCGGGCAACTGCATTCGAGTTATATCATCTGTGGAGCGGAAGACGGGATGTACGTGATGGACCAACATGCCGCTCAGGAACGCATCAAGTATGAGTTGTTTTATGAGCAGTTAGGACGTCCGGAAAAAGAGTATCAGCTTCTGTTGATTCCGCTGACGTTAGAGTTCACGCAAGAAGAGACGCTCGCTATCGAAGAAGTGCTCCCGCTTCTAGCGGATGCAGGCATCACGTTAGAGCCGTTTGGGGGTAACACGTTCCTTGTCCGTGAGATTCCGACATGGTATCCGCAACATGACTTAGAGGGCACGATTCGTGATTTGGTGGAGATGGCCATTCAACAGCGGTCAATTGACATCGCGAAATATCGCGAAGAAGCATCAATCCTCATGGCGTGTAAACGATCGATCAAAGCGAATCATCCACTCAATATGGAGATGATGCGACAATTGATTGATGATTTGAGTCGTACGACGTCTCCGTTTACGTGTCCGCACGGGCGACCGATTCTCGTGAAATGGAGCACGTATGAGCTTGAGAAGTTATTTAAACGCGTCATGTAATCGTCTTGTTACCTTGTTTTAACACGATGTAACGTTTATTCAGCCGTCCTCATGGGAAAACTATACACATGTCACTCAACGCATCGAGGTTGAGAGGTGGCTTTTTCACTGCCTCACCCTCAAGATGTCGACATGAAATGTATATCCATGTAGGAGGAAAAGAAAATGACGAACAAACTTCAAGTATCAAAACGAGAATTACGCCCACGGTCACTGCGCACGAAGTTGCGTAACGAAGGAAAAGCGTTAGGCGTCGTCTACGGCTACAAAGTAGACAGCACTCCAATCGTATTTGACGAGATGGACCTTCGTAAAATTCTTCGAGACCACGGTGACAATGCCTTGATTGAACTCCATTACGATGGAAATAAAATCAATACGCTCGTGCACGGATCGGAAACGGACCCGTTCACAAACTTCTATCAGCACGTCGAATTCATGGCCGTGAAGATGGATGAAGAGACAGAAGTTGAAGCGGATATCGTCCTTGTCGGTGACGCGAAAGGCGTCAAAGAAGGCGGATATCTTGCCCAGTCACTTTATAAAGTGACGGTCGCTGCGACACCGGCCAACATTCCTGAACGCATCGAACTCGATGTATCAGAGCTTGGAATCGGTGATTCGGTGACGGTAGCGGATCTTCCAGAAGAAAAATCATACAAGATTGTTTCTGAACCAGATATGCACATCGCCTCTGTGAATGAGCCGGTTGCAGAAGTTGAAGAGGAAGAGTCGGAAGAAGGTTCAACTCAAGAGGAAGCATCAGAAGCTTCATCGGAAGAAGCTGAAGAATCGTCTGAGGATAAAGAATAAGCAATTCAATTATAAAAGAGGAGCATCATCCCTAGATGGGGTGATGCTCCTTTGTTTTATTGTCCAAACGAATCTGAACTTAATACTTTTAGATCAAAATGAGGAAAGTGACGTAGCTTTTTTAAGTTCCCTTTAGAGTGATGTAATAAATATTATAATTCTTCACCATAGAAATAATAAGCTCGGATCAATACATGGAACATCTAATTGTTGTAAATTACATACGCTTTTTCATTTTTGGAACCCATTTTTTAGCTATTGGAACCGTTTCTCTTATTTATTTTTAAAGTTTGTTTTGAATGCTCCAATTATTTTTTTTATGAATATTAATAAAAAATATAAGAGAGCTAAATTAAACAGCAACCCAAATAGTTCAAAACTGTAATCTCCTTGTCCTAGGTTACCTAACCAACGAGCTGGAAATCCATAGTATATGTAGGGTCCCTCTTCTCTAATCCCAAACTTAGGAATGAAAGAAAGTATCATTACAATAATAAAACTAAGAGAAAATACCTTAACGTTGAATGTAGAACCATCTTTTGACATTTGGCAATGGAATCCTTTTTTGTATTTTAATCATTTGAATTCTTTTTTCTATATTCCACTAACATTGTACTACAATAACTGGAAAAAACAAGTTTAGTTTATAGTGATGAAGAGCAAAATTACTTTTTTTGCACTGTCCACTGCGCTATTTTTTAGCATGTTTAATCAATCTGTATCCGAAAGCGGAGATATTGATGATTTGAGCAACAAAAATTCAAGTGAGAGTATTCATTTAGAAATTGTTGAGGCAGAAGAAGTACCTGAAGGAGTATCTAGCATTAACTTTGATTCATATGAGGATTTTGAAAATGCTGTACGTGCTTGGGAAGTTGATCAATTAAGTAGAGAAAAAGAAGAAAATTTTTTTGTCACAAATCCGCCATATGTAAACGATTACGATGTGAACACTCTGTCAATTCATACAAGACAGGATTGCCAACAGAGACTGTACAGTTTATATTGTTAATGATTTCACATATTAGAACTGATACTTTCCTATTTAATTATTCAGAAAGAAGGGTTTGTGACATGGCATCAATGGAAATCCATGCACTCGAATCATTACGGAAAAAAGCACAGGCTTCCTCGCAAATGATTCATTATCGTCCAATGGAATACTTTTTACGGGCAATGTTAGCCGGGATCTTTATCGGCTTTGCTTCAATCTTCACGCTGAAAGTCGTCAACGGGATGTATTTAGCGGAATCTCCGTTTACGACACTCATCGGGGGCTTCTCGTTCGGGATTGCGCTCGTCATGATCATCTATGGGGGAGCGGAGTTGTTCACGGGGAATACGATGTATTTCACAACGTCGACACTTCGCGGCTATACAACGCTCAGCGACACGATGCTCGTTTGGTTGCTTTGCTTCGTCGGGAACGCACTCGGGGGAATCCTATTCGCGTTACTACTTGCACCGACTGGCGTCATCCAAGAACTCGGGATGAACAACTGGTTGTTCTCCGTTGTTGAAAGTAAAATGCACCATACGACGGTCGAAATTTTCTTCCGCGCCATCTTCTGTAACTGGATGGTCTGTCTCGCTATTTTCTTACCGAAACAAATGAAAAATGAGTTCGCTCAAATCTTCTCGATGATCTTCCTTGTCGCCGTCTTCTTCGCTTCAGGATTCGACCACGTCATCGCCAACTTCGTCTTGTTCGCCTTGACGCTCGTCGTCCCACACCCTGAGACGATCAGCATGGCAGGTGCGATTCATAACTTGATTCCTGCGACGTTCGGTAACATCATCGGTGGAGCGCTCTTCATGGGAGCCATCTATACGTGGTTGAACTCGAAAGGTCTCCGTGAGGCACAAGAATTAGAGGAAGAAGTCGAATTAAAAGTCGTCAAAGCTGCTAAATAAATGACGTTTGTCACAAATAACGTTGGGCCTTGTCTTACCGAAGACGAGGCTCTTTTTTGTCGTATGCTCACACGTAAACTGTCACAATATCGACTCGTGACCATCAAGAAAAATACGTGTCATAATCTATATATAGGATTTTAAAAACGTTTGTGAATGTTTTTAATCCATATATAGTGAGGTGATGGGTTTTGAAATTACTGCAGTTGTATGAGGATGTCTGCGTCTTACCAGACCAAGACTTGGTACAAGAAAATGCGAATGTGGACGGAAAGTCCCCACTTGGGAAACTAGCACGACTCTCTTCGGAAGTGTCGAAAGAATTATCGCAGACGTATTTGATGTCGGAGCGATCAAAACAGGCCGTCACTGATAACTATTTATACGTGCATGACGCCGACTATTACATCACTGGCTCGACGACATGTTGTCAAATTCCACTCGGTCAATTATTAAAAGATGGATTTCATACGGGGCATGGAACAATCCGATCGCCAAAGGACATTCGCTCTGCCATGGCACTCGCGTCGATCATCCTTCAAGCGAATCAAAATATGCAACATGGAGGGCAGGCCTTCCCGATGTTTGACGTCGACTTGGCACCGTATGTCGAGAAGACATACGAGCGTCAACTAAGCCGACTCCAATCATTACCCGTTGACTGGGATGAGATGCGATTGAAACAACTCGCGGAAGAAGAGACGATTTCGGCGACGTATCAGGCGTGTGAGGCGTTCATCCACAATGCGAACTCGATGCATTCACGAGGTGGTGGGCAAGTGCCTTTCGTTTCGATCAATTATGGAACGGACACATCAAAGTGGGGACGTATCCTCATTCGAGAGCTACTTCGTGCCACGGAACGTGGGTTAGGGAACGGGGAGACTCCGATTTTTCCGATTCAAATCTTTAAAGTGAAGGAAGGAATCAACTTTCGGGAGGACGATCCGAACGTCGATCTTTTCCGTGAAGCGTGTCGGGTCACAGGAAAACGGCTATTTCCGAATTTTTCCTTCATCGATGCCCCGTTCAATGCCGCTTACTATGATGGGACGCATGCATCTGAAGTGGCATATATGGGTTGCCGCACTCGGGTCATGGGAAACCGACACGGAGAAGAGACGTCGATCGGTCGTGGCAATCTTTCCTTTTCCACACTCAACTTGGTGAAGATGGCACTTGTCTCGGAGTCGCTCTCGGATTTTTACAGCATTCTCAACCGATATGTCGACATCGGGATCGAACAGTTGGTCGAGCGTTTCGAATATCAATGTACGCGTCGCGCTGAAGAATTTCGTTTCCTCTACACACAAGGTGTCTGGCGTGGAAGTGAGCAGTTACATATTCATGATGAAGTCCGAGACGTATTGAAACAAGGAACGCTTTCACTCGGTTTCATCGGACTCGCTGAAACGTTGAAGGTGTTGACGGGAGGTACACATGCTGAGTCGCGTGAAGCGGAGCGACTCGGTCTTGACATCGTCACGCATTTTGCCAATCGCATGCGTGCGGCAGCCGAAACGTACGACTTGAACTTTTCGTTGCTCGCGACACCGGCAGAAGGATTGTCAGGTAAATTTGTGACGCAAGACCAGGAAACGTTTGGGATGATTGAAGGTGTCACCAATCGTGCCTTTTATACAAATTCATTCCACGTGCCGGTCTATCAGTCTGTATCAATTCGTGAGAAAATCCGAATCGAGGCACCGTATCACGCATTGTGTGACGCGGGACACATCTCCTATGTCGAAGTCGATGGGTCACTTGCCCACAATGCGGAAGCGGTGGAATCGATTGTCCGCTTAATGCGTCAGCAGGATATCGGCTACGGTTCCATCAATCATCCGGTCGATCGTTGCGGAAATTGTGGATTAGAAGGATTAATTGATGATGCCTGTCCGACGTGTGGCGAGGATACAAACATCGAACGAATCCGCCGCATCACCGGTTATTTGGTCGGGACGATGGACCGTTGGAATACGGCGAAACGAGAAGAAGAGCGGGCGAGGGTGAAACATGATGCGCATTCTATCCGTCGTTGAAGAATCCGTCGTCGATGGACCGGGGATTCGGACGGTCATCTTTACTGCCGGCTGTCCGCATCACTGTAAAGGGTGTCACAACCCTTCCTCATGGAATCCAGCCGGAGGTGAGGAAGTCGAAATAGAGGAACTTGTTCAACGCGTCAAACTCAGTGGTTGGGACGGCGTGACCATCTCAGGTGGCGAACCGTTTCTTCAATCGTCAGCGTTAGCAAAACTCGTCACGGCATGTAAGTCGCTCGGTAAAAATGTTTGGGTGTATACGGGTTATACGCTCGAACAGTTGGAAGCGATGCACGACGAAGCCGTTCAAACCGTGTTAGACTACGCAGATGTCCTCGTCGACGGTCGTTACGAGCAGTCATTACGAGAAATGGGACTCCGCTTTCGGGGATCGAGTAATCAACGGATCATCTTTTTGAATAAAGTGTAATCGAGGCAGAGATGTCTCGATTTTTTGTATAATGATGAAAAGGGGGAGTTTTAATGAAATGGTGTAGTTTTGAGATGCAAGAAGAGCAACGAGTGGGGATCATCGAAGGTGATTTCGTCTTTGATGTCAGCAATCAAGTACATACGACAAACTTATTAGAGGTAATCGCCCGTGAGTTTGAACCGGATATCGATTTGGACGTGGCGCCATCATACCGAGTGGCGGAGGTAAAATTACTCGCCCCGTACCGTCCATTGAAAAATGTGATTTGTATCGGCAAGAACTACGAAGAACACGTGAAAGAGATGGATACAGCGGGAGCGGGGAAACTCGTCATCTTCACGAAAGCGCCGACCTCGGTCGTCGGTCCGGAAGCAGTCATTGAACGCCATCCAGAATTGACGGACAAACTCGACTACGAAGGTGAGCTCGCCGTCATCATCGGAAAGTCTGGACGAGACATCGAAGCGGTCGAAGAGCACATATTCGGATATACGATTCTAAATGATGTGACGGCACGAGACGTACAAAAAGAACATGTCCAATTCTTCCGTGGTAAGTCGTTCGATACGTTTTGTCCGTTGGGACCATACATCGTGACACCGGACGAGCTCCGGTTCCCTCTCCAAATCAAAACAAGTGTTAACGGGGAGACACGTCAAAACGGGACGACAGCCGATATGATTCGTCCGATTGACGAGCTCATTCGTACACTGTCGAAGGGAATGACGCTCGAAGCGGGTGACATCATCGCGACAGGTACGCCGGCCGGGGTCGGGCATGGGATGACCCCACCGTCATATCTTCAAACGGGAGACACGGTCGAAGTGACGATTGAAGGTCTCGGTACGTTAAGAAATGTGATTGTCTGAATGAAATGACGTAAAATGTGAAGAATCTTGTAATTCATTTATCATTTTATAAATGAGTGTTCCTCTTCGTTATAGTAAGGGTAGAAGATAACACAGAGGAGATGAATCATTATGGATCGTCACGATCAATCAAATGAACGCGATCAATTACATGAATCAGAGCAACAAAAAGATTGGTTAGATACAGAACTCGGTTCATCCAACCGAGAAGAGACAATGGTACGAACACAAACAAAACCGTCATTCGTCAGCCGTATGTTCCCGGGACTTGTCGGTGGGGTCATCGGGGCGTTGTTGACGGGCGCAATCGCATATCCGTTCATCGACCAACCGGCTACGAGTGTGAGTGATACGAACGTGACCTCGCAAGGGACTCCGGTCCAGACGTCATCAAATGTGTCTGACTCTTCGGTCACGAATGCCGTCGCGACCGCTCAACCTGCAGTCGTCACCGTGAACAACTTCGCCCAAACTGGCTTCTCGAGTGAGGCGGTCGAGGCTGGAGTCGGATCAGGTGTCATCTACAAAAAAGAAGGTGACTCGGCATTTATTGCGACGAACCATCACGTTGTCAACGGAGCGGACAAGCTGACGGTCACCTTTAATGACGGAACGACTGCGGAAGCGACACTCATGGGAAGTGACGCGACGTATGACTTGGCCGTCTTGAAAGTGGACGCTGACAAAGTACCGGCCGTCATCTCAATCGGCAAATCGAGCGAGTTGAAACCGGGTCAAACGGTCATCGCCATCGGGAATCCGCTTGGACAATTCGAGAACTCCGTGACACGCGGTGTCGTCTCATCGACGTCACGCCTCGTACCGGTCGATACGGATGAGAACGGACAGGCCGACTTCAATGCCGAGGTCATTCAAACGGATGCGGCCATCAACCCAGGTAACTCGGGTGGTGCGTTAATCAACGAAGAAGGACAACTCGTCGGAATCAACTCGATGAAGATTGCGACGGCAGAAGTCGAGGGAGTCGGATTCTCAATCCCAGTCGACATCGCCCTTCCGCTCATCAATCAAATCGAACAGACGGGAGAAGTGAATCATCCGTCACTCGGCGTATCGCTACGTGACGTATCAGAGTTCCCTCCAGGTTACTTGACGGAACAAATCAACTTACCTGAATCGGTGACGGCGGGAACAATCATTGTGGAAGTGCAGCAAAATAGTTCGGCTGCGAAAGCAGGTCTTGAGGCGCGTGACGTCATCGTGAAAATCAATGACAAAGACGTTAGTTCCTTCATTGACCTCCGCAGTGAATTGATTCGCGATACGGATGGAACGGTCGACATCGAATATGTCCGTGACGGAAAAACAGAGACGGTTCAAGTCGAGATTCAAAACGCAAACGGTTCTGCATTGTAAAAGGTGGGCAATATGCCCGCCTTTTTTGCTATGCTTATACAAAAGGAGGATGAGATATGGTACGAAATTTATATGGGGTGTTACTATTCGGGGCAGGAATTTTACATTTTGTAAGAGAGAAGGCGTTCATGTCGATTATTCCGAAATCTTGGCCGTTCCGCCGACTGATGGTGCAACTAAGCGGAGTCGTTGAAGTCGTGTTCGGGGCGATGCTATTACTGAACAAAGGAACATCGTTCGTGAAACGGACGCTACCGGCATTCTTTATCGCCGTCTTCCCGGCAAATATCAACATGGCCGTCAAGCCATCTAGAATCGGTGGGAAGGTCATTCCGAAATGGATTACATGGGGACGACTCCCGCTTCAATGGGTTTTGATCAAAGGTGTCAAAAAAATATAAAGGTGTGGAGATACATATGACAAGCGTACTCAAGTGGTTTGAGCATTTCCATGCTCATCCAGAAATCAGTTGGAAAGAAGTCGAGACGACTCGAACAATCGTATCCATCTTATCAGACTGGTCGATTCCCCATCGAACGTTTGAGGACGTGACCGGAGTAATCGCGGAGATTGGATCGGGAGAAGAAGTGATTGCGGTCCGCGCCGATATCGACGCGTTATGGCAACAAGTGGACGGTACGTTTCGAGCGAACCATTCATGTGGGCACGACGCGAACATCAGCATGGTACTCGGTGCGCTCGAACAGTTGAAAGACGAAGCGTTACAAAAGCGAATCCGTTTCATCTTCCAACCTGCCGAAGAGCAAGGAAACGGTTCGCTCGCCATGATCGAACGAGGTGCGCTCGAAGACGTGACGCAACTGTTCGGGATTCATTTGCGTCCACAAGAAGAGTTGAAGAAAGGCCAATACGCGGCGGCGATTCAGCATGGTGCTGCCTTCTTCTTAAAGGGAGAAGTGCTCGGCGATGACGCGCATGGTGCGAGACCACATCAAGGGCAGAATGCACTCGATGTCATCTTCACGATTCAACACATGCTTAAAAGCATTTACTTATCACCGTTTGAGCCACACTCCGTCAAGTTGACGAAGGTACACGCCGGGAGTGACAACATGAACATCATTCCAGGAAATGCGACGTTCTCGATTGACGTCCGTGCCCAACAAAATGAAGAATTGCTCGAACTGCGCAATCGTGTCGAAGACATGTTACTCCAGGTCGGTCAGCTTCATCGTGTGAAACTTGAATGGGAGTGGCAAGACTTTACACCGGGAGCCGTCGTTGGGGAAGAGTCTAGCCAAATCGCCAAGCGAGCGATTGAGAAACGCTTCGGTGAATCGGCTCTCGTCGAACGGATCGTCACGTCAGGTAGCGATGATTTTCATTTTTATACCGTTGAGAAACCGTCACTTGATGCAACGATGATTGGCATCGGCGCTGATTTAGGTCCAGGTCTTCATCATCCGCATATGACGTTTGACCGTGACGCGTTAAATGACGGGGCACTCCTGCTCGCGGATGCGCTCCGGATTGCAGCAACATAAATCAAGATGGGTGGGATAGACAGATGTCTGTCCACTCATTTTTTTATTGCATCCACTCCTTGTAAGCGCTATCATAACTTTATTAGCGACAATATAACGACAATTCTGAATTTTCGCTATAGGGGAGGAAGTTAGATGGAAACAACGGGGAACAAGCAAGACATGAAGTTAGGGTGGGCGCTCTTGCCACTCGGGGTGATGATCGTCGTCATGCTCATCTCGATCGTTAAGCTCGGTCAAGGTCCACACATTCCGCTCATCGTCGGAACGGCAGTCGCTTCAATCGTCGCCTGGCGTCACGGGTTCAAGTGGAAAGAGATTGAAGAGATGATGTATAAAGGGATTCGTCTCGCCTTACCGGCAGTCGTCATCATCATTTTGGTCGGGTTGACGATTGGGGCATGGATCGGTGGAGGAATTGTTGCCACGATGATCTATTTCGGACTGAAGATCATCTCACCGGCATACTTTTTGTTAACGATTTGCCTCATCTGTGCGGTCGTCGCCCTTTCGATCGGGAGTTCATGGTCGACGATGGGTACGATTGGAGTAGCGGGGATGGGCATCGGGCTGAGTATGGGGATACCGGCGCCGATGGTAGCGGGGGCTGTCATCTCAGGAGCTTACTTCGGGGATAAGATGTCACCTTTGTCAGACACGACAAACTTGGCGGCAGGATTAACTCATACGAATTTATTCGTACATATTCGGCACATGCTCTATACGACAATTCCAGGACTCATCATTGCACTCGGGGTATACGCATGGCTCGGTAGACGATTTGCAGATTCTTCGACAGACTCGTCTGAAATCACACAGACATTGACGATTTTAGAGGACAGTTTTGTCATCTCACCATGGTTACTCCTCGTTCCACTCGCCGTCATTTTGCTCGTCGCAAAGAAAGTGCCGGCGATTCCAGCACTCGTCGTCGGGATTGCCCTAGGTTTCTTGGCTCAAGTGTTCATCCAAGGCGGGTCACTTTCAGACAGCGTAGGTGCTCTTCAAAGTGGCTATGTCATTGATACGGGTAATGAACTGGTCGATAACCTCTTCAGCCGAGGTGGTCTTGATGCGATGATGTACACGGTCTCGATGACCATCGTCGCGATGACGTTCGGTGGGATTTTAGAATATTCGGGGATGCTACAATCCATTATGAACCAAATTTTGAAGTTGGCGAAAACGGCAGGTTCATTGATCGCTTCAACGATTTTAGCGGGAGTTGCGACGAATGCGACGTGTTCGGAGCAGTACATCTCAATCGTCGTTCCGTCACGCATGTTTGCTGGAGCGTATGAAAAAATGGGATTACAGTCAAAAAACTTATCTCGTGCCCTTGAGGATGGAGGTACGTTGACATCCGTGTTTATCCCGTGGAACACGTGTGGGGTATTCATTCTCGGCACACTCGGGGTCGGAGCTTTCGAATATGCACCGTATGCCGTCTTGAACTTCATTGTACCGGTCATTTCGATTGTGTATGCCTTCACGGGATATACGATTGAGCGCATGGCGGTCATCCAACAGGAAGAACCTGTCGAGGAACAAGCGGCTCAATAAAACGATTCCCGGTCGTCAATCGACCGGGAATCGAAATTTATAGACGGTACGCGGACGACCTTGGCTGTAGCTCATCTCTTCGCCAATCGGATGAACGAGTTTTGCATCAACCAATTTTTTGATGAGTCGCTCTGTCGTGCGACGTGTCACATTTAAATGGTCGGTCAACTCTTTCGCTGTAAACTCGAGATGGGCCGTTGAAAAATGAATAAGCTTTTCGATATTGGTCGGACTCATACCCGTCTGTTTCATCATGTCATAGACACGCGTTTGCGTGACGCGAAAATGAATCGGTGTCGGTTGGTCGGTGAACGTCATTCGTTTTGAATCGTCGACGATGCGTATAGCGGCATTGTTTGTCGTATGAAGGGCAAGTTCGGCATGCTCAACGGCGCGTTGATAATCGGAACCATACCCGATCCCTACATGACCAGAAATGTTCTTTGACAAGATGGAACCGTTTGACATGGCGGAGTCAATCTTTCCTTTACTCGATAATAGGACGATACCGTCTTGAGTGGTCTCCATCAATTTACCACCGAAATAGTGATGTGTTGTCACATGGTTGAGCGTATCTTCACTGGCATCCGAGTAGAAGAGCACGGCAAGTTGTGACTGGTCTGATTTGTTCAATCGAATCTGTTGAATAAAATCATGGAAATGGTGGAGAATTCTCTCTTCTGGCTCAATCATGAGTTGACTAGCAAAACCATTTTCCACTAAGTGTCGATGAACTCGCTCGACACTCGTCAAGGCGAATCGAGTCGTCCCATTTCGTTGAAGTTGCTCATGAAACGAAATCAACTCTTCGAAATTCATATATGGATTAAGTTCTTTCACTTGCGGTGGCGACATGTGGCTTGGAAACGATGCTAAAATTGATTCAAGTCGTGACGCATCAACGAGATCGATGGAGAGCTCTTCGATTTGGAGCTGTTGTGTCAATGTCACGTATAAAAGTGACGTCAATAACACGACATCATCTTGAACGACGTGATGTGCAAATGGAAGGGTCGCTTCCTCCGTCGCATACGTATAAGGGAATGAACCGGAGAAGAACACTCCGTCAAAAAATAGGAGTTTCGTAGCGATGTCTTTCGCTTCTCGCGGGTCATCATATGGAAATCCCTCGATTCGAACATCGGGTAAAGAAGAACCGTTCCGTACCTGTTGTATAAACGATGGTGAGCCGACAACGGCGATATGGATGGACATTGAAAATCCCCCTTGCAATTTAGCGACTATATAACGACAATATAGAGGAAAGAGCAGTTGAAGTAAAGGAGTGATGAACGTGAATATTCAAAAAATAGAAATTTTCTCGGTTCGCTTTCCATTGAAGGTACCATTCATCGTCAGTTATCACCGTTATGATGATATGCCATCTGTCATCGTCAAAATGACGACCGCATGTGGACTTGTCGGATATGGAGAAGCCGTGGCGGATGAGCATGTGACGGGTGAGTCCGCTGAGAGCACGGTCAGCGTCCTCCGTCATCTATTGGCTCCGCTCCTAATCGGAAAAAATCCGATGCACTTAGAGCATATTCATGACGAGATGGACCGTGCGATTCGTGGTGTTCCGGCTGCCAAAGCAGCACTCGATATCGCCTGTCATGATGTGATCGGGAAAAAGCTGAATCAACCCATCTACGAATGGATTGGCGGTCGGTACCATGAGTCATTCCCAGTCACGCACGTCTTGAGTATCGGAGAGCCGAACCATATGGCACAAGAGGCACTCGAACAAATGAAACGAGGCTATACGGCAGTGAAGATGAAGGTCGGAGTCGATGTGCAAACGGATGTGGCGCGTGTCAAGGCGGTACGGGAAGCGGTAGGAAATGACGTGCCGATTCGAGTCGATGTTAACCAGGGGTGGGTCAACGCGGCCAATACGGTTCAAGCCATGCGTCTACTCGAACCGTATGGCATCGATTGGGTCGAACAACCGGTCAAGGCGGATGATTTTGAAGGCATGCTCGAAGTGAAACAAAAAATTTCCGTCCCGCTCATGATAGATGAAGGGCTGAAAGACGTTCACGATATGAGACGCTTGACGATGATGCAAGCAGCCCATAAAGCGAACATCAAGCTGATGAAGTGTGGTGGTATCTATCCGGCGAAAAAGTTGGTCCATATGGCGGAAATGTCCGGAATCGAATGCCAAATCGGTTCCATGGTCGAATCCTCTATTGCATCGAGTGCAGGATTCCACGTCGCTTTCTCGAGTAAAATCGTGAAGACGGTCGAGTTGACGGGCCCGCTCCGATTCGGGAAAGATGTCGGAAACTTATTATATGATTTACCAATCATCTCGCTGAACAATCGTCCGGGACTCGGTATTGACGTCGATGAGGACGTGTTGCGTGAATTGACGACAGATTCTTACGTGATTGGAGAAGAATCGCATGTGGAAAGGTGAGATCAAAGACCTTTCCCTTCATGTTTGCGTTCTAGGCTTGTCCGATTTACCGGAACTGTTGTCCGTCCAAGATGCGGTCATTCAAGCATTGGCTGAACCAGCACATTATCAATCGCTATCCATCGAGGAGTTCACGAAACTATTGAATGACCAGACGTTGATTGGGGCAAGATCAGATGGTCGGATTATCGCGTTCCGAGCGATGCTCATCCCACCGATCGATGCGGAACATCTAGGGCGGGATATCGGATGGCCGGAGGATTCACTTGAACGTGTCCTGTATCAGGAAGTGACGAACGCCCATCCAGACTTCCGTGGATATGGACTACAGACACATTTAGGCAAACTGTTGATGGCACAAGTGGAATCGGATGATCGATTCGATGTCGTCTGTGCGACGGTCGCACCGTTCAATATTCCAAGCATGAAAGACAAGTTCACGCTTGGACTCCGAATCGGGGCGTTGAAAGAAAAGTATGGAGGGAAACTCCGCTATATTTTTTACAAAGAGATGCATCGTTCGTGGCATCCCACATCAATTGTGCAAGATGTACCGATGGAAAATCGTGAGCGACAAGTTGAGTTGCTTCAAGCCGGTTGGGTCGGGACGGGCATGATGAAACAAGGGGAACAGTGGATTGTTCGATATGAGAAGTAAAAAATCCTCGTCAAGCTGACGAGGATTTTGTTCATTCGAGAACGAAGAGTACATCATTCGCGAATTTCTCATACGTACGGTCACTCGGATGGAACTGATCGGTCGCTAAATCTCTTGATAAGTCAGAGATGTAGGCGAACGGGTCGATCACATCGATATTCTGCGTATTCGCTAATTGTTTCGCGGATGCGTTCCAATCGAGGATGAGCTGATTGAATGCTTGTCCATTCTCATCATTTTGAAACGGATTGTATAGACCGATATACACAATGGTTGCTGAATCGTTGAGTGATCGAATTTCAGTGAAAATCGTTTCTAAATTCGTCTTCGCATCCGTGACCACTTGTTGAATATCGACTGATTCGAAGTTATCGACGTTCTCCCCACGGTTGAACAAATCGTTTCCACCGATGGTCAACGTGATATATCGTGCGTTTTCGATGGTCCGACGCACTTCAGGTTGCTCGAGTTGTGTGAGTAAATCTTCTGTTCGTGCCCCAGACACGGCAAGGTTTTGCGTACGTACGCCTTCTTCTTCAAGAGCAGCGCTGACGGGCTGTACATATCCTGCGCCTGATGTTGACCCCACACCGCGTGTCAACGAATCGCCTAATGCGACGTACACGTCTCCTTCTGGCTCGGGACGTTCATCTTCGGAGACGGAAAGTGTTCGCTCCGGCGGATTGACGATATCTTGATAGCCGATCCATAGACCGTAGACGGCGATTCCCGTTAAAAGAACGGCGCCACTTAAAAATGCATACCATTTCGACTGTTTCATGGGCTGACCTCGCTTTCTATATAAACATCATATCAAATTTAAATGGATGTGCCCTATGTGAATGTTCGAATAGGACAGATTCGCTTTTGTCCGATAGAATAAAGAAAGAGGTGAGACAATGGAACCGACGTTAAAGCTACATCAACTAACTAAAGTGATTGGGAAAAAGACGATCATCGATAATATTTCGTTAGACGTCTACCCGGGTGAGGTCTTCGGATTTTTAGGACCAAACGGCGCCGGGAAGACGACGACGATTCGAATGATTGTTGGCTTGATTAAACCGACGAAAGGAAATGTATCGATTTGTGGGTATCGCGTCGACAAACAATTCGTCCAAGCGATGAATCAAATCGGTGCAATCGTCGAGAATCCAGAGCTGTATAAGTTTTTATCCGGACGTGAGAACTTAGAAGCGTTCGCACGCATGTTACCTGGCGTCGATGATAAGCGAATCCAGGAAGTCATTGACCTCGTCGATTTGACTGCTCGAATCGATGATAAAGTGAAAACGTACTCTCTCGGGATGCGTCAGCGGCTCGGGATTGCCCAAGCGTTGTTAAACAATCCACGGGTGCTCATCTTGGATGAGCCGACGAACGGGCTCGATCCGATGGGGATTCGGGATTTACGACTTTTCATCCGTCGTCTCGTAGAAGAAACGGGGCTGAGTGTTCTTGTGTCCAGCCACATCCTAGCCGAGATTGAGCTATTAGCGGACCGAGTCGCCATTATGTCGCGAGGCAAGATTGTCAAGGTGGGGACGGTCCATGCTTTGATTGAAGAACTCGCGTCAACGGTCGACTTACATGTGACGAATAGCTTTGAAGTATTACCAATTGTTCAAGGGTACGAAGCAATCGACCAAGCGGACGTGGTGGACGAACGAACGATTCGTATTTCCATGAACGTGGAAGAGACGGCGAAGTTGAATCGCTATTTGATGGAAAGAGATGTCGAGGTGTTCGGACTCGAGCGCCGAGTCCAAACGTTAGAGGACCTCTTCATCACGTTGACAGGCGGTGATCACATTGCCTAATCCATCGATGCTCGGTCTCATTCGTAATGAAGTGCTCAAGATTCATCGGAAGCGCAGATTGATGGTCGTCTCCATCATCCTGATCGTACTTGTTTCGATGTTCACGTATGCGAACTATCGTCAAATCGAGAAACAACGCGAAGAACAAGGAACGATTGATTGGCGTGTCGATCTCCAGCAAGAGATCATCGATACACAAAACCGACTCGCCTCCGCGAACGTTCAAGACGAGTTTCGGCAGATTCTTGAGTTCCAAGTCCAACAGAATCAGTATTATCTTGATAATGATATCAATCCGAATTATCCGGGAGCTCCGACGTTTATGCGCGTCTTCTTCTCCCAAGGGACTACGCTTGTCCTACCGCTGTTCATTATTGTATTGATGGCAGATATCGTGAGCGGAGAACATAATGATGGAACGATCAAGACGTTGTTATCGCGACCGGTCCGGCGATATAAGATTTTGCTCGCCAAATGGCTGACGACGCTCCTCTATACATCGATCTTAATATTTGTGACCGCCGTCGTCAGTTACGCCATATCCGGCATCGTTCTCGGCTGGGACGGATGGAATGCTCCGATTTTGACCGGTTTCCAAGCTTCGCCGACCGGAACCTTCTCGACCGACTTTGTGCATACGTTGCCGATGTGGGAGTACTTGCTTATGTCGATGGGTCTATCATGGCTCGTCGTGGCTGCGGTCGGGACAATTTCTCTCATGATTTCCGTTTTGGTGAAAAATACGGCGACCGGAATCGGAATCATGATGGCTGTCCTCATCTCGGGGCCATTATTGACATCGCTTGGTTCAAACTGGGATAGCTCGAAATACCTGGTGAACGTCAACTTCGGTCTTCATACCTATTTGGAAGGACAGGCTCCCCCAATCGATGGGATGACGTTACCGTTTTCGCTTCTCGTCATTCTCATTTGGTCGATGGCCGCCTTGGCGTATGCGTTTTACCACTTTACCCAAAAAGATGTGTATTAATTATTCGTGCTCCTTTCCTAAGGAGCACGAATTTTTTTGGATAAAATTAGGTCGTAAATAGAATGAATGGTTCTAAATACTCAATATTATGAATTATCAAAATAATTAAAAAGATGGATACAGCCTTTGTGGGAAAGTGTGTAAAGTAAGAATCATCACAAAGGAGGTAAACACATGAAAAAAGTTGTTTCTACATCATTAATCGCAGGCGTCTTGCTCGTCCCACAATTGGTCGGTGCGGCAGAATTGAAGTCAGGCACTCTGACGAAACCATCAGAGAGTGCGCCGACAACGATTGTAAAAGAGTACGTCAAATCAAAAGGTGAGTTCAAGACGATTGAGTCGAAGTCAGACAAAGTCGGGAAAGTGGTTAAACTCCAACAGACAGTTGATGGCGTGCCAGTATTCGGTGGTGTGGTAGTCGGTGTCGTAGATGAAGCGGGTCAATTGAAGACAGTCGTGGATGATGCGAAATCGGTCAAGAACCTACATAGGTCGATCAAGTTAACTGAAAAGAAAGCCATCGCGAGTTACAAAAAGCTTGTCGGTCATAAAGGGGCTTACGAGCTCGAACCGGAAGCAGAATTGATTGTCTATCCAAAAGGTGACAAGTCGGTCTATGCATATCAAGTGACCGGAACGATCCTTGAAGCAGAAGAGCCATCACGTTGGACATACTTCATCGATGCGGGGACGGGTGAGGTACTCAATAAATTCGACCAGTTAGCTCACGCGAGACCGACGAACGGTGTGACAGGTACGACCTATACAGGAACGGGAATCGATGTACTCGGCTACAGCCAAACGTTCAAGACAACGAAGAGCGGTTCTTACTATTATCTTCAAGACTCTACGCGTGGAAAGGGAATCTATACGTACGATGCGAAAAACCGTACGACACTCCCAGGTTCGCTATGGGCTGACGTGGATAACGTCTTGAACACGACTTACGACCGTGCCGCTGTTTCTGCACACGTCAACGCGACAAAAACATATGATTTCTACAAAAACACTTACGGACGGAACAGCTATGACAACGCCGGAGCTGCATTAAACTCTACGGTTCACTATAGCCGCAGCTACAACAATGCGTTCTGGGATGGAAGTAAGATGGTATACGGAGACGGAGACGGTCAAACGTTCACGTATCTTTCAGGTGCACTTGACGTAGTCGCTCACGAATTGACTCACGCGGTCACGGAGTACACGGCAGGACTGATCTATCAAAACGAGTCTGGGGCGATCAACGAAGCAGTATCGGATATCCTAGGTACAGTGGCGGAATATAGCGTCGGCACTAACTTCGACTGGTTGGTAGGGGAAGACATCTACACACCAGGTGTAGCGGGCGACGGACTTCGTTCGATGGCGAACCCGGCTGCATACGGTGACCCAGATCACTACTCGAAACGTTACACAGGCACACAAGATAATGGTGGGGTTCACATCAACTCAGGTATCGTCAACAAAGCGGCATACCTCTTAGGTAATGGTGGATCACACTACGGCGTATCGGTACAAGGTGTAGGAGTCATGGCGATGGGGGATATCTACTACCGTGCCCTCAATGTTTACTTGACACCAACATCTAACTTCTCAAGCCTTCGTCAAGCGGTCGTGCAATCTGCGAAAGACCTTTACGGTGCGACAAGTCCGCAAGCCGTATCAGCTGCGAAATCATTTGACGCTGTCGGAATCTACTAAGTTCTCAACATCTCTTCCGAAATTTTCGGAAGGGATTTTCTTATGCAGTTTTTGGGTAAATCAAGGTTGAACGTCGAGCGAAAAGGAGAACGAGTATGAACACGAAGGATTTTATTGTGTCACCGAACAGCAAGATTCAATTAGATGATTATCCGACGACTGTTTCAGACAAACCGGAGGATGACACCTTGACGACTGAACTCATTCCGAACAGTGTCGAGCGATTGAAAGAACTACATTGGCGATTGTATGCCGAGAGCAAGAAAGGGATTATCGTCGTCTTGCAGGCGCTTGATGCGGGTGGGAAAGACGAAGCGATCAGCTATATCTTTTCAAATTTGAACGCCCAAGGACTGAAGACGAATGCGTTTCAAAAACCTTCCGATACTGAGAAAAAGCACGACTATCTGTGGCGAATGCATGATTTGTTACCTGAAAGAGGACAGGTCGGAATTTTAAACCGATCCCATTATGAAGAGGTCATTGCGCCTCGTGTCCATGATTTGTTGGGGGACGAAGTACTTCCGGAAGAAATGGACCAGGAAGAGGTCTGGCAGATGCGCTATCGTCAAATCAACGATTATGAACGCTATTTACATGAAAACAGATTCGAAGTCATCAAGTTCTTTTTCAATGTATCTAAGGATAAACAACGAGATCGCTTGCTTGAACGGTTAAAGGACCCGAAAAAGAATTGGGAATTCTCCTTCAGTGACATCGAAGAACGACAGCATTGGGAAGAATATCAAGAAATCTTTGCCGAGATGTTGTCGCACACATCAACAGAAGTTTCACCGTGGTATGTGTTGCCGGCAGATGATGAGTGGTACAGTCGTTTTGTCATTTCGTCAGTCATGATTGATGTGCTTGAACGGATTGATCCACAGTATCCGACTTTCACGGATGAGGAACAAGAACAAATCGACGAGGCCATCCAAACCCTTGAGAACGAGTAAGGCGTGGCGTTCTCGTGAACACGTAAAAATCCCCTTGCACTGAAAGCGAATTCAAGCTAAAGTGATACAGTAGAACAAAGGTCAGACATCTGTACAAAGGGGTAATGAGTGTGGGTAATGTAAGTTTATTATTCGGTGGCGTCGCACTGTTTTTAAATAGTCTCGTTCTTCTCGGGAAAGTGGATAGCAAGAGCGCAGGGTTCTTTAGTTTGTTTACGGGACTCTTACAAACGTTTATCGCCACATGGTTATTGATTGGGGCGAGTCCAGAAGAGCAGTTCGGTTTTGCGAGCATCTATCTATTTGCGTTCACTTATTTATATGTAGGGGTAACGTTTATTTTGAATTTAGACGGCCGTGGCGTAGGCTGGTTCTCGCTATTCGTTTCGATTGCAGCCGCTTTTTATGGCGCAATGGCGATTGCAGGAAGTGATCCGATGGGAGCGTTGACGTGGTTCTTCTGGTCATTCCTTTGGGCGTTGTTCTTCTTTGGAATGGGACTCGAAAAACCGAATGAGGCCATCACAGCACGTGTCGCCCTCGTATTATCATGGTTGACGCTGATTGTCCCGGCGATGGTTGCTATGGCTGGACTGATGAACGGATGGTATGACATGGTTTGGTGGGCGGCGAGCGGTACGGCAATCCTGTACTTCATCGTTTCTGTCAAACGTACGAAACAAGCAGTGGAAGTTGTATAAGTAAAAAATGAGGTAACTTAGTGAGATTATTTCGCACTTGGTTATCTCATTTTTTTAGATTATGCATGAAACTTCTATTCAAAATCATTAATAGTTTGACTGAATAATTGATCCCTCTTTGCATCTCTATTGAAGTCCCCATCTACTCCATACGAGTAATACAGCAAATCATACTCATCATCCTTAGTATCTTTTACATAGAACGCATACTTTATATGAGGTTCATCAGAGAATTGTAATTCATATATATAACCGAATTTTGTTAAAGAAGATGATGCAATCTCGTATTCTTCACTTTCAACTTGTGAGTTTTTCTCAAGAGTGGATATCAAGTAATCTTCTCTTATTATTATTTCGTATGACACATACATCATAAAGGAACCGACAATGATGGAAATAAAAATAAGAAAAGTGTAAAATATTTTATTCTTCATATGTAAATAATACCTCCATTTTCATATTTTTTTAAAGGTAGTATATAATAAAATTTGAAAAAATAATGAACGTCAATGAATCAAATTCAACTTAAATACAATATGACGGGTGTGAATCTATTGATGGCGTTAAAGACATTGAAAGAGAGATTGATTCATAATCGATTAGAAGTACAACGGGAAGATGGATATGTCGAAACAGAATTGTTCTCGTTTCAAGCATCTGCGGCTGAGGATGACTTAGCTAGATTACCGCATTATTCACCATCCAGATTGATTGAATTTTTGACTTTACATAATGGCGCTGACCTGTTTGTTCACCCGACATACGGTGGAGGAATCCGACTTTTTAGTGTAGATGAAATGATCGAGTATCGGGAAATTTGGGAGTGTCCTGAACAATTCATTCCCGTCGGAGCCGGGAGAGATGGGGAATGGATTGTTTGCGAGGTCGTCAATGAACATGAAAACTACATTTGGGTTGGAGAATTTTTGACTTACACAGATGACACCGAAAAACTTCCCATGGATTATACACGCTGGTTCGACTATTTGATTGTCGCCCAAGGCGCTCATTTTTGGGACTGGTTCAGAGGTTAATAGATGACGATTGAATATTTGTTTTGAATGATGATGATGGAATGCGCACTTTTTGTTGAGTGTGCTTTTTTACAGTTGCTTTTGTGTCTAAAATGTGAAAAGTGGGAATGAGGAAGCTAAAGGAGGCGAAAGCAGATGAGTGATGGTCTCGTGTTATTACTCGGATTACTTTTATGTGGTTGGATGCTGTTTGCCGTCGTATTTGATGATAGAATAAAAAGAAGAATTTGATGGCCCGTCTCGTGAGGAGACGGGTTTTTAATTGAGGAGTGAGATGTATGAAAAAAACACCTGTCGTCGTCATCGTCGGTCCGACCGCTGTTGGCAAAACGAAGACGGGCATCGAACTAGCAAAAGCGTTCGACGGCGAGATCGTCTCGGGTGACTCGGTTCAAGTGTACCGGGGTATGGACATCGGTTCAGCAAAAGTGACGAAAGAAGAGGCCGAAGGGATCCCGCATCATTTGATCGATATTTGTGACCCGGACGATGCCATGAGTGTCGCGATGTTTCAACAATTGGCGCGTGCCGCCATCGATGATATTTATGCCCGTGGCAAGTTACCGATTATCGTCGGTGGCACGGGGCTATACATTCGCTCCATTTTATACGATTATGAATTTGTGGAACGACCGGTCGATGAAGCGTTGCGGGAAGAACTCGAACGGTTGGCGGAAGTCGAGGGGCGAGAGGCGTTACATCAACGATTGGTCCAACTTGACCCAGAGCGTGCGGCTACGATTCACCCGAATAACGTGCGTCGCGTCGTGCGGGCGCTCGAGGTAGCGATGCAAGGGGATACACAGACGACGGACAGTGCGCCATCCGAACATTATGATTATCGATTGTTCGTCCTCCACGCAGATCGTGAGATATTATACGACCGAATCAATCAACGCGTCGATGCGATGATGGAAGCAGGACTAGTCGAAGAAGTCGAACGACTTTTGGCACAAGGATATCGTGATACGCAGGCGATGCGAGCCATCGGGTATAAAGAAATCATTCCATTCATCGATGGAAACATCTCGAAAGAGAAAGCGACAGATTTGCTTAAACAGCACACAAGACAGTTCGCGAAACGGCAATTAACTTGGTTCCGTCATCAATTTGATGGAATTTGGGTGGATATGGGTCGAAAATCATTTGAACTATCATATAAAAATATTTATGATGATGTAGAGGGGTTTTTTCGAAAATTCCGATTATTTTAAAGAGATAAAGACTAGGGGGAATCCAGCATGAAAGCGAGCTACAACATCCAAGACCATTTTTTGAATCAACTTCGAAAAGAAATGGTACCAACGACCGTATTTTTAGTGAGCGGGTTTCAAATTCGAGGTGTCATCAAGTCATTTGATAACTTTACCGTCATCGTCGAGTCGGAAGGTCGTCAACAATTGATCTATAAACATGCGATTTCGACATTCTCTCCGGCACGTAATGTGACGCTATATGAGCCGGATGTAGTTGAAGTAACAGAAGGATGAGCATAAGAAAAGGAGCGGCCCGGGGACCGCTCCTTTTCTTATGCTGTTTTTGTCGTTCCCGGTTGTTTGATTGCCTCAAGAACGCGTTGGATGGCGCAACCACCGAGGAGTGAATCCATTTGACCACAGATCTGAGTCGGCGTCGAACGGTGTAACAATGTGTATGTCCGCTTCCAAGCGCGCTCTGCCGATTGAATTCGGACGAGAAGATCGGCGTGGCTCAGTTCTTTTAACTTATCAATATTGAGTCGGTTCGTTCGAGCGAACGCAGACAAGATGACAGCTTTCGCTAGCGGCGTCTGAAGTGGGTAACCAGAAAGCTCAAGCGCCGCCATAGCCCCTTTCATCTCATGTTCGACAATTTTGTCGAGTGATGCATCTTTAGCATATGGATTACCGGAAAGATGCGTGAGTGACTGTTCTAAGTCCCGCATGCCCACCGGACAAGTTGACGCTTGTAGAATATGTTCAATGGATTGTTGTTCTTGTGCATAACGTGTCGCTTCCCCCGAGGCGATGAAACGCTCATACGTGTCGATTAATGAAATCATTATCGTTTCCCCCTTTATCGAACTACCTTTATCGTATCAATAATCGTAAGCGCTTTCAATATAATGAATGTGAAATCATGACCCTACTAGAAAGTATGTTCGCCTAATGAGCGGAAACACGATACAATGTCAGAAGATGCGAGGAGGGAATGATTATGAACTATTATCAACAAATTGATCCAGTCATCGGTTCATCGATGAACCGTGATCGATTTCAAATACCGCAAATAGACAAATCGAAGGAACGTTTAGACCAGTTAGCAGACGGGACCCCTGTCCAAACAAAAGCGCTCGTCAGTACAGTCGAGGTTAGAGAAGGAAAGAATGGTGCGAAATGGCTTCAATTAAGTGTTACGACGGCGAACGGGATGATGCGTGCGAAGCATTGGCTACGTGGAAATGAGAGTGAACTACTTCCAATCTATGAATCGGGTGTTATCGAATTGTCCGGAAAAATCGATGTCTATCCAAAACCGGATGGTGCAAAATCGATTACGATTGACCGCGTCCATCCTATCTCAAAAGATGAGGCAATCTCGTTATTACCAGGCTTGCCAGGGGATGAGACGATGGAACAGTTTGCGGATGAATTATTCAGTTTGATTGATACGTTGTCACCGACCTATCAACAGCTCGCCTACGGCCTCCTTGATTTCGTTTGGGATGATTTCGTACTATCGCCAGCGGCACTCTACCACCATCATAACTATGCGGGAGGTCTATTAAAGCATACCGTGTGTATGCTTCGTCTCGGTTATCGGATTCAAGAGCAAGATGACTATTTGGCGATGGTGTTTCGTGTAATAAAAGAAGCGGAGCAGTTGCACAAAGTCGACCTTTGGAATACGATGAACGGTGTTAAAATCGAACAGGCATATAAAGGAACGTTTGAATCGCTGTATGCCGCCTGTGAAGCGATGGCCGAGCGGAAAGAACCGTTGAGTTGGGATGAACTCGCACTTGGAATCCTCTTCCACGACATCGGAAAAATATATGAATACAGCCATCTGTTATCTAGTCCGAATCGTTTTGAAAAGTTATCTCCCGTTGAGGGCACAAGTGAAACGACCGGCATATCCATCAACCCGATGGGCACATTGATCGGGCATATGCCATACGGTGGGCTATTGTTTGAAGAAGCGTTACGCCAGACGTCGACGCGACTGCCATTGGATGTCCATCACCGGATCTGGCACATGATTTTATCACATCATGGGAAACGTGAGTGGGGATCGAGTGTCCTCCCGATGACGACGGAGGCTTGGATGCTTCACTTGATTGATTTATTGGATGCGCGTTATGAGAAATGGGCTCGCGCGCACGAAGATTTGTAAGAAAAGGGTGGTATCATGATTCCCGTACAATTAGTGACCGGATTTTTAGGAGCAGGCAAGACGACGTATATGAACCGTATACTCGCGGCGACGGATGAAAAGATTTGTCTGATCGTCAACGAGCTCGGCGCGATTAATATCGATGAACAATTGATCGTCAAGATGGACCAAGAGCAGATTGAACTTTCAAACGGATGTATTTGCTGTTCCATCCAAAATGATTTGAGTAAGTCGTTCTATCAACTGGCGGCAAAGCAAGAAACATTCGACCGGGTCATCATCGAGACGACCGGTGTCGCCGATCCCGCACCAATCATTCAGACGATTTACTATGATGAATATTTGCGACAACACTTCAAAATGAATGCCATCTTGACGGTTGTGGATGCCAGTCAAATGGATCGTGAACTGTTCAAAGAAGGGATTCATCAAATCGCTTATGCCGATCTCCTCTTGTTAAATAAAACCGATTTAGTGTCGTCGGATGAACTCGATCAAGCACGCCGCCGAATCGAACAACTCAATCCGACGGTAAGGATTGTAGAGACGATTCAAACAGAAGGCGATTACGAATTACTTGAGAATACGTTCCAACTGTCACGTGTCGATGAACAGAAGTTGAGTCAACTGACAGAGACGAGTGAATCGGTCTCCTCCCTTCGTGCCATCACGTTGAGTGCCGAGCGTCCGTTGTCTCGGGAGCGCGTGACCCGTTACGTTCGTGAAGTCTTGATGCACTACGAGGATGAGATGTATCGGATGAAGGCGATTGTCCGCTTACAGGATGAGGAGCGCAAGTTTGTCATTCAAGCGACGAATCAGTTGATGGGCGCGACATTTGCAAATGAGGTGCATGAAGGGGACCGTTCCGTATTTGTTTGGATTGGGAAGGAACTGGACCAAGATGCACTAGCACGGGGATTAAAAGCATGTGAGGTGGAGCAAGATGAAGCTTATTCTAGTTGACGGATTTAATTTGTTGTCCCGTTATTATTTTGCGACGGAGCGAAGACGAGCACAAGATCCGGAAGTGACTGTGAAAGGATTACTTCGAAAGGTGGATTCCTGGACGACAGACTTTTCCCATATCGCTTTCTTTTGGGACGGGACACGAGAGTCTACCCACCGTTATGCGATGTACCCTGAATATAAAGCAACGCGTAATGGACTCCCGGAAGCACTTTTCGAAGACTATTTGAAATTGAGAGCCGCTTTGGATGAACGAGGCATCTTACAATCCGAGTTGACGGGGTATGAAGCGGATGATTTGATGGGCGCCGTCGCGACAGCGTTCCCGGGTGAATCATATCTCTATTCCTCGGACCGTGATTTACTTCAGTTGTTGTCTCCGAACGTGTTTCAAATCATGCCGAAAAAAGGTGATGAGCAGCTCGTCAATGAAGCTTCTTTTGAATTGATGTATGGCGTGAAACCATATCAGTTTGTCGACGTGAAGGCATTGCAGGGAGACTCTTCGGATAACATCCCAGGTGTACGTGGCATCGGTCCGAAGACGGCGACGATTTTAATTCAGCATTACGATACAATTGAGACGCTTTATGTGCATGTTCAAAATGAAACACTCGAAGCGCCCCATCAAAAATATGCAAAAAAACTAGACGGTCATGAAGAGATCGCGCTCTTGTCGAAACGACTGTCACAAATTGATATCCATGCACCTGTCAACACGGATTGGGAGGCGTACCGATTTGGTTCACATCTATTTTGACGCGGCCACCAATCAGACGACTGGAGAGAACGGAATCGGCGTGTGGATCAAGTCGTCCGACGGTACCGTATCGACGTTTAAACGTCGAATGCAAGGATTGACAAGCGTTCACGCGGAATTGGCTGCATGTGCTTATGCGCTTGAACAAGCGCATGTATTGGAAGGTGAAACCTCATTCATGCTGTATTCCGATGCCGAAGTGATTGTTCGCGCACTAGAGCAACGTTTCATGAAAGATGCTTCTGCGAAGCCTCTGTTTCTGAAAGCACTGATTGCCTATGATGAATTGCCGACCGTGTTCTTAAAATGGGTCCCACGAGCGGAGAATCGGGCAGACGTGATTGCACGTGACGCATTGAATGGAATGAATTAAGCGACCGAGATCATTCTTGGTCGCTTTTTTGACGGAGTCATTTCTTTTTAGATGGTTTTTCGCTAAAATGAAAGCGTAGTCAACTATAGAGGGGGAATTATACATGGATTATCGGATCGAACGGGACACAATGGGGGAAATTAAAGTTCCAGCTACGGCGAAATGGGGAGCACAAACGCAGCGTAGTCTCGAAAACTTTAAAATTGGAGCGGAGAAGATGCCGCTTGAAATCGTATACGCATTTGCCATTTTGAAAAAAGGTGCAGCTTTAGCAAACGCTGAACTCGGTGTACTCGAGGAAGAAAAAGCAGCAATCATCGCAGAGGTGGCAGATGAGATTTTAGCAGGTCAGCATGACGCGGAATTCCCGCTTGTCGTCTGGCAGACAGGGTCGGGCACGCAGTCAAACATGAACGTCAACGAAGTCATAGCACATCTTGCGAATGAAAAGTTACAGGCTCGTGGAGCATCTATCACGATTCATCCGAATGATGACGTCAACAAATCGCAAAGCTCGAACGATACGTATCCGACCGCGATGCACATCGCCGCCATCCTTTCCGTACAAGATGATGTCCTTCCAGCAATCGACTCGCTTTATCAAACCCTTTCACAAAAAGCGGAGGCGTTTATGGATATCGTCAAAATTGGTCGGACGCACCTTCAAGACGCGACGCCGGTCACACTCGGTCAAGAAATCAGTGGGTGGGTCCGGATGCTTGAATTGTCAAAACAGATGATCGAGCGCACGATTGAACCACTCACGGAGCTTGCACTTGGAGGAACGGCTGTGGGAACAGGGATCAACGCACACCCTGAGTTCGGTGAAGTTGTAGCGAAGAAAATCTCAGAAGAGACGGGAAAACCGTTTGTAACAGCCGTCAACAAGTTCCACGCCCTCACGAGTCACGATCAACTCGTCTTCACGCATGGTGCATTAAAAGCCTTAGCGATGGACGCGATGAAGATTGCGAACGATGTGCGTTGGTTGGCTTCTGGACCACGTGCAGGAATCGGAGAAATCACCATTCCGGAGAACGAACCAGGAAGTTCAATCATGCCGGGTAAAGTTAACCCGACTCAAAGTGAGGCGCTCACGATGGTTGCCGCACAAGTACTCGGAAATGATGCGACAATCGGGTTCGGGGCGAGTCAAGGGAACTTTGAATTGAACGTCTTCAAACCAGTCATTATGTATAATTTTCTACAGACTTGTCGTCTATTGACGGACAGCTTACATTCGTTCAATGATCATTGTGCTGTCGGAATCGAACCAAATCATGAAGTGATCTCACATAATGTGGAACAGTCACTCATGCTCGTTACAGCACTTAACCCGCATATCGGATACGAGAATGCGGCAAAAATTGCGAAATTGGCACATAAAAACGGTACTTCTTTGAAAGAAGCAGCCTTAGAAACTGGTTTATTAACAGAAGAACAATTTGATCAATGGATTCGTCCGGAGGAAATGACGTCACCGAATTTAAAAGTGAAAAAATAACACAAAGCGGTCGCAAGACCGCTTTTAGTATGTCTTTTTTAGGGCGTAGGTCCTAGTGATATGTAAAACAATAGAAAATAAATAAGGAAATAGTTGTATTTCATCCTGAGAAGTCGCATAATCGAAACATAAGAGAATTCGGGGAGTACGAACATAGGGGGGACAGGAATGGAGCAAGGTCAACTCACTGAGCGTATACATATGATTTTGAAAAAGATATCGGAGTCGAGACAAATTCCAAAAAGCGATATCGAGTTTCTACTCGATTGGATGAAGAAGGAAGTTCGGCAACGACGGTTGATGCATTTGTTAGAAATCTTTAGTCGTGTCGAGTCTGACGCGAAGGAGTTGCCAAGCGTCCTTACACAAGCGGAAGCTTTGACCTTGATCTCTCCTGTGAAACGTTATATCCATACCGTCTTGGGGATTGAACAAGAGGACGAAGATCTCGTCCTTATCTTATCCGCAAGCTTTTCCACGTTTAGTCGTTACAAGTCGCGCGTTGAAAAGCTCGGGGCACGTCCGGTTTTTTTGCAGACCCTTGAAGAAGCCGTGGAATACGATTATGAGGATGTGCCAAAAGCCATCATCATGGACGTTGAATTATGGCCACAATTTAAAGAGCGAGATATCCAATCGTTCGTTAGCAAGATGAGAAAGCTCTACGTTCCCCTCATTGTCATCGGAACGAATGAACACTATCGTCTTGCTGCCTATTCATATGGATTCGACGATTATTGGGAATCGTGGGTGCCGATGGAGGAACGATTGGTGCGTCTGGGGCTACATATTGAAAAATCCCGTCTCGTATCAAAAGCGTTACTCGTTGATGAATTAACGGGTGCTTTCAACCGTAAGTATTTAAAGGCGACCTTTTCTCGGTTTATCTCAAGATTGGAGCGTTCTGGTGAGAGTTTTGCCGTTGCACTGCTCGATATCGATCACTTTAAACAATTGAACGATACGTTCGGTCACTCGTATGGGGATGACGTACTTCATCGTGTTTCTGAAGAAATCCGTCATGCCATTCGCTCTAGTGATGAGCTCATCCGATACGGAGGCGAAGAATTTTTGATCCTCTTAAACGTTTCAGACCGTGCGATCGTCGAATCGGTACTTGAGCGAGTCAGAACTCGCATCGAAGAGATGGAGTTTCCATACGATCATCAGGTGACGGTGTCGATTGGATACACCCGAGTCTGCCAGACTGGCTATACACTTGGAGAGTGGTGTGCCTACGCAGATGAGGCGCTGTATAAGGCGAAACGAGATGGTCGAAATCGTGTCGTCCGATACACTTCTGCTGTTCGTGAGGAGAAGCGAATCGCCTATGTGACGATGTCTGCCAATACCTATACATCGCTCGCTGATCGACTCCCGAAAGAGCACCGCCGATATGAAGTCGTCTACCGTCCTTACGAGGCGTATTCTTGTAATGACAATATCGAGATGTTCGTCTTGGATGATGCGCGTGCGCAAGAAGCGAGAGGGACGTTGTCTGCTGTGAAAGAGCAACGAGGCAAATACAGCCACATCCTTGCTGTATCGAAACGAACGGCGTCTGAACTCGAGGCGATCTATGACGATTATGCGGACGGAGGACAGGACGAAGTCATCACGAGAAAAATTGAACAGTGGCTGGAAAAATTGCCAGACTAAAAAACAGACATCATGATGCGATGTCTGTTTTGTCGTATTGTTTGAATGAAAAGGCATATGCATGTGTTTCATCTTGCGGGTGTTCGATCGTACTCGTAACGGACCATTCCCCGGTCTGTTCGGGATAATACGTATCGGCCTCGAACGATGCAGCGACTTCCGTTGCATAGATCCGGCTCGTCATCGACATCGTCTGTTCATATAACGTGGCCCCACCGATGACAAACCATTCTTCATGTTGACTCATTTCGACGAGACGGTCTAAATCATGCCACACTTCGACTTGATCGGCTGAAAAGGAAACATCAGATGTGACGACGATGTTGCGTCGGTTCGGCAACGCTTTACCGATGGATTCGAACGTTTTTCTTCCCATGACGACCGTCCCGCCAGTCGTGATGGCCTTGAAATGTTTCAAGTCATCTGGTAAGCGCCATAATAAATCATTGTCTTTTCCGATTTCGCGATTCTGCCCATATGCGACGACGTGTGAAATCATACGCTCACTTCTCCTTTAATATGTGGATGTGGGTCATAACCGAGAATTTCAAAGTCTTCAAAACGGAATGATTCGATTGAAGATACGTCACGGACAATCTTGAGTTGGGGTAACGGACGCGGGTCACGCGACAGTTGAAGCTCCACTTGCTCGAGATGGTTGTGGTAGATGTGTGCATCACCAAGGGTATGGACAAAGTCACCGACTTCGAGTCCGGTCACGTGTGCGACCATATGCGTCAAAAGTGCATACGATGCGATGTTGAATGGAACACCTAAAAAGGTGTCGGCGCTTCGTTGATATAACTGGCACGAGAGCTTCCCGTCAGCGACATAGAATTGGAAAAGTAAATGACACGGCGGCAGGGCCATCTCATCGAGTTGTCCAGGATTCCATGCCGAGACGATCAACCGTCTCGAATCAGGATTCGTCTTGATTTGTTCAATCACTTGAGCCAGTTGATCGACGGACGAACCGTCCGGGCGTGGGAAAGAACGCCACTGTGAACCGTATACTGGACCAAGATTGCCTTCTTCGTCTGCCCATTCGTTCCAAATACGGACCCCGTTTTCTTGAAGATATCGGACGTTCGTCTCACCTGAGATGAACCATAATAGTTCGTGAATGATGGAACGAATATGTAATTTCTTCGTCGTGATGAGGGGGAACCCTTCTTGCAGATTGAAACGCATTTGGTAACCAAATACACTCGTTGTCCCGGTCCCGGTCCGGTCTTCTTTTACGACACCATGGTCGAGGATGTGTCGACATAAGTCATGATATTGTTTCATACGTTATGTTCCTCCTTCTCAATCTCCTACCACTAAAGGTATCAATTGTAGGGAGGAAACACAAGATATAGTGGTGAGAATCATCCATAATCAATATCCTGGAAAAACAATCATGATTCTTCGTTTTCGTGACTGTCGCTTTCGGGTATAATGGGGAATGAACAAAAGGAGGGGTTTGATGAAATTACAAGGGAAGAAAGTCCTTCAACTTGTCAGTAATGACTTCGAGGATTTAGAGCTTTGGTACCCGGTGCATCGCCTTCGTGAAGAGGGGGCGCACGTGATCCTCGCTGGGGAGAAGGCCGATCACGCATATATCGGTAAATACGGTGTGCCAGCAAAATCTGACGTGGCATTTGATGATGTGGACATCACATCGTTCGATGCGATTCTCGTGCCAGGCGGATGGTCACCTGACTTATTGCGCCGTTTCGATTCGGTGAAAGGATTCGTCCGTTATATGGATGAACAAAAACGACCAATCGGTCAAATCTGTCACGCCGGTTGGGTGTTGATTTCTGCGAACATTTTAGACGGGGTGAACGTGACGAGTACGCCGGGAATTAAAGATGACATGGAAAATGCGGGAGCGATTTGGCATGATGAGCCGGTCGTCGTCGACGGACATATCGTCTCAAGTCGTCGTCCGCCAGACTTACCAGATTATATGCGTGCGTTCATCGACGTGTTCGCAAAACAGTAACTGAACCATAAAGGAGCTATTCAACGTTGAACTTAAAATCGAATCCATTACTTCGTAAATCAATGCAGTCCACAGCTTACAGTGCCGAACCGATGACGAAAGCAGGTACATGGTCTAAAGTGTTCACCTTGCTTTTACTCGTGACAGCGGCAGCCGGTACGACATGGCTTGTCGTCCCGACAATCGGAGAAGGGCTCTTGTTCCCGCTCATGATCGGGTCACTCATCCTCGGCTTTATCTTTGCTTTGCTCATCACGTTTAAACCGAATACAGCACCGGTCGTCGCACCACTATACGGCATTATCGAAGGTGTCTTCGTCGGTTCGATTTCGTATTTCTTCGAAGCGATGGTCCCTGGTATTGTGGGACGCGCCGTACTGACGACGTTTGTCGTCGCCTTTGCGATGTGGTTTGTCTATACGACAGGGCTTGTCAAAGTGACACAGAAGTTTAAAGCCGGTGTTATGGCAGCCATGTTCACAGTCATGTTGTTATATCTCGTGCAACTCGTGATGAGTTTGTTCGGTTCAGGCTTGGCATTCATGACCGGTTCAAGCCCACTTGCGATCGGTGTTCAATTCGTGATTGTCATCGTCGCTTCACTCGCTCTCGTCTTGGATTTTGACTTCATTGCAAGTCAAGTCGAAGCTCGGGCACCAAAACAGTTGGAATGGGTCGCGGCATTCGGATTAATCGTCACGCTCGTCTGGTTGTATATTGAGTTGTTAGATTTACTTTATCGTCTAGCGATGAGAGAATAAGAATCAATCATCGATCCGTTGGGTCGATGATTTTTTTACGAAAGGATGTGTCCATCTGTCTGCACAAGACAGATTTATGATGAAGAAGATAGTGATTATCGGGTCAGGGATCGTCGGTGTCTCGGCTGCCTATCATTTAGCTGGTAAAGCGGATGTGACGGTCATTGACCGAAAAGAAGAAGGAAGAGCAACGGATGCGGCGGCTGGAATCGTATGTCCGTGGATTGCGCAGCGACGCAATAAAGCTTGGTATGCACTGGCAAAAGGTGGAGCTAGCTATTATCCTAAAGTCGTCAAAGAGCTGGAGGCTGAAGGGGAGACGGACACCGGATACAAACGTGTCGGGACGCTTGCGCTCCATGAAGAAACAAAGCTCGACCAGATGATGGAGCGAACTTTGCTTCGTCGAGAAGAAGCGCCAGAAATCGGTGAACTCGAACGACTGACTGCTGAAGAGGCACAACATCGTTTCCCACCGTTATCCGATGAATACGATGCACTCTTCGTGACAGGAGGGGCTAGAGTCGACGGCGGTCGCTTTCGCGCTGCACTTGAGAGAGTCGCTATCAAGCGTGGCGTCAAGTTTGTCAACGGTTCAGCACGGTTGACGAGCGGAGATGAGATTGGTGTGGAGTGTGACGGAGTGAGATATGAAGCGGATGAAATCATCCTTGCGACGGGTGCTTGGTTACCGGAACTGTTACAGCCTCTTGGATATACCGTACGAGTCGAAGGGGAAAAGGCCCAGCTCGTCCACGTCCAGTTGAAAGACACAGACGCATCAGACTGGCCGGTCGTCATGCCGCCACGACGACGCTATTTACTCGGATTTGACGACGGAAAAGTGGTCATCGGTTCGACACATGAAAAAGGGAAAGCATTTGACGTTCGTCCGACTGCAATCGGTGTACATGAAGTACTGACTAAAGGTTTGGAGTCGGCACCTGGACTTGCTGAAGCAGAACTCGTTGAGACGAAGGTCGGCTTCCGTCCGGTCACACCAAATTCAATTCCCGTTCTCGGGAGGGTGCCTGGGGCAGAAAAATTGTTAGTCGCGAACGGTCTGGGCTCATCCGGCTTGACGGTCGGCCCATTCATCGGAAAAGTGTTGAGTGACCTCGTTCTGACAGGTGACGCAGAAGTGGATCTATCGCTCTATCCGATTGAGGACTTTATCTATCAAACGTAAAGAAAGGTGACTGTCTCAAGCAAGCAGACAGTCACCTTTTAGCGTTTCATGACCCCATTCAAAAAGAAATGAAAGTAGACGTCCATCGTCTCCTTCATATCCCCGATTGAAAACTGAGGATCGGATAGGATGGCCAGTTGCATGAATTGTACATAGCGTAAATAAGAAGAAGTGGATAACGTCGAATCGATTGAACCTTGGGCCTTCCCGTATTCGATCAACTGGGCGAAAGCAGTATATCCCCGAGTTGCAAGCTGTTCCCAGTTCGGGTCTTGTTGAATCATTGCTGTGATGGTCTCGTCAAAGAGAACCGCCGTCTGGATTTTTCGTTTTAGGATTTCGACGAGTAACGCATCGAAGGGAGCGTTCGACTCAATCGCCTGTTCCATCCAACTCATCTGCTCTTCTGTCATTTGCTTTAAGATTTCCACGATGACCTGGTCTTTTGAACCGAAGTAATTATAGATGGATACGGGGGAGACATGCGCTCGTTTCGCTAGTTCACTGATTGTAAATCGGGATTGCTTCTCTGTCATCAAGTCAAAAGCGGCACGTAAGATCGCTTGTTGTTTTTCTTCGGTGCGTTTCGCAAATCCATCCATTGATCGAAGCGCTCCTTTCTCTAGTTTTGTAATCAATATACCATTTCCATTTCAAAAAGGAACGTGATATACTAGTTTTGTAATGATATTGTTCGGATATTACAAAAAAGGAGAGGTCGAGATGATTCGGATTCAGCGATTGACGAAACGATTTGATGATACACATGGCATTTTTGATGTATCCCTTCAAGTGACACCAGGGACAATCTTCGGATTCATCGGACCGAACGGCGCTGGAAAATCGACGACGATTCGACATTTGATGGGTCTTTTGAAGCCGAGTGAAGGCAAGGCGACCATCAACGGATTCGACTGTTGGCAGGAGACGGAGCAAGTGAAACGGAGCGTCGGCTATTTGCCAGGAGAAATCAATTATCCCCAGAACATGACGGGAGAAGAAATCATTCGATTGACGCGCCATTTGCACAAAACGAATTCGGATCGTGAACGGCAATTACGTGAACGGTTTTCATTCGATGAGGCGACGAAAGTACGGAAGATGTCAAAAGGGATGAAGCAAAAACTCGCCATCATCACCTGTTTCATGAAAGATGTGCCCGTCTATATATTGGATGAACCGACGAGCGGATTAGACCCGCTCATGCAAGAGCGTCTAATCGATTGGTTAATTGAAGAAAAGCAATCTGGGAAAGCGATTCTCATGAGTTCTCACCATTTCCCTGAGATGGAACGGACGTGCGACCGTGCCGCGTTGATTAAAGATGGACGCATCATCATCGAAGAGGACATGGAACAATTACGACAACATAGCGTTAAACGGTATCGAGTCGAATTTTCTACGGAAGCGGAAGCCGTTCGATTCGCGGCCGATTCTGGTGAACGGGACGGCATGCATGTTGAGGTCACCATCTCGACACCGATAGAGCTGAACCACCTCATCCGAACATTGGCGGAGTTTCAGGTTCAATCAATGACAAGTGGCACAGACGAGCTCGAACATTTATTCATGCAGTATTACGGGGAGGCGACATGACATGTTAATTCGCTCCATGTTGAAACAGAATCGCAGTTGGATTCTAGGATATTCAGTCGGGACTAGCATATATCTCTTTTTCTTAGCCGCAATCTTCCCATCTATTCAAGAAACAGGATTGATTGAGGCAAAATTAGAGTCGTTGCCACCTGAACTTCTCGATGTCTTCCAAATCGATGCGTCGATGGCGATGGACAACGTTCTTAATCTATTGTCGAGTAACTATTATGGCTTGATTTTCTACGTCCTCGCAGTTTTATTCGCATTGACTTTCGCCTCGAAACTGTTGGCTAAACCGATCGATTCTGGAGAAATCATACTGTATATGGCGGCACCGATTTCTCGGGTCACGTATGTGATGTCAAGCTTTGTTGTGTTGATTGTGGCAGTCGGACTATTTGTCGGTCTGAATGGATTGAGTTTAATGGCAGCGGACCTTCTGTTCGATTTACAAATCGACTATGCGGTTCTGTGGATGCTTCAATTGAATGGGGCGCTCATGTTGCTCGTCCTAGGCGTAGCCGCTTATGTGATTGCGAGTCTGTGCGATGATAGTAATAAATCCTATATGGTGACGGGTGGAATCTTCACGTTCTTTCTCATGGTGAATATCATCCAAGGAGTGAGCGATCAATTCGATTGGATGTCAAACCTCTCATTCTTCTCTCTCTTTGACGCCGGTGCCATCATGCGTGAGGAATATTGGGGAATCCATTTCATCTGGTTACTCGCTCTCCTGACCATCTTTTCAGCACTCTCGTTCATCCGATTCACCCGAAAAGATTTGACGATTTAGTTTTCCGAAATAAATTCTCGGGTATGATACAATCAGCTCGTTAGAATGAAAAGGGGATGAATGAGATGCTTTACGCAACATTACGAAATAAGGTCGAAATTCCGATGATCGGCTTTGGTGTCTGGAAGGTCGATAATGAAACCGAGGCACCAGCTGCTGTCGTTGAAGCCATCAAAACAGGCTATCGTCACATCGATACGGCTGCAATCTATAAAAATGAAGAGGGCGTTGCGAAGGGAATTCATCTCTCGGGTGTAGATCGCTCTGAATTGTTCATCACGTCGAAGATTTGGAATGATGACATTCGTGAAGGCAAAACGAAAGAGGCATTCGAAGACTCGTTAAAACGACTCCAGACAGATTATTTGGACCTTTGTCTGTTGCATTGGCCGGTAGATGGGTTCGTCGATGCGTGGAAAGATCTCATCGATTTATATGAAGCCGGAAAAATCAAAGCAATCGGTGTATCCAACTTTAAAGAACACCACTTAGAAACATTGAAAGAAGCCGGTCTGATGGCGCCACTCATCAATCAAGTTGAACTTCATCCACAACTCCCGCAACCGGATTTGTTGGATTACTGTCAAGATGAAGGGATTCAGATCGAGGCGTGGAGCCCACTCATGCAAGGTAAGTTTTTGGACATCCCTGCCTTTTCTGAGATTGCAGAAAAACATGGGAAGACGCCGGCACAGATAGTTCTCCGTTGGCATCTTGAGTCTGGTCATGTCGCGTTACCGAAATCGGTGACACCACATCGAATCCGTGAGAACTTTGATGTATTCGACTTCTCACTCGATGCGGACGATTTGGCGAAAATCGATCAAGTGGCGACAGGGGAACGTCTCGGACCAGATCCAGACGAAATCGACTTTTAATTGAGAAGGGGTTCGCATATGCGAGCCCCTTTATACGTGTAGAGTCACATGGATGCGGGTATTGAATATTATGTTACAAAAGGAGGTGTTTGATCTTCATTTAGAAGATCGTGCTTATGGACTTATCAAAATGGCCGATTGTAAACTGGGTTGCTTTTTTAGCGACCGTCGTCATCAACTATTTCGCGAGCGGCGACAACGCGGCGGTTTCGGACCGCATCGATATCTACTTTAAGCCGGCAGGGTACGCTTTCTCGATTTGGGGTGTCATCTATGTCGCGTTACTCGTCTGGTTGGTGCTCCAGTTGAAGAAAGGTACGACGGCGAATCGTCAAGCCGAGCGGATGAAAGCCGGATTTTTAGTCTCTTGCGTGCTGAATGGTTTATGGCTATTGGCATTCACGAACGAATGGTTTGTCGTCTCACTGATCATCATGGTGTTGTTCCTGGCTACGCTGTGCTGGTTGTATTATATCGCTTTTCGGACGTCTACGAGCTGGCTCGATCGGTTCCCGTTCTCCATCTACATCGGCTGGGTATCAGTCGCGACCATCGTCAACACGTTCGTTGTGATGAAGACGGAACAGATCACGTCGCTGTTAGGTCTTGATGAACTCGCCTGGACCTCACTTATGCTGATGGTCGGTGTGATTCTTGCCCTTCTCTTTATGTGGTGGCATCATGATTTCATCTATCCACTCGTATTCGTCTGGGCGTATATCGGAATCTTTGCGAGAATCGAAGAAGGCACACTCTATGTTGTGATTGTCAGCGCCCTCGCATTGCTTGCGATTGGGTATATTGGTTTGATTTTGTGGAAACGTCCGAAATCGTTTTTACATCATCCACGTAAAACAGTAGAACAATAATCAAGAAAAGGGTATCTTCAGGATATCCTTTTTTATGTTCTGAAGAACCTATAAATAAATAATATTTATGGATATTTATTCTTTATCGAACATAACTAAAAACGATAAATCCATTGATAACAGTCATGTATACGCTTTCAATATGATCCAATTCGATTCCTGTTATGCAAAAATCCATGCAACTCACTTGATTTTTCAGAATATTTAGAACAGAATGTTAATTACGAAACTGTGAGTGAAAGGGGTCGATGATATGAGTCGAGTTGGTTTGTATGACTCAAAATTTGAGAAAGATGCGTGTGGGATTGGACTTTACGTCAATTTACATGGGCTAAAGAAACATGAAATCGTCCAAAAATCGCTCTCGATGTTATGTAATTTAGAGCACCGAGGAGGACAAGGTGTCATCGATGCTGGTGATGGGGCGGGTATCATGACTGAGATTCCACACGAATTGTTTACGCGAACCATGAACCTTCCGTCACTCGGTCGTTACGCTGTCGGAATGGTTTTTTTTCAGCCGTCTGAGAATCAGCTTCACGAAAAAATCACGTTGATGGAACGGATGGCGGATGAACTGGATTGTTCGACAATCGAATGGCGTGAAGTACCTGTCGACCCGATGCAAATCGGGGAACATGCGCGGGTCACACAACCGGTCATCTATCAATGGTTCATCTCATGTCCATTCCTAGACGAGGATGCGAATGAACGCGTCTTTTATGAACTTCGTCGGAAAATCGAAAAAGTCGAATCATTACGCCTATATATCGCAAGCCTGTCAACGAGAACGATCGTATATAAAGGGATGTTGACGCCAAATCAAATCGCAGCATTTTATTTGGATTTGCAATCCCCTCATTACAAAAGTACGTTCGGCATCGTTCATTCTCGTTTCTCGACGAACACGTTCCCTTCTTGGGAACGAGCACATCCGAACCGCATGATAGTCCATAACGGGGAAATCAACACGCTTCGCGGAAATATCGATGCGATGCGAGCACGGGAAGGGGTCACGTCAACAGACTTATTCGAAGACGTTCAACACTTGTTTCCTGTGCTTCAAGAGGATGGGAGCGACTCGTCCATGCTCGATAACGCTTTTGAATTCTTCACACGAACAGGTCGTTCGATCGCCCACACGGCGATGATGTTGATTCCTGAACCATTTGTCGAAGGAAAGATGGAACCGTTCAAGCGCGACTTTTACCAGTATCATTCATCCATCATGGAGCCGTGGGATGGACCGACTGGAGTCGTCTTCACAGATGGAAGGCAAATCGGAGCAATTTTAGATCGTAACGGCTTGCGTCCGATGCGTTATGTCGAAACATTGGACGGGGAATTGATTCTCTCCTCTGAAACAGGAGTCATCCCGGTTGACGCAGAGAACGTCAAATCTAAACAACGTCTAAGACCAGGACAGTTGTTGTTGATCGACTTGATTGAAAAGCGATTGATCCCTGATCATGAGATCAAAGAGACGATTGCGAAGTCAGAGCCTTATCACAAATGGCTAAAGCAGATGATGACCATTGAGGAACGAGGGGTCGTTGAAGAAGAACTACTTGAACTCGGGCGTGTGCAACGTGCGTTTGGATATACGAAAGAAGACATTGAACAGTACATGGTTCCGTTAATCAAAGACGAAAAAGATCCAATCGGCTCGATGGGGAATGACCAACCAATCGCGGTGCTCTCGACGCGGCCCCGTTCCTTGTTCCATTATTTCAAACAACACTTCGCGCAAGTGACCAACCCGCCAATCGACGCGTTACGGGAGAAAATTGTCACGGCTACGTTTACTTGGATTGGTCCGCAAGGAGATCCGGTCCATACCGGACGAGGTCACGCGAAACGTGTGTGGTTGAATCATCCGATGATTGATGGGGCAATCCTCAAGCAACTTGCCGAGAAGCTCAAGGTCGAACGAGTCGATACAACGTTTACGAATGATTTAGAGGCGTCGCTTGAAGCCCTTTTGCAACAGGTCAGCCAGATTGTACGAAATGGTGCGAACGTGATCGTCCTATCTGACCGTCTCGTCAGTAATGAACGGATTGCGATGCCGTCTCTCCTCGTACTGAGTGCGGTCCATCAACACTTGATTCGAGAGAACTTGCGCTCGAACTGTAGTCTCATTTGTGAGAGCGGTGAAGTTCGAGAAGTGCATCAGGCAGCGACCTTGATTGGGTATGGGGCAGATGCGGTATATCCTTATGTAGCCTATGCGACGATACGAGACTTAGTCGAACGAGAACAAATCGCGCATTCATTTGAAGAGGCCATTCGCTCGTATCAAAAAGCAGTTGTCGAAGGCATCGTCAAAATCATGTCGAAAATGGGTATCTCGACGATTCAAAGCTACCGTGGGGCCCAAATTTTCGAAGCTGTCGGATTAGATCGTGATTTGATTGAGACGCATTTCAGGGGAACGACGTCCCAACTGTCTGGAATCGGATTTGAAGAACTTGAAGACGAAGCGAGAACACTCCATACGTCCGCCTATGCGACGAATCGTCCGCTCGAGGCGGGAAGTGATTTCCAATGGCGTGCAGACGGAGAAGAACATGCATTCAATCCGAAGACGATTCATTTGTTGCAACGTGCCTGTCGTGAGAATGAACGTAAATATTATGATGCTTATGTGAAGCTGCATGAATCATCAGGACAGTTCATACGACAGTTGTTTACATTTAAAACACAACGTCCTGTCCCGCTCGAAGAAGTAGAGCCAGTCACGTCGATCGTTCGCCGTTTTAAGACAGGCGCGATGTCATTCGGGTCCTTGTCGAAAGAGGCGCATGAAACGCTCGCTATCGCCATGAATCAGATCGGTGCGAAAAGTAACTCTGGAGAAGGCGGGGAAGACCGGGCCCGCTTCGTCCCGGATGAGTTCGGGAACGAACGCATCAGCCGCATCAAGCAAGTCGCGAGCGGACGATTCGGGGTGACGGCAGAATATCTTTACCATGCCGATGAAATTCAAATCAAGATGGCGCAAGGGGCAAAACCGGGTGAGGGTGGCCAACTTCCTGGAAATAAAGTGTACCCATGGGTCGCCGAAGTGCGTGGATCCGTTCCGGGGGTTGGACTCATCTCACCGCCTCCACATCACGATATTTATTCGATTGAGGACTTGGCCCAACTCATCTTTGACTTAAAGCATGTGAATCCGAAGGCGAAAATCAGTGTCAAACTTGTCTCGAAGTCAGGCGTCGGGACGATTGCAGCCGGTGTCGCGAAAGCGAACGCCGATACGATTGTAATCAGTGGATATGATGGTGGAACCGGTGCTTCTCCAAAGACATCAATCAAGCACACAGGTCTTCCTTGGGAACTTGGACTCTTAGAGACGCATCAAACGCTCGCGTTGAACGGGTTACGGGGGAGAGTCACACTTGAGACGGACGGAAAGCTCATGACGGGGCGAGACATCGTCCTAGCTGCCATCTTCGGGGCGGAAGAGTTTGCGTTTGCGACAGCGCCACTCGTCGTCCTTGGATGTATTATGATGCGTGCATGCCATTTAGATACATGTCCGGTTGGTGTGGCGACACAGGACCCTGTGCTTCGTCAGAAATTTATGGGGAAACCAGAACACGTCGTCAACCTGATGACGTTCTTGGCAGAAGAAGTACGAGAAATTTTAGCATCACTCGGTGTGACATCATTAGACGACGTGATTGGTCGAACAGATCTCCTCAAAGAAAGTGAATGGAAGACGAAACATCCGAAAGCAAAACGGTTAGATTTAGCACCGATGCTCTCGATGTCGACACCACTTCCTGAGCGTGAAGAAGTCGCTCACCCGGCATACCGTTCCTATGATCACCGAAAATTGATTCCGGCAGTCTCACGGTCAATCAGCTCGTTGCAACCGACCTTCTTCGTCGGTCGCATCCGAAACACCGATCGTGCCGTCGGAACACAGTTGGGGTTTGAAGTGACGAAAGTTCACGGTCAGGTCGGTTTAGCGGACGATACCATCTCGCTTCGCCTCAGTGGGTCAGCCGGACAAAGCTTAGGAGCATTTTTACCGCGAGGAATCACCATTTCTGTCATCGGGGATGCCAACGATTATATCGGGAAGGGCTTGAGCGGTGGGAAATTAGCATTGATCTCTGAAAAACATGCACCGTTTGATGAAAGTAATCAAATGATTGCCGGAAACGTCTGCTTGTACGGAGCGACGAGCGGACAAGCCTTCTTTAACGGTCACGTCGGCGAGCGTTTTGCCGTTCGAAATTCCGGGGCGACGGCAGTCGTCGAAGGAGTCGGCGATCATGGATGTGAGTATATGACCGGGGGAACGGTTCTCGTCCTCGGTGATGTCGGACGGAACTTTGCAGCCGGCATGTCAGGTGGCGTCGCATATATTTATGGGGATCAAGCGTACGATCGACTCGTCAACGAGGAGCTCGTCTCCGTCGTGAAAGAATTGAACGATGAAGATATGGAACAAATTTATGCACTTCTCGAAGCGCATCAGTTTCATACAGACAGTGTTAAAGCACGGACTATTTTAGAGTCGTTCGAACAAGCTCGCTCTCACTTTGTAAAGGTCGTTCCTCGAGAT